>NZ_JBHVQT010000022.1:0-135365 GCF_042886315.1 Streptomyces sp. NPDC058001
AAGACGCTCGACTGGGATAACCCAGCCGAGCGCCTACGTGATCTACTGACCGCCTGAATCTGGATCGGTGTTGCGACGATCACTAGAACCCAAGCCCCGCGTAGGGGCCCCCTATTGGTCAGCGCCAGCGAATTCGCTAGGGTCCATCCCCATGGCACAGAACCCCCAAGCCCCCCAGGGACCCGAGGGCGGCTACGACCCCGCGGGCAGCACCCAAATGTTCCGCGCTTTCGTTGACGAAGGCGCCCCCCAGGGCGGAGGCCCCCAGCAGCCCCAGCCCACCACCTCTTCCGGCCCCCGACTCGGCGTGATCGCCGGCGTGATCGCCGCCGTCGTCATCGTGGCGGCGGTCGCCTGGCTGGCCCTCGGCTAGTACCGGCACCGTACGAACAGGCCCGCGCCGCCTACTTCCACGTCGCCGAGACGTCGCGGGTCTCGATATGCATGCCCAACGGCACCCGCCAGGCGTCCACGCACACCTCGTACGTCTTCTTCTTCGTCCCGCCCCCGGCGATCGGGGCCGGCAACGGCTGAGTGGATTCGATGGTCGCCCAGTCGATGCCCAGGGCGCCGATGATGTGCGTACCGAAGCTGACGGTGCCCGAACGGGCCGCTGTGCCACCGGTGTTGTGGAAGGCGACCGTCACCTTCTCGCACCAACGCTGGTCGCCGGCCTCGCGTTCCGGTGGATCGAGGGTGAGCGCGGCAGGCGTGGCCGGCGTCGGAGGCGACGAAGGCGAAGCCGGCGTCTCCGGGGACGCGCCGGTACCGGAACCAGGTCCCGGCTCCGAAGTTCCGCCCGCTGAAGGCGAGTTCACCCCACCGGGCACCCTCGTACCCGAACCCGTACCCGTACCACTGGAGCCCTCCCCGGACGAGGGCGAGGACGAAGCTGAGGGCGAGGACGAGGAAGCCCCCGGCGAACGGGAACCCCCCGAACCGCCACCGCCGCCGGAACTTTCGTCACCGTCCAGCGGAACCAGCGTCACCTCACCCGTAGGCGCCACCGCCTTGCCGGGCCCCGCCGTGCCGTTGGGCCCCACCGCCACATACCCGGCAGGCCCGCCGTCCGCGCCGCACGCGGCCAGCAGGGTGCCGAGGGCGACCGCGGTCACCGAGGCCGCGGCCACGGCACCTCTGCGGCCCCGCGTCCCCATCCATCGCCATCGCCGTCGCCGTCGCATCGCGACAGTGTGGCTGACGGTCCGTCAAATAGGAACCGGTAGGGAACCGGCCAGGAACCGGCTAGTCCGAGATCAGGCCCTCGCGGAGCTGCGCCAGCGTCCGGGTCAGCAGCCGCGACACATGCATCTGCGAGATACCGACCTCCTCGCCGATCTGCGACTGCGTCATGTTCGCGAAGAACCGCAGCATGATGATGCGGCGCTCACGCGGCGGCAGTTTGGCGAGCAGCGGCTTCAGCGACTCGCGGTACTCGACGCCCTCCAGGGCCGAGTCCTCGTACCCGAGACGGTCCGCGAGGGAGCCCTCGCCGCCGTCGTCCTCCGGGGCCGGGGAGTCCAGGGACGAGGCCGTGTACGCGTTGCCTACCGCGAGTCCGTCGACCACGTCCTCCTCGGACACGCCCAGGACAGCGGCGAGTTCGGGCACGGTCGGCGAGCGGTCGAGCTTCTGCGCGAGTTCGTCGCTGGCCTTCGTGAGGGCCAGGCGGAGTTCCTGGAGGCGGCGCGGCACCCGCACCGACCACGAGGTGTCCCGGAAGAACCGCTTGATCTCACCGACCACCGTCGGCATCGCGAACGTCGGGAATTCCACGCCCCGTTCGCAGTCGAAGCGGTCGATCGCCTTGATCAGGCCGATCGTGCCGACCTGGACGATGTCCTCCATCGGCTCGTTACGGCTGCGAAAGCGCGCCGCCGCGTACCGCACGAGCGGGAGGTTGAGTTCGATGAGGGTGTCCCGGACATAGACGCGCTCCGGGCTGTCCTCGTCGAGCGCGGCGAGCCGCAGGAACAGGGAGCGGGACAGGGTGCGGGTGTCGATGGCTTCCGAAGTCGCGGACGGCGTCGAGCGACGAATGGTCACCGCCGGGCTGTTCAGCGCGTCGGGCGCGGTTGCGCTCTTCGTGAGCGTGAGCACCTTCGAGCTGCCCTGGTCTACGGACATGCCACCCCCTTGAGGTCGCGGACGGTCGTGGCCGGCGCACCCGTCTGAGGAACGCAGCCTCCACCTGAATACCGGCGGTGGGGCCCCGGCAAACGCAGTTCCCGCAGAATGTCACATGTCGGCAACACGCTGTAGTGACTTGTCGACATGGGGAGGGGGAGTCTGCGCAGGAAACGGGGGGTCTGGGGGCTTTCGGTCCGCGTGATGTCGGCAACCGGCTCCAGGGACGGTCAACCCGTTCCGGTTACGCCTCGATCCTGTTTGCGGATCGCAATCGCGCGAAGCTACGGGCGAGGAGCCTTGACACATGCATCTGGGACACACCGAGTTCGGCGCTGATCTGTGACTGCGTGAGATTGCTGTAGTAACGCAACAGCAAAATCCGCTGCTCCCTTTCGGGCAGCTGTACGAGCAGATGCCGTACGAGGTCGCGGTGTTCGACGCCGTCGAGTGCCGGGTCCTCGTAGCCGAGCCGGTCGAGGAGGCCGGGCAGGCCGTCGCCCTCCTGGGCGGCCTCCAGTGAGGTCGCGTGGTAGGAGCGGCCGGCCTCGATGCAGGCCAGCACCTCCTCCTCGGTGATGCGCAGCCGCTCGGCGATCTCGGCGGTGGTGGGCGAGCGCCCGAAGTTGGTGGTCAGGTCCTCGGTCGCGCCGTTCACCTGCACCCACAGCTCGTGCAGCCTGCGCGGTACGTGGACGGTACGGACGTTGTCGCGGAAGTACCGCTTGATCTCGCCGACGACGGTGGGCATCGCGAAGGTCGGGAACTGCACGCCCCGGTCCGGGTCGAAGCGGTCGATGGCGTTGATGAGGCCGATGGTGCCGACCTGGACCACGTCCTCCATCGGCTCGTTGCGGCTGCGGAAGCGGGCGGCGGCGTACCGGACGAGGGGCAGATTGGCCTCGATGAGCGCGCCGCGTACCCGGCTGTGCTCGGGGGTGCCCGGTTCCAGGTGCTTGAGCTGTCCGAAGAGGACCTGGGTGAGGGCCCGGGTGTCGGCGCCCCGGCTTCGGGGCGGGGCGGGCTCTTCGGCGGGGGGTTCCTCCGGGGGCGACTGCTCGGCCGGGGGTTCCTGAGGGGTGACGGGGTCGTGGGGCGTGACCTGGTGGGGCGGCGCCGGGGGCATGGCGGGCATGGCCGGGGGCGCGGTCTGGGCTGGAGCGTGGGGCGGGGCCTGAGGCGGGGTCTGGGGCGGGGCCTGGGATGGAGCCTGGGGTGGAGCCTGAGGCGCAGTACTGGCCGGCACGGTCAACGCCACCCCTTCACCCACGTTCGTACAAAACGTTCAACTCATCCGTCAAAAGCGGTCATAGCATCACAAGACATGTGCACTGTGTGCAAGCACCGCATAACGCCGTGTTGGGGGAGATATGGGGGAGATATGACCGAACCCCCCAGGGCGGCCGGTCGGCCGTGGGGGGTTCGCGGGTGCGCGGGGGGCGTGCCGGGGGTGCGGCGCCTCAGAACTCGTAGTCGGCGATCACCCACGTGGCGAACTCGCGCCACAGGGCGACGCCCGCCTGGTGGGCCGGGTGTTCGAGATAGCGCCGGAGGTCGTCGGCGTCCGCGACGGCCGCGTTGATCGCGAAGTCGTACGCGATGGGCCGGTCGCTGATGTTCCACTCGCACTCCCAGACCGCGAGTTCCGGGATCAGGCCGCCGAGCGCCTTGAACGCTTTGACACCCTCGACGACGCGCGGATCCTCGCGTACGACGCCGTCGTTGAGCTTGAACAGGACCAGGTGGCGGATCACGGCGACTCCTCGACAGACGGACGGACTCCGCCGCTCAGTCCTTGGCGCCGTTGACGATCCAGGTCATGAAGTCACCGATGGCTTGAGCGGCGCTCGATATGCCCTCGAACCCTATCTGCACGTAATCGGCGGCCTTGCCCGGATCCGTGATGATCACATACAGCACAAAGACGACCACCACATAGAGCGCGATCTTTTTAGTCTGCACCACGCCGTGGCCTCCCCTACCGCCGCCCGCACGCGTCCCCTGTTATCGGCGGTGCAGTGTATCCCGCCGTCAACAACCCGCCACGGGAGCCCTTACGCGTCGTCGGGCAGGAGCCGGAACGCCTGGTGTCCGGTCAGTGGCCGGATCATGCGGAAGTGCCGGTCGGAGGTGAACAGGACTTCGGTCCCGTAGGCCGCCGCCAGGGCGACGTTCAGCGATGGCCGCGCTCAAGTGTGCGGCGACAGGCGGCACTTCGAAACGGCGGGAGCTGTGTACCGCTCGATGAACCGTGCCGCGGCCAGCGCTTCTCTGTGTGCCGCGTGACCCTCAAGACAGGGGTCGAGGAGACGGTAGAGCGCGTTGGTGCCGGCAATGGCGATCACGTACCCATTCCCCCGAGTACGTCCTCGATCTCGTCGTTGGTCAGGTCGGGGACACGAAAGGCAACGCGTCCGGTGCGTGAGTCAGTTGTGTTTCTGTTGGCTCCCGTGTCGTACGGCCGTGCGGTGCGTGCCGTACGCAAAACACCCTCCCGGCTACGTTTCCGCAGGTCGGGAGGGTGTGAGAGCGGTAGCGGAGGGATTTGAACCCTCGGTGACTTGCGCCACACTCGCTTTCGAGGCGAGCTCCTTCGGCCGCTCGGACACGCTACCGAGAGAGACCTTACCGCACGGTGGGGCGTGCTCAGAAATCACTATCGGGCGCGGAAGAAGGCCGTGAGCACGCTTCCGCACGCGTCGGCCAGGACGCCGCCGATCACCTCGGGCCGGTGGTTGAGCCGGCGGTCCCGTACGACGTCCCACAGGGAGCCGACCGCGCCCGCCTTCTCGTCGCGGGCGCCGTAGACCACGCGGTCGAGGCGGGACTGCACGATCGCGCCCGCGCACATCGTGCAGGGTTCGAGGGTGACGACGAGGGTGCAGTCCGTCAGCCGCCACGAGCGGAGCTTCGCGGCGGCCCGGCGGATCGCGACGATCTCGGCGTGGGCGGTCGGATCGCCGGTCGCCTCACGCTCGTTGTGGCCCGCCGACAGCAGGGTGCCGTCGGCGGACAGCAGGACCGCCCCGACCGGTACGTCACCGCCTCGGACGGCGAGCCGGGCCTCGTCCAGGGCGAGCCGCATCGCCACCCGCCAGGGGTCCCGTACCGGATCGGGCGGTCCCTCGGGAAGGCCGGGTGGGGCGTTCATACGGGGAACCTACACGCGCCACCGGGCGGAACACCTAGCGGACCGTTTCGAGTACCTCCGCCACTCCCAGGACCTCGGCGATCTCTCCGAGCGCGTCCCCGCTCTCCAGGGCGAGCAGCTCCTTGGCGGTGACGCCGAGGTCGACGAGGACGGCGCTGTCCCCGATCGGACCCAAGGGCGCGGCGTCGGCGGACGGCGCGGAATCGTCCTCGTCGTCGGACGAGGCGGCGTCGGGTTCGCCGTCCTCGGTGCCGTCGAGGTCGAGTGCGTCGAGGTCGGCATCGTCGCCGGGCTCACGGCCGAGCAGTTCATCGGTGAGGAGGATCTCGCCGTAGGAACTGCGGGCCGCCGCCGCGGCGTCCGAGACATAGATGCGCGGGTCTTCCTCGCCGTCCACTCGGACGACGCCGAACCACGCACCTTCCTGTTCGATGAGGACGAGCACCGTGTCGTCGTCGACCGCGGCCTCGTGGGCCAGGTCGGTGAGGTCCGACAGGGTTTCCACATCGTCCAGATCTGTGTCGCTCGCTTCCCACCCGTCTTCGGTGCGCGCGAGCAGTGCGGCGAAGTACACCGTGACTCTCCCACTGGTCATAGGCGTGCCGGTCGGGGTTCCCCCCGGCGGAGGTCGGGGGCGGGGGTGCTGAGCCAGACTCCCGCCCACTCGGAATCGTGGCAGAAACCACGGCTTCAGGAGAGGTCTTCCGCCCGCTGTGTCCGCGTCGCTTTGTCCCGACGGCGTGTTCACGGCGTGTTCAGGGGGTGGTCGGCGGATGGTCGGGAGGTGGTTGTCGCGTGCCCATCGGCGTGTTCGAGACCGCGCTGGAGCTTCGGTACGGGGCCGGGAGCGGGGTACGGACGGGCCGGCCGCTCACTCGCCGCTCACCAGCGGAACGTACGCATCCGAACGGCTTGGCGCATCCGTGCGGCTCGGGCGCGGCGCGGCTGGACGCGGTCGCGCAGTTCCCGTGCCTCGGTGAGGTCGCGGAGGAACTGGGCACGGCGACGCCGACGCTCGGCCTCGCGATCGGCCTCCGGTTCCTGATCCGGCACACGGTCCTGCATACGGTTCGGTATGCGGTCCGGTATGCGGTTCGGCGCGCGATCCGGTATTCGGTCCGGCATGGGCAACACCCCCACTCGGTCCCTGCCACTTTCCCCCGGTCGGGCGGTTTGATGCCAACACGAGGGTGCGGAAGCCCCGGCTACTGTTATGGGCATGCGTCTCCACGTCGTCGACCACCCGCTGGTCGCCCACAAGCTCACCACCCTGCGCGACCGGCGTACGGACTCCCCGACCTTCCGGCGGCTCGCCGACGAACTCGTCACCCTGCTCGCGTACGAGGCCACGCGCGACGTACGGACCGAGCTGGTCGACATCCAGACCCCGGTCTCACCGACCACCGGCGTCAAGCTGTCCCACCCGCGGCCCCTCGTGGTGCCGATCCTGCGGGCCGGGCTCGGCATGCTCGACGGCATGGTGCGGCTGCTGCCGACCGCCGAGGTCGGGTTCCTCGGCATGATCCGCGACGAGGAGACGCTTCAGGCGTCCACGTACGCGACGCGGATGCCCGAGGATCTGTCCGGCCGGCAGGTGTACGTGCTCGACCCGATGCTCGCGACCGGGGGCACGCTGGTCGCCGCGATCCAGGAGCTGATCAGGCGGGGCGCCGACGATGTGACCGCCGTGGTCCTCCTCGCCGCACCCGAGGGCGTCGAGGTCATGGAACGCGAACTCGCCGGCACACCGGTCACCGTCGTGACGGCCTCGGTGGACGAACGCCTCAACGAGAACGGCTACATCGTGCCGGGCCTGGGCGACGCGGGAGACCGCATGTACGGAGCGGCGGAGTAGCCGCCGAGTAGTCGCCGCGTAGGAGTAACTGTCGCGCGGTGGCGGAGTGCCACCGCGGCGACAGGGTCAGTTCTTGCAGGGAGTCGGCGACGGCGACGCGGGCGTGGTCAAGGCCGTCAGGGCCCTGGTCGCGTCGTCGGCGGGCGAGAGCCGGGTGAACGTCGTGCCGAGGATCAGGTCGATGTCGCCGCTCGCGCGGGCGTCCGTCTTCTGCTGCACCCCGGCGAGCTGCGCGGCGAGCACCGGAAGGGCTCCCTCCGCCGCGGCCTTGGGCCCCAGCACTATCCCGGGCCCGGCGACCTTCTTGTCGTACTCCTTGGACGCGTTGCCGACCTGACCGATCGCGAACCCGCGTTTCTTCAGCTCGTCGGCGGTCTGCTTGGCCAGCCCGCTGCGCGGCGTGGCGTTGAAGACGTTGACCTTGATGCCGCCAGGACGGGGCAGGGACACCGGTGTCGCGGGCGTCGGTGACGCCGTCGACTTCGGCGGACACCCGGACCGCGACCCGGCCGCCGTCGCCTGCCCGCCACCCGTGAAGACGTCCACGAGCTGGAGAGTTCCCCAGCCGATGAGACCGAGCGCGGCGGTCGACGCGACGAGCGCGAGCACGATCCTGCTGCGCCGACGGCCCCGACGCATACGCGGATACTTGTCCCCCGTGATGCGGTAGCGACCGCCCATGCCGGGGGGTGTGAGCATGCTCATGAACGCAGCGTAGTGCGACCTGACGGTCCTGCGTATCAAATGATCATCGACGGTCCAGCAGTCCAACCCAAAAGGGTCAATACGCGCCCTGCGAACGGCGGATGACGCGAGTGACCCCGGTGCCGCCGGGTGCCGTCGGTGTCGCTGGTCCCGCTCGCGGAGGGTGTCAGTCCATTTCGAGTACGCGGGCGTGCAGCACCTGGCGCTGCTGGAGCGCGGCACGCACCGCGCGATGCAGTCCGTCCTCCAGGTAGAGATCGCCCTGCCACTTCACGACATGCGCGAAGAGGTCGCCGTAGAACGTCGAGTCCTCGGCGAGGAGGGTCTCCAGGTCGAGCTGACCCTTGGTCGTCACGAGCTGATCGAGGCGGACCGGTCGCGGCGCGACATCCGCCCACTGCCGGGTGCTTTCCCGGCCGTGGTCGGGGTACGGCCGGCCGTTTCCGATGCGCTTGAAGATCACACGGAAAGCCTACCGGTCATGACCTTCCGGGCGCAGCCATGGCGACCTAGTGCGAGGCTGTGACATATCACTGCATCACTGGACGAACCGGTATCAGCGCGTGCGGGGTCAGGCGGGAACAGGGGTCCGAAAAATGAGTGGGGGCCCTGAAGATCGCCTCCGGGTACGCCTTCACCGGACCGGCCCTCGACCTCGGCGCCCGGCACCCCGAACGACACGGTCACCGAGCGGGCCGCCGAGGTCGGCCGGCACCGGGAGGCGCGGGGTTTCCCGTCGGGCGGCCGATTCGCTCGAAAGGGGCAGGTGCCTTCTTCGTGACGCAGACCCTGAAGGATGCAGACCCCGACGCAGACCCCAAAGGGTTACCCGAGCGTGAAAGGACGGCCGGGCGTGGGAGACTCGGCGGTCAATTCGCTGGGGCTGAAGGGCCGTTTGCCGTGTCGGACAGCACGTTGTCGCCGGTTCACCTGGACAAGGTGGTGGAGGCGCTGGCCGAGAACCCCGCGCTGCCACCCGAGTTCGTCCGCCGCCTCTTCGCCCACCGCGGGGACTTCGGCAGCGTCGCCCGGCGCCCGGACCTGACCGACGACATGATCGCCGAGATCGTCGCGGCCGACGACTGCTGGCTCACGCACTCCCTCGCGCTCAACCGCGCCCTCCCGCATGCCTTCCGGATGACGCTTGCCGAGCACCCGGATCCGTCAATACGCGCGGCCGTGGTGATAGGCGCGGACGACGCGCCCCGAGAGTTGTTCGAGCGGCTGCTCGGCGACGCCGACTCGCGGGTGCGTGAGTACCTGGCGCGGAGCGATCACGTGCCGACGGATCTGCGGGCGCGGCTGGCGGCCGACCCGGACCCCGAGATCCGGGCGACGCTCGCCCAGTGGTGGGCGCGAGCCCCGGAAGCGGTACGTCGGGTCCTGCTGACGGATGCCGAGGAGTCCGTGCGCGCGGCGGCCTGCGCGACCTACTATCGGCGGCTTCCCCATCCCGTACCGCCCGCCGACCTGCTCCCCGCGCTGTTGGCCGACCCCGTCACGCGCGCCGGAGCGGTGCGCCACTGCGCGCTGGACGCCGACACGGCCCGCCGGCTGGCCGATGACCCGGACGAGGAGGTGCGTAAGGAACTCGCCGATCACCCCGACCTCCCGCCGCCCCTGCGCGACCGGCTCGCCGAGGACCCCAACCCGCTGGTCGCGCTCCGCGTCTTCGCCCGTCAGGACACCCCTGAGCCGACCCGCGCCGCGATCCACGCACAGATCGTGTCCGAGGCGCCCGCGCAGGGCCGGTTCACCGATCTCCACGTCCTGGACGACGACGAGTTCGAACGGGAGTTCCTGTACGACATGGCGCGTCGGGAGATCCGGACGCTGCGTCTGCCGTGGGTGACCGCTGCCCCCTTGCCGTACGTCGACTCGCCCTACGTCTGCTTCCGGGCCTCGGCCGCGATGTCCGACGGCCTCCCCGCCCCGGTCGTGGCCCGGCTGCTCGACGACGAGGAGAGCAGCGTCCGTACGACGATGGCTCTGCACGCCCGTGACCGGATCGATCCCGCCACCGCCGAACGCGTCGACCGCGGCTACCGCCCGGCGAAGAGGACCCGGTGGCGTCCCGCCGACGACTTCCCGCTCCCCGCGAACGTCCTTCGCCGTCTGGCCACCGATCCCGATCCGAGGATGCGGCTGCTGGCTCCGCGCGACTTGGACCTGCCGGTGGAACTCGTCCTTCGCCTGGCCGCCGATCCCGATGACGGGGTGCGCTGTGCGATCGCGTCCCATCCCCGGCTTCCGACCCGTGAGCTGACGCGGCTTCTGGCCGATCCATCGGAAGGGGTCGCGGTCGCCGCGGCCGCCAACCCCGACCTGCCGCCCGTACACATGGATCGGCTTCTCGACCTGGCCGGCCTCTGACATCGGTGTGCGTGCCGCGAGCGGCGCCGGACCTCCACGGCCGGCACCGGCCCCCGGGGGTCTCCCCGGGGGCCGGTGCCGTGGGTGGGTCGTGGGGGGTCAGGTGTTGACGGGGGCCGGGCGGGTGGGGGTGGGTTCCGGGGCCTGCTCAGGGACCGGGGATTCCGCTGGCTTGGTGTCGCGTACCGGGGGGCGGCGGTCTCGTACCGCTTCTGCGCGTACCAGGGCCTGGAGTACTGCGTAAGGGTCAATGGGCATGGGTGATCGCCTGTCCTTGCGTGTGCTGGTGGGGGGTGGTCCGAGACGGCTCGGGCCGGTCAGCAGCGCAGGACGACGGTGCGCAGGGCGCCCACGGCACCGGCGGGGGATCCGGTGCGCGCGAGGGGCGGGCGGACGGCGCGGGGGCGCGCGGGGGAGATCCGTGCGCCGGGCGCGGGAGGTACGGCGGTCGGCCGCACGGGCGGCGGGCGCAGCGCCGGGTCGGGGCACGCGTGCGTCTCGCCGGACTCCATGGACACCAGGGCGGCGGGCGCGGGCAGCGCGTCGGCCGGGGCGCCCACCGCGAAGGCCGTACCGAGCACCGCCACCAGGACGACGAGCGCCCGTCCCCACACCGTGCCGCGCGGGGCACGATGGCTGCGGGATGTGGTGGCGCTCATACGAGGTGATGTGCCCAGGTGGGAGGCGCCGCGCACAGTGTCGGGCGAGAAACGCTCGGTCGGCGTACGAATGCGGCGCCATGTTGACGGCAGGGCCTGAACTCCCGTGACGTGCAGTGACGGTGGGGGTGGCCGTCTACTTCCGGGGCTTGCGTGCCGCAGGCTTCGCCGCCTTCGCCGCCGCCTTCATCTCCTGCTTGTGGGCGCGGACCTTCGCCAGCGATTCCGGGCCCTTGATATCGGCGACGGACCGGTACGACCCGGCATCCCCGTACGCGCCCGCGGCCTCGCGCCAGCCCGGTGGATCGACGCCCAGTTGCTTGCCGAGCAGCGCCAGGAAGATCCGCGCCTTCTGCTCGCCGAACCCGGGCAGCTCGTTCAGGCGGCGCAGCAGTTCGGCACCGCTGTCGACGCCCTCCCAGACGGCGTCGGCCCGGCCGTCGTAGTGCTCCACGAGGTACTGGCACAGCTGTTGGACGCGCCCCGCCATCGAACCCGGGTAGCGGTGCACGGCCGGTTTGGCGGACAGCAGCGCGGCGAACGCCTCCGGGTCGTACGCGGCGATCTCGTGCGCGTCGAGGTCGTCCACGTTCAGGCGTTGGGCGATCGTGTACGGGCCCGTGAACGCCCACTCCATGGGGATCTGCTGGTCGAGGAGCATCCCGACCAGCGCGGCCAGCGGACTGCGGCCGAGCAGCCGGTCGGCCTCGGGCTCCTGCGCGAGGTGAAGGGTGACATCCATGAGTCGATGATGACCCGGTGTCGTCGCTCCCGCGCTCCCGCGCTCCCGCTCTCCCGCTCTCCCGCAGGGTGTGGGGGTGCCGACCAGGGGCGTCCCGCCGAATTAAGTTAGGCTAACCTAACTTTCTGGACATGTGGCATGCGGCATGTGGGATGCGGGATGTGGGGGGATTCGTGAACGTCGAGGTACGGCGGGACGCGTGGGGGATCCCGCATCTGAGGGCCGCCGACGCCCGCGCGCTCGCGTACGCGCAGGGCCACAACGCCGCCGTCGACCGTGCCCGGCAGATCGAGGTCGAGCGGCACCGGGCCCAGGGCACCACGGCCGCGTTCCTCGGGGCGGACGCGGTCGGTTGGGACACCTTCGCGCGGCAGGCGCGGCTCGACGACACCGCCCGCCGCTGCTACCGGCGCCTGGCGGCCGAGGACCCGGAGACCGCCGCCTGGCTCACCGCGTACGCCGAAGGGGTCGACGCCGGGCTCCGTGAAGGGGCGCCGCCGGCACCGGAGTTCGCGGCCACGGGCCTTGCTCCCGGTGGCTGGCGGCCGTGGACGCCGCTGGGTGTGTGGCTGTCCACGCACATCCTGTTCGCGGGTTTCCCGGCCAAACTCTGGCGGGACGCCACCGCGCGGCGGCTCGGTCCCGACGCGGTGGACCTGTTCGCGGCCGACGGGACCGGCACCTCCGGCAGCAACGGCTGGCTCGTCGCCGGCGGACGTACCGGCACCGGCCACGCGGTCATCGCGGGCGACCCGCACCGCTTCATCGAGGACCCGGGCGTCTACCAGCAAGTCCATCTGGTCTGCCCGGAGTTCGACGTGGTGGGACTCGCCGTCCCCGGCATCCCGGGCCTCGCCCACTTCGGCCACACCGGCACGGTCGCCTGGGCGATCACCAACGCGATGGCGGATTACCAGGACCTGTACCGGGAGCGGTTGCGGCGAGGGGACGGGAATGGGGATGGGGACGGGGGCGTCGAGGCGTTCGGGCCGGGTGGCTGGGAGGCCGTCGCCGTCCATACCGAGACGATCGAGGTCGCGGGGGCGGAGGCGGTACGGATCGAGGTGATCGAGACGGACCGGGGGCCGGTGGTGATCGATGCCCAGGATGCCGAATCCGGTGACGGAATCCGGGACGCGATCAGTCTGCGGTACCCGCCCCGCGTCACCGGTGACCTGGGCTTCTCGGCGCTGCTGCCGCTGCTCCGCGCCCGTACCGTCGCGGATGTCGACCGAGCCCTCGACGGCTGGGCCGAGCCCGTGAACGTCGTGCAGGCCGCCGACACCGACGGCGGGCTGCTGCACCGGGTCGCCGGCCGGGTGCCGCTGCGGCACGCGGACAACGGCCGCCGGACCGTACCGGCCTGGGACCCCGCGTACGCCTGGCGTGGCTGGCACGGGCCGATGCCGCGCGCGGACGTCGGTCACCGGGACACCGCCGTGATGGCCAACCAGCGTGGTCTGGCGGCGCCGTTGGGTGTCGAGTTCGCGCCGACGTATCGCGCCGACCGCATCCGGGAGTTGCTGAACGCGGCGCCCCTGTGGACGGCGAGGGACATGGCCGCGATCCACATGGATACGCGACTTCCGTCCGCGCGGGCCCTGTTGGACCTGCTCGCCGGGCTCGACGGACTGGGCGACCGGGCCGCGCGGCTGCGGGAACGGCTGCTCGGCTGGGACCGGCACATGGCTGCCGGGAGCACCGATGCGATGGCGTACGCGGAGGTACGTGGCGCGGTCGTCCGGGGGTTCGCCGCGCATCCCGAGCTGGCGTCCTTGGCCCAACCCCCGGACGTACCCGAGGTGTTCCGGCCCTGGCTGGCGCTGGTCCCCCGGGTCGCGTTCGCCCTGGAGACGCTGCTGACGACGAATCAGTTTCCCCGTGTCGACCGGGCGGCGCTCGTCCGCGCGGCCGTCGAAGAGGTGGCGGCGGGGGCGCCGGGCGCGGTGGCGTGGGGCGAGGCCCATCGGCTGACCCCGTGGCGCGCACTCCCCGTCCCCGAGTCGGAACCCGGGCCCCCGCTTGCCGGTGACCACGACTGCGTCCTCTGTACGTCCAGCCTGCCCGGCGTCACCGACCTCTGCGCGCGCGGGCCCGCCGCCCGGTACGTCTGGGACCTCGCCCGGCGCGACGACAGCCTCTGGGTGGTGCCGCTCGGGGCGGCCGGGCGGCCGGGACCCCATCAGCGGGACCAGGCGCCGCTGTGGCTGCGCGGCGAACTCGTCCCGGTGATCACCGACTGGAATCGGCTCGTACCGGACTCCCCCCAGGAATCACTTCAGGAAGCTCAGGAACCTCAGGAGCGTCATGACCTCTGAAACCGCCGCCCGTCCCGTCGTCCACGAGCGGGTGGTCGCCGGGTTCGGGACCGTCCGGGTACGGCCGGTGGACCCGGACGCCGACCATGGGCTGCTGCACGCGTGGGTGAGCCAGGAGCGGGCCCGGTTCTGGGGCATGACCGGGCACACCCGCGAGCAGGTCCTTCAGACGTACGCGCATCTGGACTCGCTCGACACGCATCACGCGTTCCTGGTGTTCCGTGACGAGGAGCCGGCGGCGCTCTTCCAGACGTACGAGCCGGCGGCCGACCGGGTCTGCGAGTGCTACGCGGTCGAGCCGGGCGACATCGGTATCCACCTGCTCATCGGGCCCCGGTCGGGTGGGGGGATGCGGGGGTACTCGTCCACCCTGATCGACGTCTTCCTGTCCTACGTGCTGTCGGATCCGGCGGTACGGCGGGTGGTGACCGAGCCCGACGCCGCCAACGACAAGGCCGTCACCCGACTCGCCCGCTCCGGCTTCGAGCTGGGCCCGGAGGTGGTCCTGCCCGAAGTCGACCTGCCGGAGGTGTATTTGCCGGCGAAGCGGGCCAGACTCGCCTTCCTGTACCAGGACAAGCACGGCTCTGGAAGTACCGCGGGGGGAAGTGCCGCGAGGTGAGGTCGGGGGCTGCGGCACCTTGGTGGCCGGTTGCGCAGTTCCCCGCGCCCCTTGGGCGCGCTGGTCGCGCCCACGCGGCGGAGCCGCAAATGTCACAGCCCCGCGCCCCTTGGGGGCGCTCAGTCGAGCGTTCGTGCTCCGCCCACGTACGCCGCCAAGTGTTCCCCCGTCACCGTTTTCGCCTCCGTCACCAGGTCTGTCGGGGTGCCGGTGAAGACGATCTCGCCGCCGTCGTGGCCGCCGCCGGGGCCGAGGTCGATGATTCAGTCGGCGTGGGCCATGACGGCCTGGTGGTGTTCGATGACGACGACCGTGTTGCCGTCGTCCACGAGCCGGTCGAGGAGGGCGAGGAGTTTGTCCACGTCGGCCATGTGCAGACCGGTCGTCGGCTCGTCCAGGACGTAGGTCGAGGACTTCTCGGCCATGTGGATGGCGAGCTTCAGGCGCTGCCGCTCGCCGCCGGAGAGGGTGTTGAGGGGCTGGCCGAGGCGGAGGTAGCCGAGGCCGACGTCGGACAGTCGGCCGAGGACGGTGCGTGCCTGTCCGGACCGGAAGAATTCGTACGCCTCGGCGACCGACATGCCGAGCACCTCGCTGATGTTCTTGCCGTTCAGCGTGTACGTGAGGACCTCTGCCGTGAACCGCTTGCCCTCGCACTCCTCGCACACGGAGGCAACGCCCGCCATCATCGCGAGGTCGGTGTAGATGAGCCCGATGCCGTTGCAGTGCGGGCAGGCGCCCTCCGAGTTGGCGCTGAACAGGGCCGCCTTGACGCCGTTGGCCTTGGCGAAGGCCGTACGGATGGGGCCCAGGAGCCCGGTATAGGTGGCCGGGTTGGAGCGGCGGGAGCCACGGATCGGGGTCTGGTCGGCGACGACCACGCCCTCGCGGTCCGAGAGATGACCGTGGATCAGGGAACTCTTGCCGGACCCGGCGACGCCGGTGACGACCGTGAGGACACCTAGCGGCACGTCGACGGAGACATTCTTCAGGTTGTGCAGATCGGCGCCCTCGATGGCGAGTTGCCCGGTCGGCTTGCGTACCGGGTCCCGCAGGACGGTGCGGTGTTCCAGGTGGCGCCCGGTGAGGGTGTCGGAGGCGCGCAGCGCCGTGACGTCGCCGGTGAAGCAGATCCGGCCGCCGTCCGTACCGGCGCCGGGTCCGAGGTCCACCACATGGTCGGCGATGGCGATGACCTCGGGCTTGTGCTCCACGACGAGCACGGTGTTGCCCTTGTCCCGCAGTCGGAGGAGCAGGTCGTTCATCCGGCGGATGTCGTGCGGGTGCAGCCCGATCGTCGGCTCGTCGAAGACATACGTGACATCGCTGAGCGAGGAGCCGAGATGACGGACCATCTTGACGCGCTGCGCCTCGCCGCCGGAGAGCGTGGAGGAGGTGCGGTCGAGGCTGAGATAGCCGAGGCCGATCTCGACCAGCGATTCGAGGAGGTGGCGCAGGTTCGCGAGCAGCGGTGCCACGGACGGGTCGTCCAGGCCGCGTACGAAGGCGGCGAGGTCGCTGATCTGCATCGCGGAGCACTCGGCGATGTTCACGCCGGCGATCCGGGACGACAGCGCGGCCTCACTCAGTCGCGTACCACCGCAGGCCGGGCAGGCCGTGAAGACGACGGCACGGTCCACGAAGGCCCGGATGTGCGGCTGCATCGCGTCCCGGTCCTTGCTGAGTAGGCTCCGCTGGATACGGGTGATCAGCCCCTCGTACGAGAAGTTGTTGGTGCCGACGCGGACCTTGACCTGGGGTTTGTGGAGGAAGTCGGCCCACTCGGTGTCCGTGAAGTCCTGGAGCTTCTTGGCCGGGTCGTAGAAGCCGGAGTTGGCCATGATCTGCCAGGGCCAGGAGTCGACGGCGAAGCCGGGCACGGTGATCGCGCCCTCGTTCAGCGAGAGGTTCCGGTCGATGATCTGGTCGAGGGCGATGTCCGAGACCTGGCCGATGCCCTCGCACTTGGCGCACATGCCCTCGGCGTTGTTGAAGCTGAAGTGGTGCGAGGAGCCGATGTGCGGGGTGCCGAGGCGACTGAAGATGATCCGCAGCATCGTGTACGCGTCGGTCGCGGTACCCACCGTGGAGCGGGAGTTGGCGCCCATCCGCTCCTGGTCGACCACGATCGCGGCGCTCAGATGGTGCAGCCCGTCCACGTCGGGGCGGCCGAGCGACGGCATGAACGACTGGACGAACGCGGTGTACGTCTCGTTGATGAGCCGCTGCGACTCGGCGGCGATCGTCCCGAAGACGAGCGAGGACTTGCCCGATCCGGAGACTCCCGTGAAGACGGTCAGACGGCGTTTGGGGATGTCGAGGGAGATGTCCCGCAGGTTGTTCTCGCGGGCGCCGCGGACCTGGATGACGTCATGGGTGTCGGCGTGCGTGGGCATGGCCCTCCTCGGTACTCCGGGTATGGACAGCTGCCGGGCCGCAAACTGATCGGCGAAGCTCACTATACATAGTACTGAGTACACCGTACGCACAATATGTGTTGTTGGCGCTGATGCTGGACCGGGTGTACCGGGAGATGCCGCGAGCCGGTGCGGGGTGAGGAGGGGGTGGGGCGCGTGTGCCCTAGTCGGGTTGTTCTCCCTGGGCTATTTCCACGTGGCCGTGGAGGTCGCTCGCTGCTTCCAGCGCTGAGACTGTTGAGAGGGCTACGCAGGCGAGGACCAGGGCGGCCAGGACGCGGTGGGGGCGTGGGGGTGTGGCTCCGAGGAGGGCCGCCACCCGGCGTGGGACCGGGCCCTGGGTGGCTGCCAGTGCCATGCGGGGCACTCCCGCACCGCCCGCGTGGGCGGCCAGTGCCGCGCGCCCGATGGCTCGCGCGGCGAGGCGGCGGTCGCCGACGGTCGTGGCGGCGGCTTCGTCGGCCCACCGTTCCAGCGCGTAGCCGAGCGGCGCGCGCAGTCCCCGCAGCGCCGGATGCACGGACGCGGCGAGTTCCCCGACGGCCAGGAAGACATGGTGGCGCCCGGCGAGATGCGCGCGCTCATGCGCGAACAGGACCTCCCGCTCGGCCGCGCCCAGTGACCGCAGCATCCCGGTCGTGACGACGACGCGGCCGGGCCGGCCGGGCAGCGCGTAGGCATAGGGGCGGGCGTCGACCCGTACCGAGAGGTCGCCCGCGCAGCCTTCCTCGCGGTGGGCGGAGTGTGCGGCGCGCAGTTCGCGGACGAGAGTCCGGGTCCGGTGGACGAGCATCCCGGTGCCGACCACGAGCAGGACGGTCGCGATACAGGCAGCGGGCACGATCAAAGGCGCTGGTTCGCCGAGCAGCGGCGGTGAGAGATGCCCGTACGCGGCGACGGGCGGCAGTCGGAGCGCGCCGGCGGCCATCAGCAGGCCGAGCGCGGCGGTGCTGCATCCCGCGAGGACGACGGCACACGCGGTGAGCGCCCAGGCGGCGATCCGGGGCGGCAGGAGGGGGCCGAGGCGGCGCGCGGCGGGCACGGCGAGGACGGGTACGAGCAGCGGCAGCCATACGACATAGATCATGTGCCTCCGCCTTTCTCACGTGCCGTGCCTTCCTCACGTACGGTACCGGCGTCGTCGGTGCCGTCGGATATGTGGTCGAACTCCAGGCCGCCCACCGACCCCAGCAGGTCCCTCAGTACCTGCTCGTCCTCGGTGTTCAGTTCCGAGACGAAACGGGCCAGGACGGTGTGCCGGTCGGCGTCCTTGTCGAGTTCGGCGTGCATCCGGCGGGCGGTGAGCCCGTGCCGGTCCTGCGAGGGCGCGTACGCGAAACCGCGTCCCGCGCGCGTACGGGTCGCCGCGCCCTTCGTGTGCAGGCGCGTGAGGATCGTCGTCACCGTGGTCCTGGCCAGCTCACCGCCCAGCGCGATCTGCACCGCGCCCGGCGTCAGCGGCACATCGGCGGCCCACAGCGCCGCGAGCACGCTGGCCTCCAGCTCGCCCGCGGGACGGCGGTCCGGCTGCCGGTCGGGCTGTTCTTCGGCCATGGGAACACTCCTCACCCGCTATTCGTCTACAGTGATGTAGACCGTCTACTTCACTGTAGTCATCGGGGCCCCGGCCAGGCTGCCCCGCACTCCATTATGAGAGGGGCCGCGCCCATGGGCGTATCCGCGTTCGGATCCACGCTCGCCGCCACGCTCGCCGACCCGCTCGCCGACCCGCTCGCGGTGAACGTTCTGGACGCGAGCTCCCTGCTCGCCGCCTTCGGCGCGATCGGCATCGCCGTCGTGCTCTTCGCGGAGACCGGCCTGCTGGTGGGCTTCTTCCTGCCCGGCGACTCGCTCCTGTTCACGGCGGGTCTGCTCTGCGTTCCGGGCAGCGGCGGCAGCCATGGCGGGGTGCACCTCTCCCTGCCGCAGGTGCTGATCGCGGCGGCGGTGGGCGCCATCGTCGGCGCCCAGGTGGGGTACTGGATCGGGCGGCGCGGCGGTCGCGCCCTGCTGGCCCGCAGCGGTGCGAAACGGCTCCATGAGGGCGCGGACCGCGCGGAGGAACTGCTCGCCAAGTACGGGTACGGCAGGGCGATCGTCCTGGCCCGCTTCGTCCCCGTGGTCCGGACCGTCCTCAACCCGCTCGCGGGCGCCCTCGACGTCCCGGCCCGGACCTTCCTGCTCTGGCAGGTCCTCGGCGGCCTGGTCTGGACGACGGGTCTGATCCTCGGGGGGTACGCACTGGGGTCCTCGATCCCGAACGTCGACAAGTACCTGCTGCCGCTGGTCGCCCTGATCGTCGTCATCTCGCTGATCCCGATCGCCCTGGAGCTGCGCAAGTCCCGTGCGGCGGCCCGCCGCGCGGCGGCCACTCACCCGGCGGGCGACAAGGTGGCGTAGCCGTGTGACCCCCGCGGGCCCGTGGTCCGTCGTTCCTCACCTGATCGGTTCACCCCGGCTGCGCCCCCCGGCCCACCGTCGGACGCTGTGCGTGTTGATGTCTTCCCGACCGAGCGGCGAACCGTGGAGGCGCGATGGTGTCCGACGGGCCGCCCGTCCTCTGGAGCCCGACCCGCGCCTGGCTCACGGTCGCGGGGACGATCGTCGTCCTGGTGGCCGTCTTCGCCGTGCTCCCGGTCACCACGTTCGGCCCGGAGCGGCCGGTCCTGAGCTGGACCGCGTTCATCGTGGCCCTCACCGTGATCGCGTCACTCCTCCTGCGACACATGCGCGACGCCGTGCTCGAACGTCCCGGTACCCACCCGGCGTTCGCCCTCTTCGCCCTGATGTGTGTCACGGTCATGGTCTTCGCCTTCAGCTATGTGGCGCTGGCCCGCAATCAGGGTGAGTTCAACGGTCTGAACACCAAGTTGGACTCCCTCTACTTCACGATGACCACGCTGGCGACGGTCGGTTACGGCGACATCACCGCCACCGGCCAGTCGGGCCGCCTGGTCGTCATCCTCCAGATCGGGTACACCTTCGTCTTTCTCACGGCAGCCGCCACCACCCTCTCGGGCCGCCTCAGATCCCAGGTGGGACAACGGGCGGGGCGGCGCCCCGGACAGGACGGGGACGGCAAGGGGAAATGACGCTTCCTGACACCGTCTTAACGCGTTCTTAACGCCGCCCGGCATCCAGGAGGGTGTGAACGTTGCCGGGTTCCGGCAATGCGCCGGGAGATGAGGGGGCGTCATGATGGCCGCAAGGGGAGCACCGGACGGTCCCGGTGCCGGGCACCGGCAGGTGTCGCGTCACCGGGACCGAATGCGCCGGGGTGGTTCCGGAGCCCGCAGAGGGGTCCGGGACGCTTCGGGGAGGGGGAGTCGGCCATGGGGATGTTTCTGGAAACCGTCGCCGGATTCCCGACCGTGTTGTTCTCCGCCGCACTCGTCGTCGTCATCGGCTTCTGGGTGCTGGTGGCCGTCGGGGTCTCCGACACGGACAGTTTCGACGCCGACGCCGATCTCGGCTCCTGGGGCCTGGGCGGGGTACCCGTCACCGTCTCGGTCTCGCTCGTCACCGCCCTCGCCTGGTTCACCAGCCTCACCGCGACCGTGTTGCTCGCGCCGGTCGTCCCGTCCGGCGGCACACTGCGCTCGTTCGTCCATCTGCTGGTACTCGCCGGGGCCCTGCTGGTCGCCTGGCGCCTGACCCGCTGGCTCGTACGGCCGCTCGCGACCCTCTTCCCCGACGAACCCGGGCCGTCCCGGCAGGACTTCGTCGGCCGGATCTGCACCATCCGCACGGGCCGTGTGGACACAGGGTTCGGGCAGGCCGAGGTCGCCGCGCGGGACGGGTCGACGGCTGTCGTCCAGGTCCGGCTGTCCGCCGCCGACGCCAGGGCCGCCGCCGACCTCAGGTCCGTAACCGGTGACGGTTCCCTCGGGCTCGGGAGTACCGGGCTGCTCTACGCGTACGACGAGCCCGGCGAGTTCTTCTGGGTCGCGCCCTACGACGCGGCGCTCGCACCCGGCGACCCGGAACCCGAAACGGGAGCGGAATCGGAATCGGGACGCAAGCGGTCCCGACCGCGCCGATAGGGCCGACAGCGCCGTATCGCCCGTAGCACCCGCACGCGCGGGGCCCGTATCGCCCACAGCCGTATCGCCCGTATCCCGCCGGCGGCGTCCGTAGCGCCGAACGGCCAGGGGCCTCCGGCCGGCGCGCGTCCGGCCCGCCACCACGCCCGTCACCTTTCGCTTCTCACCCTTCACCCTTTTCCGTTTACCGCTCACCGCTGACCACCAAGGACTTCCATGGATGCCATCACCTTGGGCATAGGCGTGCTCGTCGCCGTTGTCCTGTTCGTCGTCGTCACTCTGCTGCTTGTCGTCTCCCGGCTCTTCCGCAAGGTGGAGCAGGGCAAGGCGCTGATCGTCTCCAAGATGCGCAAGGTCGATGTGACCTTCACCGGGCAGGTCGTCCTGCCCGTACTCCACAAGGCCGAGGTGATGGACATCTCGGTGAAGACCATCGACATCATGCGGACCGGCCGCGAGGGCCTGATCTGCCGGGACAACATCCGCGCCGACATCCGTATCTCGTTCTTCGTCCGGGTCAACAAGACCGTCGAGGACGTCGTGAAGGTCGCCCAGGCCATCGGCACGGCCCGCGCCAGCGACAGCAACACCTTGCAGGAACTGTTCAACGCCAAGTTCTCCGAGGCCCTGAAGACCGTCGGCAAGCAGATGGACTTCGCCGACCTCTACACCAAGCGCGACGAACTGCGCGACCGCATCATCCAGGTCATCGGCACCGATCTGAACGGCTACAGCCTGGAGGACGCGGCGATCGACTACCTGGAGCAGACCCCGCTCACCCAGCTCGACCCGGCCAACGTCCTCGACGCCCAGGGCATCCGCAAGATCACCGAGCTGACCGCCGTGGAGCACGTACGGACCAACGAGTTCCAGCGCCACGAGGAGAAGGAGATCACCCGGCAGAACGTCGACGCCCGCGAGGCCATCCTGGAGCTGGAGCGGCGCCAGGCGGACGCCGAGATCAAGCAGAAGCGGGAGATCGACACCGTACGGGCCCGTGAGGAGGCCGAGACCGCGCGGGTGGTCGAGGAGGAGCGGCTGCGGGCGCAGAGCGCGTTCCTGCGGACCGAGGAGCAGCTCGGGGTGCAGCGCGAGAACCAGGCCCGCGAGGTCGCCGTCGCCGCGAAGAACCGGGAGCGGGTCATCGCCGTCGAGAGCGAGCGCGTCGAGAAGGAGCGGATGCTCGAAGTCATCTCGCGGGAACGGGAGACCGAGCTGACGCGGATCGCCGCCGACAAGGAGGTCGAGGCGGAGCGCCGCGACATCGCCGAGGTGATCCGGGAGCGCGTCGCGGTGGACCGTACGGTCGCCGAGCAGGAGGAGTCGATCAAGCGGCTGCGCGCGGTCGAGGAGGCCGAGCGCGAGCGGCAGTCCGTGATCATCGCCGCCGAGGCGGAGGCGCAGGAGAAGCTGGTCAAGGACATCAAGGCCGCGGAGGCCGCCGAGCAGGCCGCCACGCACCGCGCCGCCGAGGAACTCACCCTCGCCGAGGCCCGGTTGAAGACCGCCGACCTGGACGCGCGCGCCAAGCTGCGGCTCGCCGAGGGCATCCAGGCCGAGACCGCGGCGATCGGACTCGCCGAGATCCAGGTGCGGGACAAGGAGGCCGAGGTCATCGAGAAGGCGGGCCGCGCGGAGGCGGAGGTCGCCGAGGCACGGATGCGCGCCGAGGCCGAGGGCACCAGGGCCAAGGCGCTCGCCGAGGCGGAGGGCAACCGCGCGAAGGCGCTCGCCGACGCCACCGCGATCTCCGAGCGGCTGAAGGCCGAGGCCGAGGGCATCAACCAGAAGGCCGTCGCGATGGCCGCGCTTGACGAGGCGTCGCGCGGCCACGAGGAGTACCGGCTGCGTCTTGAGGCCGAGAAGGACATCCGGCTCGCGGGTCTGGATGTGCAGCGGCAGGTCGCCGAGGCGCAGGCCACGGTCCTGGCGACGGGCCTGGAGAACGCGGACATCAACATCGTCGGCGGCGAGTCCGTCTTCTTCGACCGGCTGATGAACTCCATCGCGCTCGGGAAGAGCGTCGACGGTTTCGTCCAGCACTCCGAGACCGCGCAGGCGCTGGTACGGCCGTGGCTCGACGGCACGTCCAGCTTCACGGACGACCTGAGCCGGGTCCTCGGGTCGGTGTCGACGGGCGATGTACGGAACCTCACGGTCTCCGCGCTGCTGATGAAGCTCATGAAGTCCGGGGGCGGCGGCACCGTGAACTCCGACCAGGTCCGTCAACTCATCGAGAAGGCCGGTGAGTTGGGGCTCGCGGACATGCCGCTGTCGGAGCTGAACGGGAGTGCCGTCAAGGCGTAGGACCGACCCTCCAACGGGTCCGGAGCCGCCGCACGGGGGTGGGCGGCTCCGGACCGCACTGTCGAGAAACACCGTTGAGAAACACCGTCGAGAAATGTCGAGAAAGAAGAAGGCAGGACGAGATGGCAACCGGTACCTACGAGGCGTCCGACACCGGTACCTACGAGGTCCTGCGCGACCGGCTCGCCGCGCAGGCCGCCGAACTGGCCCACCGCGCGGAGGAGTTGAACGCCCGCCGGATCGAGGAGTTCGGCTCGGCCCGCCTGGAACTCACCGGCACCGACAACTTGCGCACCGAACGCGCCCGTACCCCCCGTGACCTGGTCGCCGTCGCGGACCGGCTGCTCTTCGGATACCGCACCGGATACGGCACCGCGCTCGCGTCCGGCGCCGAGACCACGCCCGCCGATGTGTTCGCGCTGTACGACCGCGACCTGAATCCGCTGCCAGACGACGCGGTGCCGGGACTGCTGGACGACCCCGCCTTCGTACGGGAGTTCGCCGCGCTGTTCCGCTACTACCAGGGCAGTCGGCTGCTCCAACTGCGGCACACCGAGGGCAAGTTGCTCGCCGTGTTCCGTACCGGTGAGCAGACGGGTGACATCCGGGTGCTGCGCTGGGCCATCGGCGACGACGGCACCGCCGCCTTCCTCGACGGGCACGGCGAACGCGGCGAGCACCACGCCGTGTTCCCGCCGTCGCACGACGTCACCTGGACGGAGACGACCCGCGAGGACCATGTACTCGGCCGGCGTCCCCATGTGTCGGTCGGGGGTGAGGTGTTCGTGTCCACGGTCGGCGGATCGCTGACCCTGACGACCGCCGTCGACGCCGCCGACACCGAGACCCCCGACGACATCCACTCCGAGCCCGTGGACGAGCCGCTGCAAGCACTCGCCGACGCGGACATCGCGTACGCGCGCGTGGGCGCCCTGATCCTGCTGCGGGTGCGGCCCTACCGGGAGCCCGACCACCGCCACCTGGTGTTCAACACGCTCACCCGGACCGTGGTCCGCCTCGACGCCATCGGCAGGGCCTGCCGCCGGCTCCCCGACGACCAGGGCATCGTCTTCCCCGGCGGCTACTGCCTCGCGGAGGGCTCCCACAAGATCTTCGACGGTGTCGACGCCACCGACCTGGAGTTCGAGCGGACGCTGCGCTCACCCAACGGCGAGGACGTCCTGTACGCGTTCCACGCGCGCGCCGAGGGCCGCAGCGTGCTGCTCCCGTACAACCTGATCCGCAAGGAGACCGCGCCGCCGCTGGTCTGTCACGGCTGGGCCCTCTTCGACGACGGCACCCTGTGCGCGCTGCGTACGGGCCCGGCGGGGCCCGAGGCCGCGCGGGTGCATCCGGTCCAGGTGTGGCGCTCGCCGTTCCTGTCCGACACGCGTGCCGCCGCCGGACCCACCGGGTCGGGGCCGCTGGCCCGCGTCGGCAACGCCGACCTCGTGCGCGGTATCTCCGACTGCCTCTCCGTCACGCGCGCCGCCACCGCGACCACACCGACGACCGAGGGGTACGAAGCGCTGGCTGCCGACTGCGCCCGCGCCGCCGACACGTACCACTGGCTGTCCGACGCCGAACTCGGCGCGCTGGGGAGGCCGTTGGCCGAACTGCGCGCGACCGCCGAGCAGGTGATCGCCGAGTTCGCCGCCGTGCGGGCGCTCACCCGGCAGGCCGCCGACGCGCTCGGCGAGGCCGCCGTACGGATCGCCTTCGTCGTGCGGCGGCTGCGCGGCGAGGCGCCTCGCGACGCGGTCGCCTGGGTCGACGGGCTCACCGAACTCCGTCGCGCCCAAGGCCACTTGCTCACCCTCAAGGACATGCGGTACGCGGATACGCACCGGATCGACGCGCTCGCCGGTGATGTCGAGGCCGACCTCGCGGCGTTCGGGCGGCGCGCCGTCGCCTTCCTCGCCCGCGAGGACGCCTTCCGGGGCCACCACGAGGACGTGGAGGGACTGATCGGGGACGCGCGGGCGATCGGCACGGTCGCCGAGGCCGCGCCGCTCGCCGCCCGCGTCGAGGAACTCGCCGAGGGCCTGCGGACGGTCACGGAGGTCGTCGCCGGGCTCGACATCGGCGACGCCACCGTCCGTACCGCCGTCCTGGAGCGCATCGCCGAGGTGCTCGGCGGGGTCAACCGGGCCCGTGCCGAGCTGGAGTCCCGGCGCCGGGACCTGCTCGACCAGGAGGGCCGGGCCGAGTTCGCCGCCGAGTTCGCGCTGCTCGGGCAGGCGGTCACCGGGGCGCTCGCGGCGGCCGGCAGCCCCGAGGCGTGCGACGACCAACTCGCTCGCTGTCTGCTCCAGTTGGAGACCCTGGAGTCCCGCTTCGCCGAGTTCGACGGCTTCCTCGCACAGCTCGCCGACAAGCGCACCGAGGTGTACGAGACCTTCTCGGCGCGCCGCCAGACCCTCGCCGACGCCCGTGCCCGCCGGGCCGAACAGCTCGCCTCGTCGGCCGCGCGGGTCCTGGAGACCGTGGCGCGCCGGGCCGCCGCACTGCCCGACGCGGACGGCGTCAGCACCTACTTCGCGTCGGACCCGATGGTCGGCAAGGTCCGCCGTACTGCCGACGCGCTGCGGGAACTCGGCGACACGGTACGGGCGGAGGAGCTGGAGGGGCGGATCGCGGCGGCCCGGCAGGAGGCGGCGCGCGCCCTGCGGGACCGGGGGGACCTGTACACGGACGGCGGCGCCGTGGTCCGGCTCGGGCGGCACCGGTTCGCGGTCAACACGCGTCCGCTGGACCTGACGCTCGTACCGGACGGGGAAGGGCTGGCGTTCGCGGTCACGGGGACGGACTACCGGGCGCCGGTGACGGGGGGCGAGGGCTTCCCGGGCGGCGACGGATTTCCGGGCGGCGGTTTCGCGGACACCCGCCGTTTCTGGGACCGCCCGCTGCCCTCCGAGTCGCCGGACGTGTACCGCGCCGAACACCTCGCCGGGCGCCTCCTCGACGAGCACGGGCCCGGCGCGCTCGCGGCGGCCGACCTGCCCGCGCTGGTGCGCCGGGCGGCCGACGACGCGTACGACGAGGGGTACGAGCGGGGCGTCCACGACCTGGACGCGACGACGATCCTGCGGGTGCTGCTGCGGCTGTACGAGGGCGCGGGGCCGCTGCGGTACGAGCCGGCGGCGCGGGCCGCCGCGCAGCTCTTCTGGGCGCACGCCACGACCGCCGACGCGCGGGCGGCGTGGACGCGGCGCGCGGTGTCCCTCGCGCGGGCCCGCGCGACCTTCGGCCCGGCACCGGCCATCGCCGACTTCCAGGGCGAGTTGGCGGAGGCGATGGCGCCGGGTGCGGGCGGGGACGGGGCGTCGGCCGCCGCGTATCTCTTCGAGGAGCTGACGACCGGGCCCGAGGGGTTCGTGGTGAGCACCGCGACCCGGACGCTGCTCGACAAGTTCCGGGGCGCGGTGGGGACTTCGGCGTACGACGACGACCTCGCGGCGCTGGGGGAGCCGGGCGGTCTGAGCGCACGGCGGCAGTTGGTGGAGGCGTGGCTGAGCGCGTACACGGCGTCGACGGGGGATGGTCTCGCCGGCCGTGACCTCGCGGAGGCGGTGGCGGCGGAACTCTGCCCAGGTCTCGTCCGTTACGAGAGTGAGGCCCCGGTGACCGCCACCGCCGAGGGACTCCTCGGCACCCACCCCCGTATCGCCCACCGCGCCCTGACCGTCCGGATCGACGAATTCCTCGCCCGCACCAGGGCGTTCCGCGCCCACGAGGTGCCCGCGCACCGTGCCTACCAGCGGCGCCGTACCGAGCTGGTCGCCGCCGAGCGGGCCCGGCTGCGCCTGGACGACCACCGTCCGAAGGTGCTGTCGTCGTTCGTGCGGAGCCGGCTGATCGACGAGGTGTATCTGCCGCTGATCGGCGACAACCTCGCCAAGCAGCTCGGTACGACGGGCGACACGCGTCGTACCGACACGAGCGGTCTGCTGCTGCTTGTCTCACCGCCCGGGTACGGCAAGACGACCCTGGTCGAGTACGTCGCGGACCGGCTCGGTCTGGTCCTGGTGAAGGTCGACGGGCCCGCGCTCGGGCACGGCGTCACCTCACTGGACCCGGCGGACGCGCCGAACGCGACGGCACGGCAGGAGGTAGAGAAGATCAACTTCGCGCTGGCGGCGGGCGGCAACACCCTGCTCTATCTGGACGACATCCAGCACACCTCGCCCGAACTGCTCCAGAAATTCATCCCGTTGTGCGACGCGACCCGGCGGATCGAGGGCGTGTGGGAGGGCGAGCCGCGCACCTATGACCTGCGCGGCAAACGGTTCGCGGTGTGCATGGCGGGAAACCCGTACACGGAGTCGGGCGACCGGTTCCGGATCCCCGACATGCTCGCCAACCGGGCCGACATCTGGAACCTCGGCGAGGTCGTCACCGGCAAGGAGGGCGCGTTCGCGCTGAGCTTCGTGGAGAACGCGCTCACCTCGCATCCGGTGCTGGCCCCGCTCGCCGGCCGTGACCGCGCCGACCTGGATCTGCTGATCCGGCTCGCGGGCGGTGACGCGGCGGCCCGCGCCGACCAGCTCGTCCACCCGTACTCGACGGTCGAACTGGACGCAATCCTGGGCGTGCTGCGCCATCTCCTTGCGGCGCGGGACACGGTCCTCGCGGTGAACGCCGAGTACATCGCGTCGGCGTCCCGCGCCGAAGCGTCCCGCACCGAACCGCCGTTCCGCCTCCAGGGTTCGTACCGCAACATGAACAAGATCGTTCAGCGGATCCGCCCGGTCATGAACCCCGCCGAACTCGCCGCCCTCCTGGACGACCACTACACGACCGAGTCCCAGACGCTCACCACGGGCGCCGAGTCGAACCTGCTGAAACTCGCGGAACTCCGCGGCACGCTCACGGCCTCGGACGCGGACCGCTGGACCCGGGTCAAGGCGGCCTATGCCCGCTCCCTCACCCTGGGCGGCCCCGGGGACGACCCGGCGACCCGGGCCCTGGCGGCCCTGACCCTCCTGGCGGACCGCCTGACATCGGTGCAACAGGCGATCGACCGGGCGGCGGGGCCGAGGTGGGGGTGACCCCTGGGCATGGCGGTCGGCGGTCAGGTCTTGTTCAGCGTCCGCGTCACGCCCGCGACGACGGCCGTCGTGAGGATCCAGCCCATACCGATCAGCGCGTAGGAGACGCCCTGGGTGAGGCCGCCCGTCCAGTACCAGGCGTCGCGCTGGCCGAGGCCCCCGATGGGGATCAGCAGATCGAGGGCGTACACGAGCGGGTTGAACGGGGGACCGTCACCGGGCTGCGCCGCGTGCGGTGACCCGCCGCTGAACACGGCCGTGCCGAGCAGGGTCAGGGCCAGCAGCCACAGCCCGGCGAGCCAGGGCCGGTAGCCGAACCCGACCGTGGCGTCGAGGACATGGCTCCACACCCGGCCGCCGGCGCCCATGGTGGCGCGGCGGTGACGCTGCTTGGCGAGGAGTACCCGGCGGGCGTCGTCGTCGTGCCCGACCGTCCGGTACCAACTCGCCAACTGCTCGTAGGGCTGCGGCACGTAGGCGGGTTCCCGGCGCAGCCACGCCAGACGGCGGTCCACCTCGTGCCGGGCCCGCCGGGCGCGGGGCGGGCCTTCGTCGGCCGACTGGAGAGTGCCGTAGACCAGGCCCTGGAGGTGGACGATCCGGGGCCAGGAGTCCGGCCGGTCGTGCAGGACGTCGACGTGGGCACCCCGGAGGTCGACGGCGCCCGACGGGGGCAGGGCCGGGGTGAACTCCAGGGCGCCCGCCTGCGTCCGCGTGGCGTTCAATGCCGTTCCCCCGTGCGGGAGTTGGGTGTCGCCGTGAAGGACGGCTCCGCCGAATCTCAGCGGCCCGGTGATCTGCGCGCCGCTCAGGTCGACCGTGCCGTGCGCGGTGAATCCGTCGCGGAAGTCCATCGTGGAGGCGGTGGCGTTCTCCGCGCAGAGCGCGATGCCGCGCGGGTTGTCGAGGTGGGCCTCGCGCAGGAACAGTCCGCCCGGCATGGTCGCGCCGGGCATCGAGATGCCGCCGCGCGCCGTGAACCCTTTGCGGCACCAGATGCCGCCGCCCATGACGAGCCCGCCCGCGTTCACCGCCCAGGTGTCGGACACCGCGATCTCGGCGCCGTCCAGGACGAGTTCGGCGGCTATGTGGGCGTTGGCCAGGTCAAGGGTGCCCGTGAACGCGGACCACCGGAGGTCCAGACGGCCCTCGATCCGCGCCATCCTGGCGTCGATCCGCGTGGCCCGGCTGCCCGCCACACCGATCGACCGGACCGTGGCCCCGTACAGGCTGATGTCCTCGTCCAGGTGGCAGTCCGCGAGCCAGAGGGCGTGCGGGACCTCCGCGCCGCTCAGGTCGATCGGGCCCGTGATCCGCGCACCGGTGAGCCGCAGCGCGGGCACCGCGCCCTGGTGCCGCTGCCCGTCGCCAAGCAGCAGGGCGGCGAGCACGGCCGCCCGTACCGTGCGGTCCGCCGGCCAGGCGTGGCCGCCCGCCGGATCGTCGTCCTCGGGAGTCCCGGTGCGCAGATCGACCCGGCGGCCCTCCGGGAACGCGTCCCACACCCGGCGTTCGGCCGCGCTCAGGTTCTCGTACGACAGCATGCGCGCCAACGTAGCCGGACCCGGTGTCAGTCAGGGGGTGAGGGCGTCAGGGCGTCAGGCCCTGGTTGATCAGGGTCGTTGTCGCGGCGGTGGCGAGGAGTACGGCCGTGGTCAGGATCTGGGAGCCGGGTGGGAGGCCGCGGCGGACGAGTTCGGGGGCGGTCAGTGTCTCGGCGTCCAGATTGTTCGCGCGGACCAGCCACGGCGTGGGCGGATACGGGGGCAGGACGACGCGCCACGGCTGGAGGGGGTCGTACTCGACGACGGCGCGGGTGCGGTGCAGCAGGCCCTGGACGTCCAGGGGGTGACGGACCTGGATGCGGTACGGGCGGGAGCCGTCCGGCGGGACCACCGTCAACTGGAAGGCGAACACGCTGCTTTGGGACTGCGGGTCCGCCGTGCGCCCGGTCGCCGTGTCCACGGCCCGTACCGAGTGGACCACGGCCGGCGCGAAGACGCGGGGCCCGCCCGACCGCAGCGCCATTGCCGCGCCTCCCTCGGGCGCGCTCTCGCCGACCGCACCGAGCAGCGTCAGCAACAGCGCCGAGGACGTCAGACCGGCCATCAGCAGCCAGCGTGGGCCCTCGATCACGCCCACACCGAGCGCGGTGAACGAGGCGGTCACGACGAGGGTCGCCACCAGCAGATGCGGTGCGAACAGGCGCCGTACGAAGGAGAACGCGCCCGGTTCGCGCGCCGGGCGGTTCACAGCGGGTTCCTGACGGCCAGGTTCGCGGTCCGGCGTCGGCGCGGGATCGCGACCCGGGTGCGGCGCGGGTCGTCCGGGCGGTCCGGCGCGTACACGGCGAGCACCGGGCGGGCCAGCGCGAGGCGTTCGGTGACGGCGGGCACCTCGTGGCGCACGCCGTCCCGGTCCTCGAAGACGAGGGTGACCGCGCCGTAGTGGCCGTTCACGCGCCGCCACCCGGTGACCGTCGCCTCGGCGGTCGCGTACCGGCGGGACAGGCGGCGCAGCGCGGCGGTGCGCCGGAGGCTGACCGCGGCGCCCCAACTGGCGAGCAGCGCGCCGAGGCCGAAGACGGCCCACAGGAACGTCAGCCAGTCCGAAACGGGCAACTGCACGATCGGGAACAGGATGTGGAAGTCGGTCACGGTGTCGTAGTCGACCCGGCCGTCCGCGACCGCGTGGTACCAGCCCGCGACGCACGCGACCGCCGAGAACGCGATCGCCGTGCCCGCCGCCGCCCGGTGCAGGAACCGTACGGCGAGCACGCCGAGAAGGATCGCGCTCACGATGCCCGGGACGGTCGCCCAGGCCGCGAACCGGTCACTGCCGCAGCCCCCGTTCCCGTCGCAGGACCACTCGACGCCCGACGCCTCGGAACTCGCGACGAACCACATGAGCCACACCTGCCACGCGAGCAGCCCGCACGCCAGCGCGCGCAACACCTGCCCGTACACCGCCCGCAGCACGCTCCCCCGCCCCCTGTCCCCGTACGGCCTGCCCGCAGGGACCCTATACGCGCACGTCGCTCTCTGCCGGTGATCCCGACCAAGATCCCGACCAAGATCCCGGCCAAGATCCCGGCCAAGTTCCCACCAAGCGAGTGTCCCGCCTGGGCCTACCGGAACAACTCGGCGTGCTCCTGGGCCCACTCGGCGTAGGTGCGGGACGGGCGGCCGGTGAGGCGGGGGACCGTGTCCACGACCGTGCGGCCCACGGGTGGGGTGTTCTTGTAGACGTCGAGGAGCCAGGCGATGGAGTCCTCGTCCTGGCCCTGGGCGCGCATCTCGTCCGCCGTCTCGGCCTCGGTCTGTTCCACCAGGCGGACCTCGCGGCCCCGGGCGGCGGCGATGGCGGCGACCTTGTCGCGGACCGTCAGCGCCTCGGGCCCGGTGATCACGTACTCCTGGCCCGCGTGCCCTTCCTCGGTGAGCGCGACCGCGGCCACCGCGCCGATGTCCGCCTCGTGGACCAGCGCGCTGAGCCGGTCGACGAAGGGGGCGCGGGCCGTGTCCTCGGTACGGATGGACTCGGCCCACTCGACGGAGTTCGCCATGAACTCCACGGGCATCAGTACCGTCCAGTCCAGACCGCTCCCGCGGACCGCGTCCTCCAGTGGGGTCGGACCGCCGCCGTGCAGGACGGTGACCCGGCGGACCCCCGCGTCGCGCGCCGGTTTCAGGAGGTCGGGGCCGGTCTCCAGGGGTTCGTAGCCGTGGGAGAACGTGATCAGGTGCAGACCGGTCACGCCGTCCAGCGCGGGTTCGACGGTCGCCGGGTCCGTCAGGTCACCGCGTACCACCTCGACCGCGTCGGGGAAGGCCGCCCGGTCCGGGTCACGGGTCAGCGCACGGACCGTGTGCCCGCGCTCCAGCAGCTCCCGGACAATCTGCCGCCCGACCGTCCCGGTGGCCCCGGCCACCAGATAGATCTCTGTCGTGTTCGCCATACCGGCACGCTAGAAGCCCTCGCGGACAGCGAGAGTCCGCAAGACGGGGCCCTCCGGCCCTGTTACGCGTCCCGCCCGCGCAGCACCCCCGCCCCCGCCGCCAGTGCCACGCCCGCCCATGCCACCAGGACCGCCAGGCCCGGCCAGGGGGCGATCGGGAGGGCGTCGAGGTTCCGGGTGGACTGGATGGCCAGGCCCGCCGATGCGGGGGCCAGTTCCTCAAGGCGGTCGCGCCAGCGGCCGTCCGCGAGCATCATCGCGACCACCGGGAATGCGTAGAGCAGGCCCAGGACGGTGGTGAGGGCGCCCGCCGTGTCCCGGACGACCGTGGCCACGCCCAGGGAGAGCAGCGCGACCAGGGCGAGATACAGCACCGTGCCGCAGGCGGCGCGCAGCGTCGGGCCCTCGGCGAGGGAGAGCGGTGCCGTGGAGAAGCCGTTGCCGGGGAGCAGCAGGCGGGCGGCGAGCAGCGAGCCCAGGACCGCGACCGTGCCCGCGGCCCCGGCGGCCACCGCGACGACCAGGGCCTTCGCGGCGAGGACCCGCCCACGGACCGGCACGGCGGTCAGCGTGGCGCGGATCGTTCCGGTGCCGTACTCGTCACTCATCACCAGGACCCCGAGCACCGCGACGGCGGCCTGCCCGAGCCAGGTACCGGTGAGCGCGAGCTTGACCGTGTCCTCGTGGCACTCGGCGGGCGTCGGGCACTGGTCCGCCGAGACCGAGCCCGTGGTCGCCGCGCCCAGCGCCACCGTCAGCACGGCGACGGCAGCCAACAGCCACCAAGTACCGGGCAGCGTACGGAACTTGGTCCACTCGGCCCACAGCGCGCCCAGTCCCGTACTCACGCGTCCCGCTTCCGCAGCCGCCACATCGCCACGCCGAGCACGACCACCGCGTACCCGCACAGCACCGTGAGCCCCGTCCACGGCCCCTGGGGATAGCAGCCGTCCTCGGGCAGACAGACGGTGTCCACCTGCTCGTACCGGAGTGCCGTCCGCTGGATCGCGAACCCGGCGAGCGGGGTCAGCCGCATCACCCACTGGGCGACATCGACCGGCAGCCCGGAGAGCAGGACCAGCGGCAGCACCAGCACGACGACGATCAGGGTCACCGCGGCGGCCGTGTTCCGCAGCAGCGCGCCCGCCGCGAGGGCGAGGACGGTGACCGCGGCCAGCAGGACGGCCGTGCCGAGCACCGCGCGCAGCACGGGCCCGTCGGTGAGCCCCAGGTCGGGGTGGTACAGGGGATGCGGGAGCCGCTCGCGCAGGGCGGGTTCGGCGAACAGGAACGCCACGGCCGACCCGACCGCGCCGGTCACGAAGGCGGCTCCCGCGAGGACGACGGCCTTCGCCGCGAGCACCCGGCCCCGGCGCGGCGACGCCGTCAGCGTCGCACGGATCATGCCGCGCCGGTACTCGGCGGTGATGAACAGCGCGCCCAGGGCCGCGAGCGGGATCAGCCCGATCTGGGCGCCGCTCAGGGCCCGTTGGACGAGATCGGTGTCCAGGACCATGGGGGCGATGTCGCCCGAGGCGGTCAGCCTCCACGTACCGCCGCTTTCCGTGGACCCGTCGGCACGGCCGGTGTCCCGGGGGTCGCCGGGTGCGCCCCCGCCGATCCGGTCCTGCCGCCAGCCGCTCCCGGCCCCGGTCCCCTCCACGGTGACCCGGTCGAACGCCGCCGTGACCTGGGACGGGCTTCCGCCGATCCGCGCGGAGCCGAACTCCCGCTGGACCTCCACATGCCCGGGTGTCGCCGCGAAGAGCCCGGCCCGCGCGGTACGCGGCAGCCCCTTGAGGGTGACGCTTCCGACCTTGTTCCAGCGCGCGCCGTCCGCCGACTCGTATGCCGTGACGACATCGCCGGCGCGGGTCAGCCGCAGCCAGTACGGGCCGTCACCGGTTTCGGCGGCGCCCGCCGTGTCGTGCGTGAAGTCCGACTGGAGCCGGACCCCGTGCCCCGGTGTGACCATGACGGCCGCGTACGCCGACCCCGGTTTCGTGCTCGCCTTGACCATGATCCCGGCCTTGGCCCACGGTTCGGCGGGCCCTTCGCGGCCGGTCGGCGGGGACACCCTCGCCGTGAGGGTGCCGTCGCCGGTCAGCCCCTGGTGCACGAAGGGGAAGGAGTCCAGGACCGCCTTACCGTCCGGGCCGATGGGCGGCGGGGGCGGACCGCCGCCGGCGACCTTGCTGCTGCCGCTCAGCGCGCCCAGCATCGAGACGAAGACGGTGACCAGCACGGCGGCGAGCAACGCGACGCCCCATCGGCGCACGGTCCGCAGTTTCGTCCACTCGGCGTGCAGGAGTTGGGGGAAGCCGTCGTGGGAGGGGGGGAGTTGGGAGCGGTACGGGGTGACGGGGGGTGGCGAAGGGACCGGGGGCGACGGGGTGCCGGGGGGTGTCGTCATGAGGGGGTACCGCCTTGTCCGTCGTCCGTGCCGGTCGAGTCCCCGCCGGTCGAGTCCCTGCATGGCGAGTCCGTCGCGCCGTCCGTCGCGCCGTCCGTCGCCCGGAACTCCGTGACGTCCCGGGTCAGTTCCATGTACGCCTCCTCCAGCGTCGCCCGATGCGCGCCGACCTCCGAGAACGGCACCCCGGCAGCACCGAGGAGCCCGACGATCCGCTCGGCGGGCAGCCCCGTCACGGTCAGCGAGTCGGGCCCGTCGGCGGCGACGGTCGCCCCCTCCCTGGCGAGCAGCGTCATGGCCTCCGTACGGGCCGATGTACGCAGCGCGACGCGGTTGCCGGACGCCGCGTCGAGCAGCGCGGCGACGGAGGTGTCGGCGATGAGCCGGCCGCGTCCGACGACCACCAAGTGGTCGGCGGAATCCTCCAGTTCGCTCATCAGATGGCTGGAGACCAGGACCGCGCGGCCCTCGCGGGCCAGCCCCCGCAGAAAGCCCCGGATCCAGCGGATGCCCTCGGGGTCGAGTCCGTTGACCGGCTCGTCGAGCAGCAGGACCGGCGGGTCGCCGAGCAGGGCCGCCGCGATACCGAGGCGCTGCCGCATACCGAGCGAGTAGCCGCCCGCGCGCCGCCGCCCCGCCGAGCCGATCCCGACCTGCTCCAGAACCTCGTCCACGCGCCGGGCGGAGAGCCCGTGCGAGTGCGCCAGCCACAGCAGATGGTCACGGCCACGGCGGCTCGGGTGCACGGCCGTCGCGTCGAGGAGGGCCCCGGCCCTGGTCAGCGGCTGCCGCAGGGTCGCGTACGGCTGTCCGCCGATGAGGGCGGTCCCCGCGTCGGGGGCGTCCAGGCCGAGGAGCATGCGCAGCGTGGTGGACTTGCCCGCGCCGTTGGGCCCGACGAAGCCGGTGACCTGGCCGGGCTCGACGGTGAAGGACAGTCCGTCGACGGCGACGGTCGCCCCGAACCGCTTGCGCAGTTCGCGCACTTCGATGGTTGCTTCCATACGAAGGGAGGCTAGGGAGACGGGGGTCAGGGGTCGTCACGTACGGGAGCGGTCTTGGTATCCCTCGCGTGGGGGACGTACGGCGGGAGGGGGCCGGTGAGAATGACGCAACGGGGAGGTGAACGCGGATGGGGCGGAAGGCACTGACGCCGAAGGCGCTGATGGGCGGGTGGGTACGAAAAGGCGGGTCGGACCCGGCACGCATCGCAACGGCACTGACCCTCCTGGCGGCCACCGAGACAGCGATCCGACTCCCGCCCGAAATCCCCGTCGCCCTACTCCTCGCCCTCTGTACCACGGCACCCGTCGCCCTCGTGCGGACCTGGCCGGGCACCGCCGCGCTCACCGTGACGGCGGCCGGGATGCTGGCACTCACGCAGTACCGGATCCTGACGCTCGCCGGTCTCGCCGCGCAGTTCCTCGTCCTGCGCCACCTCGCCGCCGGTCACCACCGCACCCGGAACCTGGCCCCGCTCCTCACGCTCCCGTACCTGACACTGGCGGTCACCGACTCCGACGACATGGGTGTCCGGGTGTACGCGGTGCTGGGTGCCGTCCTCGCGGCGGCGGCGGTCGCGGAGGGCGTCGGGCGCCGTACTCGTGCCGACGCGGTGGCCCGTGACGCCACCGAACGGGCCGTCGCCGACACCCTCATGGAACACGTGGCGCGCGGCGAACGGGCCCGGATCGCCCGTGAGTTGCACGATGTCGTCGCCCATCACCTCTCGATGATCTCCGTACAGGCGGAGACGGCCCGGCTGACCACGCCTGGGATGCCGGACGCCGGGGCGAAGCGGCTGCGGGACATCGGGGACACCGCGCGCGCCGCGCTGACGGAGATGCGGCGGCTGCTCGGTGTGCTCCGCGAGGACGCCGGGGCGCCGCCGGTCACCCGCAGGCCGCAGCCCGGACTCACCCAGCTCGGCGAACTCCTGGACGAGGCACGCGAGGCCACGGGGGCCGGTACCCGGCTGATCGTCAGCGGTCCGGTCGCCCCGCTCGACCCGGGCGTCGAGCTGACCTCGTACCGCATCGTGCAGGAGGCCCTCACCAACGCGCGGCGGCACGCGCCTGGCGCGGCGGTGGACGTGGAACTCCGGTACGCGAAGGAGGAGTTGGAGTTGCGGATCAGGGACAACGGCCCGGGACCCGGCGGCGAGTCGGGCGGCGGTCGCGGTGACGGTCCCGCCGGTGGACACGGACTCCTCGGTATGCGGGAGCGGGTCGCGGCGGTCGGCGGCGAACTGAGCGTCGGCCCGGCACCGGGAGGCGGCTTCCTGATCGAGGCGAGACTCCCGACGACGGAGGCGACGCTGTGAAGACGGCGGGTCCTGTGATGACGGCGGGCCCTGTGGAGACGGCGGGCCCTGTGGAGACGGGCGGAGGCGACTCGGTGAAGACGGCGGAGGTGGCCCGGTGAAGACGGCGGAGGCGACCCGGTGAAGACGGCGGAGGTGGCCCGGTGAACGAGTCGCATGTGACCCGGATCGTGGTGGTGGACGACCACGAGGTGGTCCGGGCCGGTTTCGCCGGACTCCTCGACACACAGCCGGACTTCACAGTGGTCGGCACGGCGGCGGACGGCGCCGAAGCGGTACGGGTCTGCCGTGAGCGGCGCCCCGACGTCGTACTGATGGACGTACGGATGCCCGGCATGGACGGTATCGAGGCGACGGCGAGAATCCGCGCGGACGCCGGGCCGTCGCAGGAGGGTGCCCGTATCCTCATCCTCACCACCTTCGACCTGGACGAACACGTCTACGACGCGCTCGCCGCCGGTGCCGCCGGCTTCCTCCTGAAGGACGTCACGGCGGAGCGGCTGTTCGACGCGGTACGGGTGATCGCCGCCGGGGACGCACTGCTCGCGCCTGCCGTCACCCGCCGCCTCATCGGCGAGTTCGCCCGCCTCCGCCGCAGACCGCCGCCGGCGCCGACCGTCGGCCCGCTCGCGGCGCTCACCCCGCGCGAGACCGAGGTGCTGCGCCTGCTCGCCGAGGGCCTGTCCAACCCGGAGACCGCCGCCCGCCTGAGCGTCAGCGAGGAGACGGTCAAGACCCATGTCAGCCGGATCCTCACGAAACTCGCCCTGCGCGACCGCACTCAGGCCGTGGTCGCGGCCTATGAATCGGGCCTGGTGGTACCGCGGTCGGCGGAGTGAAGCCGTACCGTTTCACCCATGGGGACAGGGGAGTTGGGGACCGGGGAGTTGGGAACCGGGGGGTCGGGGACCGGAGAGTCGGGGACAGGGGATCTGATCGGAACCGGACGCAGCGCCGACGTCTTCGCGCTCGGCGAGGACTGGGTCCTGCGCCGGTACCGGAACGGCGGTGACGCCTCTGCCGAGGCACAGGTGATGGCGTATCTCGCGGGGCGCGGATATCCGGTACCGGGGCTTCGGGACCCTGCGCCCGCCGGACCCGGCGCCTTCGTGGCGCCGCGCACGGACCTGGTCATGCGACGGCTGCGGGGCCCGTCGATGCTGGGGGCCTTGGCGGAGGGCACCCTCACGGCCGAGGAGGCGGGAGCGACCCTCGCCGACCTGCTGCACCGCCTGCACGCGCTCCCCGCCCGCGTCTCCGCCGACCCCGCGCACCGCGTCCTCCACTTGGACCTGCACCCGGACAACGTGATGCTCACCCCCGAAGGACCGGTCGTGATCGACTGGGGCAACACCGAGGAAGGGGACCCGTGCTTCGACCGGAGCATGTCGGCGCTGATCCTCGCGCAGGTCGCGGTCGCCCCCGGCCCGTACGCCGTGCCCGCCCGCTCGGTCCTGGTGTCGCTGACAGCCCACCTCGGACCCCTGGATGATGACTGCCTCGCACGGGCCCGCGCCCGACGGGCCACCGACCCGTGCCTCACGGCGAGCGAGACAAGCCTGCTCGACGAAGCCGTACGTCTGGTCCGGGACTCCGGGAACTGAAAAGCGTTGGACAGGGACCGGGGCGGCGGTGACCCTTCGGGGATGACCGATCAATCAGAGCATGCACAGCAGAAAACCCTCCGCTTCGTGCCGTTGTCCACGGCCGCGCTGAACGCCCTCGCCGAGGGTGACCTGGTGCAGGGGAGCGCCGAGGCCGGGGTCGACCTCGGCGACTTCTTCGCCACGGACACCGCGCGGTGGGTCTGGCGGCACCGGCTCGGCCAGCTCGCCGAGCGGCCGGGCATCGAGGGCTGGCTCACACACGCCGTGGTGGACGAGGCGGCGGACGGCGCGGCGGTCGGGTACGCCGGATTCCACGGGCCGCCGGACGAGACGGGCATGGTCGAGCTGGGCTACTCGGTGGTGCCCGACCGACGCCGCCAGGGATACGCCAGGGCGATGCTGACCGACCTGGTACGCCGAGCCGCCACCGAGCAGGACGTACGGACGATCCGGGTGACCATCAGCCCCGACAACACCGCGTCCCGCGCCACGATCGCCGGTTTCGGCTTCGAGGAGGTCGGCGAGCAGTGGGACGAGGAGGACGGGTTGGAGACCATTTACGAGATCCCGGCGAACCGGGACACCGCGTGACCGCGTGACCGTCGACCCCGGGACGAGGCTTCTCAGTCCCGGTGGTCCCTCTCGTACCGCCGCAGCCGGTCGGCGATGTGGTTCATCCACTCCCAGCCGGTCATGCCCTTCGGGGGCAGCAGGCCACAGCCGATGGCGCCGTCGTAGAGGGCGTACTTGAGGTCGTCCTCGGTGGGCGCGATGACGCGCAGATCATCGAGATCGCGCAACATCTCCGTGGCGTACGCACCGGGCGACCCCTCCAGGAAATCCTCCATGATCGCCTCGCGATCGGGGTACAGGTGGAGACTGTCCATATGGAATCCGCCGGCCAGCAAGCCCCGGATCGCGGTGTACCGCTCACGCCACTCCCACCCGGATTCCGGTACGGCGTCCTCGATCCGCTCGCCCGAGGCGATGAACTTCCGCAGGTGCGGGAGCATCAACGCGAAGAAGTCGTCGGGGTCCTTGCCGTCCGAGGACTGCAGTGCCTCGGGCGGGATACCGGCGTCGTAGAGCGCGTTGAACACAGGCTCCGTGGGCCCGGCCTCCAACAGCGTCTCCAGCTCCGCCAACACCCGGGCGGCCCGCCCAGGATGCCGCGCGGCCACCCGCAAATACCCCCGCATGGCCCGAGACGGAACATCGGGGGTATCAAGATCCCCGACCCCCAACAATTCCCCGTCCCGAGACCGCCTTTTGGTGCTACGGGTCCCTTCGTAGGCAGCCAGTAGGTCCGGCAGCTCATGGAATGTGATGTCCCTTTCTTCGCCCTCTTCGGCGGAAGGGATGGGGGTGTCGGACATGAGGTACGGTTCGCTTTCGCTGATGGAGATTCTAAATTGCCGGGCCAGGGAAGGAGGTTATCACTATGTAACCATCCGGTGCCGATGGGTCTCGTTTGATCACGATGGTCGCGTCACTGACAGAGTGCGGCTTCGTGCTCTTTCGTGCTTCTTCCTGGGATATCCTGCGCCCAATCTGGGCATCTGGAAAATCCGCCGTAAATTCCTTGGTCTTACCAGTTCCGCTTTTCAGCCAAGTCTCAATCCCTACCTTTCTCTTGGTGGCCACCTTGTCCATATAGGTTTTGGCCTCGGTGAAGCTCTCATACGTGGACGCGGCAGGAATGTCGGGCTCGTCCTTCAGTCGGTTCCGTAGGTGCTGGTCGCTCTTGCCCACGTGTTTCTGGATGGTGTGGCCGCCCAGGCTCTCCTCCACCGCCGGGTCCAGCTCCCGCAGCTTCGGCGGGCTCGCGCCCCCGCGGACCCACTTCTGCTCGTAGGTCTTCCAATTCCTCTTGAGCCAGTGGGCGTCGGGGCTCTCCGGGTTGACCCCGTAGCCCCGGTACGGATTCCTTCCGGACGCGTATGCCTCGGCCAGCCCGCCCGACCCGCCGCGACCGCCGGCGACGGCCCACGCGCCGCCGGCGCTCATGCCGCCGGAGCCGGGGCCGCCGAGCATCATCATCGTCTCGATGTCCATGCCGACCTGGGTGGCACCGTCCAGGGTGTCGGCCGTGATGCCCGCGAGCGCGTAGACGTCGGCCACCACCTGCCGGAAATACCAGGTCGCGAAGCTCGGCTCCCGGACGAACGCGGTGTCGTTGGTGTGGTGGATGTTTGTTGACCATCGTGTCGCAGGCGTCCTCCAGTGCCCGCACCAGATTGGTAGCCGCAGAGTGATGGTCAGCCCCCGCGCGCTCGGCCTTCTCCCGTGCGGTGTGGAGCAGTTCGTCGGTCGTGTCGTCGCCGGCCTCGGCGATCGCGCGGGCGTTGCCGAGGGCCATGTCCGCCTCGTGCTGATACTCAAGGAGGAGGCGTCGGAACGTCTTGATTCCGTCGGCCGCTTGCTTGTGGGCGCTCATCTCGGGAGAGACTTGATCTTTGATGAAGTTCAACCGGCCCCATACCGCGGTGAACCAGGTGCTCTCCAGGTCGGCGGACGGCAAGTCGTTGATCACGCGGGTTAATTGACTGTGCGCGTCCTCGGCGTCCTGCTCTCTGCGCCGGAAAAAGCGTTGCCATTCAAGGAGTACGTCCGCGTCGCCAGGTGTTGGATCCTTGGAAAGACCCAGCAACTCCCAGTCCGTCGGCCTGCCCACCCCAGTAGCCTCCGTTTTCCGTAGCCCGTGACCCGTTCAAGCTACCCTCGTGTGGGAGAGGGACGGTGGGTTCAAGGCAACGGGACGGATGGGTAATTCATGGGTGATAAGCGGAAATTCAAGCACTCCGATGATGCCGTGACGCATCTCCGTGACTCGGTGCGCAAGGCGCGTCCGGGCCATGTCGGGCGTCCCGCGCGGCCCGAGGACAACGATGTCACCGGGGAGCGGGTGTCCGAACCGATAGCCCGCCTCAGCTACCTCACGCGCGTCATAGTCGAGGGCAGGACGAAGGCCATCGACGATCTGGTCAGTCATCTGTACGAGGTGAACATGAAGGTGTGCATCACGGACCAGGCGCTGGGGCGCGCGGTCCCGCGCGCCGACTGAGACGGGCGGCCGGCCACCACTACCGCTTGAGTGCCCGGTACCGCTTGAGCAGCGCCGTGATTCGCGCTTGGTCCGCCTGTCCGTTGAGTTCGGTCAGCAGGTCGTCAGGACAGAGTTGGTAGAGGTCGCCCCACCACCCGCGCCGTCGGTTGTCCCAGATCCGGTAGCCCCCGGGTACCCCTCTGGCGACGTACCGCCTCCGACTCACATCTCCTCCTCGCACCCGGCTCAGCGGCGGCGCGGAGCGGTACCTCTTCGGGGCATGGGTGGACCGTCTCACGGCCGGCCCCGGGGATGATGCCCGGGTGCCGGCGGACACGAACCATGCGCGGGAGCGCCACGTAGTAGTGGCTTGGACGATGACGACCGGATGATTGATCGTCTATCAAACCCTGACCGCCGAGCCGGTTGGGTACGTGAAGTGCGGCAGCACGATGCCCCGGTATCTGTAGACAAGCCGGGCAAGTCCCGTACGGGCGATACGCGGATACTCACGTCTCGTCCACCGGGGCCGGCACCTCGGCGACCCGCGAGCGGGCGCTGGCGCACTCCTTCCCTTCCCATGCTTCCTTGCCTGTTTGATGGTTGGGGGACATCTCCCATGTGTGGCGTCCGGGATGTTCGGCGAAGAGGACGCAGACTTCCTCGGTTCCGCCCGATCCGACGGCGGCCATGCACGGTTCTTTGATCTGTGCCGCGATGTACGACTCTTTCCACACCGCCCATACGGCCCGTCCGGATACACCGGGGACGAACACGAGGTGGGCGGCGTGTTCGCCCTCGGTGTGCGTCTCGACCTCGCACTTCACGTACGGCCATACGTCGGTGGCGGCGGTGTCTCCGCCGGCCAGGTTGACGGTGGTGTCGATGAGGTTGGCGGGCAGGGTTAAGGGGGTGCCGCATGGCGACATGGGGGATCCTTTCGGCGGGGTGCGACTGGCCGCCCTGGTCACAGGAATCGCGACAACAGGCGTCCGAGGGCCGCCCGTTCGGCGTCGATGGAGCAGGTGGTGTGGCGGTGGTTGATCAGGGGCGGGCCGGATGCCCGGTCCAGGATGAGCCGTTCGGATTCTTCGCCGGGGAGGATGGGGGCCTGGCAGCGGCAGCAGATCATCGGCGGGTGTCCCGGAGGGCGCGGCGCAGGGCGGTACCGGGTACGCACTTCTTCTGGTTGGCGTTGCACTGTGCGCACGTCACGGTGTGTTCGATCAGGGCCTCGTACGCGATGGCGGCCTCCGGAAAGAACTCGACGCGGCCGTCGTTGGTGTCGTACATGAGCTGGGGCCCGGTCATACCCGCGTCCCCACGGCGACGGTGTCGGACCCGGCCAGTTTCGCCATGGCACGCAGCACGATGCACAGGCGCCGTTCATCCAGCAGTTCGAGATTCCACAGTGAGATATTGCGGGGGAAGCGGACCGCGACGACCAGGCGGAGGAACGCCTTGTCCTCCGGAGTCAGACCCGGCGCCCGGGTGTAGCGGGCCTCGAACGCCAGCCAGTCACACGACACCGCACCGTCATCGTGCTCGGCAACCAGAAGTCGGCGCACCCACTCCCGCGCCAGTAACTCGTCCTCCTCGATGAGCGCGGCCACGGCCACCCGTTCGCAGGGGGGTTGGTCCCGCACCCACTCGGCGAGCTGGTCCGTCAGCAGCGGCGGGGCGTCTGCCGGGGACGCCGTATCGGTTGAGGTCAGGGCGGTTGTGCGGTGCGGCATGTCGGCTCCCTCGAAGTCGGCCGAGCCCCGGGGCCGTTCGCGCGGTCGCCGGGGTCTCGCTTGCTGACTCAGCGTGCCGACAGAACAAGGCTCTGCCGTCCCCAAGTTGGGGACAAGCAGAGCCTTGACTCAGAGTGCCCGTTGCGCTACACACCGCTCCATTGTGCGAACTCGCGTAGTGGGTCCGGTGCTCGCCTGCGCGCTCGCAGCAGCGTTCCGACGGTCTCGTGAACCTCCGGGTGGTACCGCGTCAGTTGCGGCGCGGTCTCGCGTGCTTTCTCCAGAGATTCCAGCGCCTCGTCGTGGTGCGCCGTCCACGTTTCCGCGCTGGCCTTACGGATCAGGAACCCGGCGACTCTGGTCGGCTGGTAGGAGTCCGGCAAGCGCACCCCGGAAGCGACGCGCAGCGCCTCGTCGTGGTCGTCCTGGTACATGGCCACATCGAGGCGTCCGAGTGCCACGTTGAGTTCACCGAACGCCAGGGCGTATCGAGTACCGGGCGGATCTGCCGCCGCATCGGCCGCCGCCGCGGCCCCGGCGAGTTCGTTGGCCTGGCCGAGCCAGTCCTGCGCGGCGGAGTGATCACGCTGTACGGCGGACAGAGCCGAGGCGCGCAGCAGCAACGTTCCCCGTACGGCAAGCGTCGATGGGTCACCGTCGTCATCGAGGTCCCGTAGCGCCTTCTTGACCAACGCCACGCCTCGGTCGGGTCGAGTCGCCTCCGCATGGGTGATGACGGCTCGCTCGTACCGTTCGACAGCGACTTGACGCGGGTCCCCGGACTGCGGGGCGGCCATGGCCATGCGGGCGAGTGCGAGCCGGGCGAGGTCCATGAAGCCGAGCCGGTAGGCGATGATCGCCGTAGTGCGGGCAACTTCCGCTTGCATGTTGTGTGCACGCTCGCGCTCCCGGCCCGGGGCGCTGTGCATCTGTACGGCGACCGCCGTGTCGGAGATGAGTTCCGGCAGAGCTTCGGCAACGTCGCCGAACTCTCCTGCCGCACGGAGTTTCGCGATCTGTGCTGTGCGCACCGCCACCTCGTCCAGAGGGCGTGACGGCATGTCATCGTCGGGTGGGATGTCCCACGCGTCCAGGGCGCTGCTGATCGGCGCGAGTAGCCGGTCGAGCTGGTCCTTCTGGAGCATGTGCACGTAGGGCTGACCGTGCAGTACGGACAGCGTGACGCCGAGCGCGCGGGCTACGGCCGCGAGCACGGACGGGCTGGCCGGCTGCTCACCGGTCTCGACCCGGGACAGTTGGCTGGTGGACACGTGGGCAAGGCGGCTCAGCTCGGCAAGGCTGAAGTCTCGTATGGCACGGAACTCGCGAATACGGGTCCCGACGTGCCTTTCAGGGTGCTCGGACATGCTGGCTCCCATTGCGTGCTGTCCCTCGCAATCTACGCCTGGATGACTCCGGGTTGAATCGCAGACGGCCTTCGTTTCGGCGGGGCGGCCGTGTCCGACGTCGACCAAATTCCCCGCAGATGCGGGGAGTAGGCGCCCATTTGCCAGAGCGCTGACTTCTTGTCGGGACCATCCCCGCACGCGCGGGGACCACAGGCGCTGACCTGGTGCTTTACGGACGGGCGATGCCGTTTTTCTTCACTTTCAATGAACCGGACATATGGGTTGTTCGTTCGTCGTCGGTGAGGGGGCGTAAGCCTTATGCCCCGGCGTCCTAGGTACCGACTCGGCATCCGGCGGCGGTGAGGTGGCCAACGGTACGCCTTGCGGCCCTCGCGTTGTGGGGGCCGCAGTGCTGTCGACTGTCCGTAGCCTGGGTCTCACGTCCCCCGATTTCGTGAACGGTTCTGGATCCGTGCGGACGCCTGTCGACCGATGGCCTGACACGAGGGGGTCGATTCGGGCATCCTCACCGTATGCCTGACCCGCCCTGCGGCGCCTGTGGTGGAGCCGTTGTGACCGAGCACGGATAGCACACCGTCGAGATCGACAAGGACGGGAACCACATACCGACCGTGCACCGGTGGACAGGCCAGTGCTCGCAGTGCCACGGCAGCGGAACGAGCTGACAGAACGGAGAGCGCACCATGCGACCGATCTACGTGTGCATCGAGAGACGTCCACATCGCCACCTTCGGCGGCGTGCTCTACCACTGGAACGGCCACGACTGGTCGCAGTTCTATCCCGGCATCGGTAAGCCGATCGGCGCCATCCGTGGCCGTGTCGCGCATGACGTCTACCCGGTCGGCCACGGCAGTACGCTGCGAGGCCGCGTACTCGGAACTCGATCTCGCCGACGGCCAGTGGCACCGGCGCCGCTACTGACCGCTATTGACTGCTACCGACCAGGCATCGCAGCCTATCCCCCGGACCCCCGGACCCCCGGACCCCCGGACCCCCGGACCCCCGGACCCCCGGACCCCCGGACCCCCGGACCCCCGGACCCCCGGACCCCCGGACCCCTCAGTCAAAAGGAGATCTTGAGTCACGTGAGCGAGACCGGTGTCGTCACGGCGCCCCGCCCCCTCCTCCTCGCCGACGGTCGCCCGGCCCGCGAGGCATGGTCGCTGCTTGCCGCGCACCGGCACCTCAACCACGGGTCGTTCGGCGCCGTCCCCCTCGTCGCCCAGCGGGAACAGCACCGGCTCCGTGAGGAGATGGAGCGCTCACCCGGCACCTGGTTCCCGGGCCTTCACACCCGGGTCGCCGCGGCGCGGACCGAGATCGCCGCGTTCCTCCGCGTCGCCGCCGACGACCTCGCCCTCGTCCCGAACGCGAGTGGCGGCGCCAGCGTTGTCTACGCCAACCTGCCCACCAGGACTCGCGGCGAGATCGTCGTCACCGACCACGGCTACGGCGCCGTGACCATGGGCGCCCGGCGTCTCGCCCGCCGCTGGGGCGGCACCGTCCGGACCGCCCACGTCCCGCTCGACGCCGGCGAGGACGAGGCGTACGGGGCGATCGCCGCCCAACTCACCGACGCCACCGGGCTGATCGTCCTTGACCACATCACCTCGGCCACCGCCCGCTGGATGCCGGTCGAGCGGATCGGCGCGCTGGCCCGGGAGCGCGGCATCCCGCTGCTGATCGACGGCGCCCACGTCCCCGGCCTCGCCGCGGACCCCCTCGCCGGCGTCGACTGCGACGCGTGGGTCGGCAACCTCCACAAGTTCGGCTGCGCGCCCCGCGGTACGTCGGCCCTGGTCGCCCGGGGCCCGCTACGGGACGCGTTCCATCCGCTGATCGACTCCTGGGGCGCCGAGGAACCGTTCCCGCACCGCTTCGACACCCAGGGCACGCTCGACGTGACGAGCTACCTGGCGGCCCCGACCTCGCTCGCCTTCATCGACGGCACCTGGGGCTGGGACACCGCCCGCACCTATATGCGGGACCTCGCCGACTACGCGGAACGCCTCATCGCGGACGCCTTCGCCGAGGCCACCGGCACCGACGCCACCGTGGATGTCGGCATGCCCGTCAACGCGCTGCGTCTCGTCCGTATCCCCGAAGGGCTCGGCACCACCCGCGCCGACGCGGATGCCCTACGCGACCGGGTCGCCGCCGAACTCGGCTTCGAGGCCGCGTTCACCAGCTTCGGCGGCGCCGGGTACTTCCGCCTGTCGACCCACGTCTACAACACCCCCGCCGACTTCGAGGACTTCGTCGAGCGCGCCGTCCCCGCACTCGTCGAATGGGCCCGGTGAAGGGGTAAGGCGCGCCCCCTCCACCGACCACCTGCTATTAACTACCGGTTACCGGTTACCGGTTACCGGTCACCTGGTGAAGTACAGGTACTTCCACGACCCGTACGTAGTCGAGTTGACGTTGTCGCCCGACGAACCGTTGATGTACGCGGACCGGATCCGCGCCTTGATGCCCGACTCGCCCGGTCCCGGGAGCAGTACGGACAGCTTTCCGTTCGAAGGGAGGCTGAAGTACTGCGAGTCCGCGGAGTACCACCTGCCGCCCGAGTAGACCTGGAGGTCGAACCGCATCTGACGGCCCTTGTAGTAGGTCATCGTCGTGTTCAGGACCGCGTCGCTGTTCTTGTGGAACCAGTAGTACGTGGTCGAGCCGCCGACCTTGCCCGTCTTGTAGTGCCTGGAGACGGTGGTGGAGATCTTGACCTTGGCGTACGCGGTGACCTTCGTGGTCTTCGGCGCGGTACGGGAGTCGCCCCGGAAGATCGCGGTGACGACGGTGTCCCGCTTCATGTCCACGGTGCCGTAGAAGTTGCCGCTGGAGTTGACCTTCCCGGTCCGCACCAGCTTGTTGGGCTTGTCGGCGCCGTAGGGGTTGGCCCAGATCTCGACCGTGCGGTTCTTGTACGTCGACCCGAGGTGCGCCTTGAAGGAGACGTCCTTGCCGTACGAGTAGACCTTGCCGTTGTTGCTCAGCGTCAGCGTCGCCTTGTTACGGGAGACATCGACCTTGTCGGACGCGGAGACGGCCGTGTGCCCGGCGTCGCCCGCGTAGGCGACCCGGTAGGTGACCGTGCCGCCGGCCGGCGGGGTGTCCGTGAAGCTGTACGTGCCGTCCGTCTTCACCTTCACGGAGGGCAGCGCCTTGCCGTTCGGGCTGTCCAGGTCGGTACGGGTGACCTGCAAGGAGACACCGGTCGGCAGCGCCACCGTCGCCGACAGCTTCCCCGTCACGGTGAGCTTCTTCGCGCGCGTGGCCTTCGACGGCGCGTTCACCGTCAGGGTCGGCACGTTCAGCGTCGGGCCGGTGAGCGCCTTGAGGGTGTAACGGCCACCCGACCCCACGAGCGCGAAGATCCGCGAGGAGTCCGGGGCCCACGCCAGGTCGCCGGTGCCGGTCGAGCTGGTGGTGTACGTACGGAGCGGCTTGGTGGCGTTGGGACGGTAGACGGCGAGCTTGTCGCCGTAGACCTGGGCGATCAGTCCGTTCGCCGCGACGTCGGCCCGGTGCCCGGTGGGGTACGCGCCGGCGCGGGTGAACTTGCCGTCCGCGTACGCGTCCCGCTCGGTGCCGTTGACCAGGACCTGCGCGGTGCCGGGGACGAGGTCGATGTCGCCGATGCCGGTGTTCAGCGTGTAGTCGCCCTGGTGGTAGGCGACCATCCGGGGCTCTCCGGTGGAGACGTCCAGGACGGCCATCGAGTCCGTGGAGATCCCCGACTGGGCGACGGCCAGCAGGCCGGGCGATGACGCGTCGGTGTCGAGGAGACCCGGTCCCCAGATGCCCAGCGCCAGAGGGAACTGACCGAGCGTCACCGGGTCGGCGGCGCTCGCGAGGCCCGCCGCCGGTTCCGTCGTCGGGTCGGCTGTCGGTTCCGTGGTCGGGTCGGGCGTCGGGTCGGTTGTCGGTTCCGTGGTCGGGTCGGGCGTCGGGTCGGTTGTCGGTTCCGAGGTCGGGTCCGGCGTCGGGTCGGGCGTCGGTTCCGGCGTCGGGTCGACCGAGCCCAGGTTGCCGTCCCACTGGTCGCCGTAGGTGAACCAGACCTTGCCGCCGGTGAAGGCGACGTACCGCGGGCCCGTGTTGGTGGCCACCGCGTAGCGGGCCTTGACGTCGAGGGTCGCCGCGTCGAGCGCGACGATCTCATGGCTGCCGGACGCCGCCGCGTACAGCGTCGTACCGTCCTCGGAAAGCGCCAGGTCGGAGACCCCGCTGATACCGCTCACCGAGTCGAGGAAGGCGCCGTTGTAGTCCGTGGCGAGAATCTTCCCCGCCGACCGGTCGCCGACGAACACCCGCTTGAGCGTGCCGTCCGCGACGACGCCGCCGGGTGTGGCGACGGTGGCCGACGCCGCCGACGCGGGGCCGGCTGTGACGGCGGTCAGCGCCGCCGAACTGAACAGGACCGCGAGTGCCGTAGCGGTCGACATGGTGCGTCTTCGCACAGTGACGTTCCCCCCACAAGGAATACCGGCGCATGACGGTGCATGACCGGCGAGACGAAAGCGCCGCGCAACACCCGGACGTGCCCGCTCCGGAAGTGCGGGCGGTGACGTGCGGGGCGCGGCTTCCATCGGCAGCGTAAGGCATGGCACTGACAGAGGCAGAGGGGGTTTCTGGTCATCAGGTGGTCAGGGCCTGCCCTCGGGTCGCCGCACCTCGAAGTGGAGGCAGCCGAACTCCACCGCCCGTACGTGCACGAGCGCCACCTCCGGGTCCGCGAACGCCTCGTCGAAGGCCCGGTCGAATGCGGTGTCGGCGTCCTCGGGGATCTCGAACAGGCGGCCTCCGAGGATGTGGCCCTGGGCGTCGTAGCGGCGGAGAGTGCGCAGGGCTCCCGGGCGGATGACCGGGTATCCCCGAGGCTCGGTGGGGCCTTCGCAGTCGTCGGCGTGGATGAAGACCGGCCCCGCCTCGTCGTACGCGCCGGGCTCGGCCCCGGTCTCCGCCGCCCAGCGCCGCAGCGGCGCGTAGGAGACGAGCGCGACCCGCTCGCCGGGCTCGATCCCGCGCAGACAGCAGCGCAGCGGGCTGCCCACGCAGTTGACGGGGACACCGTCCTCGCGCGCGGTGTACGGGCGCATCGGCCGCCCGGAGTCGTCGGTGTCGCGGAGTTCCTTGAGGGCGGCGGGGGCGATGGGGAGGGGGGAGTAGTGGGTCATGGCTTCAGTGTCGGCGGGGGGTGACGGTCCCGCTGGCGGCATTCGGACGCGGAGGTCGTGCAACCCTCCCCGCCGTTCCCGTGTCCTCAGAGGTGAACGTTGCCTGACGACCGTAAGGAATCCGGATGTTACTGATGCGACGCCGTCATGCGGCGGCCCCCCTCGCCGCCGCGCTTCTGGTGGCGGGCGGGCTGAGTGCCTGGACGCTCGCCCCGCACGACGCGTACGCGGCCCCGGCCACGGCGGCCCCGGGCAAGGCGGCTTCGGGCAAGGCGGCTCCGGCCGACGACTTCAACGGTGACGGATACGCGGACCTGGTCACCGGCGCCCCGGGCGGCACCATCTCCGGCAAGCCGCAGGCCGGCTATGTGGCGGTCACGTACGGCTCGGCGACCGGGCTCGACCCCGCGCGCAAGAAGCTCGTGAGCCGCTCGACCGCCGGGGTGCCCGGTTCGGCCGTCGCGAAGCAGCGGTTCGGGGAGACCTTCGCCAAGGGAGACCTGGACGGCGACGGCTACGGCGACCTCGTCATCGGCTCGGCCGACGGCGCGGCGGGCGCCGTCGTGCTGTGGGGTTCGGCGTCGGGTCTGACCGGCGGCACAGCGATCGCGGGGCACGGACGGACGCCCCAGGTCGGCGACTTCGACGGCGACGGCCGGGCCGACCTCGCGCTGTTCGGCGCCGCCAAGGTCCAGGGCGACGACCCCGTACGACAGTCGGCGGCCCTCTGGAAGGGCCCGATCTCCCGCCAGGGGACACCGGCCGCGAAGCTCGACTTCCTGAACAAGTCCCAGTGGTGGGGCTACGAGAACGACGGCGCCGCGTGCGCCACGAACGACACCTGCGTCGACGGTCCCCACTCGACCAGCGGACCCACCGTCGCGAAGGCCGTCGGCGATGTGAACGGCGACCACCGCGACGACATCGCCGTCTGGCAGTACGAGGGCGACGGGGTGTGGGGCACCCATGTCCTGCTCGGCGCCGGCACGGGTTTCCAGCGGACCGGCACCATCGGCGGCATCGGTACCTCCGGCGACGACCCGGCCACCGGCGTGGGCGACGTGGACGGCGACGGCTACGACGACCTGGTGACCGGCAGCGCGGGCGAGAAGGAACAGGTCACCGTCACCTACGGCACGCCCACCGGTCCGTCCGCGACCCGCGCGCAGTCCTTCGACCAGAGACTGCCCGGCTTCTACGGGGCTCAGGAACCGGGCGACCGGGTCGGGTCCTGCGTCGCGGTGGCCGACGTCACCGGCGACGGCCGCGCGGAGGTCGCGCTCGGCATCAGCGGCGAGGACTTCAGCGGGCTGACCGACGCGGGTTCGTTCGCCCTGCTCCACGGCAGCGCGTCCGGCGTCACCGGTACCGGGAGCCAGGTGATGCACCAGAACACTCCCGGTGTGCCCGGAGTCGCCGAGAAGGGCGACAAGTTCGGCGCGGCCTGCACCCTCCTCGACGTCAACGGCGACGGCCACCGGGACCTGGCGGTCTCGTCGGTGGCGGAGAACGCGTCGGCGGGAGCGGTGTGGTCCCTACGCGGCACCACGACCGGTCTGACGACGACCGGGGCAACAGCCTTCGGCCCAGGCACGGTCGGGGCCCCGACCACCCAAGCCCAATTCGGCAGTTACCTGCGCTGATTCGGTACCGGCAGTGCCCACCCGGCGCTGCCGGTCAGCCGAGGCAGGTCAGCGGATGCAGGTCAACCGATACAAAGCACCAGCACGCAAAGCTGCGGCTTCGTCTTCTCCGGTGCCGGGTTGGCCGCCGGGGCACCCGGATCGGCGGGCGCGGGAGTCTGCGCCGGCGGCGGTGTGACGACGGTGTCAGGGACGGTGTCGGAGACAACCGGAGGCGTGGTCACCGGCTTCGGCACCGCCGTGGCCAGCGACTTCCGATCCGTGGTGTCCGCCCGCACGGTGCTCGGCGGCGCGTTGTGCTGCGGCGCGACGGCGGACTGCTGACGCGGAACATCGGCGACGGTCCGCCCCGTGGACGTGGACGTGGAACTGTCCGGCGCCCGGTGCCGCCCCCCGGGCCGGGCGGCGGGCGCCTCCGGCTCCTGCGTCGCCTCTTCCTCGGCGACACCCATGCTCTCGACATCCGGACCGTCATGCTCCGGCGCCGACGCGGCCTGCGCACGGTCGGCGGAGCCCCGGTCCATCGCGGCGACGGTCAAACCGCCCCCGACGAGCGCGACGGCGGTGGCGACGACGGCCCGGCGCTGGTTCTTCTTCCACTGGGCCCGCTGCCGCCGCCTGGCCGCCCGCCCTTGGGGCAGCGGAGCCGGAGCGTACACATCACCGGAGGGCTCGAACTCGTAATCCGCGGTGGCTATGGACGCCATCGGGGCCGGTACGGCGACATGACCGTTGGGGGTGGGCGGAACGGTGTCCACGACGGCCACGGTGTTCATGGAGTTCATGGCGAGGTCGAGTTCGGCGACCGGAGCGATGTCCGGGGCGTAGGCACCGCACCCGGGACACACCAGGGCGCCATTGAGATGTCGGCGGCACGAGGAGCAGTAATCCATTGGCGGTCTTCCTGACTTGGCATGCCGTCGAGCCGCCGGACCGCGGCCTGATCACGTTCGCACGTGGGAATAGAGCAGCCAGTCACGCTAACGAGGAAGCCGAACAACTGTGTGCAGTCTGTGTGACACTCCTGCACGGATTCTCTGCAAGCCAGGCATGTGTGCCATACGGTCACCTACGGCATACGGGTGCGGGTCGTCCGCGTATCGGGTGGTCACCGACTATTCATGCGCAGCACAGCGGCGGCGCCGACCGTCGCGTGGCCGCGCCATTCCAGTGTCGCGGCGGGTGAGTAGCTGGTGAAGTCGACCGCCCAGCCGCCGTCCTGTCGCTGTCCGCGTTCCAGGCGGTCGAGATCGTCGGATACCGCCTGGGGGTCGAGGAGTTCGCGGACCGGGCGTCCAGGCTCGGGCGCGTAGTCGAGAAGGCGCAGCGTCTCGCCCTCGGCCCCGCCGACGACGGGGACCGCGCCGTCCCTCGGGATGAACTGCCCGAGGTGGTCGAGCAGTTCATGTGCTAGTGGGTGGGTGTCGGTCGCGATGTCGAGGAACCGGAGCGCGAAGGAGAGCACATACGCGAAGGGCGCCTCGTCGATCCGGCCGATCGCGTCGAAGCAGTAGCGCGTCGCCGTCGCCGTCCACGGATGCTCTCGTACGGTCGCGTCCCAGCGCGCGGCCCGATATGTCTGCGCCAGCACGGCGGCCGTGATCTGGAGTGACGACTCCGAGGGGTCGGCCCCGACCCAGAACGGGGCGCAGGCCACGGGATCGCTGATCGGCAGCGCGAACGGCAGCCCGCCGTCCGGCAGCGTCACGGAGTCCAGCCAGTCGAGGAGCGCGGCGGTGTGCGGGGAGGTCACGGGACCGGCGTCGGCGAGCGCTTCGAACGCGTGCTGGGCGCCTCCCGGCTGGCTCTCCGGTGCGCGGAGGTCCGGTTCGAGTCCCCATCCGTAGCCGCCGTCGGGGTTCCGGTAGGCGTCGAGCCCGTGGACGACGGCCCGGCGGGCGGCGTCACTGTCGGTGGTGGCGGTGGTGGCGGTGGTGACGGCCTCGAAGCGCCGCCGGTCGAGTACGCGTGCGTGCGCGGCCATGAAGGCTCCCGCGCGGCCCAGGTTGATGTTCATACGGCGACCTTGGCACCGCTCGGGCACCGCAGGCTTGGACGAAACGGTCAGCCGGCGCGGGTGAGCGTGACGGGGGTCCGGCCGGTGAGCCGTTTGCACTCACGGTTGAAGTGGGCCTGATCGGTGTAACCGGCTGTCGCCGCGACCTCACTCAGCGGCAGCGGCCCTGTCCGAGCCAAGTGGTACGCGTGCTGAAAACGGTGGATCCGCGCGAGCGTCTTGGTGCCGTAGCCGAAGAGCCGGTTGCTGAGCCGGAGCAACGACCGCTCCGACAGTCCGTGGACCTCCGCCGTCTCCCGCACGCCCCGCCCCTCGCGAGCGGCACGGTCGAGCGAGGCCGCGAGCCGTAGAACGGAACGCTCAGGTTCCGCCCGGGTCCACAGCGCGACGAAGACCCGCTCCAGGGCGCCCGCCCCGAACGACCGGCCGTCGTACCCGGTGGACGCGACCAGGTCCGACAACTCGACGCGCCGGTCGGTCAGTTCATGCGCGGGCACACCGAGCAGCGCGTACGCCACGCCCGGCGCGAAGCGAAGACCCCAGGTGACCTCGCCGACACCCGTCGCCGCGACCATCGCCCGGGTATCGGGCCCCGCCACGACCAGCCGGCCCTGGAGCCACATCAGATCCATCACACCATCGGGAACGACACGCTGCTCGGTCCCCTCGGCACACACCCGCCACAGCGTCGCCCCGGTCCGAACGCCCCGCCGCGTCACGTAGCTCCCCATATGCCGTCCACCTCCGTGGTGCCTGACGATGGTATGCGGCCTCCCCGGAGGCAGCCTGAATGTTGATGACGTATCCTTCTATGTACATCACCAACATGTGCGGGAGGTGCGGGTATGTCTGTGACCCAGATCGACATCGATGACGACGCCCTGGAACGCGCCATGGCCTTGTCCCAGGTCAGGACCAAGAAGGAAGCCGTCAATCTCGCGCTGCGCTTCTACGCCGAGCAGCAGGAGCGTGCGGCGCGCATCAGCCGTCACTTCGAGCGTGCCCGTGAGTGGGGCGCCGTCGAGGACGCCGAGCGTCTGCATCGGGCGGAGAAGCACAGCCGGTGATCTACTTGCTCGACACATCCGGCCTGGTCCGGCTGCTCCGCGAGCCAAAACTGCAATCGGCCTGGTACGACGCGATCGACGCCGGGGCCATAGCGTCCTGCTACCCGCAACGTACCGAGTTCCTGCACAGCGCCCGCAACGGACGCGAGTACGACGAGATCGTGGAGATGTTCACCGACCTCTACCCCGATGTGTCGGTGCCCAAGAACGCCGGGCGCTGGATCGGCGCGGTGCAACACCGAATGGCCCAGGCCGGGGAGCATCGCGGCGCCTCGGCGGTGGACCTCGTCATCGCCGCCACCGCCGCCCACCACGGACTGGCTGTCCTCCATGACGACGCCGATTACCGCGCTGTCGCCCGGCACGCGTCCGACCTGACCGAGCACAACGTCCACGACGTCATCTGAGGGCGCCTACCGAACAGTTGGGTGCCTGGCCGCCGTGCGGATCAGGCGTGGGTGATCTCGGCCATCTCGAAGTCCGCCTTGGCGGCGCCGCAGTCCGGGCAGGACCAGTCGTCGGGGATGTCGGCCCAGGCGGTGCCGGGGGCGATGCCCTCGTCGGGCCAGCCGTCGGCCTCGTCGTAGACCCAACCGCACACCAGACACTGCCAGGTCTTCATGACGTCACCTCGGGCTCGAAGTCGATCTTTTCTCGTACCCCGCAGTCGGGGCAGCACCAGTCGTCCGGCAGCTCGCTCCAGGCGGTACCTGCGGGGAAGCCCTCGCGGGGCGCGCCCGTCTCCTCGTCGTAGAGGTAGCCGCAGACCGGGCAGGCGTAGCGGCTCATACGGCGGATCCGTACCGGGCGAGGAGGGCGGCCCGTTTCGAGGGCTGGAGGTTGGCCCGGGTCACATCGCCGTCGTAGTGGGCGAGTACGCGGTGGTCCATGACGCGGCGCCACAGCGGCGGGAAGTAGGCGAGCACGATCATCCCCGCGTAGCCGGTGGGCAGTTCGGGGGCTTCCTCGAAGTGGCGCAGCGCCTGGTAGCGCCGGGTGGGGTTGGCGTGGTGGTCGCTGTGCCGCTGGAGGTGGTAGAGGAACACATTGCTGGCGACGTTGTCGCTGTTCCAGCTGTGCCGGGGCGCGCACCGCTCGTAGCGGCCCTTCGTGGTCTGTCCGCGCAACAGCCCGTAGTGCTCGGTGTAGTTGATGACTTCCAGCAGGCAGAATCCGAACACGGCCTGGAGGACGAGGTAGGGCAGGACACCCGGGCCGAAGGCGATGACCAGGGCGCCGAAGAGGGCGAGTGACATCGCCCAGGCGTTGAGTACGTCGTTACGGAGGGTCCAGGCGCTCTTGCCGCGCCGGCCCAGGCGCCTCTTCTCCAGCCGCCAGCCGGAACGCAGACTGCCGAGGACGGTACGCGGCAGAAACCGCCAGAAACTCTCGCCGAGCCGGGCACTGGCCGGGTCCTCCGGGGTGGCCACCCGCACATGGTGGCCCCGGTTGTGCTCGATGAAGAAGTGCCCGTACCAGGTCTGGGCCAGGGCGATCTTGGACAGCCAGCGTTCCACCGACTCCTTCTTGTGCCCCAGTTCGTGCGCGGTGTTGATGCCGATGCCCGCCACGGCGCCGAGCGAGAGGGTCAGTCCCAGCTTGTCCGTGAGCGACATTCCGCCGCCGGACAGCAGCGCGCAGCCGATGACGAGGCCGGCGTACTGGAGGGGCAGGAAGAGGTAGGTGCACCAGCGGTAGTAGCGGTCCTGTTCCAGCCGGGCCAGCGCCTCCGCGGGCGGGTTCACCGCGTCCTTGCCGATCAGTTGGTCCACCACCGGGAAGACCACGTACAGGATGAACAGCGGGGTCCACCAGAAGACGCCGAGCCCGGTGGCGTTGGACAGGCCCCAGCCCATGAACGGGAACAGGGGGACCGTCAGGCCGATGAGCCAGAGATGGCGCTTGGGGTCCCGCCAGGTGATGTGGGCCTCGGATCCCCGGGCGTCGGCTGTCGCTGCCATGTGCCGCCTCCTCCGTCTCGTACGTCTCGTACGTCTCGTACGTGTCGCACTCACGTGTTTACACAAGCACTGTCCAGCGCCCAACATTTAGACAGTCGACACGTGAAGTGTCAACGCATTCGACAACTTCGGTCGCTACAGTGGGGGCACGATGACACGATTTCGCGAGAATGTTCGATCCTTGCTCCGGCAGCAGGTTCTGGACGCGGCGTTCGACCTCGTCGCCGCCGACGGCTGGGGCAAGCTGCGGCTCGCCGCGATCGCCCGCGCCGCGGGCATCAGCCGGCAGACCCTCTACAACGAGTTCGGTTCGAAGGAGGCCATCGGACAGGCCCTCGTCGAGCGCGAGACCGAACGTTTTCTCCTCGGTATCCAGCAGGAGTTGGACACCCACCGGGACGACCTGGAGGCGGCGGTCGCCGCGGGCGTCGGGTTCACGCTCCGGCACGCCGCCGACAACATACTGACCAAGGCCATCCTCACCGCCGCGCGCGGAGGCGACGACGAGTTGCTCGCTTATCTGACCACCCGGCCCGAACCGGTCTTCGACATCGCCACGGCGATGCTCGACGCGTACGCGGTGGACGCCTGGCCCGAGATCGACGCCGAGTCACGCGGTCTCGCGGTGGAGACGGTCGTACGGCTCACGGTCAGCCACATGGTCCAACCCGGCTCCTCACCGGAGCAGTCCGCCCAGCGCATCGCCCAGATCACGGCCCGCATCGCCCGCGCTTCCTGACGTTCCCTTGAGCCTTGGGCCGACGAGACCGAAGCAGGAGAACAGTCACGGCCCGGACACCCGCTGAGGTTCATCGTCAGGTCCGGTCGGTGACGAAATGCTCTCGCAGCACTGCCTTCACGTACGTGCGTCAGGATCGGGGGCGACTACCCGTCCCGGACGAGAGGTCGTTGAGCGATGGCTGACGGAACGCGTTCCCTCGTGGGCAAAGTGGCTGTGGTCACCGGCGGTGCGGGAGGGATCGGCGCCGCCACGGTGGAGTCGCTGGCGACCGCCGGCGCGCGGGTCGTCCTCGCGGACGTCGCCGAAGCGCCCGCCCAGGCCGCCGCCGCGAAGCTGGCCGCGAAGGGCCTGTCGGTGGTCGGACGCGGTGTCGACATCGCCTCGGAGGACAGCGTCAAACGCCTCGTGGACTTCGCCGTGGACACCTTCGGCGGCATCGACGTACTCGACAACAACGCGGCGCTGACCTCCGCGATCCGGCAGGACCGGGACGTGGTGTCGATGTCCGTGGAACTGTGGGACCAGGTACTCGCGGTCAATCTGCGCGGCCCCATGCTGCTCTGCAAGCACACCGTGCCGGTGATGATCGAGCGCGGCGGCGGGTCGATCATCAACATCACCAGCGGCCAGGGCCTGTCCGGCGACCGTGTGATGGTCGCCTACGGCAGTTCCAAGGGCGGGCTGATCGCGCTGACCCGCTTCGTGGCCGCCGCATACGGCCCGGACGGCATACGCTGCAACGCCGTCGCGCCCGGACTGGTCCGCACCCCGGCCCTGGAGGCGGACATGCCCGTACCGGTGCAGCAGATGTTCCAGAGCGCGAACCTCATTCCACGCCTTGGCACACCGGAAGACGTGAGCGAACTGGTGACCTTCCTCGCGTCCCCGGCCGCCTCTTTCATCACCGGACAGGTCCTGTCCGTGGACGGCGGCTTCCTCGCGCATCTCCCCACGCTCTCACCGCTGCCGCCGCGCTCACCGAACGGGCCGGTCACCCCACCCACGGAGTGATGCCGGCCTCGATCGCGGGCCCTTCCGCCGCGCCGGCCCAGGCGTAGTAGCCGTCAGGCCGCACCAGGACCGCATCGGTCCCGGCGCGGTCCTGGTTCCCCGTGCGGCGGGCGACGATCAGCCGCCCCCGGCGGTCGGCGGTGTCGAGTCCAGTGAGCCCATCCGGCCTACCGTCCGACGGCAGGACCAGAACGAACCGTCCCTTCCGCAGCACCTCGTAGAGCCGCCCGAGGTCCAGCTCCAGATCCGGTGCCCGCTTCCCCACCAGCCGGTGCGCCCCGCGCGCGGCGGGGTACGCGTAGCCGACTCCGGTGATCTCCCCCACCGCCTGCCGCATCACGGGCCGGACATGGCTGACCACCAGCTTCCGCACCGTGCGCACCGCCTTCTCCAGCGGGTTGTGCGCCATGGCGAGGCGCAGGTTGAGGCCGCTGCTGCGCAGCACCGCCTTGCCGACCGGGTGGCGCTCGCTGTGGTAGGTGTCCAGGAGGGCGTCGGGTGCCCAGCCGTCGAGCACCGCCGCCAGCTTCCAGCCGAGGTTGGCGGCGTCCTGAAGACCGGTGTTCATCCCCTGCCCGCCGGCCGGCGAGTGCTGGTGGGCGGAATCGCCGGCCAACAGCACACGGCCCACGCGGTACTCGGGCACTTGGCGCTCGTCGCTGTGGAAGCGGGAGATCCAACGCGGGTCGTGCATACCGAAGTCGGAGCCGAAGGCTTGCTCGATGATGGCGCGCAGTTCCTCGAACTCGACCGGGGAATCGTCGGGTTCGTCGCGCTGGGCCCGGGTCCAGCCGCCGACCCGCCAGTAGCCGTCGCCGAAGGGGGCGATGAAGCCGAAGGCGTCGCCCGTGCCGTGCACCCGTACGACGAGGGTGGGTTGCTCGGCGAACCTCACGTCGGCGAGTGCCACCGAACGGATCACCACCTTGCCGGGGAAGGGCAGCCCGAGTGCTTCGCGCACCGCGCTGCGCGTTCCGTCCGCGCCGACCAGATAGCCGGCCCGCAGGGTCGTTCGCCGGTCCGTGTCGCCCTCCGTGCCGCGCACCGACACGGTGACACCCTCGCCGTCCTGCTCCAGACCGACGACCTCGGTCCCGTAACGGATGACCGCGCCGTTCTTCAGGGCCCGGCCCAGCAGCAGCTTCTCCACCTCGTACTGCGGAGTGACCAGGAGGAAGGGGAAACGTGAGGGCAGCGCGCCGATGTCGAACGGGATCGCTCCGAACAGCCGTAACTCGCTGATGGTTTGGCCGGTCGCGATGAGGTCGTCGGCGAGGTCGCGGGCGTCGAGGAGTTCGAGGGTCCGGGCGTGCACACCGAAGGCGCGGCTCAGATTGCTGATGCCCTCCGGGCGCTTCTCGACCACCACGACGTCCACACCGGCCGCCGCGAGGTCTCCGGCGAGCAGCAGCCCGGTGGGACCGGCTCCGGCCACGACGACGGTACGGGGGCCGGGGACCGTCTCGGGGTCGCCGGCGGTACGGGACTGAGGCGTCTGGGACATCCCTCCATGCTGCACCCGGCGTATGAAGCGGGTACTGCGGCAGCGTTTCGGGTGCGGGGTGTCGTCAGTCGGTTCTTGGGGGTGGGCAGGGTCCGGTGTGGCCGGTGAACAGGGGGCAGGTGTCGTGGTCGGTGGTGGTGAGGGTGCATTCGGTGAGGGTGACCAGTTCACTCAGGCGGCCGAGCCATTTGATCCATACGACTGTGTCGTTGCTGAGGTAGCGGAGGAGGGAGTAGTGGGGGCCGGGGTGGTGGGGGTGTAGGGGGCACCAGGTGTCGGGGGTGATGTCGTCGTCGGCGTTGGATCCGCCGTCGATGGCGAGTACGGCTGCGGTCTGGTCTGGGGTGAGGTGGTAGTCCTCGCGGGCGCAGGGCAGGGTGGTGTCTCCGGCTCCGAAGAGGCGCGTGAGCAGGGTTGTCACATAGGCCGGATCGTGGAGCGTGTGCCGGAGTGTTCCTGTGTCGGGCTTCACGGGATCGTCCACCGCTGCGTCACCGGCCCCGGGTTGTGTGGGCGGCGATGACGGCGGCGAGTAACGAGGTGACGCTGAGGCAGGTGCCGAGTACGTGGATCAGTACGGGGTGTTTGCGGCGGAGTGCTTTGAGCGTGGTGAGGTCGGTGTGGGGTTCGTAGTCCTTGCGATGGGTGGTCCGGAAGTGGGACATCGGTACTCGGCTTTCCGGGTTGCCGGGGTTGTTGGGGCGGTGCGTCATGAGGCGACGTCTCCCATCTGGTCGAGGAGGGTGAGGAGGGAGCTTGCGAGGCGCACGAGGTGACCGTGGGAGTTTTCCGGTTCGGGCTGTTCGGCGCTCAGGTTGATCACGGCGCCCAACTGGTCTATTGCGCGGCGCTGTTGGTCCACGGGGTATGGCCTGATGAGGTACGGGATTACGTCCCCGAGCTGGGTGGCCGTCTGTCTCAGCCGGTCGGCGATGGCCGTGCCTTCGGCGGGGGATGGGTGTACGGCGTATTCGCCGAGTACGGATTCCAGGTCATCGGTGATCGCTTCGGCGGCGAGGGAGCGCCGCAGGCCGTAGAGGAGCCTGTCGGCTGTCGCGTCGTCGTAGGAGAAGTTGTCGGTCACCCGTGGGGTCTCGTGCGTGAGGGCGGTCATCACGTCTCCCCGGCCAGGGTGAAGGCCGCCCAGGTGGTACGGCCGTCGTCACTGACTCCCCATGCGTCGGCGAGCGAGGCGACGAGGAACAGTCCCCGGCCGCACACGCCCTCGTCGTCGGCGTCCTGTAACTGGGCGGGGGCCGGGTTCTCGTCGGTGACTTCGATACGGAGCCGGCTGCCGGTGTGCCGCATCCGCAGGACGACGGTCCCGTGGCCGTGTTCCACGGAGTTCGTGACCAACTCCGAGACGACAAGCCGCACATCTTCCGTCAGCGCGTCGGGTACGGCCCACAGCCGCAGGTGCGCGACGGCGATGCGCCGTATCCGGGCGACGCGAACCCGGTCCGGTGTCATGGCTACCGCGAAGCAGCGCGAGGTCGGTGTCGTCGGCTGAGCAACCAGCGGAACGACGGCTGGGGCAGGGCTCATCGGGGACTCCCAGGTGGGCGGAGTACGGAGGGGCGTGCGCGCGGCCCTGGTCTCCGGAGCTTCCTGGGTTGCCTCCTGCTGGAGGACAGGACCGCACACGAATTCGAGGGTGCACTCTCATGAGTTTTCGTGAAATGTGCACACGAGCTGCTCGCTCAACTACCGTGCTGTATGGGCGATTTACTGTGCAAGGGAAATGGGGACGTCGACCAAAGTGGCACATGCCCGACCATGGGCACGGGGTGAGCGAGAGCACACAGGGGGTGTCGCGAAGAGGAGTACGACCCGCAAAGACACCGGACACGAACCACGTTGAGCACCGACAGATCTGGGGAAAGGGTTACGCAATGGCAGCGAAGCGCGGAGCGACCTTCCGACGCAGGGAACTGGGCAAGGAGTTACGCAAGCTCCGAGAGAAGAAGGGCGAGACGCTTTTGGACGTGGCGAATGTGTTGGGCTTCTCGCACACGAAACTCGCGCGCGTGGAGATCGGCGCGAACGACTTGCCACGCGTGAGCGACCTCGAAGCACTCATCGACCATCTCGACCCGGACCTCCCGAAGGAGGACCTGGAAACCCTGCTCCAACTGCACCGGGAGTCGCTGAGCAAGGAGCCATGGACGCCGTACAAGGCACACATGCCGTCGAGAATGCCGACCTACCGCGGGTTGGAACAGGACGCCACGGTGATGCGCGTCTGGCAGCCCGCTTTCGTGTACGGCCTGCTCCAGACCGAGGGCTACACGAAAGCGCTGTACCTGATCGCCAAGCCGGTCGACGAGACGACGACCGAGTATGTCGAGCAGAACGTTCGACTTCGACTAGAGCGGAAGGAGCTGATCACTCGCTCGGAGGACCCGTTGGAACTGCGCGTCATCATGGACGAGGCGGCTGTCCGACGGATGGTTGGTGGCCCCGAGGTGATGCGCACTCAGTACGAGGAGATCGTGATGCTGGGCGAGCTGGACAACGTGACCGTCCAGATCCTGCCCCACGACGTCGTGACGTATCGCACGGAAAGCAACTTCACGATCCTCGACTTCTCCGAAACCCTCAGCCCTGTCGTGCAGGTCGACATGCCCAACACGATCAGCGTCACTGACGAGCGGCTGGAGGTCCAACGGAACGTCCGCCGCTTCGATGCCATGCGCGACAGCGCCCTGCCCCCGGCTCGAACGCCCGGGTTCCTGCAACAACTAACACGAGAGTGGACGTAGCCATCAACACCAACATCACGGCCCTCGAAGTGGCCCCCGAGTGCGCATGGTTCAAGTCGTCGTACAGCAATGACACGGGCGGCAGTTGTGTAGAAGTCGCTGATCTGAGCGCCCGAGTGGGCATCCGCGATTCCAAGGACAAGTCCGGTCCTGCGCTCGTGGTGCCGGCCGTCGCCTGGTCTTCGTTCGTCGGTCTCGTGAGGTCAGGCGACAACTAGCACGGGAGGGGAATTAGCCATCAACACCCACATCACGGCCCTCGAAGTGGCCCCCGAGTCCGCCTGGTTCAAGTCGTCGTACAGCAACGACACGGGCGGAGCCTGCGTCGAGATCGCGGATCTTGTCGACCAGGTCGGCATCCGCGACTCCAAGGACAAGTCCGGTCCCGCGCTCGTGGTGTCGGCCGCCACATGGCATTCGTTCGTCGGCCTCGTGAGGTCCGGCGACATCGACCACTGACCGTCTCCCCTCAAACAAAGGGAGCCACCTGAAGTAGGTACTGCTCGGTACCTGGAAGGACCGCACCAGTGACCACGAAGCACGGACGCGCCTACGTGGCTCCTGAGTTTGAGGGCGCCGTCTGGAAGAAGTCCACCTACAGCGGAGGCAGCGAAGCGCAGTGCTTCGAGTGCGCCGACGTGACTCGGCCGCACCCCGGCATCGCCGTCCGCGACTCGAAGAACCCTGAAGGCCCAGCCCTGCTGTTCACCTCCGAGGCGTTCAACAGCTTCGTCGTGGCCGCAGGGAGCAACGAGTTCGACCTGCTCTGAACCGGCCTGATACGAGGAGCGGCCCGCTTCCCCCGTCCATGACAGGGGGGCGAGCCGTTCTCGTGCAGCCGTACCAACGAGACGGCGGGAACGTACCCCGGACGGTCTGGATGTGCGCCTCACGGGAAGGCACAAGAGGGGTGTGACCGAGATACGCGCCGAAGGGGCAACGTGCCGGCTGACCGGCAAGGGCAACGGCACCTTCGCGGCGCGCGTGAAGATCGCCACCGGCTGGCAGAGCTACAAGGGCCTGTACTGAGCCGGCCTCCGACCGCCCACATGACCGGAGGCCGACCGCGCGTCAGGACGACGACACGGCTATGGCTATGCCTATGGCTATGACGAGGGCGGCGTCTGCTTCATGCCGTTGACGACGGCACGCGTGATGATGGCGCTGGTGTGGTTGACCGTGCCGGGCTTGACCAGGGCGTCCTCGCCGCTGAGCTGCTTCACCTGGACGCTGCGCTCGCCGAGGAAGACATGGGTCTTCTTGTCGAAGATCCACTCCTCGCGCGCGCCACTGGTCTCGTCCAGGCGGGCCACCGCGACACCGGGCCGGCCGACCGCGTCCACCGCGTCGTTCACGACGACGACCCCGGGGATCTTCGCGGCCGTCTTGAACAGCGCCGAGTACAGCTCGGCGGGCGGGTAGCTCTCGCCGAGCAGGTCCCCGATGGTGCTGAACGCCTGCTGGTCCGGTGAGTTGCCCTGGCCCTTGGTCTCCTTGTAGATCTTCGCGAGGAGCTGGTCGGGGTCGGTGGTCAGCTTGGTCAGGTAGTCGTACGACGGGCCGTTGAGGGACGCCTCCCGGATGTTGCCCTGCTCGTCCGGCAGGCTCAGGGTCTCGCCCTCGGGGCCGTCGTTGACCGAGGGATCGATCAGCCAGCCCTTGGTGCCGTCCGGGGACATCCACACCTGGCGCTTGTGCAGCGCGTAGCTGGCCAGGCTGCTCTTGTCGTCCACGGTCTTGATGAAGGTGTCGGCCGTCTTGGACTCGATGTAGATGTACTGGCCGGGCTTGACGGTCGGACGGGACGTGTCGGCGGCGGCGGCCAGCGAGATCTCGTCGAGCAACTGCGGCAGGCCCTCGGTGCTCGCGTCGCCGATCGTCGTGGTCAGGGCAGGCCCGGTGGCGACGCCACCGTCCCGGACCCCGGACCCGCCGGTCGTCGCCGTCACGACCACGACCGCCCCCGCCAGGACGGCGACCATCGCGGGCAGCGCGATCGCGGGCCGCGGCAGCCGGAACCGCCGGGTCTTCGTGCCGGGTGCGGCCGTCGCCGCACGCTCTTCGCGCTGCGTGTCGTGGATCTGGGCCATCAGACGCTCCTTGTGGAACTGGTGACGGCCCGGCGGCAGGTCGCGCGCGGTCCCGGACAAGAGCCGCGCGCTCTCGTCCCCCTCGGCAGGGTGCTGCCGGGACGGGTTCGCGTTCATCGGGTTCGCGTTCATCGATTTCCTTCCTGTGCGGGCCGGATCGCGTTGTCGTGATCGCCTCTTGTCTGTCGGACGGGGCGAACGACTTCCCGTTTACCGCGAACTTTTTTACGGGCCGTCTGCGCGGTTGTCGTCTGTGCGGAGGCTGTCCGTGCGGAGGTCGTCTGTGTGGCGGTCGTCTGTGTAGTGGCCGTCTGTGTGGCGGGGCGCGGCAGTTCGGTCGTCGGGCGGGGCGTCGCGGTGAGGGGGCGGGCCAACTCGGCCTCGGCCAGCGCGCGTAGCTTCTTACGGGCCCGGGACAGCCGGGAGGCGACGGTTCCGACGGGGATGCCGAGCGCTTCCGCCGCGGCCTCGTAGTCCAGGCCCTCTCCCAGGCAGAGCGCGATGACCTCCCGCTCCGGTCTGCGCAGCGCGGCGAGGGAGGCGAGGACGGTCGCGAGACGCCGGCGGTCGTCGATCCGGTCGGCCACCTGGTCGGCGTGGTCGGGCATCGACAGCTCCGCCGCCGCGGCGGCGTTCGCCGCGGCCCGGTAACGGCGGTTCGACCGGAACTGGTTGCGCGCCGTGTTGGTGGCGATACCCAACAGCCAGGGACGCAGCGAGCCACCCTCGGCATCGACTCTGTCGCGCAGCCGCCACGCCTCCATGAACGTCGCGGCCATGACGTCCTCGGCCGTCGCCCAGTCGGCGGTCAGCCGGAAGGCATGGTTGTAGACCGCGCGTGCGTAGCTGTCGAACAGCTCAGCGAACGCGCTCGGATCCCCGGCTCGTATCCGGGTACGCATATGAGTGCTCACCCCAATGAGCTGTCCGGCACCACGTACCGACTTCCCGTGACCTACGACACACTCGGACGGTCACGGTGTCGGTGTCGGTCGGTAGGACGCCCTGTTGGGGGTTGGGGGTTGGGGGTTGGGGGTTGGGTCATGCCGCGCTCGGTGAGGAGCCGATCGAGGTGGATCCGGATGGAGCGGAGTTCCGGGCGTCTCAGTCGAAGGGAACGGCGTCTGCCGGGGTGGTGTGCCAGTTGGTGACGATCGGGCTGTCGACAGTGATGGTGTCGACCGGCAGGGACTCCGGGTTCGGGTCCTCGTCACCGATGCCGACGATGATGAAGTCCAGCTCCTTGCCGCCGTCTTCATTGGTGGTCTTCGGGTTCACCCCGGCGTAGGCGGTGGTGTTCCCGCTCAGCTTGATCTGCTGGCCGACGGACTGCTCCGCGGGACCCGCCTCGGTACCGTCGGACCCGAACGCCACGGTCGGCAGCGCGGCGGGCAGGTAGCAGGTGATCCCCGACTTCGCCTTCGCCGTGATCAGGATGTATCCGCCGGCCTGGGACTCGGACCGGGTGCTCCAGGAGATGTCGTTGGCGCCGCAGGTTTGCCCGACCTGCTCCCGCCCGCCGTTGCCGGTGTCCGCGCCGGAGCCGGCCGCGTCCTCGGATCCCTCGCCCTTCGCGCTGGAGCCCTTGTCGGCACCCTTGTCGGCGCTCTGGTCACTGTCGGCCGCCGACGAGCCGGCCGGGGCGGCCGGGGTGGCGGTCGAGGAACCGTTCGCGGCGCCGGTGTCCTTGGCGGTGTCCGTGTCCTGGCACGCGGTCATCAGCATGGCGCCGCCCACGAGGGCTGCGGAGACGAGGAGAGTCTTGCGACGGGTGTGGAGGGGGCTGAGGGTGCGATGGGTGCGACGGGTGCCGGACATGAAATCCCCTTGGGTAATCGGTGGTTGAGGCCGAAGCGGTGTCGGCTTCCCGGTGCTTGCTCGATCACTATGAGGGGCCTGCGAGCCGAACGGATCCCGGCGCCTTCGTTCCAGGACAACGCTGTCACCGGCTGGTGACATGATCACGAAGGGTTACGGGAGCCCCGGACGTGAGGGGGCGCCTCGACTGCTACGAAGCCTTACTCCGACTGCCACGGCTGATCGCGCGGCGCCCCGCACACTTGGGCGCTTCGGGCCACCAGCGGAGCGAAATACCCGAGGGCGGAGCGTGTCCGCGCACACCTGATCCCACCATCACTTTTAACGTGACGCACATGAGAACTAACTTTCTGTCACCGTTGGCGCGAGGGCTGTCGGCGCTGACAGCCGCCGTGGCCATCTCGGTAACGGCCGCGGCAGGCTCCGCCTCGGCCGATGGGACATTCCTCGGCCGTCTGCACACCGTGCGTGAGGTGGCCTCCACGGTCCCCAAGAACGGCGACATGAACCCGTACGGCACGGCCGTGGTCGCGCACGACGCCGGGAAGCTCCGCCGAGGCAATGTCCTGGTCAGTAACTTCAACAACAGCCAGAACCTCCAGGGCACGGGCACCACGCTGGTGCAGATCAGCCCGCGCGGAAAGGCCAAGCTGTTCGCCCGGATCGACCCGGCACGCCTGCCCGGCCCCTGCCCCGGCGGTGTGGGGCTCACCACCGCCCTGAGCATCCTGCCCGGCGGGTGGGTGGTCGTCGGCAGCCTGCCGACCACCGACGGTACGGCCTCCACCGCTCGCGCGGGCTGCCTGCTGGTGCTGGACAGCCACGGCAAGGTCCGCGAGACGATCGCCGGCGGCGGCATCAACGGACCGTGGGACATGACCGCCGCGAGCCACGGCGACCGTACCGACCTGTTCGTCACCAACGTGCTCAACGGCACGGTGGCGGGCGGCGGTGACGAAGTGGACCGGGGCACCGTCCTGCGCATCACCCTCAAGCACCATGACAAGAAGCCGCCGCAGCGGGTGAAGACCACCACGATCGGCTCGGGCTTCGCCCAGAAGACCGACCCCACCGCCCTGGTGATCGGCCCGACAGGCGTCGGCCTTTCCAAGAACGGCTCGCTCTACGTCGCTGACACGGTCAAGAACCGGATCAACGTCATCCCGCACGCGCTGTCACGGGAATACAGCGCCGGCACCGGCCGGGTCGTCACCAGCGGCGGCCGGCTCAACGGCCCCCTCGGCCTCGCCATCGCACCCAACGGCCACATCCTGACCGTCAACGGCGGCGACGGCAACATCGTCGAGACCACGCCAAGGGGTCGCCAAGTGGCCTACCGGCAACTCGACAAGAGCGGCGACCCGCCCGGCGCGGGCGCCCTGTTCGGTCTCGCGGTGGACCTGGACCGTGACGCCGTCTACTTCGTGGACGACGCCACCAACTCCCTCAACATCCTGAAGTAACCCACGAACAACCCCAGAGGCCCCGGATCTCTCTCTCCGGGGCCTCTCACCTGTCCGCACTCGACAGGATCCGAGGCGTGAGTTCTTTCGGGCCGTAGAGGGCCGTGGGTTCCCCGGTGGTCAGGGCCCAGTACCGGTCGCCGTAGGACCAATGCCACCATTCCGTGGGGTAGTTGACCAGACCCGCAGGGGTGAGTACGGAACTCAGCAGCTCGCGGTGGGCGCGGGCTTCCTCGCTGATGCCGGGGGCGTGGGTATAGCAAGCCCCCTCGCTCTCCTCCGGGTCGGCGTTCATCCGTGTGCCCAGGTCCAGTTCGTGCCCGTCGGTGTCGGCGAGGGTGAGGTCGACGGCGGCGCCGGCGCTGTGCGGGGCGATGTCGGGTGGGGAGACGTAGCGGCTGGCGGCCGAGTGGATCTGCTCGCCGGTCCACTCGGGGTGGTCGGCGCGGAGCTGTGCGGCGTATTCCTCGAAGTACTCGCGCTGGAGTGAGGGCGGCCGGTATCCCTCGACGAACAGCAGTCGCAGGCCCGGCGGAAGCATCGCCTGGGCCTTGAACAACCGCTCCAACACACCTTCCCGCAGATACGCGAAGGCGTCCGCCGGGTCCTGCTTGCGTACGTCGACCAGCAACGAGCCGCCGCGCCGGACATCCACGAGCCGCTCACCGCATTCCACGACGGGTACGGCGGCGACCTTCGGGTCCGACATCAAGACGATCTCATCCATGACAGGAACCTTAAGGTCACTGAGCGCAGGCTCCGGCCCAAGCCTCAGCGCACCGGGAAGCCGAAGGCGTAACCCTGCTCCTTGAGCCGGGGGAGGAGTCGGCGCAGGGCCTCGACGCTCTGGGAGCGGTCGCCTCCCGCGTCGTGGAAGAGGAGCGTCGGACCGTTGGACAGTTCCCGCTCGACGGTGGCGACGATGGCGTCCGTGCCCGGCCGCTCGAAGTCCTTGGTGTCCACGTTCCAGCCCAGCGGGCGCATGCCACGGGAGGCGGCGAGCGTACGGCTGTACGGGGTGAACGCCCCGCCGGGCGCCCGGTAGTACATCGGTCGTACGCCACCGGACGCCTCGGTGATCATGCGTTCGGCGTCGAGGATCTCCTTCGACTGGTAGGCCCGGGACTTCTTGTCCATGGCGGTGTCGTGCGACACCGAGTGGTCGCACAGCCGGTGCCCGGCCGCGACGACCTTCTTCACGAGGTCCGGGTGGGCCTGCGCCTGCGTCCCCGTCATGCAGAACGTGGCCTTCACCCCGTACTCCCGCAGTACGTCGAGTACTTGGGGCGTCCACACGGGGTCGGGGCCGTCGTCGATGGTGAGGTTGATGCCGCGCGCGCCCTTGTCCGAGGCGTGCACGATGGTCTTCGCGACCGGCTTGATGTCACTGCCCGGCGTCGCCGACGCGGACGGCTTCGGCGACGAGCCGCCCACGGCACCGGCCTGCGCGGTCCACATCGAGGCACCGGTGGCGAACAACGTCACCCCGAGCGCCGCGCCGAGCACCTTGCCGTACCAACCCCGCCCGCCGCCGTGCCGTGCCATGTCCGCCCCGCTTTCCCGCAGTTACTCGCCGAACCCTCGGTCACCTCGCGACCAATTGGCAGGACGAGGATCGGCGGCCACCGGATGCGTCCGTTACGGATCGAGGACAATCCCGGGGTGGTTCCCGGACAACCGGGCGAGCGGCGGGCAGCACCGCGCTCCGTCGACTGGGGAGACGAAGGCGTTTGTGCGCCTACATGGCTATTGACCTGCGCTGATCCACTGTGCTTCCCTCCCCTGATGGCCTGGGGCACCGCCGCTACTGACTGTGGCTGTCCGCTCTGAAGGGCACACCAAGGGCACGGTTGGCGTGCAGGGGCGGACCAAGGGGGCGTGACGGGTGTCGCGGGGTTTCAGGACGTCGGCCAAGAGACGCATCGGGATGGCGAGCGAAGTGACCGCTCCGCCCCCGCACATACCTCGGCAGGACCCGCCCCGAATACCGGCGGGACTCTGGGCCGTAGCGGGTGTCGTGGCCCTCGGATTCCTCGTCGCGCTGGAGTTCGCCGCGCGTCGCTACGGCCTGCCGGGGCCGATCACCAGCCAGCTGCGAGAGGCGGTGGTCGCCCCCAAGTCGGGCAGCCTGTTGTACGCCGCCATGGCGTTGATGACGCTGGTCCTCACCTGGCGGCAACGGTTCATCGCGGTGGGTGCGGCGATCGGTATCGACATCGCCTTCTCGCTGGTCCGGTGGGCGATGGACGTCGACACGGCCGGCCACTTCTTCGGAAATGGTGCGTTCTGGGTGATTCTGGGCTACGGGGTCATCGCGGTCACCCGCCGCACCGGCCCGGAACGTGTCCTGCTGCTGAAGGGCGTCGGGCTCGGCCTCCTGCTGGTGGCGGGCCGCAAGACCGGCGACACATGGCTGCTCATCACCGCGAAGACCCGCCCGGCGGTGCTCGACCCGTACGTGGCGACAGCCGATCACGCGCTGGGCAATCCTTCGTGGCTGGTAGGCCGGCTTGTCTCGGCCACCGGCCCCATCGGCTTCAATTTCCTCGACTTCGTCTACGGTCAACTCGGGCTGGCCGCGGTCGTCGTCGCGGTGTATCAACTGCGCCGCGTGGCGGTCGAGCGCCGCTTCCCGAGCCATCACCTGGTGCGCACCTTTCTGGTGATCGGCCTTCTCGGGCCCGCCTTCTACATGATGTACCCGGTGGTCGGCCCGCTCTTCGCCTACGGCTCCGGCACCGAGTACTGGGCGCCGGTCAGCCTGTGGGCGGCGGACATTCCGTCCAGCGCGCACTGGGCGGTGGCGGACCTGTGGCCACAGACACCGCCGCCCCTCACTACCCCGCACTCCATACCGTTCGACCAGATCACCCCGCGGAACTGCATGCCCAGCCTGCACACGGCGTGGGCTGTCGCGATTTTCATCCACACCCGCAAAGGCCCACGCGTTCTGCGGTACGCGGGCTCGTTCTGGCTGATCGCCACGCTTACCGCGACGCTGGGATTCGGCTACCACTACGGCGTGGATCTCATTGCCGGGGTGGTGTTCGCGCTCACGGTCGAGGTAGCTCTACGGTCGTTCGACCACGGCTGGCATCGATCACGGATCCGGCTGGCCGCTTACGGAGCGACGGTCTTCGCCGTGCTGTTGGTGTCCTACCGCTTCCTGCCGTTGAAGATGGCCGAGTATCCGTGGGTGTCCGGACCACTACTCATTCTGGCGATGACGTCAGTGGTCTACGGCTACGTACGGACCACGGCGGCGAGGGAACCGGGCGCCACACCAGCGAGACAACCGGAACCGCAATCGCAATCAGAGCGGCAACCAGAGCCGATCTGAATCGACGGACACTGGCGGGGCGCCGCTGCTCAGCGGAGCCGGCCGGGCACGGTGCGCGAGTGATCTTGACAGTGGTTCTCGGCGCCCAAGTAGGTTCGGTGTGAACCGAGTTACCTCTGCAAACCGGCGTCCCCGCGCCGGGAGAAGGGACGCCCATGGGTGCCCACGCCCGACCCGGCCGCATACACCGGACGGGAGCCCGGATCGCGACGGTCGCACTGGTCGGCGCGGTCCTGCCGATCACCGCCGGTGGCCTCGCCCAGGCAGCCACCCCCGGTACGACACACTCCGTGGACGACCAGAGCGGTGAGGCCCCGCAGACCAGCGAGGCCACCACCCCCGCCGACCGGACCCAGGGCACGCTGACCCTGGATTCGAAGGTCCAGACCGTCCCGGACATCAAAGCCGAGCACGCCTTCCTGCTGGACGCCCGCGACGGCAGCCAGGAGCGGGAGATGTGGGCCGGGGCCGAGGCCGACGAGAGCGTGTCGATGGCCAGTACCACCAAGATCATGACCGCCTTGGTGGTGCTCAAGCACCCGGAGTGGCTGGACCGGAGGATCGTGGTGAAGCAGGAGTACCGCGACTACGTCTCCCACGCCGGTGCCAGTACGGCCGACCTCCAGACCGGCGACACGTTGACCGTCCGGCAGTTGCTGCACGCCATGCTGCTCCCGTCCGGGACGGACGCCGCGCTGGCCCTGGTGGACAACTTCGGCTCCGGGGACACCCAGGACGCGCGGGTCGCCGACTTCGTGGACCAGATGAACGCCACGGCCCAGGAACTGAACCTGACCGGCACGCACTTCGACTCCTTCGACGGCATCTCGCACGGCGACAACCGCAGCACCGCACGCGACATGACCAAGCTCGCCCAGCGCGCGATGCTGAAGCCGGTGTTCGCGGACATCGTGAAGATGGAGCAGTACAAGACCGAGGCCCCGGCGGCCAACGGCCGCACCCGGTACTACACCTGGAACTCCACCAACGAGCTGTTGAGCAGCTACGACGGCGCCCTGGGCATCAAGACCGGCAGCGGCCCGGAGGCCGGCTACGCCCTCGTCTTCGCCGCCCAGCGTGACAACCGCACCCTGCTCGGCGCGATCCTAGCCACCGACAAGACCCGCTTCGAAGAAGCCACGAAGCTACTCAACTGGGGCTTCACCCACTGAGCGACCCGGAAAATCGGAAGCGACAAACAACCCCCAGGTCTTTGACCCGGGGGGTTCGTACTGGAGCACGACACGAATCGAAGCGCGCATCGCCCCGAATTGGTTACATAACAAATAAACCCCAAGCCATTGGCCTGGGGTTTTCATATGGAGCGGGTGACGAGAATCGAACTCGCACTCTCAGCTTGGGAAGCTGATGTTCTACCACTAAACTACACCCGCGCGACGACCCGGAAGAACCGGTTTCGTACCGTTGCACACTCTACCCCATGCCCCACCCCCACCGCCCGAACGGTGCCGTTCGAGCCGTGGACGCGGCTGCGGTCGGCGGGAGTTGGGGCGTACCGTGTCGCCCGTGGCCCAGGTGCGGAGTGCCGCCCACGAGCCCGTCCTATTCGTCCCGTAATGTGGCCTCCTCGTCAGTCGGGCGGGCGTCGGCCGGGGGGCTCCTCACCGGCCACGGCGACCGGCCGTACGCGGCTCTTGGGGAAGGGACTCAGAGGACTTGTCAGAGGACTTCTTGTCAGAGGACTTGATCGAGCGCACCGTGGTCCGTTGTGCCGAAGGGCACGTGTTCCGCACCACCAGGTTCCCGATGCAGCAGGCCGACCGGCTCGGTCCCGCCCGGCTCATCCGCTGCCCACGGTGTGCCCGACTGCGCCACGCCGTTCCGGTGCCCGTCCCGGTTCCGGCTCCCGTTCCGGGACCTGTGGAGCCCGCTCCGCGCTAGCGCGGGGGTGAGTGGGCGGCCCACGTTGCGGCGGGGCCGCCTACTCTGCGTATCCTCGGTGCGTGCTGCTCTCAGACAAGGACATCCGGGCCGAGATCGACGCGGGACGCGTACGCGTCGACCCGTACGACGAATCGATGGTGCAGCCGTCGAGCATCGATGTGCGGCTGGACCGCTACTTCCGGGTGTTCGAGAATCACCGGTATCCGCATATCGACCCCTCCGTCGAGCAGGCCGATCTGACGCGACTCGTCGAACCGGAGGGTGACGAGCCGTTCATCCTGCACCCGGGCGAATTCGTGCTCGCGTCGACGTACGAGGTCGTCTCGCTGCCCGATGATCTCGCCAGCCGCCTGGAGGGAAAGTCCAGCCTCGGGCGCCTCGGGCTCGTGACGCATTCGACCGCCGGATTCATCGACCCCGGATTCTCGGGGCACGTCACCCTGGAACTGTCGAATCTCGCGACGCTTCCGATCAAGCTCTGGCCCGGCATGAAGATCGGCCAGCTCTGTATGTTCCGGCTCACCTCACCCGCCGAATTCCCCTACGGGGCTCAGCGGTACGGGTCCCGTTACCAGGGGCAACGCGGCCCCACCGCCTCCCGGTCCTTCCTCAATTTCCACCGGACGCAGGTGTGAGTTCCATGAGTCCCGAGGACGTTGATCCCGCTCGTGAGAATCTGAGCTACGAGGGCTTCGGTGTCGCCGTGCGCGAACTCGCCCACGCCGTCGCCGACGACGGATTCGAACCCGATGTCGTGCTCTCCATCGCCCGCGGCGGTGTCTTCGTCGCCGGCGGTCTCGCCTACGCCCTGGACTGCAAGAACATCCACCTCGTGAATGTTCATTTCTATACGGGTGTCGGGACCACGCTTCAGATGCCTGTCATGTTGGCGCCCGTGCCCAACCTCATCGACTTCACCAATAAAAAGGTGCTCATCGCCGATGACGTCGCCGATACCGGGAAGACCCTGAAGCTCGTCTACGACTTCTGTCTCGACGCAGTCGCCGAAGTACGCTCCGCCGTCATATTCGAGAAGTCGCAGTCGCTCGTGAAATGCGAGTACGTCTGGAAGCGCACCGACGCCTGGATCAATTTCCCGTGGAGCGTCGACCCGCCCGTCGTCCGCCGCTCCGGGCAGGTCCTCGACGCCTGACCCGGGTCCCCCGAGGATTCGCTCAGAACGTGCCCAGCTTGATGATCGACAGCAGTGAGATCAGCTGGATCGCCGACGCCCCCAGCGCCTTCGGCCACGGCAGATCGTGGGACTTGCTGATCATCACCGTGAACAGCGCGCCCGCCGCGATCCAGGTCGCCCAGCCGATGAGCTGGACGAGTGACGCGTCGCCGCCCAGGAACATCGCGAAGAGCAGCCGTGGCGCGTCCGTGATCGACATGATCAGCATGGACAGGCCCACGGTCGGCTGCCACGCTCCGTCACCGCCGAGCTGGCGGGCGAGCGTGTGGGTGACGACACCCAGCACGAAGGCGCTGAGGACGAGCGCGATACCCGTCGTCAGGACGTAGGGGATCGCCGACGACAGGGTCGCGTTGATCGCGTCCTCGCGGGCGCCGTCGAAGCCGAAGATCGCCAGCAGGCCGTAGATGAAGGTCACGATGAGGGCGGGGCCCCACATCGTGTAGTCGCGCATCTGGAGGAAGGTCCGGCCGGGGCGCAGCACGATGCCGCTCAGCAGGTCCTTCCAGCCCAGCCGGGGTCCGACCGGCGGCGCGGACGCCTGGCCCGCGCGATAGGTCTCGCCGTGGTTGTACGGGTCGTCGATCGAGAACGCCTGGGTGTGACCCGCGTTGTTCGCCGCGTACGGGTCCGGCGCCGCCTGCGGGTGTCCGGCGCCGAAGTACTCCGGCTCACCGTGCCCCCCGCCGGCGGCCGGCCACTGCCCCTGCTGCCCGTACTGCGACGGCTGCCCGTACTGACCCTGCGGCTGCCCGTACGGCTGCTGGTGCGGTGCCTGTGTGTACGGCGGGGGCGCCGCGGGGCCGCCGTACGGGGCCTGGCCGCCCTGGGGGGCCTGCTGTCCGTACGGCTGCCGCCGCGGGTTCTGCTGCGGGTTCTGCGGTCGCCCTTGCGGTGCGCGGTTGTCCCGGCCGCGTCCGATCCTGAATCCAGCCACGTCATCGAACGTACCTGGTCCCGGAGAGTGACGGGTCGGCACCGAGGCAAACCACAGGGCATTGCGGCCGACCTGTGACATCCCCTAGGGGGACCCGGAGGGGGCCCGGAGGAAACCCCCGGTGTCTCAGTCCGACATGTTGTGGCCGAAGCCCGGCCGGCCCGCCGTCGAGACGCCGACCGCGGACGGGTAGACCCCGCCGGACGCCGTGAAGGTGCCGTTGGCCTGGGAACGCAGCGGGTACACGGCCCCGTTGAAGTCGTTCTCGCCGTACGCGCCGACGACGACATCGCCGCGGCCGTCGCCGTTGAGGTCGTCCACATGGATGTCGAGGCCGAAGTAGTCCCCGGTCTCACTCGTGTTGGGGACGCCGGGAGTGTCCTGGTTGAAGGCGACCGAGCCCTCGGCGGAGATGCCGGAGCCGTCGGCGGCGCCGTACAGGATGGTGACCGCGCCCTGTTCCCGGCCGCCGGTCAGGTCCTCGCCGGGGACGCCGATGGCGAGGTCGAGGTGACCGTCGCCGTTGATGTCGCCGAGGTCGATCTCGGTGCCGAAGAAGTCCTCCGTCTCGCTGGTACCGGGGACGCCCGGGGTGCTCTGCGAGAACGACTGCCGTTCCCCGTACGCGGGCCCGCTCGCCGTGCCCTTCGCGATGAGGACCTTGCCGCCCTTCTGGGACTCGGGGATCCCGGAGTCCCAGTCGATGCCGAAGACGATGTCCCCGTAGCCGTCGCCGTCCGTGTCACCGACGTCGGTGATCGTGCCGGTCGGCAGCTTCTGGGCGCCGTTGGTCGTCACGCCGGACGACGTGCCGGGCAGCCAGTAGTTGGAGTTGAAGTCGTCCTCCTTCGAGTAACCGTTGACGATCAGGTCCTCGCGCTTGTCGCCGTTCAGGTCGCCGGAGTGCAGGTTCCAGACGCCCGCCTTGTCGCCGCCGTAGATGTTCGGGGCGACGGTGGAGCGGGCCGCCGGGGCGCCGGTGCGCTTGAAGCCGCCGCGCAGCACGTCGATCGTCACGTACGTGCCGGAGGCGATGGCGAGGTCGTCCTTGCCGTCGCCGGTGAAGTCGCCGGCCTCCAGTGCCCGACCGAATCCGTCGTGCTGGGTGGGACGCGGGTCCTGGATGGTCGAGCCGCCCTTGAGGCCGGAGGCCGAGCCCCACAGGATCACGGCGGTTCCGCCGTCCGTGTCACTGCCGACGTCCTCGCCACGGGCGCCGACCGCGAGGTCGTCGTACCCGTCGTTGTCGAAGTCGCCGTACGCGGTGTCCGAGCCGAAGTAGTCGTTCTTCTCGGCGGAGCCGGGCACGCCGGCGCTGTTCTGGCTGTGCGAGGCGTACCGGTTGCCGGTGGCGCCGCCGTAGATCACCGTGACCGCGCCCGCGCCCGAGCGGCCGGCGACCGTCGCGCCACCGGCGGAGACGGCCACGTCCGCGTATCCGTCGCCGTTGAAGTCGGCGTCGGACGCGGCGAGCGGCACGGCGGGGGCCGCCTGGGCCGGGCCCGCCGTGAGAGTGAGCAGCCCGCCCGTCAGGGCCACCGAGGCGGCCGTGGCGAGGGCGAGTCTGATGCGCTGATGCATGCGGGTCTCCTGCGGTGGGGATGCCTGGCGGGCATCCGCAGTCGAATGGGAGCCTTTACTCACGTTTGCCGGGGTGTTGCCTCAGCTTTACGGAGTGTTCGGCTCACAGGAGACTCCCCATGGGGTTCGGGGGTTGTACGGGACGGGAGAGAACTTCCGCCGACCTCAACTCCATGACCCGCACGGCTACTTCATGCCGTTACTTCATACCCAGGAACATCGCCGTCGAGAACGTCACCTTCGGCGCGCGGGCGATCAGACCCTCGGTCGCGCCCGGGTACACCGCGACCGTGTCCCGGGTCTCGTCACGTGCGGTACGGACCACCAGGTCGGCGCGCTTGTCCCCGTCGAAGTCGGCAACCGCCAACACCCGTGTCGTCCCGGTCGCCTTCGGCCGTACGACGACCTCGCCCGCCGTCGACAGGCCCGACGCCGTGCCCGGGAAGATCCGTAGCCGGGAGCCGCTGGACACCAGGTCGTCCCGGCCGTCGCCGTCGAAGTCGCCGGAGTCGAGGACGGTGCCGGGCACGGCGAGCGTGGCGCGCGCGGTGCCCGGGATCTCGTACCGCAGGGCCGTGCCGCTCTGGGAGCCGATCGCCGCGTCCATGCCCTTGCCCTTGCCGAACCGTCCGAAGGCCACGTCGAGCCCGGACGGCAGCAGGACGCCCGTCTCGGCGGGCCCGTCCGGCCCGCCGAACACGACGGCCGACTTCGACGCGCCGCTCTGCGTCCGCACGACGAGGTCGTCGTAGCCGTCGCCGTTGACGTCGACCGCGGGTCCGGCCGGTACGTTGCCGGGCGCGGGCAGCGGCGCGCCCGCCGCGCGCGGTGCTCCGGTACGCGAGAACGGGCCGCGCAGGAAGCTCAGCGAACTGTTGCTCGCGTGCACGACGAGATCCATCGCGCCGTCCCCGTCGAAGTCGCCGCAGACCGGCTGGTCGGGCCAGTCGTTGCCGATCCGGGCCCGGTCGGGGATGCGCACCTTGACGGCCTTGCCGGTCAGCCCGCCGGGCGAGCCGAACAGGATCTGGAGCGGTACGGGGGGTGCGCCCTGGCCGTCGTACGGCGGATCGGTGGAGACGACGAGGTCGGTGAACCCGTCGCCGTCCAGATCGCAGAACGCCTCGGCGTCGAAGGTGGCGGGCACCTGGCCCTTGGTGGGCGCGGCGAGCCGGGCCGGGTTCAGCAACTGCCGTGTCGCGGGCCGCAGTCCGGTACGGGAGCCGTAGACGATGCCGATGCCCGCGTCGTCGCCGTGGCTGTCGTCGGGGCCCTTCACCAGGTCGTTGATGACGAGGTCGGGGTAGCCGTCGCCGTTGAAGTCGGGCCGGGCCGCGCTGTTCTTGACGTTCTTGACACCCTTGACGCCCTTGCCCTGGGGCACCGGCAGCGGCGCCGGACCTTCACCCGCCTCGACGCCCACGGGCCGGCTGGCCTTGGCCGACTGCCCGTCGCCGTCGCCGGAGGAGCCGCAGGCGGCGAGGGCGGTGGTGAGAGCGGTGGCGAGGAGCAGCGCGCAGACGCGGAGGGCAGTCGCCCCCGTACGACTCGCGCCGCCGGTCACGCCCCCCGGGCGCCCCACCCCGTCACGTCCTGCGCGCACCATCCGCCCCACCCGTCCGTCCGCCAACTCTGGCAACTCCGCCAACTCCGAAAACGCCGCGCCCATCATGCGCCCGTTGGGCAGGTACGCAACAGGCCGGTCCCGCCGGAGGGGGTGCGGGCCCGGCCTGTCGTTCATAGGGGGCGGGGGTGACTCGTCTCGGTCTGCTCGCCCCGGGCTACTCGTCGATCGCCGCCCCGAACAACGCGTCCGCCGCCGGAGCCCCCAGCGACCCGGCTCCGTACGTCCACGAACCGGCCGCCGTGACCCCGCCCGAGCCCGCCGACAGGACCCAGACCACGCCGTCGTTCGTGTTCTCGCCCGGTGCCGCCGCCAGCAGCCCGAACCGGCCGTCCCTGTTCGGGTCGGTCAACCGGACCTGGGCGCCCCACTTGTCGCCCTTCTCGGCGGTGCCGGGCACGTTCGCGCTGTTCTGGTCCCACGACTTCGCGCCGGTCGCGGTCAGCCCGCCGGCGGTGCCGCGCAGGATCCACACCGCGCCCGCGTCGGCGACGGTGCCGATGTCCTCGCCGGGCGCGCCGATCGCCACGTCCGCGTAGCCGTCGCCGTTGGTGTCCGCGACGGACAGGTCCGCGCCCCAGCCGTCCCCGCGCTCGGCGACCCCGGGTACCCCGGCGGTGTCCTGCGTCCACCACTGGACCTCGTCGGCGGGCCCGTCGGGACCGCCGTACCGCACGCCCACCAGACCGCCGGTCAGGGACTCGCCGCCGTCGTCGGGGGAGTGCGGCTCACCGGTCACCAGGTCGTCGTACCCGTCGTTGTCGATGTCCCCGGAGGCCGCCGCGGGCCCGCCGCGCAGCTCGCGCTCGTACGTGAGGAAGCCTTCGCTGCCCGAGAAGTACGCGGACCAGCCGTGCCCGGGTTCGTCGCCGGTGGTGACGCCGGAGACGACGAGGTCGGCGTAGCCGTTGTCGTCGTAGTCGCCGGTGGTGAGTGACTTCGGGGCGATGTCCCGGTCGGCCGCGAGTCCGGCGATGCGCTGGGTCTTCCGCTTCTTCAGCGGTGACCGGTCGTCGGCGGCGCCCTTGGCGGCCCGGAGTTCGGGCGCGTACGCGAACGTGTGGAGCCGGTCCTTGTCGAGGACGGCGATCTGGTCGTCCGGGTTGTACGCGGTGAAGTGGGCGGCGGCGACCGCGAGGCCGAACTGCGCGCCCTCGGTGGGCTCCACGGCCTGGATCCAGTCGCTCGCCGCGCCCGTGAGACCCGCCTTGGAGCCCCACAGAACCGCGACGCCGCCCGCGTCCTTGGCTTCGTACAGGTCCTCGCCGGGGATGCCGACGAGCGCGTCGTCGTAGCCGTCGCCGTCCAGGTCACCGGTGGCGACGGCCTGCCCGAAGTGGTCGCCCGCCTCTGCGGCGCCGGGGACTCCGGCGGTGGACTGGCTGAACCGCGCCACGTTCTTGGTGCCGATGCCCTTCGGCGACCCGTACTGCACGGTGACGAGTCCGGCGCCCTTCTGTCCGCTGACGGTGGCGCCGGGCGCACCGACCAGCACGTCCTCGTACCCGTCGCCGTTGAAGTCGCTGTTGCGGTCGCTCGCGTGCGTACCGCCGGGGGTTCCGGCGTGGGCGGCGGGTGCGAGGGCGAGGGCCATACCCGCGCCGGACACCAGGAGGAAGGTGGCCGCCGCGAGGGCGGTCGAACGGTTCTTGCGCATCTGCGGCTCCCGTGAAGAAGGATGGCCGGGCAGCGCGGGGGGTTCCGGCAAGGGCCCGTTCCTTGTCCGGCGCCCTGTTCGACACGGGGTGGGGCGGAAGGGTTGTACGGGGGTGTGCGGGGGCGCGGACCGGACGGGCATACGGAAGCCGGGGTCCCGTGAGGTGACCCCGGCCTCAACTACCCTTTCGCGCGGCTTACTTCACGGGCTCGGGTTCCGGCGCGTCCGCTGACTCGGCCTCGCCGGTGGGCGGTTCACCGTCGGCGGGGGTGCGTACCGAGTCGAGGAGCAGCTGCGCCACGTCCACGACCTGGAGCGACTCCTTCGCCTGGCCGTCGTTCTTCTTGCCGTTGACCGAGTCGGTGAGCATCACCAGGCAGAACGGGCAGGCGGTGGAGATGATGTCGGGGTTGAGGGACAGCGCCTCGTCCACGCGCTCGGTGTTGATCCGCTTGCCGATGCGCTCCTCCATCCACATCCGGGCACCACCGGCGCCGCAGCAGAAGCCCCGCTCCTTGTGCCGGTGCATCTCCTCGTTCCGCAGGCCCGGCACCTTGGCGATGATCTCGCGCGGCGGTGTGTAGACCTTGTTGTGGCGGCCGAGGTAGCAGGGGTCGTGGTAGGTGATCAGACCCTCGACCGGCGTGACGGGGATCAACTTGCCGTCGTCGATGAGGTGTTGGAGCAGCTGGGTGTGGTGGATGACCTCGAACTCGCCGCCGAGCTGCGGGTATTCGTTGGCGATGGTGTTGAAGCAGTGGGGGCAGGTCGCGACGATCTTCTTGGCGGTCTTGGGCCTACGGGTCGCCGGGTCCTCTTCGTCCTCGCCCCAGGCCATGTTGAGCATGGCCACGTTCTCCTGGCCGAGCTGCTGGAACAGCGGCTCGTTGCCGAGACGGCGGGCGGAGTCGCCGGTGCACTTCTCGTCGCCGCCCATGATCGCGAACTTGACGCCCGCGATGTGCAACAGCTCGGCGAACGCCTTGGTGGTCTTCTTGGCGCGGTCCTCCAGGGCGCCGGCACACCCGACCCAGTAGAGGTAGTCGACCTCGGACAGGTCCTCGACATCGCGGCCGACGACCGGAACCTCGAAGTCGACCTCCTTCGTCCACTCAAGGCGCTGCTTCTTGGCCAGACCCCAGGGGTTGCCCTTCTTCTCCAGGTTCTTGAGCATCGTGCCGGCCTCGCTGGGGAAGGCGGACTCGATCATGACCTGGTAGCGGCGCATGTCCACGATGTGGTCGACGTGCTCGATGTCGACGGGGCACTGCTCGACGCAGGCGCCGCAGGTGGTGCAGGACCAGAGCACATCGGGGTCGATGACCCCGTTCTCCTCCAGGGTGCCGATGAGGGGCCGCTCGGCCTCGGCGAGCGCGGCGGCGGGCACGTCGGCCAGTTGCTCGGCGGTGGCCTTCTCCTCGCCCTCCATGCTCTTGCCGCCACCGGCGAGCAGATACGGGGCCTTGGCGTGCGCGTGGTCGCGCAGCGACATGATCAGCAGCTTCGGGGAGAGCGGCTTGCCGGTGTTCCAGGCGGGGCACTGCGACTGGCAGCGACCGCACTCGGTGCAGGTGGAGAAGTCGAGGAGACCCTTCCAGGAGAAGTGCTCGACCTGGCTGACGCCGTAGACGTCGTCCTCGCCCGGGTCCTCGAAGTCGATCGGCTTGCCGCCGGAGGCCATCGGCAGCAGCGCGCCGAGCGCCGTACCGCCGTCACGCTCACGCTTGAACCAGATGTTCGGGAAGGCGAGGAAACGGTGCCAGGCGACGCCCATGTCGGTCTTCAGCGCGACCGTGATCATCCAGATGAAGGAGGTGGAGATCTTGATCATCGCGACGAGATAGACCAGGTTCTGCACCGTGGAGACGCTCAGCCCCTTGAAGGCGGCGACCAGCGGATACGACACGAGGTACGAGATGTCGTAGCCGTCGACGTGGTGCAGTACGCCCTCCAGACCGCGCAGCGTCAGGATGCACAGGCCGATGAGCAGGATGACGGCCTCGACGAAGTACGCCTGGCCGAAGTTGGATCCCGCGAACCGGGACTTGCGGCCCGCGCGGCTCGGCAGCGAGAGCTGGCGGATCACGATGAGGGTGAGGATGCCGAGCGTGGTCAGCAGCCCGATGAGTTCGGTGAACACCTCGTACGGGGGCCAGGTGCCGATGACGGGCAGGGCCCAGTCGGCCTGGAAGAGCTGACCGAAGGCGTTGACCAGGGTGAGGACGAGGGTGAAGAAGCCGACCGCGACGAACCAGTGCGCCACGCCGACGATGCCCCAGCGGTTCATCCTGGTGTGGCCGAGGAACTCCTTGACCACGGTGAGGGTGCGCTGCTTCGGGTCGTCCGTGCGGGTGCCCGCGGGGACGGCCTGGCCGAGCCGCACATAGCGGTAGATCTGTGCGATGGCCCGGCCGAACAGGGCCACACCGACCACGGCGAGCACCAACGACACAATGATCGCGGCGAGTTGCATGAAGGCTCCTCGAACCTGCGCGAGCGGAATACTAAGCGGTAACTTATGTGGTTCGTTCGAGACTACCGACTTATTTCGCCGCGCTGTAGTTAGCGACGCGGTGATCTGTGTCGCTGTACAGAACGTTACGCGCCGCTGGGTTGGCGGGGGGTGCGCAGTTCCCCGCGCCCCTTATAGGGGCGCTGTGGTTGAGGTCGCGTCCACGCGGCGGAGCCGCATATGTCACAGTCCCGCGCCCCTTTCAGGGGCCTGGGGTCGGATTCAGGGGCGGGGGGCGCGCTGGCTCAGGCCCATGATCAGTAGGCCGGTCAGGAGGAGGGCGCTGCCTGTCAGGGTTCCCCATTGGCGGGTGGGGATGTCGCTGATCATCAGTCCGAAGACCGCCTGGCAGCACAGGGCGAAGGCGATCAGTAGCTGACCCCAGCCGTGGAGGCGGGGGCGGTGGATCGTCCGGCGGTTCACGGGGAGCACCCAGCCACGGGTCACCGCTGCCACGCCCGAGGCGAAGACGAGCGACGCGAACAGTACGAGGGCTAGGGCGAGGTACAGCTTCATGGTCCCTCTCGCGGCCGGCATGAGAACACCCCCGCCGAAAATTTTCGGTGGGGGTGATTGCCCTGACAGGGCGATGGTGGCTGGGGCCGGGATCGAACCGGCGACCTATCGCTTTTCAGGCGATCGCTCGTACCAACTGAGCTACCCAGCCACGCAACCTCAACGGCTGCAGCGGTCCTGACGGGATTTGAACCCGCGGCCTCCACCTTGACAGGGTGGCGAGCACTCCAAACTGCTCCACAGGACCTGGTGTGTGTGCCGACACAGTGTTGCATATCGACACGCGTGCCCCCAACGGGATTCGAACCCGTGCTACCGCCTTGAAAGGGCGGCGTCCTAGGCCGCTAGACGATGAGGGCTATCGGCCCGCCTGGGCGCTTCTCAGCGCGTCGGGGACGTGAGAAGCATATGGGATGGCGGGAGGTATCGGCAAAACGGTTTACCGGCGGCCCGGAGCGGTCGTGGCGGGTGTGGTCGTGGCGGGTGCGTTCGTGCCCGGCGCGTTCGTGCCCGGTGGTACCGGGCTCGGGGTCGCGCCCGGCTGGTTCTCCTTCGGGAGGTGGCGGCTCACCTCGGCCGTGGACAGGCCGAGACCGCCGAGTTTGATCTCGTCCCACGCCTGGAGCCGCCGCGTCCCCCGGTCCAGGTAGAGGATCGACGCCTCGATCGGATCCGGGTACTTCCCCTCGACGGCGCGCAGCCCGCTGCCGCCCGTCGACCCCTCGACCCGCAGCCGGGTCCCCAGCGGCAGGACCTCCATGTCGCGGCGGTGCAGATGCCCGGACAGCACGATCGGTACGGTCCCGTCCGTCTCGCGCGCGGCCACTGGCTCATGGACCACCGCCATGTCCACCGGCGTACCGGCCGTCGTCTGGTCCCGCAGCGCCGACGCGAGGCGGATCCCGGCGAGCCGGTTGGCCGCGTCGCCCCCGGCGGGCGTCGAGCGGTCCGGGGTGAACTGCGGGTCCCCGGTTCCGGCGAACCGGACGCCGGCGACCGTCACGGCCCGGCCCTCGTCCAGGACGTGCACGTTCTTCATGCGTTCCAAGTACTTCTGCGTGGTCCGCGAGTCGTGGTTGCCGCGTACCCAGACGTAGGGGGCGCCGAGGTCGGGGATCGGGTCGAGGAAGCCGTTCTCGGCGGCGCTGCCGTGGTCCATCGTGTCCCCGGAGTCCACGATCACGTCGATCTTGTACTGCTCGACCAGCGAGGAGACGATTTTCCAGCTCGCCGGGTTGAGGTGGATGTCGGACACGTGCAGGACCCGGATCGTGGACGGGTCCGGCTGGTACGCGGGCAGCGTCGACGTGACGTCGTACAGCTTGGTCACATTGGTGACCAGGCGCGCCAACTCCTTCTGGTAGACGTCGAATTCGCTGACGATGCTGCGGGCGTTGCCGACGACGGACGGCGCGCTGCTGAGCAGTCCGGAGAACTTCGGCTCCAGGACCGAGTTCGGGTTCCAGGTCGCGAAGGCGGTGGCCCCGGACGCGGCGAGCAGGGTGAGCGCGAGCCCGCCGGCGGCGAGGGCGCGGCGCGGGCGCCGGTAGACGACCAGGCCCAGCGCGGTGGCCCCGGCGACGACGGCGACGCAGGACCGTACCGCCAGGTCGAGCGTGCCCTGTCCGACGTCCCGGGCGACCTCGTCCTGGAGCCCCGAGATCCGTTCGGGGTGCTGGACGAGGGCCTCGGCGCGTACCGGGTCGAGCTGGTCGACGTCCACGTCCAGGCGGATCGGCGCGGTGTGCGTGTTCAGTTCGAGGGCGCCCAGCGGCGACACGTTGATCTTCGTACCGCCGGAGAAGGAGGCCCGTAGCGTCATCCGGGTGTCCATCGGGCCGACGGGCACCCGTACGCTCCCGACGATCAGCAGCCCGAGCCATGCCCCGACCAGCACGACGGCCACCAGACCGAGGGCGCGGCGGTACGGGTGCGGGTCGCGGCCCAGTTCCGGCAGGGGGCGGGTCCCTCGCGGGAGGCGTACCCGGCGGAGTGCTGACAGTGCTGCGGCTGCGCGGTCGCGGGGCATTGGTCCCGTATGCCCAAGGGCGGGGTGGGGTATGCGGCGCGGTGGTCGACAATGGGCCTGTGCTGGAGATGACGCGCGAGGAGTTCGAGGAACTGGTCGCCGAGGCCCTGGACCGGATCCCGCCGGAGCTGACGCGGCTCATGGACAACGTGGCGGTGTTCGTCGAGGACGAACCGCCCGCCGACGATCCCGAGCTGCTCGGGCTCTACGAGGGGACGCCGCTGACGGATCGGGGCGAGTGGTACGCGGGCGTACTGCCCGACCGCATCACCATCTACCGGGGCCCGACCCTGCGGATGTGCGCGTCCCACGAGGAGGTCGTCGCGGAGACGGAGGTCACCGTCGTCCACGAAATCGCCCACCACTTCGGAATCGACGACGAACGCCTGCACGCCTTGGGTTACGGCTGATCGGACTTGCCCTGCGGACGGCGTTCCCTCGGCCTTTCCGCCGCGGCGGCGATTCGCTACGGCGGTGGGTGTTCGGCGGCATCGCGGTGGGTCGGTGATGGCGGTCTCGGGTTCCGCCAGGGGCGGAGTCCCGCGCCCTGTGCCCGGTACCCTGCCCGGATTTCTGTCCGCCGCAGCGGTGCTCCGCCACGGCGGTGGGTGTTCGGCGGCATTGTCGCGGTGGGAGGAGGTCCGGGGGTGTCGGGGGCCGGGCTCCCCGAGGCTCCGGGGGCGGGGGCCGGGTCGGGAGCGGGACGGCGGAGTCGTGCTCGGTCGTGCTTGGGCGTGTCTTCTTGTGGGTGACGGGAGTTGGGCAGTACGAGTCCATGCCCCGTGTCCCGGAGGTGGCTGCCCGTGCGCTCCTTGTACGTTCCCGTCCGACTGGCCGTCGTGGCGGCGGCCGTCGCGGCGACCGCCGGCTGCATGAGCGTCGGCGACGACGCCGGGCGGCCGGGCCCCTCGCACTCCGCCGGGCCCCGGGGCGGTGCGGCGGCGCCCGACGGCGGTACGGGTGCCACGGGCGGCGGCACCGGACACCACGACGAGCACGGCGCCAAGGCGGACAGCCGCCCCGGCGCCGACGGAGCGTCCCCCTCCGCCTCGCTCTCCGGTACGGAGTCGCCCACGGCATCGGCGCCGGGCAAACCCCCGGGAGACGCCAAACCCGATGTCCCGAACAAGCCCGACGTACCGACCCCGACGCACCCCGACCCCACACCGCCTCGCAACACCCCGGACCCCACGCCGACGAAGCCGGACCCCGAGCCTTCGAGCCCGGACCCGACGACCCCCGAGCCGTCGTCGTCGGCGCACGAGGACGGTCCGTCGGGCGACCAGGCGGCCCGCTTCATGCGGATGGAGCCGTCACCGGAGGCCGGTGAGCCGGTGTGATCGGCGCCCATGGGCCGGCCGTGTTCGAGTCGTGATCGGTGTCACGGGGAACCGGTTTGCCTTGGGGGCTGAGGGGTGCGTATGGTGGTAGATCGTTTGATCCCATTTGCCCGGCGCACTCCTCACAGAGCGAGGACAGAAGCGCGCCGCGTGTGGCGCGTACTCTCCCTTGCCGTGGCCGGACCGCATTGAGGCGGTCGATTGCGACTTCACGGAGTTTGGGCGCGTGCCGTGAACTCCGGAAGGTTCGCATTTCGCATGTCTGTTTCCAGTACTGATCACGTCGTCGTGCCCGAGAACGGCTCGGACACCGAGGCCGGCGAGGTCATCCAGGTCGTCGACGTGGTCGAGACCGTCGAGGTCATCGAGTCCGACGCGACCGAGGCCAAGGACAGTGACTCCACCGAGGCCACGGACGTCGAAGAGGCCCCCGCGGGGCCCGACTTCGGTGATCTCGGACTCCCCGACGGCATCGTCCGCAAGCTCGCGCAGAACGGCGTGACCACCCCCTTCCCGATCCAGGCCGCGACCATCCCGGACGCCCTGGCCGGCAAGGACATCCTCGGCCGTGGCCGCACCGGCTCCGGCAAGACCCTGGCCTTCGGCCTCCCGCTGCTCGCCACGCTGAGCGGCGGCCACACCGCGAAGAAGCGCCCCCGGGGCGTCATCCTCACCCCGACCCGCGAGCTGGCGATGCAGGTCGCCGACGCCCTCCAGCCCTACGGTGACGTCCTCGGCCTCAAGATGAAGGTCGTCTGCGGCGGCACCTCGATGAGCAACCAGATCTACGCCCTGGAGCGCGGCGTCGACATCCTCGTCGCCACGCCCGGCCGGCTGCGCGACATCATCAACCGCGGTGCCTGCTCGCTCGACAGCGTGCAGATCGCCGTACTCGACGAGGCCGACCAGATGGCCGACCTGGGCTTCCTGCCCGAGGTCACCGAGCTGCTCGACCAGGTTCCGGCGGGCGGCCAGCGCATGCTGTTCTCGGCCACCCTGGAGAACGAGATCGACTCGCTCGTCAAGCGGTACCTGAAGAACCCCGTGACCCACGAGGTCGACCCGTCGGCCGGCGCGGTCACCACCATGACGCACCACATCCTGGTCGTGAAGCCGCGCGACAAGGCCCCGGTCACCGCCGCCATCGCCGCCCGCAAGGGCCGCACCATCATCTTCGTCCGCACCCAGCTCGGCGCCGACCGTGTCGCCGAGCAGCTCCGGGACGCGGGCGTACGCGCCGACGCGCTGCACGGCGGCATGACCCAGGGCGCGCGTACCCGCACGCTGGCCGACTTCAAGGACGGGTACGTCAACGCGCTCGTCGCCACCGACGTCGCCGCGCGCGGTATCCACGTCGACGGCATCGACCTCGTTCTGAACGTCGACCCGGCGGGCGACCACAAGGACTACCTGCACCGTTCGGGCCGTACCGCCCGCGCGGGCCGCTCCGGCACCGTCGTCTCGCTCGCGCTGCCGCACCAGCGCCGGCAGATCTTCCGGCTGATGGAGGACGCGGGCGTGGACGCCGCGCGTCACATCGTCGGCGGCGGCGGTGTGTTCGAGCCCGAGGTCGCCGAGATCACCGGTGCACGGTCGATGACCGAGGTCCAGGCCGACTCCGCGGACAACGCCGCGAAGCAGGCCGAGCGTGAGGTCCAGGACCTCGCCAAGAGCCTGGAGCGGGCGCAGCGCCGCGCCACCGAACTCCGTGAGGAGGCCGACCGGTTGGTGACGCGGGCGGCGCGGGAGCGGGGCGAGGAGCCGGGGGCTGCGGTGACCGAGGAGTCCGTCGCCACGGCTGGTGTTGGTGCCGGTGACGCGGAGGGCGCGGTTTCCGCCGAGGCTTCGGTTCCGGCTTCGGCTTCGGCTCCGGTGCGCGACGAGCGTCCGGCGTACGACCGTTCGTCTTCGAATGCGCAGTCCTCGTCCTCGTACGAGCGGCGTGACGGCGACCGGGGCGGCTTCCGCCGGGACAACGACCGTGGCGGTTTCAACCGTGACCGTGACCGTGGCAACGACCGTGGCGGGTTCCGTCGCGACGACCGCCGTGACGACCGGCGTGACGGTGACCGCGGTGGGCGTTCGTTCGAGCGGCGTGACGGCGGTGGCGACCGTGGCGGGTTCAACCGCGACAACCGTGACCGTGACCGTGGCAACGACCGTGGCGGATTCCGTCGCGACGACCGCCGCGATGACCGCCGTGACGACCGGCGCGACGGTGACCGTGGCGGGCGTTCGTTCGAGCGGCGTGACGGCGGCGGCGACCGTGGTGGCTTCCGTCGCGACGACCGTCGGGACAACGACCGTGGTGGGTTCCGGAGGGACGACCGTCGGGACAACGACCGTGGCGGTTTCAACCGGGACAACCGCGACCGTGACCGTGGTGGCGACCGTGGCGGATTCCGTCGCGACGACCGTCCGTCGACCGGCCACCGGGGCAGCGACCGCCCGTTCAACCGCGACCGTCGCGACGACCGTCCGGCGACCGGTCACCGCACCGGCGGCCACGACCGCCCGTACGGCCGCCGCGACGAGCACCGTGGCACGGGTACCGGCAGCGGTACGGGTACCGGTTCGGGCTCCGGCTCGGGTACGGGCTACGGCCGCCGGGACGAGAAGCCGCGCTGGAAGCGCAACGGCTGACGCCTGATCGGGTCACCGATTGACTGACTGAGAGCGGGCTCCTCCAGACGGAGGAGCCCGCTCACGTCATTGAGAGGGGTAACTTTCAGCCACGCTACGGGCGTTCGTGGCGCATGCCCTGCCCTCAGGAAGGGAATTGCTGGGGGCATGACAAGCGACGCGACGGCGGCGGAACAGCCGCTCACGGACGAGGAACGCCTCGCCGAACTCGGCTACACACAGGTCCTCGCGCGCCGCATGTCGGCGTTCTCCAACTACGCGGTCTCCTTCACGATCATCTCGGTCCTGTCGGGCTGTCTCACCCTGTACCTGTTCGGTATGAACACCGGCGGCCCCGCGCTGATCACCTGGGGCTGGGTCGGTGTCGGCCTGATGACCCTGTTCGTGGGCCTGGCGATGGCGGAGATCTGTTCGGCGTATCCCACGTCGGCGGGCCTGTACTTCTGGGCGCACCGCCTGGCGCCGCCCCGGTCGGCCGCCGCGTGGGCGTGGTTCACGGGCTGGTTCAACGTCCTCGGACAGGTCGCCGTGACCGCCGGCATCGACTTCGGCGCGGCGTCGTTCCTCGGCGCGTATCTGAACCTTCAGTTCGGCTTCGAGGTGACCCCCGGCCGCACGATCCTGCTCTTCGCGGGAATCCTCGTCCTGCACGGCCTGCTGAACACCTTCGGCGTACGGATCGTCGGGCTGCTGAACAGCGTCAGCGTGTGGTGGCACGTCCTGGGCGTCGCGGTCATCGTCGGCGCCCTGGCGTTCGCGCCCGACCATCACCAGTCGGCGTCGTTCGTCTTCACGCACTTCGTCAACAACACGGGCTGGGGCAGCGGACTGTACGTCGTCCTGATCGGCCTGCTGATGGCCCAGTACACCTTCACGGGGTACGACGCGTCGGCGCACATGACCGAGGAGACGCACGACGCGTCCACGGCGGGCCCGAAGGGCATCGTCCGCTCCATCTGGACGTCCTGGATCGCCGGATTCGTCCTCCTCCTCGGCTTCACCTTCGCCATCCAGTCGTACGACAAGGCCCTCGCGTCGCCGACCGGGGCGCCGCCCGCGCAGATCCTGCTCGACGCGCTCGGCGCCACCGCGGGCAAGCTGCTGCTGCTCGTCGTGGTCGGCGCGCAGCTCTTCTGCGGGATGGCGTCCGTCACCGCCAACAGCCGGATGATCTACGCCTTTTCGAGGGACGGCGCGCTGCCGTTCTCACGGGTGTGGCACACCGTGAGCCCCCGGACCCGTACACCGGTCGCGGCGGTATGGCTCGCGGCACTCGGCGCCCTCGTCCTCGGACTCCCGTACCTGATCAACGTCACCGCGTACGCGGCCGTGACCTCGATCGCCGTCATCGGCCTGTACATCGCGTACGTGATCCCGACACTGCTGCGGCTCCGCAAGGGCGACGACTTCGAACGGGGCCCCTGGCACCTCGGCCGCTGGTCCCGCCCCATCGGCGTGGTGGCCGTCGCCTGGGTCGGCGTGATCACGGTCCTGTTCATGCTCCCGCAGGTCTCACCGGTCACCTGGGAGACCTTCAATTACGCCCCGATAGCGGTCCTGGTCGTCCTGGGCTTCGCGGCGACGTGGTGGTTCGCGTCAGCGCGACGCTGGTTCCTGAACCCGGACCGGGAGTCGTAGCCGGGGGAAACTCAGGGGCGGGGAGTGGGGCGGGGGTGCGACGATGGCCACGGGGACGTGCCGTCGGGGTACCGGGTGGGTACCTCTGGGTGCCTTCGGGGTGCTTCCGGGTGTATGCCCTGCTCCTCGCCGGGGACGGGTCCACGACCGCCACCGCGGCCCCGCTATGCTGCGGGATGCGGGCCGTTAGCTCAATTGGCAGAGCAGTGGACTTTTAATCCATTGGTTGTGGGTTCGAGTCCCACACGGCCTACTGGTTCAAGGACGGGGAAACCCCATCTGACCAGCCACTTTGCGCCTCGGCCCCGATTCGCGGGCCGGGGCGCTTCGGTCTTCTCGGCCCCGTGCGGGAGCGATCAGTCGTCGCGAGGATGCCAAGGGGTCCATCCGCGATCGTCGGCGATCGTCCCACCGGCGAGAGCGTCGCGTTTCCGTCGTCGTCACCCTCTTCGACGGAGCCCGGATAAAAGGCCAACGGCGACGCCATACTGATCACACGTCAATGTGGGGGGAGGGACGATGCCTGCCATGTGGTTGGTGGTCGAGTCCGACGACCCGGTCGAAGGGCTTGCGGAGCTGTCCGACTGGCTCGCTCAGGAGCCTGAGCTGGCAGGTCTGGTCAGTGGGAACAGCACGCCGGAGCCGGGCGAACTCGGAGCGCTGGCCAACGCTCTGGTGGTCGCGGTGGGCAGCGGCGGAGCGTTGAGCGTGCTGGCCGCGTCGCTCAAGGTGTTCCTCGCTCTGCCACGCCGCTCAGACGTGCGGATCAAGGTCGACGGCAGACCGGACGGGCGGACGGTGGAAATCGACGCCAAGCGCGTGCGTGATGTCGAGGCGCTGCTGCGAGAGGCACTCGGGCAGGACGAATGAGTGAGCGAGCGGTAGATCCCGCCCGCTCAAGGATCGTGTTGGTCGGGCCCGCCTACTACGACGACCCTCGTCTGCTGGACGTACCGGTGATCGCCAACAACATCAGCGATCTGACCCAGGTACTCACCGACGACAGGCTCGGCGGCTTCAGTCCCTTCCACTGCCTCCCGGTTCCTCCAGCGGCCGGCGTGGCACAGGTGGGCGACGTGCTGGTGCGTGCGGCCGACGAGGCCGAGGACCTGCTGCTGTTCTACTACAGCGGACACGGGCTGCTGGGCCCGAGGCGCCGGGAGCTGTATCTGAGTCTCGCGGCGACCCGGTCCGACCAGCTGGGATTCACCGCGCTGCCGTTCGAGGCGGTACGCGATGCCTGTCTGGACAGTAAGGCCACGAATCGGGTGGTGATCCTCGACAGTTGCTTCAGCGGGCGAGCGATCGAGACGCTTGCGTCATTCGACGAGGCGGTGCTCGGCGAGATCGAGGTCTCCGGGACTTACACACTGACGTCGTCACCGGCGAATCGAACCGCGTTGGTCTTACCCGGAGAGCGGCACACCGCGTTCACCGAGCGACTGCTGGCCCTGCTGAGCGGCGGCAGTCCAGCGGCCGGGGCGATGATCAGCCTCGGAGACATCTACCGGCTTCTGCACACCCAACTGCGCGCCGAGGGCCTGCCGGTGCCGCAACGACGCGGCGTGAACAACGCCGACCTGCTCGGGTTGGTGCGCAACGTCCACTTGGTACGCGACGTCGACCTGGTAGGCAACGTTCACTCCGTACCTGTGTCAGGCGACGCACCAGCGGCGGCCGACACCACGGGGCCTGAAGGCGCGTCCGCCCGTGGCACAAACATGGCCGAGCGTCTTACGCACGCCGAAGGCATCGCCAACACCATCAGCGATGGACTGTGGAGAGCGCGGGCGCTGGCACGGGTGGCGCTCGCGGGAGCCGATACCTTCGATCCCGAGCGCACGGGACGCCTGATCGACCAGGCGGAGCAGGCCGCGAGCACGGTCGGTCAGACTCCGGCGAAGGCGCTGACCGCCGTGGCCACGGCTGCGGCCACTTTCGATCCCGACCGAGCCGAACGCATCGCCAACACGGCGGCCGACACGGCCACCAAGAGCTACGTCCTGGCCGCTTTGGTCACAGCGGTGGTCGCCACTGATCCCGGCCGAGCCGAGCACATCGCGAGCACCATCCCCGACCAGCGCCAAAGATGGCTGGCGCTGAGCGCCGTGGCCGCGGCGACGGCCGCCACCGACCCCGACCGAGCCGAACGCCTCGCGAACACCATCACAGACGAGGACTACAGGTCGCCGGCGCTCAGCGCCGTAGCTGCGGCGATGGCCCCCGCCAATCCCGACCGAGCCGAACGCGTCGCCAACGACATCACCCGGAAGCACTCCAGGCTGAAAGCGCTCAGTACGGTGGCCACGGTGACGGCCGCCACTGACCCCGATCAGGCCGAGCACATCGCCAACACGATCACGGACAAGCACTACAGATGGTTGGCGCTGAGCGCCGTGGCCGCGACGACGGCCGCCACGGACCCCGACCGGGCCGAGCGCATCGCCAACGACATGATCCGCAGCTATAACAGGTGGTCGGCGTTCCTCTCCGTGGAGACGCTGGCGGCCTCGGACCTGGCCACGGTGCTCAGCACGGTGGTGGCCGCGCTGGCTGCTGAGGAGCCCGACCGGGCCGAACGCCTCGCGCACGCGATACCCCACAAGCCCTCGCGCGATGACGTACTGGCCACGGTGGCAAAGGCGGTGGCCGCCGCTGATCCCGACCGGGCCGAACGCATTGCCAACACCCTCACGCACAAGCCCTCGCGCGAAGGCGTACTGGCCACGGTGGCAAAGGCGGTGGGCGCCGCTGATCCCGACCGGGCCGAACGCATCGCCAACATCCTCATCGACAAGTACGTACAAGCGACGGTGCTGACCGCCTTGGCCTCAGTGGTGGCCACCGGAGATCCAGAACGTGCCGGCAGTCTGATCGACCAGGCGGAACGGACCGCGACCAGGGTCAGGCTTCCCAGCCGGACGGAGGCGCTGATCGCGGTGGTCACCGCGGCGGACGCCTTTTCTCCCGACCAAGCCGAACGCATCGCCTACGCGATTTCCGACAAGTCCGTCAAAGGGACTGTGCTGATGGCCTTGGGGAAGGCGGTGGCCGCCACTGACCCCGACCGAGCCGAACGCATCGCGAACACTCTCACCGACGAGTATTCCGTGGTGAGGGTACGCGCCGCTGTCGCCAGGTCAGTCGCCGTGACCGACCCGGACCGCGCTCGGCGTATCACCCAACGGATCCACAGTCCCACCAAGGCGGAGATCCTGCACTCAGTCGTTCTTGTGCTGACAGACCCCACGAGGTGATGCTTGGCTTACCACTTCCGCCACTTGTCCGTGACCTGATACCGGCCGAGACCGTGCCGGTCGGTCAGCGCTACGACGTCGATGCCGTGCTCGGTGAGGGCCTGGTCGATGTAGTCGCTACGCCAACTCGTCGTCGGTCTCTCAGCCATGGAGCGGACCGTACAGCGCACCTCCGACAGCGGGATCCGCGCCCGCCGACCGTGACTCGGATCAGGTAGCAGGACGGGCAGGAGTGCGGTGCCCAGCCGATGATTGCACGGAGGTTGACTCCGCCCGATGGCGACGGGGCTGAGTTCAGCGTCCGGCGATCTCGTACACGGTCAGGCCCAGCGCCGCGACACCGGTCAAGGCGGCGGTGGAACTGTTCGAGGAGCACGAGGACGGGTTGACGGAGCGGGCGGCGGTGGCCGTGCCGCGGGCGCGGAAGCCGGAGGCCGCGGCCGACAGCCCTGTGCCTTGAGGACCTGTAGCTGGAAGTCGAACGATCGAGGCTCCGTCACCGCAGGTGGCGGGGCCTTTCTGCTGAAGGCGATGCGGGAGACGGCTCCGGATGTTCGGTGAGCCCTTATGTCTGGCACGAGGGGCCCCCTCAGGCATCGGGGGGAGCACGGTGAGATCCCGTGTCCAGGTGCGTGACCGCGTCGGAGAGCTGCGCGCACAAGCGCCCGATCTCTTCGTGGGTGCGGTTCCGTTCGGTGACGACCGCCGTGAGGAGCAGGGCGGTGAGGGAGACGGTGCCGTTGAACGCCTGGAGGGTGACCATGTTGGTGAGGAGACCGTGGTGGGCGAAGGGGCCGGTCATCCGGCCGGCGGCGAGGATCGCGATCGTGGAGACGCCCAGGGCACATGGTGCGGCACCCGCACGTTCGAAGCGGAACGAGGCCCAGATCAGGAAAGGGAAAACGAGGAAGAGCAGGGAAGAGCTGCCGGTGCTGGTCGCCAGGACGGTCACGGTCACGGTGCACGTCGCCAGTGCTGCCGCCTCGACCCAGATCAGGAGACCGACGGCGGGTGGCCACCGTGCCCATCGGACCACGAGCAGGAAGGGGGTGACGATCAGCACGCCCATGGCGTCGCCTGTCCACCACACGGACCATGTCGGCCAGAAGCCGCTGGCCGGCAGTGCCCCTGACAGGACGAGCGCGCTGCTGCCGATGGTCGCACTGATCAGCATGGGACCCAGGGCGCCGAGGAAGACCAGGGCCAGTGCGTCTTTCAGGCGGTCGAGGTCGTTGTGGAAACCGGCACGGCTCAGCAGCAGGTAGGAGCAGATCGGGGCGAGGGTGTTGCCGACGACGATCGCCAGCACGGAGGGGAGCGTGGGACCGATTGGGATGTTGACCGCGAGGGCGCCGATGGCGATGCCGGGCCAGACCCGTGCTCCGAACAGGAGCAGGGCGGCGACCGAGATACCGGTCGGAGGCCACAGGGGCGTGACCTGGCCGCGCACCAGCTCCTGGAGCAGCCCCAGGCGGGCGGTCGCGTAGTAGAGGGCTGCGACCGCCAGAATCGTCAAGGCAGTGGCTTTGTGCCGCCCGAGTTGTGAGCTGTCCACCACATAAGCATCAGACAACACATCGCATGGTTCGGGCCGGACGGACGCGCCGACAGCACGGTACTGCCGGCAGCTGTAACGCCTTCGCTACTGCGCGTACGGCCGACCGTCGTGGCGGACGACGAGAACGGCGGCATCGTCATTGCTTCCGGTGCGGTCCGCGACCCGGATCACTTGCGACGCCAGAATGTCGGGGGCGATGCCACGTCCGGCGCCCACCAGTCTGGCCACCTCCGCCAGGCCCTCCTCGATCGGGTAGGCCGGTCCTTCCACTACGCCGTCCGTCAGCAGGACGAGGTAACCGGGCTGCGTCAGGCGTCGATGAACCACTGGGTAGCTCTGGCCGGGCAGAATCCCCAGAGGAACCCCGCCAGGGTCCAGGCACACAGCCGATTCGCCCGTGTCGGTGCCCCACACCATCGGGACGTGGCCGGCCCGGGCGATACCGAGATCGCCGCTTCGCGGTACGAAGCTCAGCAGGCAGCAGGTAGTGAAGAGGTTCCAGCCGAGCGAGATCAGCAAGTCATTGGCACTGGCCAACACCTGCCCGGGGTCACCTGTGACACTGGCGAGGGCCCGAAGGCTGGCACGAGCTTCTCCCATGAAGGCGGCGGCCTCGACTCCGTGGCCCTGCACATCACCGATGGCGATCCCCGCCACCCCGTCTCTCATCGGGAAGGCGTCGTAGAAGTCACCACCTACAGCCAGATCGTCCTGCGAGGGCGAGTACCGGGCTGCCATTCGGAGGCCGGGAAAATGGGGCAGTTCGGAAGGGAGCATGTGCCGCTGCAGCGCCATGCCGAGCTCCGCCCGGGCCTGCTGGAGTCTGATGTTCTCCAGTGCCTGATCGACAAGGCGCCCAAGGGTAAGAAGGAGTTCCTGGGTGCTGTTCGACGCTTTGCGGTGTCGGTACATGACATTCCCGGTATGGCGATTCGCCCCTGGTCAAACCCTAGCCCGGTCGCCGCCACCTGGCACGGAGGCCGACACTCGCCCGGCCCGCGGTGGGAGTGCGATCCACCCCGCCGCCATGGGCCTGCGCACCTCGCCGGCCATCACGGGCACTGCGAAGGCGGACGAGGTCGTTCGGCAACGTGTGAAACGACCAACGCGGGCTGCGCGGCGGCCAAGACGATCCCACCGCCTACGACGGCGATCATGTTGCCGTACTTGGTGATCGAGTGCACGGTGCATCCCTCCTGCGAGCGCTGCGATTCGAGAAACTACGCCGCCGGAGGGGGCGGACCACCCCCGCCTGCGCGGGGACCACCCTTTCTGAGCTGCGGCGTTAGAAGAGCTTTGCCATTGGTTGACCGAAGCTCGTGCGCACATCTCCATGGTGTCAGAGGCATGCGGTGAAGTCCCCGTCACGGGAGAACGCATCGGTGCGGGGAGAATGGTGCTCCCCCGCTGTCGGCGCTGAAGCGGGCGTCTGCTTGGTCGCGCGTCAGCTGAAGTGGTGTGATCAGGCGGTTCTGGACAGCGGACGATCGTGCGGAACCGACTGGCACGGCTCAACCGGGACTTCTAAAAATCCATTGGTTGTGGGTTCGAGTCCCACACGGCCTACCGCCCGGCCCCAGGTCAGAAGCTATGCGACCTGGGGCCGAAGCAGTTTCAGGGCCTTGAAGATCGTTAGCTCAGCCAACGCTCGACCGAGATGCAGACGATCACGCCCTGGAGAACCTTCGCTCCGTACACGGGGAGTTGGCCGGCGAGGTGCCGTCGGTTGAGGTCACCCGCCCTATGCGCTGCTGCATGCCTTTCGTCGTGGGCGCGCGACGCACGACCGACTCTGGCTGAGGTTGCCCTCGTCAGCTGGCCGGGTCGTACTGGAACTGCCGGACCTCTTGCGAGCAGCGGCAGGCTACGGCGATCTTCGCGGCCCACTTGAGTGCCGCCTCCCGCGAGGGCAGTTCTAGAACGGTGTAGCCGCCGTTGGGCACCTTGTGGCCTGGGTACGTGCCCTCGGTGACGGTGCCGTCACCGGCCACGAGCACCGGGTCCACCTCCTCATCGATCCCGCCGCCGAAGACGTACACGCCCGCCGCCTTGGCCTCTTCGATGACGGCATGCGAGGCTTCGACCACCGCCTCGAAGTCCTCCTTGGGGAACACCATGGCCTCACCGGGGAACGAGATCAGGTACTTCGTCATTCGAGGACTCCTCTGCTCCGGCGGCGCCACCCGTCGGCTCTTCTCTGTGGCACCGCTCTGGTGCCCAGTCCGATTGTGGCTCCGGCGCCGATGCGTATGCAGTCCCTGTGCGAAGACTGCCGCAGCCTCGGGATCTTCCAGTACACCGCGCTCCACCCCACCCAGCCTCGCGCTGACCAGCCGAATCCCGGCGCCGCCTGGATGATCAGAATTCGGCAGTCGAGAAAGGGACGCGATGGCTCGCACCAACGCAACACGGAGTCGAGGCTCAGCCCGCCCGTAAAGCGACACGACCTGCGTGGGACACGGCAAGTGCCGCGACACGGGAGGGGCAGGTGAGCTGACACCGCGCGGTGATCTCCAAAGCCAGGAACCGCAGTGTGGTGGGGGGTTCCAGAAGGGTCGTCACTGTCTTCTCCTTACGTTGTTGAACGGGTGTAGTGCCCGGAGCTGCGGGCGAGCTGATCGTGGCGGCGCATGCCCGGGATCTCGGACAGCGAAAGTTCGCACGACATGTCGTCAGGCGGCGGGCTGGCCGCTACCAGGGCACATGTCGCGGCTGCCCGGGGCCTGGTGGGCGGTGGTCGGCTCGCCGGGATTGGCACCGGTCCAGGCTCCGCAGGCCGGGCAGGCTCCACGGCAAACGCCGGGGTCGAACCGCTCGCCGCGATGGTTGACACACATGATCATCACTCTCCCTTGGGGTGGGTGGTGCTGATTTGGTGTGGTGCGCTCCACCGCGCGGCCGGGGGCCCGCGGGGAGGTCTCAGATCTTCCGGACGAAGGCCCGCGCGGTGTTGTGGAAGAAGACGGTGCAGCCGATGTGGTCGGTGCGGTTCCCCTCGCGTTGCGACCAGACGTCGAGCTTGGCGATCTGGGGGGACTCGGCGGCCCCGATGACTCCGGCCAGCCACGCGTCCGACGTTCCGGACTCTCCCGCCGTGTACGCGGCGGGCTGCCCTTCGACGTCTGTCGCGGGGTTCTCGGACTTCTCGCCGTCCGCGAGCTGTCCGGTGATCTGCCACCTGGTCTCGCGGCCGGCCGCCGTGACGGCCACCCCGTAGGGATACCGCTCCTCGCCCACCTCCTGGAGCGGCTGCACGCGCTGCACACCGGGCGCGTTCTTCGCCACGTCGATGAGGTAGTCCCGGAAGACGTCGGGTCGCATTGGTGGTCCTCTCGTAGGGGCGCCGACAGTCTACGAGCGGCCACCCCGCCCTCTGGGCGCTTGACCAACCCGGTCACCCCAACGTGCGTGCCCGTCATCACAGTGTGCTGCCGTGCCATAGGCAGGCGCCGGTGTGGATGAAGCCTCGGTGGGGTGCGCTGTATCCCATCCAGACGAGGGGGGCGAAGGTGCCGTCGTTCAGTTCCTGTTCGGTGATGAGTTCGTGGCAGGAGACGCAGATGGGTCGGCCCTTGCCGGCCGCCGTGCGGGCCCGGAGTAGGGCGGTCTGTTGTGTGGTGGCGTCGGCGCAGAGTCGGTCCCCGACGAGGGCGGCGGTCTCGCACTGCTCGCATGTGGTCCAGTGGGTGTAGAGGTTCCGGTACGTGGTGACGACGGCGACCCGGATCGGATAGCAGGTCCGGCAGGAGTGCGGCTCCCAGCCGATGCCCGCACGGAGGTCGACACGCGTGCCTTGTACGAGGGGATCGGCGCACCACACGCAGGCGGTACCGGTGTTCTGCTGGGCGGTGAGCTGGCGCATGCCCGGGATCTCGAACAGCGAGAGTTCGGTGAGGACCTGGTCCTCGGCGGCGCTCACCGGCGCGCCGCCCTCAGTGCACGACGGAGAGCCGTACCGGGTACGCACTTCGACTGGTCGGCGTTGCATTGCGCACACGTCACGGTGTGCTCGATCAGGGCCTCATACGCGATGGCGGTCTCCGGGAAGAACTCGACGCGGCCGTCATCGGTGACGTAGGTGAGCTGAGGCCCGGTCATACCCGCGTCCCCACGGCGACCGTGTCGGACCCGGCCAGCTTCGCCATGGCACGCAGCACGATGCACAGGCGCCGGTCGTCCAGGAGTTCCAGCTTCCACAGCGTGACAGTGCGGGGAAAGCGGACCGCGACGACCAGGGCAAGGAATGCCTTGTCCTCCGGAGTCAGCCCAGGTGCCCGTGCGTACCGAGCCTCGAACGCCAGCCAATCGCAGGACATCGTGCCGTCGTGTTCGGTGACCAGGAGGTGGCGGACGCCCTCGCGGGCGAGCAAGTCGTCTTCCTCGATGAGCGCGGTGACGGCGGCCCGCTCTCCGGGGTCGCGGTCATGTGCCCACTGCGTGAGGAGGTCACTCAGCAGTGGGGCGGCGGCCTCGCTGTTGTCGGTCGGTGTGGCGGTGCCATCGGCGGGGGTCATGTACGGCTGCTCCGGGGTCCGCTGGGTGCGGCACCGGCCCCCTCTGACCAGGGGAGTTGGGGGTCGGTTCCGTCCTGATGCGGGCACGCTACGGAGGCGTCCGGTTACAGCCCAGGGGCGGGCTGTCCCAGTTTGCGGATCAGGTAGGGCACAGTGCCCTACCCCAACATGCCGAGCCGGTCGGACAGGCCCACCACCGGGGCGTCACGGCGGGGTGCTCGCTCGCGCAACGCGTTGACGAGGCGCCGGGATGTGGAGTGATACCGCATCCACTCGGGGGCGTCCGCCTCGGCGCGCAGCAGGGCTTGCGCGGCGGCGTCGTCCTTGCCGAGGTCGGTGTTGCCTGGGCCCGGTCGACCTGCACCCTGGCCCGCCAGGTCGGCGGCAGCGAACCGAGATCCGGGATCGAGCGGAACGCGAGGACCGCGCTGTCGGGTTGTTCCATCTCCACCAGGAAGTTGACCCGTGCGACGCCCGCGTTGGTGGGCCCGAACGGGGTGGCGTACACGGAGATGTCCTCGCCCATGGTCTCGGCGGCGCCCTGGGCCCGCCGCAGCAGATCCGTCACGGTGTCGTTCTTCTCCTGGCGTACGGCGGCGGTGGCGGCGCGGAGCAGCAGGATGCCCCACAGGGCGAGGTCGCGCGGCGGGGACCGGAACCCCGGCTCGATGTTCTCGGCACGGGCGACGGCGATCCGCTCCGCGTCCGCGAGACGACCCTGCTTCGTGAACACCCAGGACAGGGTGGAGACGGCGAGGGTTTCGAGGTGGGGGTCGTCGCATCGCTGGATCGAGGCGAGGGAGCGCTCCATCGCTGTGTACGCGGCGTCTTCCTTGCCGAGGGCGGTGAGTGTGGTCGCGGCGACCTCGTAGGCCACGGCGAGGACCGAGTGCGCGGCGGCGGCCTCGGCACCGGTAGCGGCGTGGGCGGTGGCGCGGGCGTCCCTGATGAGCTGGGGCAGGAGCGCGCCGATTTCGCCCAGGCGTCCCTCGCGGCGGATGATCTCCGTCGAGCGAAGGGAAGCCCGCAGAGCCGCGATGGTGGGAGGGTCCTCCGGTTCGGCGTCACCGCCCAGCAGGTCGGCCACGGGGGACACGGCCTCTCGCAGCGCCAGTACCGAGGGGAGACCGTCGTCCGGCGCGGCCGGCGCCTCGAAGGTACTCGGTTGGCCGACGAGATAACTGGGCTCGGTGTCAAGGGCTTTGGCGAGGGCATTGAGCGTGGCCAGCCTGGCCGTCGTCCTCCGCCCCTGTTCCAACTTCCGCACGGTGTCCACGGACAGCCCGGCCCACTCTGCCAGCCCCTCCTGCGTCATCCCTCTGCGCAGACGCAACTCCGCGATGCGCTCACCCATACCGGACTCGAAAGCACTCACAAGTCACCCCCGCCAGAAGGCTGTACACCTCACGGTACGCCTGGCTTCCGCCGACTCCGAAGCCGCGCCGTTCGCGGCGTGGGAGATGTCCGACGGCGGATCGGGCCGGCGCGCTGTCGCCACGCCCGCCTTGCGAGAACCGGAGCGCACGGTGGATCTGGTCCCGCATGCGGCGGGCGTCGCGCTGGAGACCGGGTCTGCCTGTGCCCGCCGGGAGTTGGGTTCGGTAGCTGTCGCGATGGAGCCGTGGCAGGCCGGATCTGGGCCGAGGTGCTGGCCTCATCGGCAGGGGAGTGCGACGTGGCGGAGGCGCTGCCCCAGGAGCAGACCGAGGAGAAATCCCCGCGCCCCTACGGGAACACCCGCCGCTTGCGCGGGGAACACCCTTACTGAGCTGCGGTGTTAGAGGGGCTTTGCCATTGGTTGACCCAAGCTCGTGCGCACGTCTCCATCGTGTCAGAGGCATGCTGTGAAGTCCCCGTCACGGGGATACCGCATCGGTGCGGGTGGAATCGTTCCCCGCAGTCGGGGGCTGCCGGATCGCGCGCCCGCCAGTCGGCCAGGCCCCATTTGGAGGGCCGCCCCGTCAAGCGCGCCGTTCCGAGCGGCAGTTCGGGTGAGCGCAGTGGGTAGCCCGGTACGTTCCCGCGCTGATCTCGCGTCAGAACAGAGTGCCGTGCTCAGGCGATTCCGGACAGTGGGTCATCGTGCGGAACCGCCCGGCACAGTTCGGCCTAGGGACCCTCGGCGCCGATTCGCCGGCCGGCCCCCGGCACCGTCAACTGCTGGGCATCAGCAAGGTGTCGATGATGTACACGTTGGCGTTGGCGGTTTTGACGTTGCCGCAGACCACCTTCGCGGAGTCGTTCACCGTGTACGACTCGGCCGAGCCGGAGGTCGTGACCTTTGACTTCTCCAGGGTGTCGAAGGTGCCGTTCTCCAGGTCCTTGGGAGTCAGTTGCTGACCCACCACGTGGTACGTGAGGATCTTGGTCAGCTGGGCCTTGTCGGCCAGGACCTTGTCCAGGGTGGCCTTCGGGATCTTCGCGAAGGCGTCGTCGGTCGGCGCGAACACGGTGATGTTCTGGGAGTTGTTGAGGGTGTCGACCAGGCCAGCCTTCTTTACCGCGGACACCAGCGTGGACAGGGCCGGGTTGTTGGAGGCCGCGGTCGCCACGGGGTCCTGGGCCATACCGTCGAAGGACCCGGCGCCGCTCTTGGGCACCGACGCACAGGCGGAACCGAACGGCTGGTCCGTCGAGGCGGAGCCGGCCATACCGTCGTCGGTCGGCGTCGGCGCCGACTTCTTCGACGGGGAGTCGGACTTGGCGGAGTCGCCGCCCTTGTCGGAGCAGGCACTCAGGGCCAACGGCAGGACGGCCGCGGCAGCCACGGTCACGGCGATACGACGCACACGGGTGTTCATGGTGATTCTCCTGTGGGTTGGTGGTGCAGCCTCGGCTGCGGTTGCGTGGATAGGGGCTACGGGTGTCAGTCGACCGTCACGACCACCGCGTGCCATCCGCTGGCGCCGTCGGGGACGGTGCGGGTTCGTTTCTCGGTCTGCGTTTCGCCGGTGCGGTCGGTGGCGCGGACGGTGAGGGTGTGACCGCCCTTCGCGGCCTGCCACGCGAAGGACCACTGGCGCCAGGTGTCACGGGTGTCCTCGGCCGCCAACCGGGCCTCCCGCCAAGGGCCGTTGTCCACGCGCACCTCGACCTTGTCGATGCCGCGGTGCTGGGCCCAGGCGACCCCGCCGACCATGACCGTGCCGGCCTCGGGGCGGGCGAACGGCTTGGGTGTGTCGATGCGCGACGCGGTCTTGACGGGCGCTTCGCGGGCCCAGCCGCGCTTGACCCAGTAGGGGTCGTACGCGTCGAACGTGGTGAGTTCGATGTCCTCGATCCACTTGGAGGCGGACACGAACCCGTACAGACCGGGAACGACCATGCGGACGGGGAAGCCGTGGGCGAAGGGCAGCGGTTCGCCGTTCATGCCGACGGCGAGCAGGGTGTCCCGGCCGTCCATGACGTCCTCGACCGGGCTGCCGATGGTCATGCCGTCCACCGAGCGGGCCACCAACTGGTCCGCCGGGCCGCCCTCGGAGGGCGGCCTCACCCCGCACTCGGCCAGCAGGTCGGCCAGGCGTACGCCGACCCAGCGGGCGTTGCCGACGTACGGGCCGCCGACCTCGTTCGACACACAGGTGAGCGTGATGTTCCGCTCGATCAACTCGCGCCGCAGCAGATCGTCGAAGGAGAGAGTGACCGGTCGGCGTACGCCCTCGCCGTGGATCCGTAGACGCCAGGTCGTCGCGTCCACCTTGGGGACGACGAGGGCGGTGTCGACCCGGTAGAACTCGTCGTTCGGGGTGGTGAACGGGCTGATCCCGGGGATTCGCAGCCGCGCGCCCTTGGGAATACCGGGGGCGGTGGAGTCCGGCCGGGGAAGGACGAGGCGGTTCCGTGAGGCCACCGCGTTCCGGCCGCTCGAACTGTTCAGTGTCCGGCCCAGCACGCCGAGCCCGGCGGACGAGACGGCAGCCGCACTCGCCGCGATCACGAAGCCACGACGGTCCCAACCGCCGCCGGACGGCGGGACTTCCGCCGGTTCGACGGGCGGTTCGACGGGCGGTTCGGCAGCCGGATCCTGGGGTGCGAGGCGGCCCACGAGGACGTAGAGCGCCACGGCTCCCGCCATCGCGCCCACCACCGAAGGCAACGCGTCCGAAAGGCCGGTCGAATCCGGCCGCGTGACGGCCGCCGCCGCCCCAACGGCTCCGAACAGGAGAACACCCGTCGCACCGGTACGCCTGAATCGCAGTGCGGCAATTCCGAGTACCAGCGCGAAAAGCACCAGTACCGCGAGAATTCCGAGCTGAAGAACCAGCTTGTCCTGGGTGCCGAAATTCCGGATCGCCCAGTCCTTCACGGCGGCCGGTGTGCGGTCGATCGCCGCGCCCCCCACCGCCACGACCGGACTCGCCTGCGGACGCACCGCCGCCGACACCAGTTCAGCTACGGCGAGTGAGGCGAAGCCGGCCAGCACACCGCTGAACGCGCCCAGCGTCAGGCGCGTCCAACCGAGGTGCTGTCGCGTTTCCTTCTCGTCGTCGGTCACGTGGGGAATTCGACCCCGAAAGCCCGGCGGATTGGTCGATCGCCCGATCGGATGAAGTTCTCTCACCGACCAATCCGCACCCCATTCGGCTCCGGATATAAGGGCTCCGTACACAAGTGCCCCCACGCAAACGCCCCGTACACAAGCCCCCGTACACAAGCCCCCGTACACAAGCGAAATCGACGGCCGGCGCGAGTCAGACAGGGAACTTCATCAACGCGACCGGAGCGGACGTGGGCTCCCGCGAGCCCCCCGCGGGTTCGACCGTGACTCCCGTACCCGAGGCCCCGCCCAATGCGCCCCGCATCAGAACGGCCTGGTCGCCGCGGTCAGGGTCCAGCAGACCGGCGGATCGCATGCCGCCACCGCTTCTTTCACTACGTCCTCCGCGGTCGGGACATCTCGGACGTAATCCGATCCCGAACGGTCCAAGGATTGGTCCGGGCCGCGAGATGCCCCTTCCGTGCTGGTGAGATGCCCCTTCCGTGCCGGTGCGACTTCCGTGGGTGCTTTCCCCGTGGTGGTGTCATCACCACCCCCAACTCACCGTCTGGAGCCAGTGATCGAGCCCCGGGCCCCGACCACAGTGGTGCCATGCCCACTCGACGTGAAGCCCTCGCCGCCTCGGCCGCCGTGACCGGCGGCGCCCTCCTGTCCGCCGCACCCGCCACCGCGGCCGTACCCCGCAAGGCCGCCCCGGACCGCACCATTGCCCTCACCCACGCCACCCTCCTCGCCGGAGGCACAGGCACAGCCAAAGGCACCGGCACCGGCTCCGACCACACCGTCCTCATCACCGACGGCCACATCACCCGCACCGGCCCCTCCGCCCAGGTCCCCATCCCCCGCGGAGCGACCACATACGACCTGACCGGCAAGTTCATCGTTCAGGGCGGCCTTGTCGAGTCCCATGTGCACAACGACGGGCCCGAGGATGTGGTGCCGCCCCTCTACCCGCTCAACGGTGTGACCACGGTCCGCGAGATGTGGGGCGCACCCCTCCACCACGAGTGGCGCGACAGGGTTCGTACGGGTCAACTCCTCGGTCCCCGCTGGGTGATCGCCAGTTCCATCCTTGATGGGCGCCCCTCCATTTGGGCCAACGACACCGGCCAGCGCGTCATCGAGGTCGCCGACGCCCGGTCCGCCCGCCGCGCCGTGCGCGAGGCGAAGGCGGGCGGCGCCGACTTCGTCAAGGTGTACTCACGGCTCACACCCGAGGCGTACGAGGCGATCGCCGACGAGTCACGCCGCCAGGGCCTGCGCCATGCGGGCCACTGCCCCGACACCCTGCCCATAGCCCGCGCGAGCGACGCCGGGCAGCAGTCGATCGAGCACCTGCACGCCCTGCTCCTCGCCACCTCGGGCCGCGAGTCCGAGATCAGGCGGGCCCTGGCGAAGGTCCGTATCGACCCGGCCCTCGGCTCCAGCTTCGAGCGCTACGCGAGCTGGTTCCGGCAGGTGCACGCCGTGGAGTGGGAGGCGGTACGGACGTACGACGTCGGCCGCACCCGCGCCCTCTTCGACCGGCTCGCCGCCAACGGCACCCGTGTCGTACCGACCCTCACGGTCCACCACTCCCTGGAGCGCACCGACCAACTCCCCACTGATTCACCGGAGTTCAAGTACCTGCCCGCGTGGATGACCGAGTACTGGCCCACCATCTGGTCCGGCCTGACCGCAGGGCGTACCGCGCGGGACACGGCCCGGATCCGCCAGATCTACGAGCACCGGCTGCGTCTCGTCGGCGAACTCCACCGGGCCGGGGTGCCGTTGCTCGCGGGCACCGACACCGGCACGGGCTACGCGGTCCCCGGATTCTCCCTCCACCACGAACTGGAACTGCTCGCCGAGGCCGGACTGCCCACCCGGGACGTCCTGCGCGCCGCGACCACCGAGCCCGCCCGCATGCTCGGCCTGCCCGCCGACCGCGCCGACCTCCTGGTCCTGGACGCGGACCCGCGCACCGACATCCGTCACACGCAACGCATCGACTCCGTCCTGGTCGCGGGGCGCTATCTCGACCGCGCGGAACGCCTGCGCCTGCTGGCCGACGTGGCACGCGCAGCCGCCGCGAGCCAGCCCTCGGCCGAGGGCGCCGCGGCCCCTCACCTCTGCGTCCACTGACCGGCCTCACGGGTGCCGGCCGCACGCCGGGCGCGTACGGCGTCCGTGTACGTGTCGCGGGTCAGGTCCTCCGGTGCGATGCCCAACTCGCCCAGCACCGTACGGATGTCGGCGAGCGCGGCGGTCAGGTCCGCCTCCGCCTCCGCCTCCGTTTCCGCTTCCGCTTCCGCTTCCGCTTCCGCTTCCGCTTCCGGGACGAGGGTTTCGAGTTCCAGGAAGGTGCCGTCAAGCTCGGGGACACGGACCAGCGTCGCGAGCATCCGGCGGCCGTGTGCCTCGAAGGCGTAACTGCGGCACCGCTTCTCGAAGGCGATCAACTCGACGTACCCGAGGCCGCGCAGGATGGCGTGCGCGGCCGGTGCGTCCGCGACCGGGGTCTCGTACTCGGGTTTGGAGCCGGACTCCGCGTCGACCGAGGCGCCCTTGAAGGTCAGGAGGGTGCGCCGGGTGCCGTCGGGGCCGTGCACGGTACGCAGGCGCAGCTCCTGGTCTGCCCGCTCAAGGGCGGTGTCGGGACGGTCGTAGTACGTGTCCTCGTACACCTCGACGCGGGCCTCGGCCCGTGCGGCGAGATGCCGTTCGACCGTCTCGGGTGAGCGGACCCGTGCCTTCAGCTCAGCCTCGATCACGTACGAATCCTCCTGGTCACACCGTGCGGATCGCGCCGTCGACAACCGCCTCGAACATCCGGCGGAACCCCCGGAACAGCGGCCCGTGCGGCGTCGATATCACCTTGTACGTCGCCGACTCGTGCCCCTCCCATCCGGTGTCGAAGGCGCCGACGAACATCGTGGAGTCCGTACGGATGAGCCGCCAGGTGGGCAGGGTGCCGTACCGGTACACCTGGATGTCGCAGGTGTCCGCCAGCGCGCGTAGCCGTGCCTCGGCCAGCCGTACCCCGCCGGCCAGCGACTCGGCCGACTCTCCTATCTCGGCGGCGCGTTGGGCCAGCGCGTCACTTTCCGGGTCGAGGAGAAGGATCCGGACCCGGAGCCCCGTACCGCCCAACTCGCGGGGCAGGCAGGCGCGTAGGAGTGAGTCGTTCAGTCCGATCAGCCCGAGTCCACGCACCGCGAGCACGTCCAACTCCTGTGCCGCGCGGGCCTGCTGCTGGATCTCGTCGGCGGCGGAGTTCTGCGCCGCGTACACGCGTACCACCTCGGGGAACGCGGTGAGATCGAACGCCGCGCCGGTGGAGCGTTTCTCGCGCCCTGCCGCGAGGCCGAGGAGGTGCCGGGCGTCGTCGGGCATGCGCAGCCCATCCGCGATCCGCTCGTACACATCGAGGCGGGACACCTCGCGACGGCCGTTGATGATCTCGTTCACCCGGCCCTGCGCCATGCCGACCGCCGACGCGATACGGCCCTGACTGACGCCCGAGTACTGCTGTACGTGCCGGAAGACCGCGCCGATGTCGCGTCCGCGCAGGGCCTGGCGGACTTCGGCCCGCTCCCACGCCCAGTCGGGCAGCTCGATCGCTCCGACCACCGCCATGGCGCAACTCCCGGTTTCCACAAACGAGATGGGAAGTAATCCCACGGTGAGATTACCGGCGGGGGATCGCTTGTTCACCGCCCGTCACGCTTGGCTGACCGCATGGTGAAGACCCCCACGATGGAATGGATGCCCGCCGGCCGCACCGTGTCGCTGCGCCCGGCCGGCAAATGGTGGGACGCGGTGCGGGTGCCGCGCGCCACCGGACTGGAAGCGCTCGGTCGCCTCGGCGGGGACACGGGTGCCGTCATCGATGATCCGGACGGCGGGATTCTGTACTGGCTCGTGCCCCCCGGGCAGGCGGCCCAGTGGCGGATGCCGGACGGGGCCCGGATCGTCGTACTCGGCGATGCCGCGCATGTCGCGGTCCCCGGGCCGCAGCGCACGTCGGGCCCGCACTGGCGGGTGCCGCCCACCCGGGGCTGCGCGCTCACCGACCCGGTCAGACTCCACAACGCCCTCGCGCAGGCCGCCGCTCATGTGGCGGACGAGTCGGCAGGCGAGGCGTTCCGTTGTCTGATGGCCCACTACGACGTGTGCGTCGGCTGCCGCTCGGACACGGAACGCTGCGCGTGGGGACGGCAGTTGCGGCAGGCGTGGGTGGGGGTGCGGTGGTCGCGGTCGGCTGCTTGACGGCACGCGTACGCCAATCCCTGACGGCACGCTTACGCCATTCGGCGGGCGTCGCCGCGGCGCGCTGGGCGTAACCGGGCCACCTCATGCGGGACCGTTGCCGTACACGCCGTGGGATCGCGGTGGTGGTCGGAATCGGGAGCGTGGATGGATCTGCGGCAGATGGAGGTCGTCGTCGCGGTGGCCGAGGAGGGTGGCTTCACCGCGGCGGCGCAGCGGCTGGGCGTCGTCCAGTCCGCCGTGTCGAGCACCGTACGCACCCTGGAACGGGAGTTGGGCACCCCCCTCTTCGACCGCACCACACACCGCGTCTCGCTCACCCCGGCCGGCGAGGTCTTCGTACCGGCCGCCCGCAACGCGCTGCGCGCCGCGGAACAGGCGCGGGCCGCCGTCGACACCGTCCGGGGGCAGCTACGGGGACGGGTGACGGTCGGCACCATGCAGGGCGTCTGGGCCGATCTGCACCGCCCGCTCGCCGCCCTGCGCGCCGAGCACCCCGGCGTCGTGGTCCGGCTGCGGCAGGCCGCGGTGACCGACATCCGGCAGGCGCTGCGCGACGGCACCGTGGACCTGGCCGTGGTCGCCCTGGACCGACGGCAGCAGCGCGGTCTGGTGACGCGGCTGCTGGCCCGCGAGGAGATGGTCCTGGTGACGGCGCCCGAGCGTGCCGTCCGGCTCACCGGCGGCAAGGTCACGCTCGCCGAAGCCGCCCGGCTGCCCCTGGTCGACTTCACGCCCGGCTGGGCCATCCGGCTCGCCGCCGACCAGGCGTTCCGCGCCGCGTCCGTCGAGCGCGAGACCACGTTCGAGGTCAACGACATCGTCGCCGCGTCCGAACTCGTCCGGAACGACCTCGGCGGCTGCGTCATGCCCGTCTCCGTCGCCGCCCGCTTCCCCGACCTGCGGACGTACCGCTTCGAACGGCACGCGCCGCGCTGGACGGTCATGGTGGTCCGGCCGCACGGGGACCCGCCGCCCGCGGTGGCGGCGCTGCTCGGCCATATGAGCTGAGGGCACCAGGCAGGCGGTCATCTCAGGAGGGCGGCCATCTCAGTCTGAGATAACCACTATCTCGAACTATCGCGCCGACAGGGGAAGCGAGGGAGTCGTACAGGCGCTGAACGGAACATGGATCAGCAACCCTCACCCCACGTCCCCACCCGCGGCGAGACCCGTGCCGAGACCCGTGCCGAGACCCCCACGGAGACTCCCGCCGATGCGCCCACCGGTGGCATACCCGGGTGGCTGGTCGCCCTGCTCGCCGTCGCCTGCGGCATGACCGTCGCGAACCTCTACTACGCCCAGCCCCTGCTGTCCGAGCTGCGCGACGTCTTCCACCTCAGTACGACGGCGGCCGGCGGACTGATCACGCTCACCCAGGTCGGCTACGTGGTCGGCATGCTCTTCCTGGTCCCGCTCGGCGACCGCTTCGAGAAACGGCACCTGGTCACCGTGCTGCTGGTGATCACCACCGTCGCCCTCGCCGTGGCCGGTGTCGCGACCAGCTTCCCGATGCTGCTGATCGCCGCGCTCGTCGCCGGAGCCACCTCCGTCGTCGCCCAGATCCTGGTGCCCTTCGCCGCGAGCCTCGCCCCCGACGAGATCCGGGGCCGCATCGTCGGCCGGGTGATGAGCGGCCTGCTCACCGGCATCCTGCTCTCCCGCACGGTCAGCAGCCTGGTCTCCGACGTGGCCGGCTGGCGTGTGGTGTTCCTCGGCTCGGCGGTCCTGATGGCGCTCCTCGCCGTGGCGCTGCGCCTTGCCCTGCCCCGGCAGGAGCCGACGACCGACGTGCCGTACGCCCAGGTGCTGCGCTCCACGGTCCGCCTCGCCCGCACTCACCCCGTGCTGCTGCGCCGTGGGCTGTACCAGGCGGCCATGTTCGGCGCGTTCAGCGCCTTCTGGACGACGATCTCGTACGTCCTCACGGGTCCCGGATTCCACTACTCCGCCATCGGCGTCGGCCTCTTCGCGCTGGTCGGCGCGGGGGGCGCGGCCATCGCGCCGTTCGCGGGCCGCTGGGCCGACCGCGGCCTGGTGCGTCCCGTGACGGGTGTCGCCTTCGTGGTCGCGGCGGTGGCGTTCGCGCTCGCGGGCTTCGGGCAGCACAACATCGTGCTGATCGGGCTCGCCGCGATCCTCCTCGACATGGCCGTGCAGACCACGCTGATCCTGGGCCAGCACACCATCTACGAACTCGACGCCGGCGCCCGCGCCCGGCTGAACAGCGCCTTCATCGCCACCTTCTTCATCGGCGGCGCCCTCGGCTCCGAATTCGGCTCGATGGCGTACCACGCGGCCGGCTGGACCGCCGTCACCCTCCTGGGCGCCGCCCTGCCGGTCCTCGCCTTCCTGTACTGGCTGACCGAGCGGCGGACGCGGTGGATGTCCGGTAGCTCGGCGGGGCGGGCGGAGGCACACTGAGAAAACCGGTAGGGGCCTCGCGAAGGGATCCGCGATGATCGAGGTGAGCGACATCCGAGAGTGGCGCGGTTACGCCGTCGACGACCGCGACGGACACAAGATCGGCACCCTCGAAGGGGTGTACGTGGACACCCGTACCGACGAACCGGCCATGGCCACCGTCCGTACCGGGCTTCCGACCCGCTACCGCCTGGTCTTCGTACCGCTGAACGCGGCGACCGTCGGACCCGGCTACGTCAAGGTCAACTACGACCGGTCCCTGGTGAAGGACAGCCCCTCCATGGGCACCGACGACGTCCTCCCCGCCGACCAGGAGCAACCGATCTTCCAGCACTACGGCATGCCCTACACCCCTGGCGCGGCAGGCGAACGGCAACTCGCCCGCCGCTGACCCGGCCGCCCCTGACCGTGGGTGGCGTGGGTGGTCGCTCGCATGGCGTATAGTTGTGTTTACCGACGCGGGGTGGAGCAGCTCGGTAGCTCGCTGGGCTCATAACCCAGAGGTCGCAGGTTCAAATCCTGTCCCCGCTACTCAAGGTCGAAGGCCCGGAGGCGTCAGCTTCCGGGCCTTCGGCGTTGTCCGGCCCCCTCACCCGGTCGGCCCGTACCGGCTCGCCCCCCGCCCCGGCTACGGGAAATCTGGTGGGGTGCGATGACGGGCGTGACAGCGGTACGGCGGAGGCGGCGGGAGATGACCGGTGGCGCAGCCAGGCGGACACAACGGTGAGCAGGGAGGCCGTGACCCCGCCGAACCCGAGCCCGGCACGGAGCGCGGCATGGAGCGCGGTACGGAATCCGTCCCCCGCGCCCGCCCCGAGGCTCCCCCCGTGCCGCCCCGGCCGTCCGGCGACTTCGTCCCCGGCACCTTCGACCCCCCGGCCGACCCCGCCAAGGAGCAGCGGGGCCCCGCCCGACACCGCCGCGCGACGCCCGCCCGCGGCTTCGTACGCTCCCTGCCCTGGCTCCTCATCGCCGGCGGACTGCTGTTCGACGCGCTGACCCCGCCGCAGTTCACGGCCGCCCCGCTGTTCGCCGCGGCCCCCCTCGCCGCCGCCCCCTTCTACGGCCTCGGCGCCACCGTCATCGCCGGCACCCTCGCCTCCCTCGCCGTGCTGGGCCTCCGCTCGTTCCGCGGCAATGTGACCCATGTCGAGGGCTTCACGGAGATCGTCACGATCGTCACCGTCGCCGTGCTCGCCCTCCTCATCAACACCCTCGTACGCCGCAGCGACGCCCAGCTCGCCAGCGCCCGCGAGATCGCCGAGGCCGCACAGCGCGCCGTGCTGCCCGTACCGGCCGAGCGGATCGGCGGATTCGACGTCGCCGCGCGGTACGAGGCGGCGCAGGCCGACGCCTTCATCGGGGGAGACCTGTACGCGGTCCAGGACACCCCGCACGGGGTCCGCGTGATAGTCGGCGACGTACGGGGCAAGGGGATGGGCGCGGTCGCGGCCGTCGCCGTGGTCATCGGCGCGTTCCGCGAGGCCGCCGAACAGGAGGGCAGCCTGGAGGCCGTGGCGCAGCGCCTGGAACGCGCCCTGGAGCGCGAGGGGACCCGGCGGCGCGGTATCGACGACTTCGAGGGCTTCACCACGGTCCTGCTCGCGGAGATCCCGCACGGCGAGGACATCGTGCGGATCGTCAACCGGGGCCACCCCGAGCCCCTGCTGCTGCACGCCGACGGAGGGCTGCGCGTGCTCTCGCCGGCCCAGCCCGCGCTGCCCCTCGGCATGACCGACCTCGGTAGCTGGCCCGACCGGGCCGACGAGGCGCACTTCCCGTACGGCGCGACGCTGCTCATCTACACCGACGGACTGTCCGAGGCGCGCGACGGGGAAGGGATCTTCTACGATCCCGCCGAGCGGCTGCGGGGCCGCACCTTCCCGGGGCCCGGCTCCCTGCTGACCACCGTCGCCCGCGAGGTACGGGAACACACGGGCGGCGGCAGCACGGACGACATGGCCCTCATCGCCCTGCGGAGACCCTGACGGACCCTGACGGGCTCCATATCACCAAGGGTGATCGAACGGCAGCCCTCCGCATAACAAGTGACGAACTATCAGCTGACGGTGACGTCAGGAAACCTCTCGATGTGCCGTCAACTCGCCCGGTTCCGGCCCGCCGTGTCCCGTTAAGTCCAGGCCAAGGCCCTTAACGATCAACAGGAACCGCTTGGAATCCGGCCCCGCCGTCTATTAACGTTCGATAACGCAGCGCGGTCGTCCCAGCCGTCACAAGAGGCGGCTCCGTGCGCACGCGCCGAATCCCGCAAGGGAACCGGGGAACCACTACTTGGGGTGAATCGGGCGTCCTTTCTCGCGAAGGACGCCGGTAGGAGACCTTCCTGCTCCGAACCCGTCAGCTAACCCGGTAGGCGAGAAGGAAGGAAAGGAGTGCGCCTCAGTGGCGTCCAACCCGCCTGCCCCCGAAACCTCACCTCTCCCGAAGGTCTTCGACCCTTTCGGCACCGCGTTCGGCCCGCCCGTCGCGGAGGAGGAGCGGGGGCAATGGAATCCCACTGAGGAGTCCATACGACCCGTACGCGGCAGGCACCGCGTCGCCAAGCAGCGCGGCGGACTCGCGCGCAGCTCCACGGTGCTCGGCGTCGGCGTGATCGCCGCCGTCGGCGCGGGCGGCATCGCCACCGCGCAGGGCGGCAAGCCGCCCGTCCATATCGCCATGCCGGACCTGTCGGCGGTCACCGACTCGCTCCCGGACGCCAAGTCCCTGCCGGGCGTGGGCGCTCTCATCGCGGACGACTCCGCCCCGGCGCAGACCGTGGCGGCGCCCCTCACCGGCGCGGGCATCACCACGACCGAAGCCCAGCAGGGCACCACCGACGCGGGCGAGGCACTGCGCGCACGGATCATGGAGCAGGCCGAGCAGCAGCAGGACCAAGCCGACACCGCCGAGCGGGTCGCCGCCGAGGAGGCCGCCGCCAAGAAGGCAGCCGCGGACGCTGCCGCCGAGCAGGACAAGGCGAAGGCCGAGGCCGCCGCCGCGAAGAAGAAGGCGGAGGCCGAGGCCAAGGCCAAGGCGGAGAAGGAGCGCCTGGCCAAGCTCGCGAAGACCTTCGCCCTCCCCACCTCCGCGTACACGATCACCTCGACCTTCGGCGAATCCGGTTCGCTCTGGTCGTCCGGCCAGCACACCGGACTCGACTTCGCGGCCCCCACCGGCACCCCGATCAAGGCGGTGCACGGCGGGACCGTCACGGAGGCGGGCTGGTCCGGCTCGTACGGCTACCGCACGATCCTCACGCTCGACGACGGCACCGAGGTGTGGTTCTGCCACCAGTCGTCCATCAGCGTCAGCGTCGGCCAGAAGGTCACCACGGGCGAGGTCATCGGCCGGGTGGGCGCCACCGGCAATGTCACCGGGGCGCATCTCCACCTGGAGGTCCACCCGGGCGGCAGCAGCACCGGGATCGACCCGATGGCGTGGCTGCGGAGCAAGGGCCTCAACCCCTGACGGTCCCTGATGACGGCCCCGGCGGCCTAGGTTTGGTACGGGTTGTAGCCGGGGTACGGGTGCGGGTTCCCGTACGGGTGTGGCTGCGGGGTCGCGTACGGCTGCGCGGCCTGCCCGTACGGCTCGTGCGGCGGTGGGTGAGGCCCGTACCTCTGTGGACCCTGCCACTGCTGCGGTAGGGCCCACAGCGGTACGCGCGGTGCCGTGGTCTGCGCCGCGTGGGTCAGCGCCGGCCGCGCCGCGTCCCGCCGTGACCAGAGGGCGCCCAGGAGTTCCCGTTCCCGTACGGCGAAGTCGGCACCCGCGCGCCCGCGCAGGGCCCGGTGCCGCAGGAACGCCAGCGAGGTCGCGTACGCCTCGTACTCCGCGACCGCGCGCGCCGCTGCCTTGCCCTGGGTGCGGGTCGCGTACGCGCGGGCGAGGCGGCGGGCGCGCATCGAGCCGAGCGCGAAGGGCTCCGCCGGGGTCAGCCAGCCCGCCGCCGCGTACGCGGGCAGTTCGGCGCGGACCGTGCGCAGTTCCCGCTGGCGGGTCCAGATCACCAGCCAGGTCAGCAGCCCGAACGCGGGCACCATGAACACCCCGTAGACCGCGAGGAAGCCGAAGTCGCCGAGGGTCGAGGAGCCGTTCCACAGCGCGTGCGTGCCCATCGCGAGCAGCAGCCCGGTGATCGGAAGCAGGACCCGGCGCATCCGTTGACGGTCCGCCGAGAGGGCCGCGATGCCGAAGCCGATGCCGGTCAGCACGGTGAAGAGGGGGTGCGCGAACGGCGACATCACCACCCGTACGAAGAAGGTCGCCACCGTGACCGACGCGAGGCCGCGGTCGCCGCTGAGCTGGTCGGTGCCGAAGGCGGTGCCGAGGTAGAGGATGTTCTCGGTGAACGCGAAGCCGGTGGCGGTGATCCCGGCGATCACCACACCGTCGACGATGCCGGTGAAGTCGCGTCGGCGGAACAGGAAGATCAACAGGATCGCGGCTGCCTTCGCGGACTCCTCGACGATCGGCGCTATGACCGTGGCGCCGAGGGTGTCCGCGCCGGTCGGGTCGGCGGTCGCGGTGGCGATCCAGCGGGTGGCGAAACTGTTCGCGACGATCGCGATCAGCGCTGCGGCACAGGCGCCCCAGGCGAACGAGAAGATCAGATTCCGCCAGGGCCCCGGCTCGACGCGGTCCAGCCAGCGGAACGCCGCGATCAGCAGCGGCACGGGCAGCACGGCCAGCCCGAGCCCGACCAGGAACCCCTCGGTGCCGGTCTGCTGCCGCACCAGCGCCAGGATGACGAGACCGGACAGGGCGAGCAGCGTGACGAGGGCGATGACGCGTACCAACCGGCGCTGCCACCAGTGCGGGCGGCCCGTCCCGGCCCGGACGGCCGTCCCCGCGCGGATACTCGTCCCGGCACCGAAGCCCGTCCCGGCGTGCGCGCCGGGATCATGCGTCGGGTACGGGGGAGGGGTGGTCACCTTGTGACCCTAAAGGGGGAACGGGCCTGACCGCGATGGTGCGTCGGCCGCCGACGGACGGGCGAATCAGCCCTCGGCCCCGCCCTGGACCCGGCGGAACAGCAGGTCACGCACCACATGCCCCTTGTCGAGACCCTGGCCCTCGAACCGCGTGAGCGGACGGAACGCGGGCCGGGCCGCGTACCCGCCGTCCTCCCGCGTGTTCTCGAACTCCGGGTGCGCGGTGAGCACATCGAGCATCTGCTCGGCGTACGGCTCCCAGTCGGTCGCGCAGTGCACCAGCGCGCCGGGCCTCAGCCGGGTCGCCGCGAGCGTCAGGAACTCGGGCTGAATGAGCCGGCGCTTGTGGTGCCGCTTCTTGGGCCACGGGTCCGGGAAGTACACCCGCAGTCCGGCGAGGCTGTCGGGGCGGAGCATCTCGGAGAGCAGGATGATCGCGTCCCCGTTGGCCACCCGTACGTTGGTCAGCCCCGCCTGCTCGGCGAGGTTGAGCAGATTGCCCTGGCCCGGGGTGTGCACGTCCACCGCGAGGATGCCGGTGCCCGGGTCGTCGGCGGCCATCCGCACGGTGGCCTCGCCCATCCCGAAACCGATCTCCAGGACGACGGGGAGACCGTCGAACAGGGCGTCCAGATCGAGGACACGCTGCCCGTCGATATCGAGCCCCCACCGAGGCCAGAGCCGCCGAATGGCCTCACCCTGCCCCCGCGTCACCCGACTCCGCCGCGGCTGAAAACTACGGATCCGCCGATCGAAATGCGCCCCGGCGGGATCAGCGGCGGGCCCTTCCCCGAGGGCGAACATGGCCCGGGGACGGGAGGGGGACTGGGGGGACTCGTCGTACGCATGCACAGTGCCGTCATTCTAGGACGGCACCGATATTCGCCGGTCCCGGTCCCGTTCCCCTACCCGTTGTGGGCGCGGGGGGCGACCGGTCGCTACCCGGTGAGGGCTCGCAGGGCTCTGCGCGCGACCTCCCGCCCAATCGGCAAAGACGCGGTAGCCGCCGGCGAGGGCGCGTTCAGAACGTGCACCGCCCGCGCCCCCTCCCGCACCAGAAAGTCATCCACCAGCGACCCGTCCCGCAAAACGGCCTGCGCCCGCACTCCGGCATCCGCAGCCACCAGATCCCCCGAAGTCACCGCCGGCAACAACTTCCGCACGGCCCGGGTGAAGGCCCCCTTCGACACCGAACGCCGCAGCTCCCCACCCCCGTACCGCCAGTGCTCCCGCGCCATCCGCCAGGCCCCGGGCCACGCCAGGGTCCCGGCCACGTCACCCGGGCGCACGGTCCCCCAGCCGTACCCCTCGCGCGCCAGCGCCGGTACCGCGTTCGGCCCGACGTGGACCCCGCCGTGGATCCCGCGCGTGAGGTGCACGCCGAGGAACGGAAAGGCCGGATCCGGCACCGGATACACCAGTCCCCGCACCAGCTCGGGCCGCGCCAGCTCGTAGTACTCCCCCCGGAAGGGGATGATCCGCATCCCGGGCTCGTCCCCGGTGAGGCGGGCGATCCGGTCGCAGTGGAGCCCCGCGCAGTTGACGAGGACCCGGCCCCGTACCACCGTGCCGTCGGCCGTCAGAACGGCCACCCCGCGCGTGGGGCGGCGGTCGATCCGGACCACCTCGGCGCCGTAGTGCAGATCGGCCCCGGACGCCTCGGCGAGCCGGCGCGCGACGGCCGCGTAGTCGCAGATGCCCGTCGTGCCGACATGGATCGCGGCCAGCCCCCGGACCTCCGGCTCGTGCTCGGCGAGCTGCGCGCGGCCCAGTTCGCGCACCGGAATGCCGTTCTCCCGGCCGCGCTGCACCAGCGCGTGCAGACGCGGCAGCTCGGAGCGGTCCGTGGCGACGATCAGCTTCCCGGTCACCGCGTGCGGAATGTCGTACTCCGCGCAGAACTTCACCATCTCGGCGGCGCCCTTGACCGCGTACCGCGCCTTGAGCGAGCCGGGACGGTAGTACACACCGCTGTGGATCACGCCGCTGTTGCGCCCCGTCTGGTGCAGCGCGGGGCCCGGCTCCTTCTCCAGGACCGCGACCCGGGTCCCGGGCGCGGCACGCGTGATCGCATACGCCGTCGACAGGCCGACGATTCCGCCGCCGATCACCAGCACATCGCAGTCGTACACCACGCGTTTCCACCTCCCGGCTTCGATAGTGCACTGCGCCACTGACAATGCCGTCAAACCGGGGGGCAGACATCTCCGCGGTGGCGCAGCTCACTCCGGTCCGGTCAGGCCGGTGCCATCAGCAGCGGCCTGGCCCGCTCCCGCAGCTCCACGACGCGCGGCTCGTCCCCGTACGGTTCGAGCCGGTGCAGCAGGTCCTTCACGTACTCGGTGGTCCGCGCCGACGAGATCCGTCCGGCCACCTCCACGGCCCGTACGCCCTGCTCGCACGCCGCGTCCAGGTTCCCCGACTCCAGCTCGGCGACCGCCGACACGACCAGACGCAGGCCGTGCGAGCGGACGAACTCCTCCGTGGGCTTCGACAGCGCCTGCTCCGTGAACCGCCGGACCTGGCGCGGTGCCTTCAGGTCGCGGTAGCACTCGGCGGCGTCGGCGGCGAGCCGGTCGTAGGAGTAGAAGCCGAGCCAGGAGGGGTCGTGGTCGCCGTCGCGCGAGCGCTCCAGCCAGCCCTCGGCGGACCGCAGCGCCGCGCCGGCGGCGTGCGCGTCACCGGTGCGCGCGTGCGCGCGTGCCTCGACGAGCCGGAAGAAGCTCATGGTGCGGGCGGTGGCCAGGCCGCGGTTGCGCTCCAGGGCCGCCTGCGCGAGGTCGACGCCCTCGTCGCCGAAGCCGCGGTAGGTCGCCTGGAGCGACATGGACGCGAGGACATAGCCGCCGAGCGGCACGTCGGCCGCCGCGCGCGCGAGGCGCAGCGCCTGGATGTAGTAGCGCTGCGCGGCCTCCTGCTGACCGGTGTCGAAGGCCATCCAGCCCGCGAGCCGGGTCAGCTCGGCGGAGGCGCCGAACAGCGCGCGGCCCACCTCGTCGGAGTACGAGCCGAGCAGCAAAGGCGCCGCCTCTACGCGTAAGCACTCCGGGACCATCGACGAACGCCAGTCACCGCCGCCGTACTTGGAGTCCCAGCGGCGCGCGTCCTCGGCGGCCTCGCGGAGTTTCAGTACATCGCTGTGGCCCACCTTCAGGGCCACCGCACTGTCCTCGGCCGGGCCCGCGTCGCGCGCGACGGAGCTGTCGGCCGGGGTTATCAGCCAGCGGGACGCGGGCGTGGCGTAAGCGCTCACGGCGAAGGAACCGGCGAGCGACTGCCAGATGCCGCCGCTGCCGGCCCGGCGGCCGGCGAGATCGAGCCGGTACAACTCGGTCGCGGACTTCACCGCCGCGCCGACGTCCCGGGGGAAGGCGAGGCCCACCTCCGGCGCGGGATCCGCGTCCGCCAGACCGATCTCGTGGAGCGGTACGGGGCGGCCGAGTTTCTGTCCTATGGCCGCCGCGATCAGATGCGGGGCGGCGCCCTGGGGCACCATGCCCTTCGACACCCAGCGGGCCACGGACGTCTTGTCGTAGCGAAGTGTCAACCCGCGCTGAGCGCCGAGGTCGTTGACCCTCCGCGCGAGTCCTGCGTTGCTGATTCCCGCGAGGGCGAGAACGGTGCCGAGCTTTTCGTTCGGCCCGCGTTGCTCCCTGGACATGCGCCACCCCTCGACACAGACGGCTGCCGCGGCGATGGCATCACCGCGCGGCATTCGTGCCGTGTTGTCCCGGGGGCGGCCTCCCGGCCGCCGACCGAATGAGCTTGTGGCCGACTCCAGAGGAATATGCCTCCGCGCAACACGGACACACACAGCGTAGTTCGGTGCATCCCATGCGTTAAGAGGCATAGTTCCGGATGGCGAGATTGTTGCCCGCACGGAAGTGCCGCACCGGTCGTGGCGTGCTCCGCCTGTGTGGCCGTGCGCCCATGCGTGCGCTCTTCTCCGGCCATGGCTGAAGCGCTTCCATGGATCGTGCGTGGGTCGGCCCGCTGAACTGGATCCAGTGGGCTGGGGGACACCGCCGCCTTCATCCCCGCGGGTGGCGGACCGGTCCGGGAGGTGAACTCCACCTCCCGGACTGTGCGTTGTGCCCGCACGCCCCCGGACCGGAACCCTCCCTGGCCAACCGCCGCCGAATTGGCTGAAACTCGCCCATGGGTTCCGGGGCGAATCCTGCCCGGAAGTCGTCCCCCGCGCGCGGGAACTACGTCATTTATCGGTCAACTACCGCTTGCCGTAAGGGAATCGGGCGAGGGTCTCCCGGAAGGTGTACGGGGTCGGAGTTGACGCGCGGGTTGACGTCCGGGTCGACGTTCAGTCGGCGTCCGGGTCGGTGTGCTGGTTGGCCTGCGGGTTGGCGTGGGGTTTGCCAGGGGCGCATGCGGGAGTGCATGAGCAACCCCGGAGCCCCTCCCGCGCGCCGCCTTCGTGGCAGCATGGTGCCGAGTTCGTGAAGTGCACTGGTTGTCCACAGGCTGTGGAGGCGACGATGCGGTGGTTGGTGGGGTGGAGCAGTACCACCGCGGGGCACGCCCACGCGGGCTCCGCCGGTGCCACCGGACCGGACGGCGAGACCCTGCACCCCGTCGGCTCCCAACTCCTGTGGGGCGACCCGGATCCCCTGTGGGCGGTCGGCGACTGGCGCCCCGACGAGGTCCGCGTCGTCAAGGCCGACGCCCAGACCCGTATCGCCGTACTCGGCACCTGCGCCGCCACCGACGAACAGTTGCGCGTAGCCCTGTTCGCCGCGCGCGGGGGCGCACTGCGTCACCTCACCGCCTGGGCGGGCAGCTACACGGCCGTCGTCCAGGTCGGCCGCCGCGTCATGATCGCGGGCGACCTCGCGGGCGCGCGCCCCGTCTTCCACACCCCCTGGGCGGGCGGCACGGCCTACGCCACCGCCGCCCTGCCCCTCGCCGACCTCATCGAGGCACACCTCGACATCGGCCACCTCGCGGCCCTGCTCGCCGCGCCCGACGTCCCCGAGGCCCTGCACGACTCGACGCCCTACCTCGGCGTCCACCGCATCCCGCCGGGCCACGCGCTCATCCTGCGCGCCGGCGCCCGCGAGATCGCCGGCTACGAGCCCGTGGCATCCCTCGCCGTCGCCGCGCCCGCCGCCGACGCGACCAGCGCCGTGGACGGCGTCCGGGACGCCCTCGTGGAGGCCGTACGGGCCCGCCTGGCGGCCCCCCGGCACGTCCCCGGCAATGACATCGACCCCGGGCCCGTACCCGGCATGGGACCCGCCGAGCGGCGCGCCGCGCGCGGTATGCCGGTACCCGGCATCGGCGCCGACCTGTCCGGCGGCCCCGCCTCCGGCACCCTCGCGCTCCTCGCCGCCGGACTGCCCGGCATGCCCGGGACCCTGCTCGGCCACGGCACCGGCGCCGGCGAACGCCTGCTCGCCGTCACCTTCAACGACCTCGCCGTCGGCGGCCGGGAAGCCGAGATCCAGCGCGCGGGGACCATCGCCGCCAACCCGCGCCTGCACCATGTCGTCGTCGCGGTCGGCGAGGAGGCCCTCCCGTACGCCGAACTCGACGGCCCTCTGACAGACGAACCGGGACCTTCCCTGGTCATCGCCGCACGCCACCGCGCGCGGCTCGCGTCGGGCAGCGCCGACCACTTCACCGGATACGGCGCACGGCAGGTGCTCGACGCGCACCCCGCGCGCCTCGCCGACCTCCTCATGGACCGCAAACGGCGCCATCTGCTGCGACCCGTCGCCGCACTCTCCAAGGCCGACGACTCCGTCTCGATGATGGTCCCCGCGCGCGTGTACGGTGCCGCCCGCCGACTCGCCCGTACGCCGTACCGCGCGGGCGTCGACGGCCTGGCCGACCTGCTCCTGCGCCGCCGCTTCGACGAGCCGGGCGGCGCCGTCGGGGCCTCCCTCGCGGCGCTCACCTGGGCGAGACCCGGGCCCGCCGCGCGCTGGCTGACCGGTGAGGCGCTCGCTGAAGTATCGGTTCGCCTCCAGAACGCCACCACCCGCCCGGGACCGGGGCCCGGTCAGCGTCCCGGTGACTTCCGCGCGCGTGCCGCTCTCGCCCGGCACGCGGCCGACCTGCGGGTCCTGGAGCAGGCCGCCGAGGTCCGCTTCCAGCGGCTGCACGCGCCGTTCCTGGACAACCAGGTCGTCCGGGCCTGCCGTGCGCTCCCCGAAGCACTACGCGTACGGCCCGGCGCACGCGCCGACATCCTGCGCGCCGTCCTGGAGGGCGCCGGCGTCGCCGACCTGCCGGACGGCTGGGGCGCCCCGTCACACGCCACGAACGCCGCCGCGGCGCGTACGGGCCTTCGCGTCGCCGTCACGGACTTGATCACCCTCTTCGACACGCCCCTGCTCGCCGACGCGGGCCTGGTCGAGGCGCGCGTCGTCCGCAAGGCGCTCCGCGCGGCGGCGGACGGCGAACCACTGCCCCTGGACGGCCTCGCCGACCTGGTCTCCCTGGAACTCTGGCTCCGCCGCCTGCTCTCCCGCCGAGGCACCTGCTGGACCGGCACCCCGGCCCGCCAACGAGCAGTCCCGACAGGTTCGGTGATCCCCCAACGGGGAGCCTTGGGCACCGCGGCCCACTGACACCAACACAACCCCATTTACGGGTACGCGGATGGAAACCCGAGCGCAAGAAGCCCAAGGTCCAGCCAGAATGACCGGGTGCGGTACAAAATCCTGGGCACCACGGAGGCAACAACAGACGAGGGCACCCCGCTGAGGCTGGGCGGCCCCCGCCTCCGCGCACTCCTCACCACCCTCACCCTCCACCCCAACCGCACAGTCCCCACCCCCACCCTCATCACAGAGATCTGGCCAACCGACACCCCACGCTCACCGGCGGAGCCACCCGCACCGGCAGACCCCCCGGCAGCCCTACAGGCCCTGATCGCCCGCCTCCGCCGCACCCTCGGCAAGGACGCCATCACCTCGGAACCCGGCGGCTACCGCCTCACGGCCGGCCCTTCGGACATCGACCTGTTCGTTTTCGACACCCTCGCGCGCGAGGGCATCACCGCCCTGAACGCGGGCGACCCGGCAACAGCGGCCCGTACCCTGCGCGAGGCCCTGTCCCTGTGGCGCGGCCCGGCCCTGGCCGACCTCCCGGACCGCACGGCCGCGACCCGCCCCGAGGCACAACGGGCGGAGGCGACCCGAGCCCGTATCGACGCGGATCTGCGACTCGGCCGCGCCGCCGACCTCGTACCGGAGTTGAGGGAACTCACCGACGTCAACCCGTACGACGAGCCCCTGCACGCCCTGCTCATCCGCGCCCTGCGGGCCACCGGCAGGACCGCCGACGCCCTGACCGCGTACGAGCACGTCCGCCGCACCTTCGCCGATGGACTGGGCACCGACCCGGGTCCGGAACTCCAGGCGCTGTACGCGGAGTTGCTGAACCCGAACGCCGGCGAGGAGCGGGCGGAACCGGCCCGGCGGCCTGAACCCGGACGGCCCGATCCCGGGCGCCCCGAACCCGGTGAGCGGAATGGGAACATCCGCCCCCGTTTGACATCTTTCGTCGGACGGGAACCTGAACTCGACGCGATCCGTTCGGACATACAGAGAGCGCGCCTGGTCACCCTCACCGGACCGGGCGGCTCGGGCAAGACCCGCCTCGCCGAGGAAGCCGCCGCCGGGCATCCGCAGGCATGGCTGGCCGAGCTGGCCCCGCTCGACCGGCCCGAGGCGGTCCCCGGCGCCGTGGTCAGTGCCCTCGGTCTGCGCGAGACCGTGCTGATGACCAGCGAGCTGACGGTGCCGCAGGACGACCCGGTCGCCCTGCTCGTCGAGTACTGCGCCCCGCGCAGTCTGCTCCTGCTCCTTGACAACTGCGAACATGTCATCGGCGCCGCCGCCGAGTTGGCCGAGACCCTCCTCACCCGCTGCCCGGGTCTCACCGTCCTCGCCACCAGCCGCGAGCCGCTCGGCGTCCCCGGCGAGTCGGTCCGCCCGGTGGAACCCCTGCCACCGGACCCGGCGCACCGCCTGTTCACCGAGCGCGCCCAGGCGGTCAGCCCCGGCTTCGACCTCACCCGCGAGGCGGACGCCGTCGCCGAGATCTGCCGCCGCCTCGACGGCCTGCCGCTGGCCATCGAGCTGGCAGCCGCGCGCCTGCGGCTGCTCACACCCCGGCAGATCGCCGACCGCCTGGACGACCGCTTCCGGCTGCTGACCGGCGGCAGCCGCACCGCGCTGCCCCGCCAGCAGACCCTGCGCGCGGTGGTCGACTGGTCCTGGGACCTCCTGGACGACCGGGAGCGCGGGGTGTTGTGCCAGGCGTCCGTCTTCGCGGGCGGCTGGGACATCGGCGCCGCCGAGTCCGTCTGCGGCCCGTCCGCCGCCGACCTGATCGGCGCCCTCGTGGACAAGTCCCTGGTCGTGGCAACCCCCGGCGACCCGGCAGCGGGCGACGGCATGCGGTACCGCATGCTCGAAACCATCCACGAGTACGCGACCGAGCGCGCCGCCGAAGCCCCCGAGCTGCTCGCCGCCGCCGAGCAACGGCACTCCGCATGGGTCCGCGCCCTGGTCGAGGAGGCCGAGCCCCTCCTGCGCTCGGCCGCCCAACTGCCGTGGATCCGCCGCCTGGAGACGGAGATGGACAACATCAGGGCGGCCCTCGACCGCGCCCTGACCGCGCGCGACGAGGAACAGGCCGCCGCCCTCGCCCTCGCCACCGGCTGGTTCTGGTGGCTGCGCAACTACCGCAGGGAGGGCATCGAATGGACCGATGCGATCCTCGGCCTGAACGCGGACCATTCGGACCTGAGGGACGAGGCCGAGAGCGCGCCGACCTTCTGGCCGCGGATGAATGTGCTGCTGCTGCACCTCTTCCTGCTGTCGGAGACGGTGGCGATGGACGCCTACGGTGACGACGAGGGGAAGGCACGCGCGACCATCGCGCGCGTGGGGCAGGTCTTCTCCCGGCCGGGACCGGCCGGGGCCAGGTTCCCGGGACTGGTGTGGCCGTTCGCGGCGCTCTACCTCGACGCCCCGGGCGAGGTCCGGCCCCTCTTGGACGTCGCGGTGGACAACTGCCGTAGGTACGGCGGTGACTGGGAGGTCGGCGTCACACTGATGTTCCGTACACATGTGGCCGTCGACTCACCCGGCGGACTGCACGGTGTGGACGACGACCTGGCCGAGCTGCGGATGCTCAGCCGCCGCTGCGGCGACCGGTGGATGCGCGCCCAGGTGGCCAGTGCGGCAGGCGAGGCGGCGATGGCACGCGGACGTTTCGACGACGCCAAGGAGGAGTACGAGGAGGCGCTGCGCCTCGCGTACGAGGTGGGGGCGTATGCCGAGGCCCCGTTCCTGATCGCCAGGATCGCGGAGATCGCCTACCGCGTAGGAGACCGGCCGACCGCGGCCAAGGCGCTGGAGGAAGCGAGCACGATCGCGGATCGTTACGGCGTGATGGACGCCCGCGCGTTCGTGTACATGATGCGTGCCCGCATCGCCCTGGACGGGGGAGAGGTGGCCGGTGCGCGGGAGTTGGTCGACGCCGCCCATCAGGAGGCCCGGCGCGGCACACCGCCCCCGCAGTTCGACGCCGGGCTTGCCGGCATCGAGGCCAGGGTGACGGCGGCCGAGTCGGGGCCGCGGGCGGCGCTGCCGTTGCTGACGGCCGGGTTGAAGGAGGCGGTGAACGGTGGGTGCTCGGAGCTGGTGACGGCGACGATGGTGGACTTCGGGGCCCTCTTGCTCGGCGGGCTCGGCGACCATCCGCGCGCGGTACGTCTGCTGGCGGCGGCGGAGACACTGCGCGGTGACCTCCCGAACCCCCAGCCGGAGCGCGCGGAGGCGGAATCGGTGGCACGCGACGCGCGGGCGGCACTCGGTACCGCGCGCTACACGGAGGAGCACACGGCGGGCGTCCCCCTCGGCGTGGACGACGTGCTCACGGAACTCACCGAGTCCCTGTCCGAGCAGCCGTCAGCGGCAGGTGAACCGTGAGTTCGCCCAGTCCGCCAGGGCCACCGTGTCGAAGGGCGTGTGCGGCTCCACGACCAGGCGGATCGTCTTGCGGCCCGTGAGGTCCACATGGACGGGCACCCCGGGGTCGCCGCCCTTGATGAGCGGCGATGTCCACAGGGGAGTCTCGTCGCCGAACACGGAGAACCGCACCTGGCCGAGCCCCATCGTCATGTCGTCGATCCCGACGACCGCGTCATAGGCGGTGCACTCGCGGTTGAGGTCGATGGTGACAGAGGAGCGGCCGTGGACGGTCACGCCGTTCGCGTACCGTTCGCCGCCGATCGTCAGGCCCTGGCGCTGCCACACCCAACTGCTCTCGGCGAGCCGCATCTCGGGCTCGCTGCCGTCACCGACGACGCCGTACCGCAGTTCGCTCCACTGGTAGACGGCCGGGGCCGGCGGGGGCGTGGGCTTCGGCGGGGTCGGTGTCGGGGTCGGGGTGGGGCTGGGCCTGCTCGGGGTCGGCGTCGGCTCGGGTGTCGGACTGGGGCTGGGGGTCGGCTTGGGCGTCGGGCTCGGCTTCGGCACGGGCTCGGCCGCCGGCACCGGGGGCGGCGGCTTCGGCTCGGGTGAGGGCGGCGTCGGCTCGGGCGGCGCCTCCGGGTGCGACACCGGCGGCTTGGCCTCGGGCTTGTCGGGCGGCGTCGCGTCGTTGCCGGTGAGGGCCAGCGCCACCGCGACGGCCGCCGCCACGACGAGCGCGGCACCGATACCGGCCTTCACGGGCGCCCCGACCCCCTCGGAGGCCGCCGCACCCGCACCCGCACCACCGGACCCGCCGCTCGCGGCACCACCGCTCGCCGCCGCCGCGGCGCCCGCCGCACCGGCCGCGCCCGCACCCGCGGCACCGCCCCCGACGAGCGCGGCGACCTTCGCGTACCCGGCGGCACCGAACCAACCGATGACCGCGATCGGCACGACACCGGGGATACCGCTGGCGACTTCCTTGATCTGACCGGCCGCGAGCCGGCACTTGGCGCACTCCTCCAAGTGCTTGCGCAGACCGCGTTCGGCACGGGTGCGCAGCCCACCGCGCGCATAGGCACCGAGCCGGTCCGCGTAGCTGGCGCACTCCTCGCTCTCGGTGAGGGTGGTGCTGACATGGGCCTGGAGATACGCCTGCTTGAGGCCCTCGCGGGCGCGACTGGCCAGCACCCGGGTGCCGTTGGCATCGAGGCCGAAGAGCGTGGCGACCTCGCTCGGCGACTCGTCCTCGACCTCGGTGTGCCACAGGACGGCCTGCCACCGCTCAGGGAGGCTGCGGAACGCCTGCATGGCCATCGACTGCTCGGCCTCGTGCATGGCACGCACATCGGCGCCCAGATCGAGGGTGTCGTCGTCGGAGACCTCGGCGCCCCGGGCGGCCTGCGCGGCGAACACCGCGAAGTCGTCGACCAGGTGCTCCCGCCTGGCGGACTTCGTCCAGTTCGCGGCCACGCGCCGTACCGTGGTCAGCAGATAGGCGCGTACCGCGTGCTCGGGTCCCGAACCGCCGCGTACGGCCTGGAGCATGCGGGCGAAGACCTCGGCGGTGAGGTCGTCGGCGGTGTGCGCGTCACGGCAGCAGGTCCGTGCGTAGCGCCGGACGGCTTCCGCGTGCCGGCGGTACAACTCCTCGTACGCGGAGTCCTCGCCGGAGCGCATCCGACTGATCAACTCGGTGTCGGCGGGCGGCACATCACCGGTGCCCGGCGGCGCCGGTTCCACCTCGTCGGCGCCGAACACGGTCCGCTCACCGCGCCCCAGACCCGCGGGCTCCCGCTGCGGCGGCACGGCCTCGGCGGACGCCTCGGCCCGGTCACCGGCAGCGGACCCCGCGACACCCACCGCACCCGCACCACTGGACAGGCCGGACCCGCCGGACGGCCCCGATGGACCAGGCACGCCGGACGGACCAGGCGCGCCGGACGGGCCGGGCAGGCCGGACGAGGCGGACCCGCTCGGCCCGCCCTGGCTCGGCACCTGCCGGGGTGGCAGCCCGCCGGACTCACCGGCGCCGCCACCCTGTGGCTCGTCCCGCCCGTCAACGCTCATCGCGGAAAGCCCCCGCCCGCACACTCAGACCCGACACGCGGGACACAGTGCCACACGGCCCCCCGGCACCGAGCGGTCATGCGCATCTACCACTCATCCGAGGCGACTTACCGCACCTCAGCGCCAAGGGTCACCCGGACGGGTCACCCATCACCCTCCCTACGGACGCGACCGCAGCCCCTCCAACAGGATGTCGAGGAGCCGGGCCGACGCAGCCGCCTGCTGGGCCGCGTCCGGAAGCGACGGCGCCGCGGTGGCTATCACCAGCAGTACGTCCGACACGGTCACGTCAGGCCGCAGCTCACCTGCCCCCCGCGCCCGGTCCACGAGCCGCCCGACGACTTCGAGCAGGGCGTCCGCGCCCGAGTCGCCGAGATCCGTCGTCCCGTCCGCAGGAGCCGACCGCTGTTCGACCAGCCGTACGTCCGCCGAGGACGGCGCGGAGTCCGCATCGGCCGCGGCCCGCTGCTGAGGCACCCGCGTCTCGTCCCGCACGGTCTCGTCCCGGAATTCGCCCCGGACCTGGTCCCGGGGCTCGTCGTCGACGCTCACACGCAGTACGTGCGGCGGCAGCAGCCGGCCCGCGCCGGACGCCACCGATGTCCGCAGGAAGCGCGACAGCGCCGACCACGGCTCGTCCTCCTGCCCGAGAGCGGCACGCGCCTGGTCGGTCAGCCGGGACGTCTCCTCCTCGGCGATCCTCCGAACCAGGACGTCCTTGCTCGGGAAACGGCGGTAGACCGTACCGACGCCGACGCGCGCGCGGCGGGCGACGTCCTCCATCGGCGCGCCGTACCCCAGCTCGCCGAAGACCTCGCGGGCCGCGCGCAGGACATGTTCAAGGTTGCGCTGGGCATCCACGCGCAGCGGGGCCGTCCGTCCACCGTCGGCCCCGCGGCCATTCCCGCCGGCGGGCACGCCGGTGGTCATGGCAGACGCTGTTGTCCAATGTTGGTCCTGAATGTGCATTCGATCCCCCGGTAATGACGTCTCCCCCCGGAGACTCTCCCTGCCGATCGGCAGCCGGAGCATGGGGAACGAGCGCTGAGTCACGGGCCCCCCGTCGAACGGGCCCGCCGAGCGCGTCCCCCGACACCCCGACGACACACGAACATAGTTGAGCGGGGGTCAATTCAGAAGGGGCACGTTCCGGGCGCGCCGATGCCCGATCGGAGTACGCACCGGTTCCGCCCCGATTGCCCCCCTGTGCCGACCCCGGCTCCCACCCCCTGACCTGCGGGTTTCCCCGAAGCGCCGTCGACGCGCCCCCTGCGGCCCGGGGCCCGCTTCCGGTCACACAATTTGCCGAGCCTGTGGACAAACTCCGAACATCGTTGCGTCATGGGGAGGTGAAGGCTGCCAATTCTCCGGGGACGCCCCCGGGCCCGACGCCGGCCAAACGCGTTCTCGTGATCGGCGGAGGGTACGTCGGGATGTACACCGCGCTGCGCCTCCAGCGGAAGCTGAAACACGAGCTGCGCCGCGGCGAGGTCGAGATCGTGGTGGTCACGCCCGATCCCTATATGACCTACCAACCGTTCCTCCCGGAGGCGGCGGCCGGATCGATCTCACCACGGCATGTCGTCGTCCCGCTGCGCCGCGTACTCGACCAGTGCCGGATCGTCATCGGCGAGGCCCGCTCCGTGCGGCACGCCAAGCGGACGGCGACCGTGACGACCCTCGCCACCGAGGAGGAGCACACCGGCGCCGCGGAGATCACGTACGACGAACTCGTCATCGCGCCCGGTTCCGTCTCGCGGACCCTGCCCGTGCCCGGTCTCGCGGAACACGGCATCGGTTTCAAGACGGTCGAAGAGGCCATCGGACTGCGCAACCACGTCATCGAACAGATGGACATCGCGTCCTCCACGCGCGACCCGTCGATCCGTGACGCGGCCCTCACCTTCGTCTTCGTCGGCGGCGGCTACGCGGGCGTGGAGGCGCTCGGCGAGCTGGAGGACATGGCCCGCTACACCGCGCGGTACTACCACAACGTCACGCCCGACGACATGAAATGGATACTCGTCGAGGCATCGGACCGCATCCTCCCCGAGGTGGGCGCGGAGATGGGCACGTACACGGTCAGCAGGCTGCGCAAGCGCAACATCGACGTCCGCCTGGGCACCCGGCTCGACAGCTGCGAGGACCGGATCGCGGTCCTCAGCGACGGCTCACGGTTCCCCACCCGCACCCTGGTGTGGACGGCCGGTGTGAAACCGCACCCCCTGCTCGCCGCGACAGACCTCCCACTGAACGAACGAGGGCGGCTGAAATGCACCGCCCAACTGACCGTGGAAGGGGTGTCCCACGCGTGGGGTGCCGGTGACGCGGCGGCGGTGCCCGATGTGACGGCCGGCGAACCCGGCAAGGAGACCGCGCCCAACGCCCAGCACGCGCTGCGCCAGGCGAAGGTGCTCGGCGACAACATCGCCGCGTCCCTGCACGGCCGCCCCCTGGAGACCTACGCGCACCGCTATGTCGGCTCCGTCGCGTCCCTCGGCCTCCACAAAGGCGTCGCCTATGTCTACGGGCGGAAGCTGAAGGGCTACCCTGCCTGGTTCATGCACCGCGTCTACCACCTGAGCCGGGTGCCGACCTTCAACCGCAAGGCGCGCGTTCTCGCCGAATGGACGCTCGCCGGCCTCTTCAAACGAGAGATCGTCTCCCTGGGGTCACTCGAACATCCCCGAGCGGAGTTCGAACTCGCGGCCGGGGGAAAGACCCCTCAGGATCCGAATCAGAACCCGAAGGGGTCGTCCTGACCGGAGTCAGGAACTCCGGCGGCATCGCCAACGTCTGACGGATGTCGGTCCTGTCGGCCAGACTGGCTCCTGCGACCCTGGCTCCTGCGACCATGGGCGGCCCCGCCCGCCCCTCGACCTCACGAGGCTTCTACCCAGTGAACTTCACGCGCTGGAGCGCCCGGCTCCCCGGAACGCAGCGCCGCGCCGCCGCCCGGTCCGAACACAGCGCCTCCCCGGCACCGCCAGTCGACGGCTCCGTGCCCGCCGCCCGCGTCGAACACCTGACAGGACCCGCGGGCCTCGCGTCCGCCGTCGAGGACCTTCCGGTACGCGAGGTCCTCGACCGCATCCCCGCGCTCGTCGCACTCGTCCAGGGCCCGGACCACCGCATCGCCTACGTCAACGACGCCTATACGACGGCGTTCGGCGCCCGCCCCACCGGCGAGCCCGCGCACGAGGCCCTGCCCGAACTGGACGCGCTCGGCCTGCTGCCCCTGCTCGACCAGGTCCTGCGCAGCTCCAAGCCCCGTACGGTCAAGTCACGCAAGGCACCCGACGGCCGCTCATACACCTTCACGTGCACACCCGTCGACGCGCTCGGCGCCCCCGGCGACGACCGCCCCAAAGGCGGCGTCCTGATCTTCGCCGCCGATGTCACCGACCACGCGGAGGCCGCCGCCCGGCTGCGCGCGAGCGAGCGCAGCCAGCGCGAGACCGCCGTCACCCTCCAACGCTCCCTGCTGCCCCAGGAGCTGGAGCAGCCCGACGACCTGCGCATCGCCGCCACCTACCACCCGGGCGGCACGGAGGCCGCGGTCGGCGGCGACTGGTACGACGTGATCACCCTCGGCGGCGGACGCACCGCCCTCGTCATCGGCGACGTCATGGGCCGAGGCGTCCGCGCGGCGGCCGTCATGGGCCAACTCCGCACGGCGGTCCGGGCGTACGCACGCCTGGACCTGCCCCCGCACGAGGTGCTGCAACTCCTCGACGGCCTCGCCACCGAGATCGACGCCAACCAGATCGCCACCTGCGCGTACGCCGTCCACGACCCCAACGAGGGCCGTCTGGTGTACGCGTCGGCGGGCCATCTGCCGATCCTCGTACGGGACGAGAACGGCATCGTGCACCGCGCCGAGGAACCCACCGGGCCGCCGCTCGGCACCGGCGGCTGGCTGCACGCGTCCGGCTCGATCCCGCTCGGCCCCGGCTCGACCGCCGTGCTCTACACCGACGGGCTCGTCGAGCGGCGCGGCGAGGACATCGACGTCGGCGTCGCCGCGCTCGAAGAAGCACTCGCGGGCGCCACCGGCACCCCGGCGGTCATCTGCGACCGGCTGGTGCGCAGCGCGGGCGTCACCGCCGACCACGACGACGACGTCGCCGTGCTCGTCCTCCAGCACCCCGCCCGCACCGGCCCCGGCGGCGAACTCTTCCGCAATGCCGCGCTCGAACTCCTCGGCGGTATCGAGGCGACCCCGCGCGCGCGTGCCTTCGCCTCCGGCGTCCTCACGAGCTGGCGCTTCGGCCCCGAACTGCACGACCTGGGCGTCCTCGCCGCCAGCGAACTCGTCGCCAACTCCCTCCAGCACGGCACCCCGCCGATGCGACTGCGACTGCGCCGCACCGACCGCCGCCTGATCATCGAGGTCACTGACGGCGACGACCACCTGCCGCGCCGCCGCCGAGCGGAGCCCGCCGACGAGGCGGGACGCGGCATCGCCATAGTCGCCACCATCGCCTCCGGCTGGGGCTCCCGCCGCACCCCGGGCGGAGGCAAGGCCGTGTGGTGCGAATTCGCCCTGCCGGCCACCTGACCGGACCAGCCCGGCGGCGGCGTCCGGTCCGAAGAGCCCCGGCTCAGGCGTTCGTGGACGCGGTCTCCGGCAGGCTCTGCGCTATGACCCGGGTCTTCGCGAGCGACGGCTGATCCTGCACCGGTGTGAGCCGGCGCCCCAGCCGCAGCGCCAGCGCCGTGATCCCCAGCGAGAACAGCAGGAACGTCACGATGTACGGGGCGTGCAGCGACGCCCCCATCGGGCCGCCCACCGCAGGACCGACCGCGAGGGCGAGCTGCTTCACCAGGGCGAAGGCCGAGTTGTACTGACCGACCATCCCGCCCGGCGCGAGATCCGCGACCAGCGGCGCGACGGTCGGCGCCAGCATCGACTCACCGAGCCCGAACAGCGCGTAGGTCGAGATGAACGCGGCCGTCGCCATGGCCTGGCTGCCGTGCCCCAGCCCCGCGAATCCGGCGGCGGCCCACGCCACGGCCCAGATCAGTCCCACGGCGGCGATCACGCGTGAGCGCCTGCGGTACTCCACGAACCGCAGCACGGCGAACTGCGCGATGACGATCACCGCGGTGTTCGCGGCGAGCGCGATGCCCAGCGTGGACGGCGATATCCCCGCCGCCTCCATGCCGTACGCCGACAGGCCCGACTCGAACTGGCCGTAGCACGCGAAGAACAGCACGAAGCCCAGCACACACAGCTGCACCATCGCCCGGTGCCGCAGCAGCGCCCGCAGTCCGCCGCCCGTGCCCATACCGTCCACGCCGTTCTTGGGGCGGGCGTCGGGGATCGACGGCGCGTGCGGCATCCGCGTGGTGGCGGCGATGCCGGCCAGCACCAGGAACATCGCGGCCTCGATCGAGAACAGCAAGGTGAAGCTGCCCGGCCGGTGCTCGTCGACCAACTGGCCGCCGATGAGCCCGCCTATGCCCAGGCCCAGGTTCTGGAGGAAGAACTGGGTAGCGAACGCGCGCGTGCGGGTCGCGGTGCCGGAGCACCACACGATCATCGTCGCGAGGGCCGGCTGCATGACGGCCGTCCCCGCGCCGAGCACCGCCGCCGACAGGATCGCCACCGGCTCACTCGTGGCCAGCCCGAGCGACAGCGCGCCGACGGACGCCACCAGGGCGCCCCCGACCAGCACGGGAAGCGGCCCGCGCCGGTCGATGACACGGCCGATGAAGGGCAGGACGACCAGCGCGGCCATGGCGAAGGCGGCGAGCACGATGCCCGCCGCGGCCGACCCCAGGCCCCGCACCTGTGCCACATAGACATAGAGGAACGGAACCGTGAAGCCGATACCGAACGCGCTCAGCGCGCTTCCCGCCTGGATCCGGCGCATCGCCGCGCCCATCGCCCTGGTCACTTTCACCTGCCCTTAGATGTGAAGACTTCGAAGCTAAAGTTAGGGTCTAAACAATACACACAGAAGGACTTCGATGCCAAGTGACTCCGTGCCATACTCACCGCATGGGTGACACCCCCGGCGCCAGTGAGCCGTCCCTCGACGAACAGATCGCCGCCTACCAGCGCGAGTTCCAGGACCTGGACCCCCAGGTCGAGAAGATCGTGTCGGCCCTCGGCCGCCTCAACCGCCGCATGAACGTCGCTTACGGCCGCCAGACCGCCAACCTCGGACTCAGCAACGCCGAGTGGGAGGTCCTCAAGGCCCTGGTCCTCGCCGGAGCCCCCTACCAACTGGGTCCCGGCGAGCTGGCCAAGCGACTCGGACTCACCCCCGCCGCCATGACCCACCGCATCGACCGCATGGTCGGCGACGGCCTGGTCACGCGCGAGCGCGACGAGACCAACCGGGTACGCGTGATCATCGAGCTGACCGACGAGGGCCGGCAGAAGTGGCTGGACGCCATGCAGCTCGCGACGGTCTTCGAGGAGGACCTGCTCCAGGACCTCTCCGCGGCGGAGCGAGCCGTGCTCGGTGAAGTGCTGACCCGACTGCTGCGCCGCGTGGAGCACGCCCAGCCGGACGCCGGCGGTCGACTCAGCGACCTGGACTGACGCCGTCCCGGTGCGAGGATCGGGGACGGTTGACATCCCCCGTACCGATCCGTAAAGTTCTCCGGGTTGCCACGGGGCCGTAACGGTTGTGCGGCAGCACCTCCCGTCGCAGTAGCGGCAACCAAACTCTCAGCACGACCCCCAACGGGAATGAATTCGGCATGTCCGAATTGAATTTCGAGAGACCCGATTATGAGTCTCCGGGAAGACCCGCTAGAGTTTGATCCGTCGGAACGGCCCGCAAGGCCGGAAAGACAACGCAGGTCCCGCCGACCGGGAATCGGAGCCGAAAGGGTCTGATAGAGTCGGAAACACCGAAGGGAAGCCCGGAGGAAAGCCCGAGAGGGTGAGTAC
>NZ_JBHVQT010000023.1:0-83426 GCF_042886315.1 Streptomyces sp. NPDC058001
CGCTCCCTCAACCCCGAAAGATCATCGTGTCCAACGGCCACGGTCCTCGCAACTCCCACAGATCGCGGGTGTTGCGAGGACCATTAGAACCCAAGACCGGTCGGGGCCTTCATCGTGGGCGCGAGTACTGCGCGGGCGATCCACCGGCCCAGCACATCACCAGTTGGGCACGTTCATCCGTACGTGGCTGGGCAACGTGTACGCCAACACGTGGGGCCGGGCGGCGAACACTTCGGGGACCGGGTTTTCCTCGCCGATCCGCACGCCTGGATGCTCTCGCTCGCTACCGTTGAGGTCCCGGGCCTGATGATTTTGACGCATCGGACGATCACCGCTGCAGCCTACGCAGTTCACGGCCCCGGCCGCCCCCGGCCTGCGGACGACGTCTGGTTCAGCGCGTCGGGACCGATCCAGTGAAGTGCGGGTCAGCCAGCAGCACCACACGGTCCGCTTCGACGTCAAAACCGAGCACCGGGTGACCGGAGTCCGTCTCCGGCCCGAGCAGTACAGGTTTACCCAAGCACCGTCCGATCGCGCGCAGGAAGCCGCAGAGCACGTTCAGTTGTGTCTGACCCTGGAGCTCCCGAAGATCAACATCGAAGTCGATCGAGTCGGCCGCATAGGGGCGAAAGATTGCCAATACTCCTGGTACTGGCCAGATCCTCAACATCACACTGGCCTCGACGCCCCGAGGCAACATCACCGCGGCCCGTGGAAGCCGCAGGACGGCACCGTCTTCGGAGTATTCACACACCCAACCCCGCGAGCGCACCAAGTCGAGCACCGCCTGCCAGTCATCGACGGAGGTATCAGCGACGCTCACGTCCGACAGCGGGCCCATCAAATCGGGGTCGAAGAAGTTCTTGACGTCATCCCACAGCAGGTCAGGCACCAAGCCATGGTGCCCTCTCACCTGGCGGGCCGCAGCTCGTTTTCCTCGGACCCCGTCGAAGCTCATGGCGATCACACCCCAACGAAGATTCAGGCACATCGCGAATACCGAAGTGCAGAGAAGGGTGTTCGCCTCCTGTGGCCAGGAAGCCTTCTTCGAAGGCCACGTCCACGCACCGCAGACGCTGGGCGGGGTGCCGCGGAGCAAGGTCCGCTACGACAACTTGAAGGCCGCCGTCGCCAGGGTGATGGGGCAGGGCCGGGCGAGGACGGAGGCCGACCGGTGGATCGCCTTCTGTTCGCACTTCGGCATCGAGAGCTTCTGCTGCCGGCCCGGCATCGAGGGTGCGCACGATAAGGGCGGCGTCGAAGGGATGATCGGCTATTTCCGCCGCGACCACTTCGTTCCCGTCCCCGAAGTCTCCTCGCTCGCCGAGCTGAACGAGATGGTCGAGCAGTGGGACCGACAGGACGACGGCCGCCGGATCGGTTCGAGGCCGAAGACGGTCGCGGAGCACTTCGCGCTCGAACTGCCGCTGTTGATGCCGCTGCCGGAAAAGCCGTTCGAGACGGGCCGGATGTTCACTCCGCGGGTCGACAGTTACGGCCAGATCCCGGTCCGCACCAACCGCTACTCGGTGCCGGTCCGGCTGATCGGCAAGCGGGTGCGGGTCGTGCTACACGCTTCCCATCTGGTGGTTTACGACCAGAACGTGGAAGTGGCCCGGCACGAGCGGCTGATCGCGAAGGGCGATGTCCGGCTGGACCTGGACCACTACCTGGAAGTCCTGGTCCGCAAGCCCGGTGCCTTTCCCGGCTCCACCGCCCTCGAACAGGCCCGCTCGGCAGGCAGATTCACCCCGGTCCACGACGCCTGGTGGGGCCAGGCCCGAAAGATCCACGGCGAGCGGGACGACACCCGGGCCCTGATTGAGGTTCTCCTCCTGGTGTCCACGTACTCGTTTGAGTGGCTCTGGCAAGATTTTCGTAGCCGGAGATCATCTCGGTGGTGCGGTGGGCCGGTCCGCATAGCGGGCAGCCTGTGACTGTGCTCTGATGAACTGGCCAGTTTGTTACCGCAGTTGTCTGATGTGCCGGTGGTCTCGGTCGAGGTCTCCGATGCTGTGGTGGCGGTCCGCGCCCGCACCAGATCCGGTGAGTCGGCGGGCTGTACGGGATGCGGACAGCTCAGTGCGTGGTGCCATAGTCGGTATGGACGGAGCCTCGCCGACGTCACGATCGCAGGCCGGCCTCTGCGCATCGACTTGTCCGTACGCCGCCTGTAGTGCGAGAACGCGTCCTGTCCGAAGGTGACCTTCGCCGAACAGGTACCGGGGACGTCGGTGTGGTGCTGGCCGCCCGGGGCGGTTCCCGGATGCTTCGGATCTTGAACATCAGGCTCTCGCGGTGCACCGTCCTGTCCCAGCTGATGCGGGTGCCATTCCCGCCACTGGTCACGCCCCGGGTGCTGGGGGTGGACGATAGCAAGCCGTCTCCGCGATGCGGCGGCTGATGAACGCGGACGCCGCCCGGCGCCCCGACGCGGAGGCGGGCTGGGGCGAGCACGTCGCCGCGTTCGAGGACGCCGGCCGCCGCCTGCGCCGGCTCGTCGCCGACGGCCGACTGATACGCGGAATCCGGGGCGTCATCGCCCATCAGGCGATCTTCGCGTTCAACCGCGCGGGCGTGCCTGCCGACGCGCAGGCCGCCACCGCGTGGCTCGGCCGTCACGTCACCTTCTCCGCCGGAGAAGGAGCTGACGTGTCTACCCGCAAGTCCGTATCCGCGGACCCTAGCCTCCCTCGAATGGAGACACCCGTGACCGACCCCAACCAGCTGCGCGAAGCCCTCGCCCAGCGGCTCGTCGACAGCGGCCACCTGCGCAGCCAGGCGGCCATCGACACCTTCCGCACCACCGACCGGCACGCCTTCCTGCCCGGCGTCGACCTGGAGAGCGCGTACAAGGAGGACGCGGTCCGGATCAAGCACGACGAGCACGGGGAGATGATCTCCTGCATCTCCGCGCCGTCCATCGTCGCCACCCAGCTCGAACAGCTCGGCGCCCAGCCCGGCCACAAGGTCCTGGAGGCCGGCGCCGCAACCGGCTACAACGCCGCCCTCCTCGGCAAGATCGTCTCCCCCGGCGGGCAGGTGTGGACCCTCGACGTCGACCAGGACCTCGTCGCCGGCGCGAGCAAGCACCTTGCCGAAGCCGGCGTCGACAACGCCACCGCGGTGATGGCCGACGGCGCGGCCGGGCTGCCCGAGCACGCCCCCTATGACCGGATCATCTTCACCGTCGGCGCCGGCGACGTCCCCGTGAAGATCCTCGACCAGCTCGCCCCCGGCGGACGCATGGTCCTACCGATGCGCATCCGCGGCAGCATCTCCCGGAGCTTCGCCTTCGAACGCGACGGCGACACGTGGAAGAGCGTCTCCTGCGAGATGGCCACCTTCATCCCGCTGCGCAAGGGCGTCTGCGACGACGTGTACACCCTCGTGCCGATGGCCGGCGAGGGCAACGTGCGCCGGGAGACGTTCAGCGAGCAGGACGTCGACCGCGACACGCTGCGTACCGTCCTCGACCAGCAGCAGACCAAGCTCTACACCGGGGTGAAGTTCCGGCAGGGCTCGGCGTGGGAGTGGCTGTACCTGTACCTGGCCTGCGTGCTGCCCGACGGCCTGTCCCGGCTGCCGGGCCAGCGCCCCGGGTTCACTCCGCACTTCGGGTGGGGGTCCATGGCCGCCCTCGACGGCGGGTCGCTCGCGTACCTGACCATCCGCGAGGGCGAGGACGAGAAGGGCCGGTCCTGGGAGGTCGGCGTGATCGGCCACGGCGAGGGCGGCGCCGACCTCGCCGAGCGCGTCGTGAGCGAGATCCGCGCCTGGGACGCGACCGGCGGCAACGACGCCCCCGAACCGGGCTTCCGGATGGCCGCCGCGGACTCGCGTGACCGGCTGACGGCGGACGACCCGCGCTTCGTCGTCGACAAGCCGTACACCGTCTCGTCGTCGACTGGGCGCGCAAGGGCTGAGCCGATGATCCCCGCGATAGCCAGCCGCATCCCCCTGGTCCGCCGCACCAAGGCGCCCGCGCTCCCCTTGGAGGAGCGCATCAACCATCTCACCGGGCTGACCGTCGCGCCCGCAGGTGCGGGCCACCATGACCTGGTGGCCCGCACCTGCGGGGTCCTCAACTACGCCGCGCTCATCGCCTCCGACGTCGGCCTGCCCGACCTGGCCGAGGATCTGTGCTGGCGGCAGCACCAGGTCTTCGCCAACGCCGAACGCCTCAGCGGACGAGTCGCCGTCATGTCGCTGATGCCGCTCGTCAACCTCTCCCGGTTGCAGACTCGCGCCGGCCACGGCGAACTCGCCTACGGCTTGTTGTACTGCCTCAACGACGCTGCCCGACACCGGAACAAGACTGAGATCGGCGGGCGCACCGTCGACCTGTCTGCTCTGACCGGCACGGACGAGGACCACCGCACGGTGTGCCAGGAGCTGTACGTCACCCTGCTCGTGGACGGCGCCCGCGCCCTCGCCCAGATCGGGCGGTGGACCGAGGCCGCCGACGCCATGGCCCAGCACCGCGGCATCGGCAACCGGCTCCTCGACGGCCGCCAGATCAAGATCATGGCCCTGATGGAGCAGGGCCTGGACCAGCAGGCCCGCGACCTGATCGACACCACCCAGCCCGCCGAGCCTTGGGAGTTCCCTGTCAAGTCAGCGTGTTGAGATCCTCGGCTTGCTGACTTCAGCCGCACGCCCGTCGCCACCCGTAAAAACCTTCGCGCGTGCCGCCGTCCGGATGATGAGGTGGCACGGTGATGAACCACGATGAGGCGGCAACTGTCCGGCCGTTGACACTGGCTTGGGTGAGCCGGCACCTGGAGGCCGGCGAGCGGATCGTCAAGGCCGTGGCGCTGCACGGCGGCATCACCGCCGAGATGCGGCGGCTGACCATCGGGACGCGGGACGGAGGCACCCGTGACCTGGTGCTGCGGACCTACGTCGACCCGTTCTACGTGGAGCACGCCGAGGGCGGGCTGAATGCGGAGGCTGGCGCCCTGACCCTGCTCACGGGGACCGGCGTGCCGGCTCCTTCACTGGTCGCGGTTGATCCGACCGCCACGCAGTGCGAGTTTCCGTCGCTCCTGATGACACATCTGGCGGGCCGGACGGTCCTCGACGATCAGGGAGTGGAGACGCGTGTTCGCCTGCTGGCCCGCCAACTCGTGGCGATCCACGCGTTACGACCCGTCGAGCGGCCCCGAAAATATGTGACGTTGACGACCGCCGACACCGTCGTCGTCCCGAAGGGCGCCGACGCGGCCGTATGGACCGCGGCGATCGACGTGATCCGCAAGCCCGCGCCGCGCTGTGAAGGGCGCTTCCTGCACCGGGACTTCCAGCCCGGCAACGTGCTGTTCGACGTACCGCCTTCAATCCCGGAAGATGCCCGGATCACCGGCGTCGTCGACTGGGCACCCTCCTGGGGTCCGGCGGATCTCGATGTGGCGCACTGCTCCGTCAATCTCGCGCTGCTGCACGGCCCGGCGTGGGGTATGCGGTTCGCCGAGGCGTACGAGGAGGCCGGCGGGGTACTGGCCGCGACCGCGAGCGAGCGGCTGTACTGGCGGGTGCGGGACGCGCTGGCCGCCTCGGAAGAAGTGCGGTCGGTGTCCCAGCCATGGCGGGAGGCTGGGAGGGCGGAGCTGACGACGCGAGCCGTGGAGGAGCGGCTGGATGCCTATGTCACCGCCTTGATGGACGCGCCGGGCTGACACTGGGACCCAGCAGCAGATGCCCGGAATCGAGCGAGACGTATGACCTGATGCCTCGCATGGACCGAGACTGCCTCGGCTTCAGCGAGACAGGACATCCTCGAGACCCGGCCGCTCTGAACCCGGCCAGTGCGAGGCCCTCCCGGGCCGATGCTCCTCACTCCTCAGGCTGCGGTGAGTTTCGGTTGCGGAAGGCAACGACATTCGGTGCAGGCTGTGCGAGTGTCTCGCGGAGCCGCTGATTCTCCAGAGTGAGTTGATTGACCACCCTGACTAGCCCAAGGACGTCGTTGCGGAGCTGGTCGATTTCCTTGTTCTTGTTGGCGATTGTCTTCTTGAGTTTCACGACGGTCTTGCGGAGTCGGACTTCCACGTCTGAGGGTGCCCCGCGTTCCTTGACCCGCTCGTAGAATGCGTTCTTCAAATCAAGGTGCCGCTGAGTGAGTGCGTTCCTGGGAACACCGGCTTCGTGGGCCAGGGCGACGATGGTCAGTGCGCCACTGGAGCTCTGCGGGGTGCCGGCCAGGATGCGATCCATTGCGGCGTGGATGCGCTCGCGTTCATCGAAGGCCGGAGTCATGCAGTGGCCTCCTTGAGGGTGATTCGCGTGCGGTCGTGAGTGTCCGCGAAGTCCCGGAGTTTCGTGGCGTTGGCCCGGAGTCGGTCGCCGACCGGCTGGGGCGTATGGGCGGCTCTCGTGTCCAAGGCATCAGCGCGGACCCGGAGTTGGGCGGCGTGCTGATCGGTGCGGACGATATTGCCGCAGCCCGGAACGCAGTGGTCCAGGCTGGGAGTGTCCTTGGCGCCGTCACGGTGGCAGAGCGCCTGAGCGCGTTTGTAATGGCAGAGCATGAAGGCCTGGGGGTTGTCGAAGATCACGGCGTCCTCGTTGTCCAGCAGGCGGCGGGCGGTGGTGGGGGTGATGGCTGTGCCCGCGAAGCGTGGGCCTTGGGCGGCGGCCTTGATGGCGTGCCGTGCAGCGGGACCGGAGATCCCTCCGCCGCCTTCGAGGTCGTCGTGGAGGTCGGCGACTGCGCGGACGGTCTCCATGTCGATGAGCTCGTGGATGCCGCCCCGGCTGCGGGATGCGTATCCCTCAGAGACAAGGGCTGTGCGTAGGTGACCGTATTGGACGGCGAGCGCAACGAGGCCGCCTGGCCTGCGGGCGATGTGCCAGGCGAGCGATCTGCGGAATCGCTCAGTGCCAACACTTCCATAGGGGTCGGGCGGGATGACGTCGCCTGACAGTCCTTGAGCGGCGGCTTCTGCGTTTGCCCAGACGATGAAGTCCTCGATCCGGCTGCCCAGAGCTTCGGTCATAAGAGATCCGGTTCCGGGGCGGTGGTAACGCAGATCGTGGACACGGACGTCGAACAGAAGGGCTCCATCAGGGACGAAGCGCTCCAGCGCGCGGATCGCGTTGACGACCGGAGCGATCGCGACCCAGGGCACTTCCCTCTCGATGCCGGCGGACTGGTGGTTGCCGTCCTCGTCGAGGGCGGTCTTGTATTCATGCCCGCGGATCAGGTGACGGCCGACGGTGCCATTCTCGTCGGGCTCGGGATCGGGACAGCATCCGATTCTCAGCCCGAGAACCTCACCGGGACGCATTCCGGTCAAGTAGGACAGGATGATGAAGGCTGCGGTCCCGAGGTGCCGCATCAGGCCAGCGGTTTCGGTGAAGTCGAGCTTCTTTCGCCAGGGCTTTCCGCCGATGACTCCCATCACGGGGGCTTCCAGCGGGCACGCGCCTGGCTGTTCGGTGACTACTGTCCTCAAGCCCATTTGCCTGATGAGGTGACCGACCTGGTGGTCGGAGGCGCCGGTGAGTCCGCTGATGTAGATGCGTGCGACGCGCGTCTTGCCCTGATTCTGCACGGAGGGTAGGGGGTCGCGTCGAGCGATGAGTGGAGCGATGAAGGCGTGCAGGGCAGCCAGGCTTTGCGGGGTGGAAGTGGCGGTGCGGGCGATGGCGCTCAGTCGCTGAGTCTCGGCCCAGGCGGCGAAGATGTCGTCGGCGAAGTCGTCGACCATGCGGATCGCCCAGACCAGGAGAGGGCCCATGGTCCCTTCGGCCAGGGGTTCGGTGATGTTCTCACCGCCGGAAGAAGTGGCCGCGGGGAGGTAGTCGTCGGCGCCGAGTTCGTCCCATGGAGGCCGGCCGATGCCGGTCGGACGGGCGCTGAGCTGGTCAAATGCCCATAGCCGTGTCATCGCGCCCAGGATGTGCTTGACCGTGCCGCGGCTGCGGTGCTCTCCGAGAAGGTGTTGCCCGTACTCGTGCAGGACTGCGGAGTCGCAGTCGGCGAGGGTCGTGATGCCGTGCGTATCGAGCCAGGTCGTCAGGTTCATCCACTTGTTCACTGCGGCTGCGGTGCGGTCGGCGCTGAGGCGGCCGCGCAGCTGGTTGCCGCGTTCTCGCAGGAACGTCGGCCGGAGTTGCCCGTTGATCACGGTCCATGCAAGGAGGCGGATGTCGTCCTGGAAGACCGCCGGACAGTTGCGCCAGTGGATCTTCGGGGTCTTGCCGCTGGGGTTCTCGCTGAGCGGGGCAAGCGGCCAGACCGAGGAGCCGTAGCAGGCGTTGAGATGGGCGTGGACAGCGGCGACGCGATCGCCGGAGACGACCGGGGTGGCCGGTGTGGGCATGGGCAAGAGGTAGGGATCGAGCTCGGGCGCGGTGGTCATCAGTAATCGAGTTGTCCGGTCAGTAGAAGGTCAATGAGTGTGCGATCGCCGTCGGTCACCCGCGTCAGGGCCTGCTGCCAAGGGCCGTCGCCGATCTTGCGCTTGAGGTCCTCGAGGCGGGCGTGTGTCTCGCCCCAGTCGGCTCCCCAACTGGGGGGAGGCAGAACAGTCCGCAGGTTCGTCAGGGCCTGGTGGAAGTGAACGAGCCGTGGATGGTGACCGGGGTGGACCCGGGCGTTCTCGCAGCCCAGACACATCAGGAAGGAGGCTCCGCAGCCGCCGTCAGGTGCCGGATCGGGGCCGTGCTCGAAGTCAGAGCAGTCCGCCGTCGCGGTCTCCACGTCTCCGTCGGTCGGCTGGTCGCGGAGATGGGCCACCAGCACCGCTCTGCGGGCACGACCAGCTGCGTCCTCAGCGCCGGCCGCGATGACCTCAATGGCTTCGTTCTGCACGCGCTTGTCGACCAAGGCGTAGTTGCGATCGTGGGTAGTCTGGCTGTGCTGGGCCGGTTCGCGCCGGTCGATAGCCGTCACGGTCCGCCTCCCCCGCCGGAAGGGCGACCCCTCGAATCCTGCGGCCCGTACCCATTCCTGAGCTTCGTTGGTGAAGACGCCGAACCGGAAAGGACCCACCGGCGGGTGCCGGTCCTGATCGGTTGACGCCGGCCCCAGCCAGCCCGTGCGCCAGACCACCAGCAGATTGGTGCCGGGGGCGAGGATCTCGACGGCTCCGCGAGCGAATCGGGTTGCTTCCAGAGCCTGCGTGATCAGACGGCCGCGCGACGAAGCGCCGTCGTCGGTGACGTTTCGGCTCTCGTAGTACTGGCCAGCACCACGACGGTACTTGTCCAGGGGAATCCGGTAGGTCGGACAACCGTCCTCGCCGGTATCCGGGGAAGCCCGGGGCACCTCAGCCTGGCTGATGACGGACAGGTTCCAGCCGTACTCGGCCAACAGAAGCACGGCCAGGGCGGCTGCTTCCAGCCGCGTCAGGAACAGCCGCTGCCAGGTCACCTCGGCAGAGATTCCGCCCATCGCGCGCTGATAACGCGTCTTAAGGTTGCGCTTCCTGCTCGGGCCAACGTTGTGCGGAAGGTCCCCGGTGCGGGCCAGGATGTCCAGGCCCTCGCCGAGCACCCACGCGCGACCGCCTTCGGGAAATGCCCCCGCGCGCCAGGCGTCCAGATGACGGCCGTTCTCCTCGATCCGCAGCAACGCGGCGCGGAACATTCGACGGGCAGCCACCTTGATCTGGTCGAACTCCGCTTCGCTGTACGACTGCGTCTTGCTCTTTCCCCGCGGGATCCTCACGGCCAGTTCGTCGGCGACTGGTCCGGATCGCAATCGGCTGTCGCTGCGAAGCAGCTTGCCGACCGCGGTGAGGGCGTTGTAGCCGCCCGGGGCTGCGGTCTGGTTCGTGCGCCACCGCTTCATCAACGCGGCGGTGAACTCGTCCAAGTCCTGGGGTGGGTGGTCCTGTCGGGAAGGGAACTCGGCGAACCGTACGACGTGTTCCCAGTGCCCCTGCGATGTGGTGTGTGCTCCCCAACGGTGCGGTGTGCAGTGTGAGGCGAACGCTGCGGCCAGCGAGCGCTGCAGGGGCTCAGCGACCGGAAGGGTGGAGAAGTCGTACTCCTTGACGCTGTTGCGCCGGTTGTAGTGGCGCACCACCAGGCCGTTGGTGGTGATCCGGTCCGGGCTGGCGTGATCGGCAGGCGGCAGGGACGCGGCGCGTCCTCGTGGGCTCACGCGGCACCGCAAGTGGTGGACTGCATCCGGGAATCGAGGTCCTGAATGCCTTCTGACTCCCGTGCGATGCGGGTGAAGACCGCGTCCAGCTCGGGCATCGGAGCCTCCACCCGGTCTCCAGCGGTCGCGAGCATCGACCGCAGCTGCAGGTCCGCGACGGGAGCGAGGTAGTGCTGCACCGTCGTATCCCGTGAAGCGTGACCCAACAAATTCTGGACCATGAACCGTGGGTCGCCGTAGAGGAGGCGGAAATCCCGGCGCCTTCCGGCGTCAGCCCGTAGCGCTGATCCATGAGGTAGTTGAGAACCACGAGCATGAACAAGGCGTGGGAATGGCGGGCGGAGTGCGGCGTTGCGTAGGGCGCATAGACCTGGTGCGGGTCCCGCCGGAGGTGCTCGGGCGGGGTCAGCGTCCGCTCGCACCGCTGGTTCGCCGTGCGAAAGACGCCCTCCCACGAGTGCGGATGGAACGGCAGACCCTGCTCGTTCAGCCACAGCCACAACGGCTCCGGGCCGTGAGGACCTTCCTCAAACAGCAGGGCCCGCTCCTGCCAGGTGAGCTTGTTCAGCTCACGCTCGAAGATGACGCCGTTCTGATCACACCAGCGGACCTTCGGCTTCAGCCCGCGCGTGACTTCGGTGACCAGCCACATCTCGGGCAGCCGGTCATAGCGGCCGGCTCGCTGGGCTCACCTCACGACCCAGGCTCGTGAGGATGCCGCATAGGTCTCGATGTCCCCGACAGCGTCCGAAGCGACATAGAACGTCCGTTGCTTCTTCGACCGGGTCACCTCGGCGGCGACCTTGCCCCGGTAGTACCGGCCGCCGCCCAATCGCCGCTTAGGAACCTCGAACGTCAGCAGGGAACCGCCCTCACTCAGGCGTAACCCCGAGGAGTTGAGCGTCCGTACGAACGCAACGTTGCGGTCTTCCAGGCGCCCGACCCAGCCAGGTTCCGGCACCCCCTCGCGAGTGTGGCCTCGCAGCCCGATATCGATCCACCGGCGCCAGGTCCGCGGCGTCAACCAGTGCACGTTGCTCGGCCGGGAGTCGTTGGCTCTCTGCTCGGGAACCCGAAGCACTTCCCCGTTCCGACCCGTCATCTCCTTCATGAGGATCGGGTTCTGCCGCAGATAGCCCTTCCTCTTGGCCCACGAATACAGGCTCTCGAACGCCGCCAGTTCACGATTCCACTTGGAGCCCCCGATCAGCGTCGGGTTCGCGACGGCGTATCGCCTCCAGTCCTCGAAGTCATTCAGGTCCTTTGAGGTCGCCTCAGTCCACGACCTGCCCCGCCTCCACAACGCGGTCAGCAGCAGAGCGATATCCGTCGTGTAATTCCGCTTCGTCTCCGCCGTGTACCGGCGGAACTTGCGTGACTGCCCGTACAGGGCCAGCTGCGGATCCACGCGGCGATCCGGCGACAAGACGATCGGGTCCCCGGCCTGCACGCTCACCGCCTCTTCGCGCTCGGCGAGGTCCTCCCAGCCCTCCAACAGGCTCCTCCGGACCCCGCCCTGTTCCGCATCTCGCGGCACCCAGAACACTCGCCAACTCACGTTTCGGAGACCTCTCTTGACGGCTTCAACACCCTCATTCAATAGGGAACGCCGCAGAGCCATCGCCCTCCTCCTGCACGCCCACTGCCGACCCGCAGACGCCCCCGTCCTTGAACCCGACCTTGACCGCACCCTTGATGCAGCCGTCCAACTCCTTGCCCACCCCGATCCGCCGACCGCCGCCTTCCAGACCCGGACGGGCCTGTCAGCCCTGGAACTGGACCGCACCGGACGCCATGCCGCCCGCGTACTCGACTCCCTCTTCAGCGTCGCCCGACTCGACGCCTACGCCGCACGAGACGCACTGCACCACCCCGTCGCCGCGTCCGCCCTGGACGACCGGGCGACAGACGCGCTCAACGCGGTGATCGCCACGGCCGGACTGGGATCCGGCGTCCTGTCCGCCCACCACCAGGAGGCTCTGACGGGCGCGGTCGGCCACGCCGAGACAGAACTGGAAAGGCTGCTGCAGGCCGAACCAGATCCCAGCTAAGAGGGGACGACCCGGGATGCCCCGCCGTACTGCCCACGCTGTTTGGCGGTGTCGGCGTTTCGGCCATTTCCTGCCCGCAGCCGCTCCAAGCCAGACCAGGGATCCCGCGCCCGCGGGGTTCCCTGACGCAGGAAATAGCGGGCTCCCCAGCACGACCGAATGACGTGTGTTCGATATCGCAGCCGTGTCGTTAGACCTCACGACTCTGCCGCAGCGACCGTCCTAGGGGGAACGATGACCTCGGCCATTACACAGGACCAGCCGCCACAACCGCCCAAGGGGACCGCGCCGGACAACGAACCGCAGGAGGCCGGTGTTCGAGAAGAGGAATACCTCTACCGCGACGATTCACGGCTCCAGGCCGGCTCCCTGCTGACCTCCCGCACCATGGCGCGGCGCCTTCCCTCACTCGTGCGGCGCTCGGTGCAAATGGCCTGGCGCGCGGACCGCGGCGCGACCATCGGCCTGCTGGTGTGCCAGATCGGGACCGGCGTCCTCGCGGCCCTCGGCCTCCTGGCCATCACCGGCACGATCACCGCGCTGATCTCCTCGGGCGACATCACCGAGCGGCTGTGGGACGCCGCCCCGCAGCTGGCCGTGATCGCCGCCGCCGCCGGCCTGCGCGCCCTGCTGGGCATCACCGTCGTCTGGCTGACCGGCCGTCTGCGCCCGGTGCTCGGCCGGGCAGCGGAGCTGACGATGATCGAGGCCGCGCTCGGCGCGGAATTGGCCGCCAACAACAAGCCCGGCTACAACGACGCCTACGACATCGCCGACCGCGGCGCCCAAGTCACCCCCGACCTCGTCGAAGAAGCGCAGGACGTCCTCGCGGCCACCGCCACGCTCGCGGCCGGCGCCACCGTCCTGACCGTCCTGCACCCCCTGCTCCTTCCCCTGCTCTTCCTCGCCTGCCTGCCGCAGGCCGCCGCCTACGTCCGCGCCGCCCGCGTGCTCTACCTCGCCGGGCTGGAGACCTCCGGGCGGCGCCGGATGCTGGGCAAGCTGCGCTGGCACATGGCCTATCAGGAGTCCAGTGAGGAGATGCGCGCCTGCCTGGCCGGCCCCTTCCTGATCGGCCGGTACCGGCGGCTGGCCGCCTCGGTCAACGCGGCCGAACGAAAAGCCGCGAACACCGGTGCCTGGATGGGACTGGCCGGAGCCGTGGCCGGCGGGATCGCCTCGACCGCGGTGTGGGCGGCACTGCTGTGGCTCCTGGCCTCCGGGCGGATGAGCCTGGCGGCCGGCGGCGGCGCCGTCTTCGCTCTCCAGACCGCCACCGGCTCGGTGCGCGGCATCATCAACGGCGGGGCCCGCCTGGTGCGCACCGGCTGGTACGTGCAGGACTGGCAGAACTTCCTCGACAACGCCCACGGCCAGGCCATGACCGACTCCCGCGGCACCGCGCCCGTGGCTGTGACTCCGGAGCGTTTCGAGGTCCGCGACGTCACCTACCGCTACGACGGCGCCCCGAAGGACAGCCTGAGCAACGTCTCCCTGCACGTGCGGCGCGGGGAGATCGTGGCGCTGGTCGGGGAGAACGGCTCCGGCAAGACAACCCTCTCGCGCCTGCTGTGCGGGCTGCTGCTGCCCACCGAGGGCGACGTGGCCTGGGACCACGCCTCCACCGCGGACCTGGACCCGTGGGGGGCGTGGGAGCACGTCGCGCTGGTGCCGCAGAAGTTCACATACCTGCCGCTGACGATGCGTGACAACATCACGTTCGGGCAGGGCGACACCAGTGACGCGGCTCTTCTCGCCGCATGCGAGGCGTCCGGCGCCGCGGAGATGCTGCCGGGCCTCCGCTCCGGCCTGAATACCCTCCTGACCAGTGAGTGGTTCGGCGGACAGCAGCTCTCCGGCGGGCAGTGGCAGCGCCTGGTCCTCACTCGCGCGTTCCACCGGCAGGCGGCGCTGCTGGTGATGGATGAACCCACGGCCGCCCTCGACGCCCGCGCAGAGCACCGGATCTTCGCCGGCCTGCGCGAACTGGCCAAGGACCGCGCCATCCTGCTGATCACGCACCGGCTCACCAACGTGGCTGTCGCCGACCGGATCGTGGTCCTGGATGAAGGGCGGATCGTCCAGGAGGGCACCTACGCCCAACTCACCCAGGAGCCCGGTCTGTTCCGGACCCTGTGGGAGCTGCAGCGCCGGATGAGCGGCGTTGCCTCCTGATCACCGCTCGCCGGTCCGCGCTGCGCACTCGCCCGTCCACCGTCGTGAAAGGCAGAGATACGTGACCTCTCCCGTCTCCCCTTCGGATCACGTCACACTGCGTACGGCTCTGCCCGCAGCGCAGTACGCCGCATCCCGGCATGCGGCGTGGCTCGGCGCCGCCGCGATCATCACCGACGAGGTCGGCCGGGTCCTGCTGGTGCACCCCACCTACCGCAAGGACGACTCGTGGCTGCTGCCCGGAGGCGTCGTCGAACCCGGCGAACACCCGCACATCACCTGCCGGCGCGAGATCGCCGAGGAACTGGGCCTGGATCTGCCTCTGTCGGCCGTGCTCGCCGTCCACTCCTTCTCCCCGCACCACCCCGACTTTCAACCCGGCACGCCCTGCCCCGGAGAGGTCCGGTTCGCCTTCGATGGGGGAACCCTCACCCCCGACCAGGTGGAGGCGATCCGCCTGCCGCACGAGGAGCTGTCCGAGTACGCCTTCCTGGAGAGCCGGGACGCGGTGCAGCGGCTGCGCCCCGTGGACGGGCAGATCATGCTCGCCGCCTACCGTGCCCGGCTCGGGAACACCGCCACCGCTCACCTCGCCGACGGCCGGCACATCCTCGACGTCCCGGCGCTGGACCGCCACGACGTGCACGTCCGCTACCGGCCCTTGTGGGACAGCCCTCTCAACCGCGGCCCCGTCCCCGCGCAGCTGCCCGTGCAGCAAGCCTGGGCGTGGTGCTTCGTCCCCGACGGCCGGGTCGTCCTCGTGGCCGACCCCGGCCCGCGGGGCGCGCTGCCGATGCTGCCCGGCGGCACCGTGGAGAGCACCGACGCGACGCCCGAGGACACCCTGCACCGCGAAGCCGCCGAGGAAGCCCAGCTCACCCTGGCCGATCCGGTGCGACTGGGCTGGGTGCTGGACGAGACCGGCGAGGTCTACGGCGGCGTGGGGCCCAACGCCCGGCTGCGCCTGGCCGCCCGGGTCACCGCCATCGGGCCGACGGCCGTCGACCCCGCCACCGGCCACCCCTTCGCCCGCCTGCTCACCACCCCCACCCAGGCAGCCGCCCTGCTGGGCTGGGGCCCGCCCGGCGCGCGGCAAGCCCAGCTCGCAGGGGAAACAGCACGGTATCGGTGGGGCCTGCCCACGGCCCGCGCCGCCTCCATCGAGGAGATCCCGGCGGAGGGGATGCGGCTGAGCTGACCCGAACAACCGCCCCGCCTCGACTCGTCCCGCTCCACGTCCCTCTGAGGTAGCCCCATGCCGTTGTCGCACGACCACATCCGCACCACCGTCGAGACCTACCTCGCTCGCCACCCTCACGAGCGCGAGCAACTCGGCGGCCTCCTGGACGCCCTCGACCGTCCCACCGACATCGCCAGCCGCTCCACCTTCACCGGACACTTCACCTGCGGCGCAATCGTCGTCGACCCGCTCGGCCGCGTCCTGCACGCGCTGCACCTGGCGAGCGGGAAGGTCCTCGCCCCCGGCGGACACACCGAGCCCGCCGACGAGTCCATGGCAGCAGCGGCGCTGCGGGAGCTGCACGAGGAGACCGGGATCCCGCCCCAGGCCGTGGCACCGTGGCCCGGCTACGAGGCCGTGCCGCTCGACATCGACATCCACGACATCGACGCCGACCCGGACAAAGGCGAACCCGGCCACCAGCACTTCGACCTCCGGTTCCTCTTCCGCCTGCACACTGCGACAGATGTGCCGGTGGTGCTGCAGGAAGAAGAGGTCGGCGGCATCGAGTGGCGGCCCGTGGACAGGGTGACCTCCCCGTCCCTGCGCGAGAGGCTGCTCAAGCTCCCGCCGAAGACCGAACCGGATACGGCCAACGCCTCCGCCCTGATCTACAACGACCGCGGCGAGTACCTGCTCCACCTGCGCGACTACTTCCCCGGCCGGATCTGGGAGCCGGGCATGTGGTCCCTGCTGGGCGGCGGCCGAGAGCCCCAGGACGCCACCCTGGAACACACCGTGCGGCGCGAACTGGCCGAGGAAGCCGGCCTCGACATCGCTGATCTCACCCCGTTCGGCACCGAGTACGCCTCCGACGAGGCCGGCGCGACCGTGCCCATCGCCATCTACGCGGGCCGCTGGAACGGCGATCCCCGCGAACTCCACCTGACGGAAGGGGTGATGCTGGCCTGGTTCGCCCCCGACGACCTCCACCGCCTCCGTATCGCAGACACCACCAGCGACCTCGTACGGCGCCACGCCGCCAGCCGCCCCGCCGGCACCGCGCCACAGAGCGGGCTCTCATCCCACGAGGACTGCTGGTCTACCTCCCCGCACGGCACGGTCCTCAACGTCATCGGCGTCCACCTCTACCTGGAGCGGCCCGATGGGACAGTGCTGCTCGGGCTGCGCCACCCCGACTCCGCGTTCGCGCCGTCCACCTGGCACGTCCTGGCCGGCCACTGCGAGCAGGAGAGCGCCATCACCTGCCTGATCAGGGAGGCACGGGAGGAAGCCGGCCTGCACATCGAGCGACCGGACGTCGAACTCGTCCACGTCGTCCACCACATCGACCGCGCCGGGGACCGGCCCCGCATGGGCCTGTTCTTCCGTGCCCGCACCTGGAGCGGCGAGCCGGAACTGCGCGAGCCGGACAAGTGCACCCAGTGGAAGTTCTGGGACCCGGCCGCACTCCCCGACGATCTCGTCCCCTACACCCGGGTGGTCATCGAGGGCATCCGCGTCGGCCGCCTCTACTCCGAAACGGGCTGGGCATGAGCACGGTCGCGTCCACGCACCCGGACCTCCTGCCCGAGGAAGTACGGCAGCTCGCCGAGCAGGCGGTGGGGCACATCGCCGCCTGGACGGACGCCTCCTGGGATCGCGACAGCAGCCGGGTATGGCGGGCCGACGGGGTACAAGAGGGGGTCTGGTACGTCAAGATCCACCAGAACACGCGGTTCCACCAGCGCGAGGTGGACGCGTACTGCAGCTGGGTCCTCAGCCTCGGAACAGCCGCTCCCACCCTCGTGACCGCCGACAGCGCGTTGCGGGCCGTCGTCATCACCGCGGTGCCCGGCCGGCCCCTGCACGGCATCGCACACCCGCCTGAGCAGCAACAGCTCCTCTTCCACCAGATCGGCGCCCTGGCCGCGGACATTCACCGAAGCGCAGCACCGCTCCCCGCTGAGGAAGGAGTGCCCGCACTCGCGAAGGTCGAGCGGCACCTGGAAGCAGCCCGCCCCTACCTGCACCCGCGGGACGAGGAGTTCATCCGCCAGATCGTGGCGCGCGCCGAAGACGTTCCGCCCCTGGACCGCGTGCCGACACACGGGGACTTTCAGCTGCGCAATCTGCTGCTGGACGGCAACGGCAGCCTCGCCGTGATCGACTTCGAACGCAGCGAGCCCGGCCCGGCCATCCGCGACCTGGTCCGCCTTGCGGACGCCTGGGCCACCCAGCCGGGCCTTCACGACGCCTTCATGTCCGGCTACGGCCGCGCACTCACCCCAGCCGAGGACGAACGCTTCGTCGTCGACTCCACACTCGACGCCCTCTCCGGAATCCAGTACGGCGCCACCCACGCCGACGCGGAAACACAGGAGCGCGGCCACCGCACCCTGGCGCGCCTGCGATCCCAAGGTCGCAACGGACGGACCACATCGAACGGAGGCACGCGTGCCTGACGACACCCAACAGGCGATCCCAGCCGTCCCGAGTCCGGCGACCGGAGGTGAACCACCAGAGCACCACATGCACTTGCTCGGGCGGTACTACCGCCAAGTGGAAGCAGGCCGCAAAACGATCGAAGTGCGGGCGGCCACCCCGCAGAAGCGCGCCGTCGCAGTCGGTGACACGGTCGTCTTCCACGACCGGGACACCGGGCGGGAACTCGACGTCATCGTGCAGCGGATCACCCCGTACCCCTCCTTCGAGGACCTGCTCAGCTCGGAGGACGCCGCACGCATCGACCCGGACGGGCCGCCCGGAGACCTGCTTGCCAACCTCCGCAGCATCTACCCGCCGGCCAAGGAAGCCCTCGGCGCTCTCGCCCTCGCGTTCGACCACCGCCCTGCACGGCCGGGCCGCCCCACGCCGATGACGCCCGCGCAGTACGCGCAGACCGTCCCCCACCACACGGTGTACGGCTGCCTCTACATCCGCGACGCGAACGACCGGCCGGTCCAGCTCCGCTCGGTCTACGGCTTGAGACTCTGGCAGTTCCCGGGCGGCAACTTGGACACCGCAGGCGAGGACCCGCTGCAGACCGCACGGCGAGAGGCGGTCGAGGAGACGAGCCTCGAACTCGGTCTGGACACGCCGAAGCTGCTCCTGACGCACTTCCTGCACGCCGGGCCGCGCCAGCCGCTGAACAAGGTGGGGCTCATCTTCGGCGCAGGCCGGCTGACCGCCAGTCAGCTCGGCCGGATCCGCCTCGATCCCGCCGAGCACGACATGTGGGCCGTCCACGACCTCGCGACCTGGCAGGAGCTGATGGCACCGCGCGCCTTCGCCCGCCTCGACGCCAACGAACGAGCCCAACGCGGCGAGGGCCCCGCCTACCTGATCACGCACACCTGATCCCCAGCACCCCCACCCAGGAGGCAACCGTGCCCGCCGAGGACACCAACACCAGGGCCTGGCAGATCTACGGCCAGCGCCAACTGGCCCGCGCCTACACCCCGCCGATCCCCGACCGGCTCGGCTGGGCGTCACCAACGTCGAACCCGATCCCGACCTGCCCACCGTCTCGCACGACGATCGGCACACACCAGCCGCCGACCGGCGCAGACAGCGCGTCCTGGACCTCCTTCACGCAGAACCCGACCGCCAGTGGCACACCCGCGCCCTCGCCCGCCACCTCGGCGACATCACCCTCAGCACGATGTACCGACAGCTCGACAGATGGGCCGTAAACGGACTCATCACCAAGACCGGCCGCGCCACCTACAGCAGCCCGAGAACTCGCTCAACCCTCATGCCACCAGCGGAAATACGCTAACTACCGGCCTTGGGTCAAGGCCCCGTCCAGGCAGGGACGGGTCATCGGCGACGCACCCAGAACTACCCTGTCATCGGCGACACCGCCGACCCCTCTCCAAGAGCATCCACTCAACACACGCGACCTCGTGTCGCACCTTCACCTGGAGAGTGCTTCTTTCATGCGACGGCCTGGACCTTGGACAAGCTCATCGTTGCAGGTCAGGAGCGCTCTTCACGATTCTGATCACCCACCCGACGCCCTGCCACGTGAAAGCGCGAGGCTAGTGCGACGTCGAAGTCGGCCGCCCCAACCTTCGCCGGGGTCCCCCTGTCCGCCAGCCCGTCACGAGGCACAGACCACGTCAAGATAGATCCGCACCTCGTCGGTACGCAGCTCTTGAACGTCGACCGTAATGGCGTTGTCGCACCCGCCGATCCTGTTCACGTAGGTGCCGCTTTCGACTTGGACTCCACGTGGGATCTTCTGCCAGTCCCTCTCCAGCAAGGATCCCTCCACCTTTTCCAGGATCAGGTCGGGCCCGGCTCCATCAAGAAATGCTTTCAATCCATTTCTGGAGGTGTCGAACTGCAACTCTCCAGCGCTGCCGGACCAGCTCTCCTGTTCGCAGTAGCGCAGGTTCTCTGCCTCAGCGGGAATCGAGAGGCCGTAGACTCGCCGAATCTCCTTGAGGCTTCGTCCACCGGTGCAGCCTTCGTACATCCGTGGGTCATTCTGCCTCGCGGGCTCGGTGCCCACCCCTGCACGAGCAGTAGCGCAGCCCCAGCACGAGAATGCGAGGAGCCCAGGGAGAACGAACCCAGAGGCCACTCTCCGTCCGCTAGGAAACTTTTTCATGTCGTCCCCTTCCCTATCGGCTAAAAATCGTGCAGCGAACTGGTGCCGAGCATGTCGTACTCTTGCGCGTACCCATGTTCAGGGAGATCCAGGAATTATCCCAGATCGATCGTCAACCCGGTGTACGGAATATCTACCGTCTTCCCCCTGTCGAAGTTCCAGTTCTTAAATATCTTCACACGATAGGTGGTGGTGACTCGATCATCCGCCCCGACCGAGACCGAGGCATTGATTCGGTACTTCGCCTGACCAATGGCGTTCTTGGCGTCAAGTCCCTTGAAGCCACCCGGAAGCCACCCACTGTCCGCGCCGAACGAGCATGCCCTGCTTCCCTCGCAACGGTTGGCCGCTTCCAATCCCCAGCCCCTTAGCTGTTGCTTGATGCGACCTCGCATCCCCTTGTCGTTCAACAGGTCGTCCACAGTGGCCGCGTCGAGGACGTAATCGTCCCCGCTGGCCCCGCGATAGTGGTTCCACAGGCCACAGGACAGCTCAAGGTTGGCAGCGCATGCCCCTTTCGTCAGGTCATCATACAGAGCGATCTTCTGTGAAATCGAAGGGCTGAAGTAGTCCCACAGACTCCACTTGGACTTGTACGGTGCACCCTTGTGTGGCGTGCCCGCTTTGCCACTGCCTAATAGGACTCCGTCAGGTCTTCCTGTTAGTTCTGATCACGAGCATGTTGGGTGTGGACGCATATGAAGTGAATCGTGTTCGGGCGAAGTTGGCGTTGTTCGTGGCAGATGTGTTCGCGTCGGTGCCGCGCAAGGACCAGCGCGCGAAGGGCAACTGCTATCTGCGGGGACTGATGCTAAACGGCCGCCGCAAGTCGATCCAGGCGATGGCCTCGCGGCTGCCGGACGGTAACGAACAGAATCTGCAGCAGTTCGTGAACCAGTCCACCTGGAATCCGGTTCCGGTACAGCGCCGGATCAACGAACGCCTGCTGCCGCTGGTCAACCCGGCGGCCTGGGTGATCGACGACGTGTCGCTGCCCAAAGACGGACAGATGTCGGTCGCCGTGGCCGCGCAATACTGCGGAGCCCTGGGCAAACGCGCCAACTGCCAGGTCGCCGTCAGTGTCCACGCTGCGAGTGACACCGCCTCATGCCCGCTGCAGTGGCGGCTCTTCCTGCCCTCGGAATGGGCCACGGACAGCGACCGCCGGGCCAGATGCCGGGTCCCACCCGATCTCGCCCACCGGGAGAAGTGGCGTCTGGCCCTGGACATGCTCGACAACCTCGCCGCCTGGGGCATGACACCGCCGGCCGTGGTGGCCGATGCCGCCTACGGCACCAACGCGTACTTCCGGTCCGCTCTGTCCGCCCGCCAGATCGGCTATGTGCTGGCCATCCGGGCGGATGTGACCACCCACCCGTTCGACGCGAAGCCCGTGGCCCCGGCGCGCAAGGGGCCGGTCGGCTGCTGGCCCCAGCCCCGCTACCGCCACCCCGCGCCCTCAGCTCTTGCCGCCGGTCTCGGGTAGGGCTCATTCACCTCCCTGACCTGGCGGAACGGCTCGCGGGGGGAGTTACGTTCCCGCTTCGCCGCCGTGCGCGTCCGGCCGGCAGGCAAGGCCGTTGAGCGTCCGATCAAAGCCGCTGCCTCGGCTGAACAGGGCTGGTGGGACGGGGTCCTGCCCGATTGCTGGCTGCTGATCGAATGGCCCGCCGATGCCGAGGCGCCGACCGACTACTGGCTCTCCAACCTGCCGGCCAACACTCCGATCGCCGACCTGGTGCGTCTGGCCAAGGTCCGCTGGCGCATCGAGCACGACTACCGCGAACTCAAACACGGCCTGGGCCTGGACCACTTCGAAGGCCGCTCCTGGCAGCGCTGGCACCACCACGTCACCCTCGTGACCGCCGCCCACGCCTTCCTCACCGAACAGCGCCTGTCCCCAAAAGTCCCCACGTGTGGACGTTCGCGTAATTCCCCAGCCTGAACGGCACGGTATGGGCCAGGTACATCGCGGAGCCGACTCCTTCGTCTCCATGCGGGCGGCGGAGGTGCTCCGTGCTCCCCACGGACGCCAGGGTCCTCGGGCCGCTCGATAGCCGCCGACCATCAGGGCTGGTCAGGGCGGTCAAGGGTGGGCGAAGGCCCAGCGCGGAGCGCCGCCGAAGGCGCCCTTGAGGGCACTGTCCAGCCCCACACTCAGCAGTCGGGCGGCCCGTCACCAGCCGCAACCAACTGGGGAATTACGTGGAGCCGAAGGTGCCGCCGATGGGGAATTGCATGAACGCTCACACCGCGCCAGCCTCACTCTCTATCAGGTCCTCGACACCCTCCAGAACACTCTGAGGTGCTGGACCGGCATCTGCACCACCTGCCACCAACCCCTGCCCAGCAGGACTCCCACAACACCAAGATCAAGACAGACCTAACGGAGTCCTATTAGCGCCGGTTTTCGGTCGGATGTTCCTGGGCATTCTCAACGACCGCTCGGTGCGGGGCGCGGGCACGACAGCGAGCGCCGGTCCCTGCTTCCCCGCGCGCCAGCGAGTTCGGGAGCGAAGGCCGCCCACCACTCCCGAAGCGTCGCGCCGACGGTCGGGAACACGCACGCCCGCTCGGTGACCATCGAACCGCTCACCGCTCCGAGTGCCATCTGCTCGCGCCCGTCGCGCCGCACCGTCGTGACGATGCGCGTCATTTTCGCCTTCTGGCTGCCGCCGTTCCTGCGCGCGGCCTCCCTCACGGTCCGCAGTGCGACTCGGGCCAGGTCGACGCCGGACACCTCGCCGCCGCTCATGCCTGCCCCCACGGGGTGTGGCCGATGTCCAGGTGCCCGAGGCCGGACATGCGCTGCGCGGTCGCGGCGAATGCCCGGGTGAACAGGCGCTGTGCCGACTGCTCGCCCTGCTCGCCGTACTCCTCGATGTGGTCGTGGACGACCTGATGGTCGGCGGCGCGGGTGCGCCAGTTCAGCTCATGCGTTGTTCCGCCAGATCCATCCAGTTCTCCACCTCGGCCGGGCTGAAGTGCCTGATGGCCCAATCGACCATGCGAAGGCTCATGTGCGCCCACGCGGGCCGCAGAACCTCTTCAGGGACTGAGTCGATGATGGCATCGAGACGTTCCGTCACTCCTGGGCCGGTCTCCGCCGCGTGTACGCCAAAACGCAGCGTGACCAAATCGAATCGACGATCACCGCGGCTCGCGCCGTCCCAGTCGACGACTCCTGTGACCAGCCTCCCGGCCGTCAGCATGTTCCCCGGATGGAAATCCTGGTGCACCGCGTCATCACCGGCCAACCGAGCGGGATGATCCGCGCCGACAGCGGCGATCCACCGTTCCAGCGCCGCACTGCGGCGATTGTGCCGACGCAGCGGCTCGTGCAGGCAGTAGCCGACACCATCGTCACGCAAATAAAGTTCCATAGCGGGAACTTCGGCCCGGCCGACAAGCCGATCGGCCTGCAACTGGTTGAGATGAAGTATCTGGTCCAGCTCACTCTGGCCGAGGTGTTCAATCTTCCTCCCCGGCAGCAACTCCTGCACCACGACCACCGCATCGCCGACCTGGGCGACCAACTCCGCAGCCGGAGCGGGATAGCCCGCCAGCCGTAGCACCTCGGTAACGACAAGCGGCCCTGCCCGCATCTCTTCGACCGAGCCATGCGGCCGCCACTTCAGAACGGACCGGTGACCGTCCGCCCAGCGCACGTACGCCGCACCCACCTGTCCGCCCGGACAGGCACCCTCCAGAGTCAAGGAAACACCGGTCTGCACGCGAAGGGCGTCGACTACGCGGGCGGCATCGAGCCGCTCAACACGTGCCCAACTTGAAGAGGAAGAACTCACTGCGCCCATTATCCGCTGCCCACCTCGCGGCCGTCACCACCCCGCGAAACTCACGAACCCGAACTCACTTCGCTTGTTCTCTAACCCCGGGCTTGCTGGTCGTTGAGCAACTGTGAGACGCGCTGGGGTGAGACTCCCAAGACGTGCGCGATGTCCCTGCCGGTCAGGCCGTGCTCGTTGAGCGCTGCCGCTGTGCGCCGTAGCTCTGCTGCGGCCGCCACTTGCGCCTTGTGCGCATCGACGGTGGCCTGCGTCGACACCGTGACGCGTTGGTTGAGTTCATCGCCTAGATCGATCTTTAGTACGGCCCCCTGTTCGGCTCCGGGCACTTTGGCTGCCTCCATCAGGATGCGTCCGTGCTCAATCGCACCGTCCAGGCGTCGTACGTAGGTCGGTTCCACCCCATCCATGTGCAGCACCCAACCGTCGCCTGCTCGACACGCGACGATCCGGGGTGGTTCCACAATCTGACCAGCATCCACAGCAACTCCTCGCGACAGAACGAGAGTTACGAATCTAGCCCCTCTAGATGAATATATCCACGGGGTCTAGATAGCTGTTGGGTTGCGGAGTTCCTGTTCAAGCAGACGCTGGGCGGGACTCGCCCCAAGCTGCGGGAACCCGAGGCAGCCGACCAGCGGACCTGTCCAATCATCGCCGCCTACACCCAGCTCCGACTCGACCTCACGCTGGCGCGGCGCCACTCCGTGGGGCAGGTGCGCTTGTTGAAGATGGCTGACCCGACGTTACAGACAACAAGTCCCGCAGCGGTGACGCTGGGTGTCCAACCGGTGTGGGTCAGGGGGACGGACCATGCGGCGAGTGGATGAACTGTGGGAGCGGACTGTCTGGAAGAGCGATCCGCACACGCAGGTCAAACACCTCGTGTACCGGCACTACCTGCAGTGCTGGATGGGCAAGATCCTCCAGACGTTCCCCGAGGCCACGGTTGTGGACGCCTTCGCGGGCCCAGGCGTCTACGCCGACGGCCCGCCCGGCTCCCCCATCGTGGTCGCCAAGACCTTCCTCGAGCACACGGCGTACCGGCGCTTCAACAAGCTCAACCTGGTCTGTCTCGAAGAGCGGCAGGTCAACTTCGGCACGGACACTCGCCTCGACCTTGCTGCGGTCAGACTTTCGGAGTTCCGACGGACGCCGCCGACCAGCAGTCGTCTGAGCGTGCGTGAAGCGTGGGCGAGGTCAGAAGGAGCGGTGGGAGGGAGAAGAAAACCAGATGGTCCACCTCCCTCCCGTAAACGTCATGTCGCTACATTCGCACTGTCCTGTGAGGCGTCTTCGTTGGAGTACGGCTTCACGACGCCCCGCCCACGCGTGCGGTCTATCTCGCGCCATTCGGGCCGCAGTCCGGCCAGATTCGTGGTGAGGAAGTACGCGGCGCCGCAGGCGAGCAGCACCGGCACGAGTCCGATAACGGTCACCGCCGCCCCGGCGAGCAGCCCGCCGAGAGGGATGCCTGACCAGGCCAGCGAGTCACCGAGCGCGTTGACCCGGCCCAGCATCCGGCGCGGCACCCGCTCGACGAGGACGGCCCCCAGCACTGGGTTGACGAAGCCGGCACCGAACCCACTGACCGCGAAGACGGCCAGTACCACCCCCAGCGGGGCATCAAAGGCAAGGATCAGGAACCTCGGTGCCCCGGCCAGCAGGAACCCGGTGAGAACGACCATCCGTCGCCGCAGCCGGTGAGCGACCACCGCGGCGATCAGGCTCCCGCCGACCGCCGCGGCCCCCATTACGCTGCCCAGCAGGCCGATCGCGGTCGGCCCGTTGCCGGACTCCCTGGCCCAGACGGGTACGAGTACCGAGGTGAACGCCGCGTCCAGCAGGTTGGTGATGCCGACCATGACGATGAGGGTGAGCAGCAGCGGCTGGCCGCGCAGGAAGGTGAAGCCCTCGCCGAACCGCCGCCAGTAACCTGGTCCCGTCTCCCCGGCCTGCGAGGGGGCTTCCTCAGCCGCGTGCCCCATGCCGCGAGGCAGTGCGAGTTTGATGATCACCGATCCGAGGGCGAAGCAGCCCGCGTTGACGGCGAGCCCTGTCAGGGGACCGAGCAGCGCCACCAGAGATCCGCCGACCGCCAGGCCGACAGTGGAGGCGAGCCGCTCGATCACGCCGGATAGACCGGTGGCCCGCTCCAGCGGCACCCGGCCGCGCTCGGCCGCCTCCGGGACCATCACCTCCTTGGCCAGGTCGCCGGGTCCCCGGGCCGCGCCAATCAGCGCGACCAGAACCAGCAGAAGGGGTAAGGACAGCAGGTCCAGGGTGTGGAGCAGGGGAACCGCGGCGGCGGCGGTCGCGCTGACCAGATCGGTGGTCCAGGAAACGGCCCGCGGGCCGATCCGGTCCACCAGCGGTCCGGTGAACGCCTTGACCATCACGTAGGGAGCCATCTCGCAAAAGGCGACCAGTCCGGTCTGGGTGGCGCTGCCGGTTGCGACGAGGACGAACCAGGGCAGTGCCACGACGGAGATCTGAGTGCCGGTCAGCGACACGGCCATGGCCGCCAGCACCCCGCCCAGCGGCCGTAAGGACCACTTGCCGGGTATGCCGCCGGCCTCCGAGGCGTCGGCGGTCATAACGTCGGGCTTCCTTCCGCTTCCTGAGTGCCGTAAGGGAGCGACGACGCGGCGGGTGCATCCAGTTCGGGCAGGATGTGCGTGATAACGCAAACCCGCTCGGCCCCCTTCGGGGCGCTGGCCGCCGCATCTGGAGTATCTCTCCTGTAGAGGGCGATGACGGCCCTCAACTCCTGCCGCAGGGAGATGGCTTCCTCAGGGGTGAGCCGCAGGGGCCAGTCGCTCATGTCGAAGGTGCCCCGCCACGCATGAGGCAGCGTCTGCAGCTCGTTCAGCGTCTGCTGAGTGCGCAAGGTGTAGGTGGCTGCGACTGACTGCAGATACGCCAGTGCGGCCTCGGGCTCCCGATCGGCCAGCTCCCGGTCGTTGAGCTCCGTTGTCTGATGGACCGAACGCCACCAGCGCTCTCGTGCGTTGCCACGTTCCGCGTCCTCCTCGACGAAACCCGCCGCACCGAGTTGGCGCAGGTGGTAGCTGGCCGTCCCCGAATTCACGCCCAGCCGCTCCGCGAGGCGGGTGGCCGTCGATGGGCCGTACTTCCGCAGCAACCTGACCAACTGCACCCGCAGCGGATGCGCGAGGGCACGCAGCCCCCTGGCATCCAGGACAACTGAGTTCTCTTCGGTGGAGTCATCGGGGCCCTCCATTGCATCAGTCATACGGCATACGGTCCAGCCCGCGTTGCGGGGGTGCTGCTGCTCATCGATCGACCGATTGATGCGCAAGATCGGCAAGTGGCGGCGTACGGCCGGATCGGCGCCGGATCATGCCGATGAAACGGTGTTACGTAGACGTCGATGCACTCAAGAACTTGAGCAGCACCGTTTTGTACGATCTGGCAGGTGCAGCAGCCTCCCGACGAGGCCACACCGATCTCCTCGCTCCCGTTCCGGCCGTACGGACCGGCGGCCTCGTGAGATACGCATGCGTGTCCACCAAGGGGCAACTGCTCGACCGGCGGGTCCGCGGACTCACCGAAGCAGGGTGCATCCGGATCTTCTCCGACAAGAACCGCTCGGAGACCGCGTCGGGTTCCCGTACCTCTGTGATCGGCAGGTAGGCGCGCACGTTGCCGGCCCGGTCGACGACCTTGCTTCCGTATCTCCAGCGGTTCCCGGTCTTGCGGTTGATTCCCGCCTCTCGGCGCGCGGCCGAATTGCTCATCCCCTGCGCCATGAGGCGAAGGTATTGATCACGCAGCTGACCGCCCAGCTCGACGAACTCGGCCGGGCCGCCGACGAAGTCCAGATCACCCGCAAGACGCTGCTGGCGCTGCCGGACCCGCAACCGCCCGCGCCGCCGGCACTGAAACTGCCGGACCATCCGGCCTACCAGCAGATCATGGCGGTGTTCACCGTAGCCGACCATCCGCTGCGTGCGCGGCAGGTGTGCGAGTCGATGGACCTGGAAATCGCACCCAACAACATCAACAACGTCCGCCTCAAGCTCAAGCGGCTGGCCGACCGCGGAATCCTGGCCGAAACCGAGCCAGGACTGTTCACCAGGCCACGACCGCAATCGCCTGGAGTTCAGCCCTGACCAGCACGCCTACTCGAGGTCCATGGTCGAGTCGGCCGATGCCTCACGGCCCATCGCCTCGGACGGCGCGGTCTTGATGCAGCCCGGAGCCCAGCCGAGGAGTTCCTCGAAGCTTCGGGCAACGGTCGGGGTGGGCAGGTCCCCACGGCCGCGTTCGAAGGTCCTGATGGTCGCCTCACTCAGCCAGGTGCGGCGCGCGAGTTCACGCTCCGAGATGCCTTCGGCCTCACGGAACTCGATGAGGGCTCTCGCCAGCCGTGTCGAATCCTCTCCACTCATGACCGCAGTATGTCGCCGAGCCCGGGCCGGGATGGCCCTCTTGCTCGGTCCCATGCCAGGGCGCCGGGCCGCGGCAACACGCCCGCCAGGCCGAATCCCAGTCGATTTGTTCGTCCTCGCCATGCAACCGGTACTCGTTAACCGCCCTGATCTGCACGCCAAACCCATAGCAGAATCAGATGTAAGGCAAAAACTCGCATACCGCCCTCTCCGAGTCTTCTGCTCCGTCAGCCGGACTCTGCCGCTCGCTTCCGCCGGGTACGGGCCATGCTGGAATTCCATTCCTGAGATATCTCACGATGCCATCGCTCAGCGCCCGGAGTGCCTGGTCGGCGCGCCTGCTCTGACGAGCGGGCAGCATGTGAAGTGCCTCCCCGGCTTCAAAGAAGCCGTATCCCGATAGCTCAGCGTCCCTGGGTGCCAATTGCTCGATCTGCGTTGCAGACAGTTCCCCTCCGTCAAACACGAACGCGAGGAGATCATCCCAAGGGCCGTGTGGTGCCACCCAGTCCAGACACAGCAGGCCCTGAATACCGACGTCACCGAGTCCTAGCTCCTCGTCGAGTTCGCGGTAGACGGTGATCAGCGGCTCTTCGTTGCCTTCGGACATACCGCCCGGAAGATCCCAGCCAGCTTTGTATGTGGGGCGCACCAGCAGTAGTTGGCCTTGGTGATCGCGGATCAGCGCATCTGCGGCCACGCGCTTCCGGGCCTGCCTGGCATTGCCCTCGGCGAGGTACGCGTCATGTCCGGGGTCTCCCGGATCGGTCGCATCACTCACACCTGGGGCCCTTCTGCGGCAGTGAGGCTGGCAAGAAGCAATCTACGATGCCGAGCCACGCCGGTCAGACGGTCAAGCATCTCTTTGACCGGTCTCGACGAGCTGGCGTATGGCTCAAGTACCGTCTGAAGATCAACAAGATCCCGGCTGACGCGGACGGACCCCAGTGACTGGCAGGCTGCCAGCAGGTCGTGGGTGACTACGCATGCGGCCTCCAGCTGACCTTGAGCGATCAAGCTCCGGGCGAGGGTGATCTGTCTGAGAGCACGGCTACGAGCCCTGCTGGCATCGCGGAGTTCCAGCGCGCGGGTGGCTTCCTCGGTGGCCGCTGGGAACATCCGTAGGTCGAAGAGGATCGAGGCGGCTTCGCTCGCGAGTGCCGCGTCATCGAAGGGCGCCACCCAGTTCAGGACAGACGCCGTGTCGGCAGCCGCCAGTTCCGCTCGGGCCGAGTCCAGGGAGTGCTGTGCCTGTTTGGCGTAGCCGAGACGTGCGAGGGACCGGGCTTTCATGGCGTGGAGTCGAGCGGAGAGGACCGGTACGGACTCGGTGGCACGCAGCCGTGCCAGCCCGCTGCGGGCCAAGTCGAGTGCCTGGTCGGCGTGGCCTTCTTGGAGGGCCAGGTGGCTCATGCCGGCCTCCACGTTGGCTGCAACGGATGGGTCGGCAGCCGCTTGGCCGAAGCTCAGGGCGCTGGTGAAGTGGCCCTGTGCAACGTCGTCACGCCCTGAGTCGTGGGCCATCCAGCCGGCCATTTCTGTCAGCACCGCAGCGTCGCGGAACGCCTCCGCGCCTTGGACGCTCCCGAGTCCGATGAGGCTGCTGGCCACCTCGGTGCGTAGGTAGGCCAGAAGCGAGGGGTAGACGTGGCCGCCGCCGAGTTGTCGGTCGGCCAGCCGGAAGGACGTCATCGCGTCGAGATGGGGCGACAGCGCCTCCCTTCGGTCTTGCAGGGGTGGCGAGGGGCGTGGCGGGCAGCGCCGCGCCGCAAGCACCGGTTGCAGCTGGGCGTCCTCTGGATAGTGGGCGGCGGCGGTGAGGTTCTTGGTGAGGTGCGGTTCCAGGTCCGCGGCGGCCGACGGGACGATCTCGTCCGCTCGGAAGCAGGCGGCGCGCCGCGCGTCCGACAACTCGGCCAGCAACGCGGACGCTTCACGGTGGTAGCCACGGCGAGGCCCCCCTTGGGCTCCCACTCCGCCTCCGCGAGCGCGGGCCGAGCTCGTCACGCAAGGAGGCCAGCAGCTCGGGCCAGCGACGCCGCGGGGCTCGGGCGAGCTCCAGCTCGGGGCCCGGCGCCTTGTCGGACAGCAGCACATTGCCCGCACCTGTAGCGGTGTTGCCGCAGGCGGCGGTGCCACGATCCAGCACGGTCACGGCGGCGCCGGCGGCGCTGAGCACCTCCGCGCAGGTGGCACCAATCACGCCGACGCCCGCGACGACGTCACAGCGATGGCGGCAGACATTCCCAACCCTGTGTCTTCGTCCTTCGGTGAAGTGCTGCTGCCAGGTGTGCTGGGCGTGCCTACGCCGGTGGCCGAGTTCGGTCCAGCATGCGCAGGTAGTTGCCTCCGCAGATCAGGTCGATCTCGTCCGGGGTGAGGCCGCGTTCGGCGAGGCCTGCGGGCAGCTTGCTGAGCTGTCCGGCGTCCTCGATCCCGTCGGGGCCGCGGCCGTAGATCTGGGCGCCGGTGTCGCGGAGGCCGTGGACGCCGTCGGGGTCCACGGCCTTCATCGTGGACGCCAGCATGTCCATCGGGCCTTCCCAGTAGTCGGCGCCGATGGCGATGTGCTCGGGGCCGACGAGGTCGTACATGTGCATGGCGTGGTCGAGGAGGTCGGAGAGCCTGGCCTGGAGGGGGTCGTGGGCGACGTACTCGCGGCAGCTGTTCAGGCCGATGACGCCGTTGCGTTCGGCGACGGCTTTGATCTGGTCGTCGGTGAGGTTGCGCGGGTGCGGGCGGACGGCGTCGGCGTTGGAGTGGGAGACGAAGAGGTCGCCATGGTAGAGGTCGAGGGCGTCCCAGAACGAGCCGCGGGAGGTGTGTACGAGGTCGACCATCAGAGGGAGTGTCTCGAGCTCCTTGAGGGTGGCCTTGCCGAGATGGGAGAAGCCGCCGTCGCCGAAGCGCTCGTTTGCGCCGGTGCAGAGCGGGTTCTGGATGTTGTGCGAGAAGGTGAAGGCGGTGCAGCCCAGTTCGGTGAAGATGTGGAGGGCGTCGAAGTCGCCGGCGAAGGACGTGTAGCCCTCGATGGAGACGAAGATGCCGAAGGATCCCGGCGGGCGGTTGTCGTAGTCGGCACGGTTGGTGAGCAGCACCAGTTCGCCCTCGGAGCGGTGGATCTCGGACAGGACGATGCCGAGTGTGGCCCAGTCGCTGATCTGCACGACGCCCGCGGTCAGGCCGCCTTCGCGCCACCGCGGGATGTGGTGGTGGCGCAGCACTTGGGCGGTGTGGCCCTCGCTCGCGTGCAGGCTGATCACGTTTCCGATAGCGGGGCCGACGTAGATGTTGATCACTGCTCAGCCTTCTTCCTGTCTGGTGTGGAGGGCGCGCTCGGCGTCATCCCAGCCGCGCACGACGTGCAGGTCGGGGAGGTCGGCCAGGCCTGCGGTGAAGTCGGGCGAGGGAATCTCGCCGCTGGTGCGGACGTCGATCAGGGAGGGTGCGTGCGCGATGGCCTCGTGCAGCGCCGGGGCCAGGCGGTCGAGGGAGGTGACCCGCTGTGCGTGCATGCCTAGGGAGCGGGCGAGCTGGTCGTAGCGGCAGCCAGGGAGCTCGGTGTTGAAGCGGGGGTTCGCCGTGTAGTTGGCGACGTGGTCCAAGCGCTCGATGTTCCAGGCGCTGTTGTTGGAGATCACGAAGATCGGTCTGGCGCCGGTGCGGCGGGCCGTGTCCAGCTCCATCGCGTTGAAGCCGAAGGCTCCGTCGCCGATGAGCGCGAGGACGGTGCGGTCGGGGTGGAGGAGGGATGCGGCGATGGCGAAGGGGACGCCGACGCCGAGCAGGCCGAAAGTGCCGGTGTCCAGGCGCGGGGGCGGGGTCAGTCCGACGCGGGCGAAGGACAAGGTGTCGCCGCCGTCAGCAATGACGATCGGCGCCTGGTCCGCTCCCGCGAGCGTCTCGTTGATCACGCTGATCAGTGCGTTCGGGTGGATGGCGCCGTCCGGTCCGGTGGGCTCGGCGCGGGCCCGGTCGGCCCAGCGTTTGCGGCGGCGTGCATTTCGGTCGCGAATGTCTTGCAGCCATCCGGTGTCCGGGGCGTCGGGGGCGATGTCGCTTGCCGCGAGGAGTTCGAGTGCCCTGCCCGTGTCCGCATGGACCTGCACGTCGCCGACGCGGTTCGCGGTGAGTTCTTCCCCGTGGCGGCCGATCCGGATGAAGGTGGCGGCGGGGAACGCGGCGTTCGATCCGTACGCGAGGGCGAAGTCCAGGCGACGGCCGACGGTGATGACCGTGTCGGCGCCGCCCATGACCGCCGACCGCATCGCGGGCACGTAGGCGGGGTGGTCGTCGGCTACGAGCCCTCTGCTCTCAGGGGTGTCGAGGTACAGCGCACCGCTGGTCGCGAGGAACCGGCTCAGCGCCGGTTGCGCGGCTCTGGCCCCGCGGCCGCTGATCACTACGGGTCGCCGGCTCGTTCGTATAGCCGCGGCCGCGGCGTCGATTGCCTCCGGGGTGGGTGCGATCGGCCGGAGTGCGCGCGGCGCGCCGCTGATCTGCTCGGCCCGGCTCCACGTCGTCTCCCCCCGCAGCACATCCGTGGGGAAGTCGAGAAAGGCCGGCCCCGGGGGTGCCTCGGCGCCGACCGCGGCTTCGAACGAGGCTTGCAGAAACGGCAGTAGCTGACGCGGGTGCCGTACAGTGCCGGCCAGCCGCGTGATCGACCGCACGAGTCCGGCCTGGTCGAGCTCCTCCAGTGCGCCCAGGCCGAGCTGGGCGCTGGGCGGGAGGGCGGACAGGATCAGCACCGGCACCCGGGCCTGGTGGGCAGCGGCGATGCCCGGGACCGCGTTCGCCAGCCCCGGCCCGGTGGTCACGACGGCGACCGCCGGCTCGCCGGTGAGCTCGGCGTCCGCCTGGGCCATGTGCACGGCCGCCGCTTCATGCCGTACGTCGATCACGCGCAGGCCCGCCCGGGTGGCCTCGTCCCAGAGCGGCTTGATGTGGCTGCCGGTGAGGCCGTAGATCCGCAGCACGCCGGAGCGGGCCAGGAAGGTGGCGACGGCATGCGCGACCGAGTGCGGGCGGCGGAGGAATTCCGCGGGGAGGGATCGGGGCGCGTACGTCATCGCGCGACACCGCCATCGGCTGTCTCGGCGTCCCACGCTGCCGCAGTGAGCCCGCGCTTGCGCAGCTCCGCCTTCGCGACCTTCTCGGTCGGCGTGCGTGGTAACCGGTCTCCGGCTATCTCCAGATAGCGCGGGACCATGTACTTGGGCAGGTGCTCCCGGCAGTAGGCGAGCAGCCCGGCGGCGTCCAGGGCGGCTCCCGGCTCGGCTACGGCGATGAGCAGCACGTCGTCCTCCGTGAGCTCCGAACGCACCGCGATGGCCGCGCTCTCCCGCACGGCCGGGTGGTCGTTGACTACCGACTCGAGCTTGAAGGCGGAGATGTTCTCGCCGCGGCGGCGGATGACGTCCTTGATGCGGTCCACGAAGTACAGCCAGCCGTCCTCGTCCGGATAGCCCGCGTCGCCGGAATGAAACCACAGGTTGCGCCAGGCAGTTCGGGTCTCCCCGGGCCTCGCGTGATAGCCGAGCGACATACTCCAGGCATGCTTCGGACGGACGGCGATCTCCCCCGCCGTGTGGGGCGGGAGGGGTTCGTCCAGCTCGTCGACGATCCGCACCTCGAAGTGGTCGGCCGCCACCTTGCCCGCCGCCCCCGGCCGCGACTCACAGGGGGTGTCGTAGGCGATCCAGTTCGTCTCCGTCTGGCCGTACGCCGTGACCAGCCGCAGTCCGAAGCGCTCCTCGAATCCGCTCTTGAACGGGATCACGGGCAGGGCCTGCGCGATCCGCAGCGAGTGCGCGGTGTCGTCCGCTGCTGCCGGGGCCCGCCACAGTAGCTGCGCCATGGCCCCGAGCAGATTGGTCGCGGTGGCGCCGCTTGCCCGGACCTGCGGCCAGAAGCGGCTGACGCTGAAGCGCCGCTGGAAGGTGCCCGTCGTCCCGAAGACCAATGGGAAGTACACGCCCCAGAGCTGGGCGTCGGCGTGGAAGAGCGGCGGCGGCGAGAAGTAGGAGTCCGGGCCGGTGAGGCCCCAGGCTCTGTGCGTACAGCTGGACCCAGGTAGTACTGCTGGTGGGGCAGCACAACGCCCGTGGCGGGCCCGGTCGTTCCGGACGTGTAGAGGATTGCCATCGGGTCGGCGTGCCGGATGTCCGACCGCACGGCGGCGTCGTCCGCCGCGAGCAGCTCGGCGAAGGGCTCGACGGGCACGGTGAGCCCCGCGGCACGCGCCTGCTCGGGTGAGCCAGCGACCGTGACGACGGTATGCAGGGCCGGCATGGCGTTGATGACCTCGGCGCGCTGCTCCAGCAGGCTTACGTCGCATACCAGTACGCCCGCGCCGGAGTTGGACAGCACGTGGGCGAGCAGCTTGCCCTTCAGCTCGATGTTGACCGGGACCTCGATGGCGCCGAGCTTGGCCGCGCCGAACCAGGTGTGAACGACCTCGATGCAGTTCGGCAGCAGCATGGCGACCCTGTCGCCGGCCCGGACTCCGTATTCGCGCAGGCCCCGGGCCACGCGCTTGGTGACGCTCTCCATGTCGCCGAAGGTGCACGCCGGTTCGTCGCCGAACCGCAGGAATTCGCGCTCGGCGGCGTGTTCAGCCCAGTGGGCCAGAATCGCAGGCAGCGCGTGGTCCGAAAACATGGCTAGAGACTAGGGCAACTTTTGACCTATTCCAATAGGCCATACCACGCTAACGTATGGCGTCATGACATGAACACCGCCGCTTTGGAGGGCCGTTGAAGGACCCGTCAGCTCCGACCACCATCCTCGCCGGGACCGTCATCACCATGACCGACCGCGGCGTCCTCCGGAACCAGGCAATCACCGTCGTCGACGGCCGGATCAGCCGCGTCGAGCCGCGCGAGCAGCACCTTCCCGGGGGTCGCGTCGTCGATTGGCGGAACCGGACTGTCGTTCCGGGACTCGCGGACTGCCACACCCATGTCGACGAGCGGGCCGACCTGCTCCTCAACCTCGCGCACGGGGTCACCACCGTCCGCAACATGTGCGGCAAGCCCTGGCACCTGCGGTGGCGGCAGCTGGTCGCCGAGGGCCGCGAGCCGGGGCCGCACCTGGTCACCAGCACGCCCATGGCAGACGGGCGCGGCGTCCCGGGGACGACGGTGTGGCCTGACGCAGCGCTGATATCCGACCGGGCCGCCGCACACGAGGCCGTGGGCCGGTGGGCTGAACTGGGCTACCAGCAGGTCAAGGCCTATCAATGGCTCTCCGCTGACGCGCTGCAGGGCCTGGGTGAGGCATGTCGGGCCACCGGCCTGCCGCTGGTCGGCCACTGCCCCCAGTCGCTCAGCGTCCACGAGGCAATCGACCGCGGCCAGACCGGTTTCGAGCACCTCAACAACTACGAGTACGGCACCCTCCGCCCGGCCGCCCAAAGGCGTCTGGACGCCTTCTACGCGCAGGGGTTCAGCTACAGCCGCGGACGCAACCGCTTCTCCCCCGAGGCGGCGGAAGCGGCCACCGACCTCGACGACGCAAGGCTCACCGACCTCGCCCAGCGCCTCGCCGCCGAAGACATCACCTCCTGCCCCACCCTCATCGTCTTCGACCGCGTGCTGGGCCGCCGCGACCTGTCCGACCTGCGGCTGCGCTACGTCGATCCCGTAACGGCCAGGACCTGGCTGCCGGAGCACGACTTCCGCTTCCAGGCGCTGTCGGCGGAGGAGCTGCAGTACGCCGCCGACCTCTTCCACCGGCGCGGGCAGCGGATCGTCGCGGCGCTACGGGACGCCGGTGCCCGCGTCCTGGTCGGCACCGACGCCCACAACGCGTTCGTCTTCCACGGCTCCTCCTTGGTCGAGGAGATGGAGCTGCTGGTAGAGGCGGGCTATACGGCCGCCGAGGTGCTGACCATGGCCACTCGCGGCGCCGCCGATTACCTCGGGCTGGCCGACCGCGGCCGGATCGACGCCGGCTACGCCGCGGACCTGGTCGCGGTCACCGGCGACCCCACGGCTTCCGTGACCGCGCTGCGGGATCCGTCGGCGGTCGTCGTGGCCGGGACGGTCCTGGAGCGGCCACGGCTGGACGCGCTGCTCACGAAGGCAGAGGCATTGCTGCATGCGCAGCCGGACAGGTCCCTGTTCCGCCCCGTTCCCCAGGGCCATCGCCTCATCGGGGACTACGAGCGGACCGACCACGGGGTCGTGGATGCGCTCACGCGCGTGTCCTCCCGCCCCGAGGGCCGACGGCACGACCACTTGGCGGGAACAGGTGGTGACCCGGCACAGCACGGAGACACGCACGACGGTCATCGACACCGCCGGCCTGCTGGTGGCGGCCGAGATCGAGCGGCACCGCCCCGAGGGAGTCGAGTCCGCCACGGTGCGGCGGAACGACGACGCCTCCTACACCGTGCACACGACAGCCCTGGACGACTCCCGGCTGGCCGCCGACGTCCCCGGGCCGCTGCTGCCCGGAGGCGATCTCGGCGTGCCAGCTCTCCTCGCTGCCGTCCGAAGCTCTCGCACAGAGGAGCTGCCACCGGTGCTCACCCTCACCACGAGCCTGGCCAACGGGCTCGCACCAGTGCCCGGAACCCTCGACCGCGACGGCGGCCAGCTCGTCCAGCGCACCACCGACGCCCAGGTCCGAGTGAGTCAAGACGGCGAGCTCGACGAGTACGCCCAGAGCGCACCCATGCAGCAGCTGGTCCACCGCCGCGTCCCCTGACCCGCGCCGTAAGCACCCAGCCCATCCGGCACGCCGCCCCATCCAAGGAGGAACGCGCCATGTTACGGATCCGACCTTCGCTGCGAGGGCGCCGAACGACGACCGCGGTGCTCAGCGTGGCTGCCGTACTCGGACTGACGGGCGCGGCGACCACCGCGCCACACTCGAGTGCCGCAACGGTGCCGAAGATCGACTGGCAGTCGTGCGGCAAACCGGAGCTCGCCGACTTCCAGTGTGCGAGCGTCGAGGTGCCGACCGACTACGACAATCCACAGGGCGCAACGACCACCATCGCGCTGACCAGGCTGCCGGCGACCGACCCGGATCACCGCATCGGATCGCTGTTCACCAACCCCGGTGGCCCTGGGGGCTCAGGGATCGAATTCGTCCACCTCGCAGGTAAGACCGCCTACGACCCCATTGTTCGCGAGCATTTCGACATCATCGGGTTCGACCCGCGCGGTGTCGGCGCCTCGGACCCGGTCACCTGCTTCGCGAGCGCCGCCGATGAGACGGCCGCGCTCTCCGGCCTGACGGAGTTCCCGGTCTCCTCGGCCGAGGAGACCGGCTACACCCGCGACATACGCGCGTTCGCCCACAAGTGCGAGGAACGCTCCGGGGAACGGATCGCGCACGCCTCGTCCGCCAATGTGGCCCGGGACATGGACCTGCTCCGCGCCGCGGTGGGCGACAAGAAGATCACCTACGCCGGCTACTCATACGGCACCTTCCTCGGCGCGACGTACGCGAAGCTCTTCCCGCACCGCGTACGCGCGCTGGTGCTGGACGCCACCCTGGAACCGGAGGGCTACACGGGGCGCAAGGGCGACAGGCGCTCCATGGGGACCCGGATCGGCCAGGGTCCGGCGACGAGCCGCACCTACGGCGAGTTCCTCCGGCTGTGCAAGAAGGCGGGTCCGCAGCGATGCGCGCTGGCCGGGCACGGCGATCCGCGTACGGTGCTGGAACGGACACTGGAGGGCCTGAAGTCCGATCCGGTCACGATCGATCCGCCCGGCGGGCCGCCGGTCGAGTTCACTTACCCCTATGCCGTCGTGACGCTCTTTTTCGGCATGTACGCCCCAGGCGGATGGCCGGCCCTCGCCGAGACCTTCGCGGCCGTGGCCACCGCGGGCCAGGGCTCGGGCGACGCGGCTGCCGACGTGTCCACGTACCTGCGCACCCTACGCGAAGGCGAGGACTATCACTCGGCTGGCGGGGCGCTGGCAAATTCCTGCGTCGACACGCTCAACCCGATCCGGCCGCGGGACTATCCGGCGGAGGCGGACTCCCAGGACGCCAAGGCGCCGCACTTCGGCCGCTACCGGTCCTGGGCAGGACTGCCGTGCACGGTGATCGGCAATGAGGACGCCGATGCCCATATGGGTGACTGGGAGCAGCAGACGGGGGCGCCAGTGATGGTGGTCGGCACCCGCTTCGACCCGGCGACCCCGTACGAGGCCACCCGCCCGTTCGCCGACCACTTCCCGGACGCCCGAGTGGTCACGCTGGAGGGCTGGGGCCATGCCGGCTCCCTCTACCAGAGCGCGTGCGTGGACCAGCAGGTCGCGCGCTACCTGGTGGAGCTGAAGGCGAAGGACGGGGCAAGCTGCGAGCCGGATGCGCTGCCATTCACTGCCGCGGCCGCCGAGCGCTTCCCGGAGCAGGCACGGATTGTGCCTGCTCAGTAGCGCCGCTCAGCCGGACCGGCCTGCGATGTTGACCGAGGCCGGGCGCGTCGCCGCGTCGGTGTCGCCGAGCCCATGGCCAGCACGTTCTCGTTGAGCGCGACGAACATCATGTCGTTCTCGGGCGCGCCCGGTCCGCGGGTCCAGCGGACGCAGACGTTGGTGTGACGGTCGTGCGGACTCCTGCTGCATACCTCGTCGGTGAGCGGCAGGAGCAGCATCGCCAGCGGGTGGTCCTGCAGCCCCTGTCCGACGGGCAGATCCTGCCGTACGCCGATGCCGAGCTCGCGCAGCTGCGCCGCCGGGCCGATGCCCGAGCGCATCAGGATCGCCGGCGAGTGGATGACTCCGGCGCTGACCACGAGGGTGTCCGCCTGCTCGGTGCGCACCTTTCTCCCGGTGATCAGGCGCACCCCCACCGCCCGATCGCCGTCGAAGAGCACCCGGTCGACCAGGCTGTCCCCGCGTACGGTGAGGGTCTCCAGGTCGCGCGCCCACTCAGGGTAGCCGTCGTTGACCGTCACCCGGTGGCCGTCCCGGGAGTTGATCGGGTACGGCGAGACACCGCTCCCCCGCGGCGCGTTGACGTCCTCGGCCCAGGGGTAGCCGGCTGCCGCGCAGGCCCGTGCCAGTGCCTTTTCGACGCCGCCCCAGTTCTCCTGGGGTAGCCGGTGGACCGGGATCGGGCCGCCGCGGCCGTGGTACGGCTCGTCGCCGAACAGCTCGTCGTCCTCCAGCCGGGCGAAGTACGGCAGTACATCCTCGGGGGCCCAGCCCGTGCATCCGAGCGCCGGCCACTCCTCGAAGTCGGTCATCGGCGGGGGGATGGCGATCTGGCCGTTCACCGACGAGCTACCGCCGGTGCCGCGGCCGCGCCAGTACAGCTGCTGCTCCTGCCGGTCGGTGCGGGCAGCGTTCACCTCCGGCCAGATGAGCTCCTCGCTGGCCACCGGGTCCAAGATCGCCAGCCGCGGGTTGGGCGTGCCAGACGGCCTTCATTTCCGCCGACCGGTAGTCGGCCCGGCCTCCAGTAGCAGCACCCGTCTGCCCTGGGCCGCCGTCCGGCCGCGAGCGCGGCGCCCGCGGAGCCCGCCCCCAAAACGATGCGTCCCAGCCGTTGCGCGTCATTGCTCCGCCTTCCCGACGGAGTTGATGGTGTGCACGTTGTTGAGCCAGGCGAAGGCGGCCGACGCGTCGGAAACACTGCCGGCGGCGTGCGGGCGGCGCACGATGACGACGTCCAGGCCGCGGGCCTCGGCTGCCTTGAGGTAATACCCGGTGTCGTCGTCGCCGGAGTCGGCCGCGATCAGCAGCTGTGTGTGGCGTTCGTCGATGGTCGAAAGCGCTCCGCCGAGCCCGTAGACCCTGCGCGCGGGCTCCCGGTCCCACCCGGGGAGCACGAGGTCCGGTGGGTGCAGGACGACTAGGACGTCCCCGGGGCAGTCGTGGGCGGCGCGGCCCGCCGCAGCGAGTGAGTCGATCCACCGCCAGCGCGCGGACCCGGCGATGCGTGCGAGGGACGGCGGCAGCGCCCGGAGCAGCGGCAGACCGGCTGCCGCGCAGGCAGCCGCGACGGCGGCCGTCAGCTCCGTCGCGAAGGGCTGCGCCGCGTTGATCACGGCGCCGACGGCGGTGGTGCGGAACGCCGCCGCCAGCGCGTCCGGATCCGCGTCCCGCTCGGCGAGGTGGACATAGTCCGGGTCGCCGTACTCGAAGGCCATCACCAGCTCGTCGGCCAGCCGCGTCGACCCGACGATCAGCGCCGTCATGCTACGGCACTGAATCCGCTGCGGGGACACCCATCACCTCGTCGAGCACCCGCATCGCATTGCCGCCGAGCACCTTCTTGATGTCGGCGTCCGAGAAGCCCCGGGTCATCATCTCCTCGGTGATACGGGGGAGGTCCGAGGGCCGCTGGATCTCGCTGGCGCCCCAGGTCCCTTCCATCCCGGGGAGGGTCGGCCAACCGCCGTAGACCTCCTGGAAGTAGTCGTCCACGAAGTCGGGGCCGAGCGCGACGGCATCGATCGAGGTGACCGAGGCCAGGTACTCGATGTGGTCCACCACCCGGGCCGCCGTGGGCAGGCCGGGATCGATGAAGGGCGGGATCGCCGCCGCCACGCCGATCACACCGCCAAGGTTGGCGACACCCTTGAGCTGGGTGTCGCTGAGGTTGCGATGGATGTCGGTGACGGCGCGGCAGGCCGAATGCGTCGCCAGCGGCGGCCGACGGGCATGCTCCAGTACGTCCTCGACCCCGGCGATGCCGAGGTGGCTGAGGTCGAAAACGATGCCCAGGCGCTCCATCTCCGCCAGCACCTCAAGGCCCTGCGGGGTGAGCCCGCCGCAGGACGAGTCGTCGACACCGCTGCCGTCCGCGAGCATGGTGCGGCCCATATGAGCGAGGGACACCACCCGCACGCCAACCCGCTCCATCGTGCGGATCAGCTCCGGGTCCTGGCCGAGAGCGTGCGCGCCTTCGAGGGCGATGACCAGCGCGATCCGGTCATCGGCTGTCGCCCGGGCGATGTCGGCGCCGGTGCGGCAGACGGCAAGCTGCGGATACTGCTCGGCCAGCCGGTGGATGCGCTCGATGAGCAGCAGCGTGCGGCGCAGCGCGCCCTCGGACTGGAACTGCTCGTCGATGAAGACCGGCAGCACCTGGACGTTCACACCGCCGGCGCGCAGCTCCGGCAGCCAGAACTCGCCGAAGTAGTCCGGCCGGCCGCGGCGGTCGAAGTGGTCGACGAGGAGGATGAGGTCGTTGTGGAGGTCGGCGACCAGGGCCCCGTCGTGCGGTGATGTCATAGTGCTCCGCCCAGGTGGCGGGCGAGGAAGCGCTCCATCGCCCGGTATACGTCGATGAGGTTCTCCGGGTTCTGGAAGCGGTGGCCCTCGTCCGCCTTGACCAGGTACTCGACTTCCACGCCGCGGGCTCGTACCGCCTCGACCATCAGGTCCGACTCGTCCTGCACGACGCGGACGTCGTTGGAGCCCTGGATGACCATCAGCGGCGTGCGGACCTGGTCCACTTTGGTGATCGGCGACCGGGCCAGCATGTCAGCTTCCTCTTCCGGGATGTCCGGATTGCCGACGTAGGTGTACCAGTTGTTACCGATCTGGGTACGGGCGAACCCCGGCAGAGTGCGCATGAAGTTTGCGAGGTTGGAGATGCCGCACATGTCGACCGAGGCCGCGAAGACGTCCGGGGTGAACGTGATGGCCACGAGGGCGGAGTAGCCGCCGTAGGAGCCGCCGAAGATGCCGACGCGATCCGGGTCGGCGTAGCCCTGCTTGACTGCCCAGTCGACGCCGTCGATGAGGTCGTCGTGCATCCGGCCCGCGAACTCGTGCATCGAGGCGCGGGTGAACGCCGTGCCGTAGCCGGACGAGCCGCGCATGTTGATCTGCAGCACGGCGTAGCCGCGGTTGGCGAGCAGTTGCACCCGGGGCTCGTAGCCGTAGCCGTCGCGGAACCAGGGGCCGCCGTGCACGTGCAGTACCAGGGGCAGTTGGGTGGGCTCGACGCCGATCGGCAGGGTGAGGTAGCCGTGCACCCTGAGCCCGTCGCGCGCGGTGAAGGCGACCGGCCGCTTCTCGGCCAGCGCGGCCGGGTCGAGGTGCGGGTACGGGCGGAAGAGCTCGCGGCTCTCGCCCGTCTCATGGTCGTAGTAGTACGTGACACCTGGGTCGGTGTCGTGGGTGAAGCTCACCACCCAGCGCCGCTCACTCCTGTCGGAGGAAACGAAGGCCAGGTCCCCGTCGGACAGCCGGGCCAGTTGCTCGTGGACTTCGGCGAAGTGCGGGTCGAGGGCGTGGATGACCTGACGCGCCCCGAGGTAGCGGACCGCGAGGATCTCGCCGGTGCGTTCGCTGAGGATCAGCGGGGACGGGAACATCGAATGGACGCGGCCGCGGGTGTCGAGCTCGTACTCCGGGTGGCTGTCGACCACCGTTTCCTTGCCGGTGGCGACGTCGAGGCGGACCAGGCGGATGAGATCGCTGTCGCGGTTGGAGCCGATCCAGATGCCAGTGCCGTCGGGGGTGACGTCGGTCGGGGTGAGGCCCATCGGAAGGTCGGCGCCGTCATACGCGGTGATCAGCCGGGAAGTGCCGGTGTCCGGGTTCCAGGCGTGGATCTCATGGCCCCCGGTGGTCGGTATGACGGTCGCGAACAGCTCGCCGTTCCTGCCGCAGAGCCAGTCTCCGATATGGCCTGGGTTTTCGGCGAGGGTGGTGACCTCACCACTGGCGATGTCGATGCGGTGCACGTCGAACAAGTCGAACCGGCGGCGGTTCAGCACGGCGACGACGGTGCCGGGGAGGCCGCCGGGCAGCCAGAAGTCCAGTGTGCGGACGCCGGGGAACGGGGTGAGGTCCACCGCGGGGGCGTCCGGGTTCTCAAGGTCGACGCGGAAGATGTGCCAGTTCTCGTCGCCGTCGCCGTCCTGGGTGTAGAGCAACCAGCGTGGGTTGTCGGTCCAGTGGTAGCTGTGCACGTCGCGGTGGTGGTCGTGGGTCACGCACACGGCGTCGTCGGCGCCGACGCCGCGGATCCAGACGTTCATCCGGCCCTGTTCCGGGGCGAGGTAGGCGATCTCCGTGCCGTCCGGGGAGATCGATCCGCCGGTGGCGACCGGGCTCTTGAAGAAGTCCTCGATCGGGATGACGGGTGCGGGGGTCATGGCCTTCCCTTCCGTTTGCGGAGCAGGTCGCGAACGACGTCCCGCAGGTACACGTGCTGCACGCTGAGGTGCCCGTGTTCGGCGATGACGTGCAGATCGGCGCCGGGGATGGCGCGGGCCAGCCAGACGGAGTGCTCGTAGCTGACCAGTAGGTCGAGTTTTCCGGTCCAGATGGTGACCGGGGTGGTGATCGAGCCGAGGTCGAACCCCCAGGGCGTGACAAGGGCCAGGTCGTCCTCCAGCCATCCCTCGACGCCCGTGGAAGTCGCCTTCCGCAGGCTGGCCATGAAGATGTCGCCGAACTCCGTGGTGCACAGCTCCTGGTCGACCGGCGGCAGCGAACCGCGGTAGGTGGCCACGAAGTCCTCGGCGGTGATCTCGCCCCAGCCGGCGACCGTCTTCTTCAGCCAGGGCTCGACCGCCGCCCGGCCCTGTTCGGCGAGCCTCCACTCCTCGACGTTCTCCGGGCCCATGCCCGCGTAGTAGTCGAGGTCTGCCGCGTCTATCGGAGCCGGGCTGACCAGGGCGGCCGCGGCCTCACAGCGCTCTGGGAGCAGCGCGGCGCAGCCGAGGACGTTGCCGCCGCCTCCGGAGCCGCCCATGCTGATGAAGGTGTCGACGCCCAGGTGGTCCATGACGCCGGCGATGTCGTCGGCGATGTCCGCCATCACGCGGCCGGGGCGCGGCGAGCTCTGGCCGTACCCGGGCCGCGCGGCCATGACGTAGCGCAGGCCGAACTCGTCGCAGACGTCGGCGAACGGCTTCCTCGGCGTGATGCCACCCGGGGTGCCCGCGTGGACGAGCAGCGTGCCTTTGGTCCCGATGCCGTAGGTGATGATCTCGGTCAGCCGGCCGTCCGGCTGCGGCACCAGGTCGTACTCCCAGCCGTCAGTCAATGTGCTCACTCCCACTCGGTCGGGCACGCTCCAGCATGCGTAGATACGACTCGCCGCAGATGAGGTCGATCTCCTCCGGCTTCAGCCCGCGCTCGGCGAGGCCGGCGGCAAGGTTGCCTAGATGCCCGGCGTCCTCGATGCCGTCGGGGCCGAACTCGTACAGCTCGCGCGCCCGGCCCTTGATGCCGTGGGCGCCCTCCGGGTCGACCATGTCCAGGATCGGCACCAGCATCTCCACCGGGGATTCGCAGTAGTCGGCGCCGATGCTCATGTGCTCGGGACCGACGAGCTCATAGATGTGGATGACGTGGTCGAGCAGGTCGTCGACGGTCGCCGTCATGGGGTCGGGCGAGACGTAGCCTCGGAAGGTGTTGAGGCCGACCACGCCGTTGCGTTCGGCGACCGCCTTGATCTGGTCGTCGGTGAGGTTGCGGGGGTGGGGGCAGAGCGCGTCGGCGTTGGAGTGGGAGACGAAGAGGTCGCCGTCGTAGAGGTCGAGGGCGTCCCAGAACGACGCCCGCGACATGTGCACCAGGTCGACCATCAGGGAGGTGTGTTCCAGCTCCTTGAGTGTCTGCTTGCCGAGGTGGCTGAAGCCGCCCTCGCCGAAGCGCTCGTTGCTGCCGGTGCACAGCAGGTTCTGCAGGTTGTGCGAGAAGGTGAAGGTGGTGACGCCGAGCTCGTCGAGCGCGTACAGCGCCTCCAGGTCGCCGGCGAGTTCGCCGTGGCCTTCCAGGGAGAGGAAGAGCCCGAAGGATCCGTCCGGGCGGTTGTCGAAGTCCGCCCGGGTCTTGCAGTAGGTGATCTCCCCTTCGGAGCGGGCGATCTCGGCGAAGTACATGCCGGTCGCGCGCCAGTTGGAGACCTGCACCACGGCGGCGTCGAGCTTTCCCGCCCGCCAGCGCGGGATGTACGTGTCACGCAGGACGGTCGCATGGTTGCCCGGCATCGCATGGTGCGCCATCACGTCGTAGATGACGCCGCCCACATAGCTGTTGATCACGTGGCCTCCTCGGTGCGGCTCGGTAGGGACAGTGCCGACAGCCCCGCCCGCAGCAGCGGCCGCGCCGCTCCAGGAAGACGGCCGTCAGCACGAACAGGCCGGTGGCCGGGTCGGCATAGCCGGCCTCGCCCGCCTCGACCGCGGCGGCGTGGGCCACGCGGACCTCGGCGTCAGGGGAGGCCATTGAGCACAACCTCTCCGCCGCGCATGATGAACTCGATGCCCTTGCCGGAGTCGGCCAGTACGGACAGGTCCTCCAGGGGATTCCCGGCCACGAGCAGCAGGTCGGCGAGGGCGCCGGGAGCGAGCGTGCCCAGCTCGCCGGGGCGGTTCAACAGCTCGGCGTTCACGGCGGTGGCCGACCTGAGCACGTCCAGCGGGGACTGCACTTGGGACCTGAGCAGCAGCTCGCGGCTCTGCGCCGGGTGCGCCTCGCCGAGCAGGTCGCTGCCGAAGCCAACCCGCACGCCGGCGTCGAGGGCCACCTGGATCGCGCTCGTTCCGGCGGTCAGCACGGCCTGTAGCTTCTCGACGCTCTCCCGGGGGTAGTTCCAGCAGTGGCCGATCTCGGCCAGCCGGTCGAAGGTCACCAGCGTGGGGACGAGGAACGCCCCGTGCTCGGCCATGACGCGCGCGGACGCGGTGTCCAGCAGCAGGCCGTGCTCGATCGACCGCACGCCCGCGGTCACGGCCTGCACGATGGCCGCCGGGGTGAAAGCGTGCGCGAGCACGTAGGTGTGCCGGGACGCCGCTTCGGTCACGGCGGCCCGTATCTCCTCGGGGGTGTACTGCACCATGTCGACGGCGTCCGTCGGGGAGGAGAGCCCGCCGCTCGCCATGATCTTGATTTGCTGGGCGCCGTTCTTCAGCTCCTCGCGGACCGCGCGGCGCACCGCGTCGGCGCCGTCGGCTACGTGGGCGAACCAGTTGCTGTGGATGTGGCAGGCGCACAGCTTCGGCTCGTTCGGCGCCGGGTCGAGGTCGCCGTGGCCGCCGGTCTGGCTGATCACGCGGCCGGAGCGGAAGACCCGCGGGCCCTTGACCAACCCGGCGTCGAGCGCGTCGGCGACCCCGCGGTCGAGTCCGCCCGCGTCGCGTACGGTCGTGAACCCGCGCCGCAGCATGGCCTCCAGTAGCCCGGCGGCCTCAATGCCGATACGCGACGCCGGTCGTCGACCCATCGCCGGCATGTCCAGGGTGGTGAAGGCGGCGTGCACATGGGCGTCGATCAGCCCGGGCATGAGTGTCCTGCCGCCGGCGTCCAGCGTCGGGGCGTCGCCGGTGATCCGGGCCCCGGGCGCCACCTCCACGATCCGCTCCCCCGAGACGCGGACCGAGGATCCGGGAATGAGCTCCCCGGACTCCAGGTCGAGGAGGGTGGCGCCATGGACGATCAGCTCGGTCATGTCGCCTCAGCCACGAACGCGGCGATGGCTGCGGAGAAGGCATGCCGGCTCTCCTGCCAGGCATAGAACATGTGGCCGCCACCGAAGTGGCGCACGGTCAGACGATTGGCGACCGACTCGTCGAGGCGCATCAGATTCCGCATGCGGTCGCTCGTGTAGTACGGCGTCATCAGGTCGTACCAGCCGTGGGTGATGAACGCCCGGGTGTGCGGGCTCATCGCCATGCCGTAGCGGAAGTCGTCGACGGCGCCCGGGCAGCCCTGGAGGTAGAACGGGGCCTCGTCGTTCTTCCAGTTCATGATGACGTCGGTGCTGAGCAGCTTGTACTCGCGGTGGGTCTCGAGGCCGATCTCCGACCGCAGATGCTTGTTGATCGCGGCCGTATAGACGGAGTACATGGCGGTCAGCGTCGGGTCGGCGCCCTCGTACGGGTCACGGTCGGGGAAGGGGTCGGGTGCCAGAATCGTCCCGTCGTAGGCGCCGACGACCTTGCTCTCGTCGCGCAGCAGCTCCTTCTTGAAGCGGTGGACGTTGACGCGGCCCTCGGCTCGCCGGACAAAGCGCGGGTCGAGCCCGGTGAGGTCCGCGTAGCGGTTGATCACCCGGTCGCGGTCCTCCGCCGGCATCGCGACGCCGCGGGTCAGGAAGCTGGCGTAGTCGCCGGTGGCGAACTCCTCCGCGGCGCGCAGCACATCCTCGAGCGGGCCCTCGGCTTTGAAGGCGCGCGAGCGGCCGTGGTGCGCGGCGGTGGCCGCCATGGTCGGCAGGAGGTCGATCCACGGCTCCACCGCGTAGTCGCCCCAGCCCATCCCAGTGGCGAGAAAGGCGGGTTCGAGCGCGGGCGAGATGAGGATGACCCCGTTCAGGCCGACGCCGGGCTGCTCCTGCAGCATGCGGGTCAGCCGCCCGGCCCGGTACCCGCCGTAGCTCTCGCCGGCGACGAACAGCGGTGCGCCCCAGCGGCGGTTCTTCGACAGCCAGCCGCTGATGAACTCGCACATCGCCTCGAGGTCGCGGACCGTGCCGAAGTACTGGTGCGGGTCGTGGTCCGGGCCGTCCTTCGGCTTGTCGGCTCCGTTCTTCGCATCGTCCGGCTCGATCACGCGGCTGAAGCCGGTGCCGACAGGGTCGATGAGCACGATGTCGGTGAAGGCCAGCCAGGAGTCCTCGTTGTGCTCCAGCTGCGGCGGCAGCTTCGGTATGGAGCCGTCCGCCGGGAAGAGCACCCGCTGCGGGCCGACCACGCCCAGGTGCAGATACGCGGAGCCGGCGCCGGGACCGCCGTTGAAGACGAAGGTCACGGGCCGTTCCGGCCCGGCGTCCTGCGCGATATACGCGACCGAGAAGACCTCTGCGGTGGGCTTTTCCTTCTTGCGGAGTACGAACCATTCGGCCGTCGCCGTGTACGTGATGTCGTTCCACTTCCCGGTGGTCGAGGCGCCGCGCGGGGGCTCGTAGTCCGACTTGGTCTTCTGTTCGTCATTGCTCACGCCTGCTGCTCCTTCGTTCGGGTTGCTGCGGTACGGCCACCGAGGTGGGTGCCGAAATGGCGCTCAATGGCGTGGAACATGGTGATGAGGTTCTCGGGGTTCTGGAATCCGTGGCCCTCGTCCTCGGCGACCAGGTATTCGACAAGCACGCCTCTTTCCCGCAGCGCCGCGACGATGTTGTCGGCCTCCGCCTGCACGACCCGTACATCGTTGGCGCCCTGCACCACCAGCAGCGGCGTGCGGATCTCGTCGACCTTGGTGATGGGCGAGCGGGCCAGCATGTCGGCTTCCTGCGCCGGGGCGTCGGGGTCACCGACGTAGCGGTGCCAACTGTTGGCAAGCTGCTGCCTGACGAAGGACGGCAGTGTGCGCATGAAGTTCGCCAGATTCGAGATGCCGACGTAGTCCACTGCGGCGGCGAAGTAGTCGGGTGTGAAGGTGACGCCGACCAACGCGGAGTAGCCGCCATAGGAGCCGCCGTAGATGCCCAGGCGCTTCGGATCGGCGAATCCGCGCTCTACGGCCCAGTTGGCGGCGTCGATGAGGTCATCGTGCATCGCACCGGCCATCTCGCCGATTGCGGAGGTGATGTGCCGCTTCCCGTATCCCGATGAGCCGCGGAAGTTGACCTGCAGGACGGCATAGCCGCCGTTGGCGAAGAACTGTACTTGGGGGTCGTAGCCCCAGGAGTCGTGGAGCCAGGGCCCGCCGTGCACCTTGAGGACGAGCGGCAGCCCGCGGGGTTCGACGCCGGTGGGCAGGGTGAGATAGCCGTGCAGCGGCAGCCCATCACGTGCCCGCAGGCCGACCGGCCTCATCGGTGCGAGATGGTCGGGGTTCAGCCGTGGGTACGGCCGGAACAGCAGACGGCTCTCCCCCGTGCCGTGGTCATAGAGGTACGTCAGACCTGGTTCCCGGTCGTGGATGAAGGTGGCCACCCACCGCTGTTCCGACTCGTCCGAGGACACCGAGGCGAGCACGCCGTCAGACAGCTTGGACAGCGCCTCGTACACCTCGGCAAAGTAGGGGTCCACCGGCACGATCTCGGGCCGTCCGGCCACGAAGCGGGCCGCGAGGACCGCGCCCGTCCTGCGGCTGAGGAACAGCGTGGGTGGCACCGTGGGCGATACCTCCCCCAAGATGCACAGGCTGTGGCCCTCCATGGCCGCGAAGGTCGTCACCTCGCCCGTCTCGACGTCCACGCGCAGCAGTAGCATGTCGTCGGAGTCCAGGCAGCCACCGATGAGGAGGCTTTTGCCGTCGGGCGTGACGCGCATCGGGCTAACGCCCATCGGGTGTTCCGCGCCGGGCCACCGAGTGATCAGCCGTGTCGCGCCCGTCTCGTCGACGGCGTGGAACTCCCACTCGCGGTCGTCGGCGAGCGACGCCGAGAAGACTTCGCCGGCAGGGCCGAAGAAGAGGGTGCTCTTCGGGTCGGGGTTCTTCCGGTGCAGCGTCATCTCGCCGGTGGCGATGTCGATGCGGAACGCATCGAAGGTCAAGGGCCGAGGGTTCGCTGAGATCAGGACGCTGCCGGGCCGTGATGTCAACAGCTGCACGCCCGTCACCCGGGACCCAGGGTCCATCGGGGTGAGGTCGACCGCCGGCTGCTCGGGCGCTTGCAGGTCCACCCGGTACAGGTGCCAGTCCTCATTGCCGTCGGTATCCTGCAGATACAGCAGCCAGCGGGGGTCGTCGGTCCAGTAGTAGGTCTTGATTCCGCGCCGCGCGTCGTGGGTCACGCATTCGGCGTCGGCATGATCTTCGTCGATGCCGCGCACCCAGACGTTGGTCCGCCCGTGCATCGGTGCGAGGTAGGCGAGGCGTGTGCCGTCCGGGGAGATCGAGGCACCGGAGAACTCGGGGTCGGCGAAGAAGGTCTCGGCGGGAATGTAGGGGGGCAGCGCCATGTCGCTCACCCGCCCAGGAGATCGGCGAGCGATTCCGGGTCCAACGGAATGTCGGCGATGCGGTACACCGGCGGCGTCTCCTCCATCAGGTGGCGGACGAAGTAGTCCCAGCGGCGCCGCAACCAGTACGCCTGGCGCACGAGCATGCGGTGATCCGCGTTCGGGACAATCAGCAGGTCGAAGTCCTTGTTTGCCTTGATCAAGGCGTCGACCAGCCGCATCGTCAGGTGTGGGGTGACGTTGTCGTCCATTTCCCCGTGCGCCAGGAGCAGCTTGCCGCTCAGGTTCTCGGCGAGCGGTGCGTTGGCGTGTGCGGCGAAGTCGAACTCGTCGACGAGGCCGAAGTATTTCTCGCCCCACCACGCGTGGTACGTCCCGTCGTCGTGGTCCCCGGCCGAGGACACCGCGACCTTGAAGAATCCGGGTTCCTGGAGCATTGCCCGCGTAGAGGCGTAGCCGCCGCCGGAGTGACCGAAGATGCCGACCCGGTCCAGGTCCATCCAGGGACGGGAGTCGGCGAGTTGTTTGATGGCGGCCACGTGGTCGTCGATGTACTGCCCGTCGCCGACGAGGCGGGCGTGGTCCTGGAAGACCTTGCCGCGCAGCGGTGTCCCGCGGTGGTCGACCGCGACGTGTACAAAGCCGAGGGCGGCGAAGAGTGGCCCGCTGCGCTCGGCGGCCATGACTCCGCCTGAGAGCGGGAAGCGGTGCGCCAGTGCGCCCATCTGCGGGCCCGGGTAGATCTCGTCGACCACGGAATACTTCTTCGCCGGGTCGAAGTCGTGCGGCTTGTAGACCGAGCAGTAGAGGTCCGTCGTGCCGTCGGCCGCCTTGACGACCACGCGCTCGGCCGGCGTGAACCCGGCTGCGAAGAGTGCGGATGCGTCTGCCCGCTCCAGGTCCATCACCACGGCGCCGGTGCCGTCGCGCAGAACCGAGACGGCGGGGGTGTCGGGGCGCGACATGACGTCGACGAAGTACCTGCCCGACTGCGACGGCCGCGCGTCGTGGTCGAGGCCGTCCCGGGTGATGGTTGTGATCTCGCCGCCATCGAGCGGCGCCGAGTACAGCTCCTGAAAGTAGACGTCCGCGCCGGGCTCGCGACCGGACGCGGTGAGGATGACGCGGCGTGCCTCCTCGTCCACAGCGACGACCCTGCGCACCAGCCAGTCGCCGGATGTGACCGCGGCGACTGTGCCATCTGTGCCATAGAGATAGAGGTGGCCCCAGCCGCTGCGCTCCGACCACCACAGCACCTCGCCCGAGACCAGCACCCTGGCGTTGCGGTCGAAGAAGTGCGGGCCGTACTGGATGGTCGTCTCGTTGGTCTCCTCGACGAGGACCGCGGTCTCTCCGGTGCCGGGGTCCATCTCGTACAGCCGAACCGTCCGCTCACCGCGGTCGCCGGCCAGCCAGTACGCCTTCGTCCCCCCGTCGTTCCACCAGCACTGGTCGAGCTGAATCGGCGATACGTACGGCATCAGCACCGGCTCGCACTTCGCTTGCGTCATCTCGCCGGTCGCCACATCGAAGGCCATGAACTCCGCGGTGGCGAGGTTCTCATCACCGACCATCGAGTAGCGGTATGTCATGGGCTTCGGACGGCCCCCGTCCAATGGCGCGGAGCGGACGAGGTGCATCAGCGCACAATCCCGCTGGTCGAGGCGGTGGGTGATGAAACGGGTCGAGTCCGGCGACCACACGATCAGCGGCGGCATTGTGACGTCGAGGTTTTCCTGCATGACCTGGGAGGCGGTCGCGTCGGCGGGCGAGGCGTATGCGTATGCCTCGACACCGTCCGTGGTGAGCTGCCGCTCCTCGCCGGTGGTGGTGTCGCGTATGTAGACGTTGTGGTCGCGGCGGCCTACCGCCCAGCGACCGTCCGGTGAGCGCTTCTCCCCCGTCGGTGCCGGGCCGAGGACGGTCGCGGTGTAGGAATCGAGGGAGACTTCGAGGCGTTGCTTCTCGACGTCCACGCGGATCGCACCGTCGAGGAATTCAATCTCGAAAATCGGAAGGTCCGCCGGATCGAGCTTCTTCTCGACGACGCCGCTCAGCGCCTCCGCCAGCCTCACGCGGTCGAACAGCGAGCGCCTTGTTCCCGCCTGCGCGTCGACCAGAACGAATGCAACGCCTTCGTTCGTACGGTTGCGGTACCAGAACGTCTCGGTGTCCCGGATCCAGTTGGGCCTCACGTGCGGGGATTGGATCAGTTTCTTCAGGTTGTGCGGCAGCAGTGCCTCGGCCTTCGTGTACCGGGCGTGCAGATCGGACGTCACGGCGTGTTTCTCCTGGTCGTCGGTCGGGGCGAGCATGTGTTCGGTCATGCGGGCGCGCTGAGCCAGTTGCCGTCGGTGCGCGGGATGGAGCGCAGGAGTTCGCCGGTGTAGGCGTGTTCCGGGCTGTCGAGGACGACCTCTGTGGGGCCGGATTCGACGACCCGGCCGCTGTTCATCACGTAGAGGAATTCGGATGCCTGCCGGACGATCGACAGGTCGTGGGTGATGAAGAGGTAGCTGATGCCGCGGTCGGTGCGCAGTTGCTCCAGGAGGTTGAGGATCTGCGCCTGCACCGACATGTCGAGGGCGGATACCGGCTCGTCGCAGATCAGCAGGCGGGGGCCGGCGGCCAGCGCGCGGGCGATGGCGATGCGCTGCCGCTCGCCGCCGGAGAGGGCGGCGGGCCGGCGCTGGGCGTAGTCCCGGGGCAGGCCGACGGACGTGAGCAACTCGCCCACCTGCCCTGTGACATCCACCGCGTCGTCGGCGTGTGTGGTGATGGCTTCCTTCAGCGTCCAGCCGATGGACCGCATGGGGTTGAGGCTGGAGTACGGGTCCTGGAAGACCGTCTGCACGGTCCTGCGCAGCTTGCGCCGGTCGCGGTCGCTGAGGGCGCGCCAGCTGCGTACGGAGATGCCGTCGATGCGGATGTCGCCGCCGGTCGGGGTCTCCAGGCCGACCAGCATCCGGGCGAGGGTGGTCTTCCCGGACCCCGACTCGCCCACGATGCCGACGCTTTCCCCGTCGCGTACGGTCAGCGTCACGTCGTCGACGGCGCGGACGGTGCGGTTGCCGCTGGTGAATGCCTTCTCGACGTGGTCGACTTCGATCAGCGCGGGGCCGTGGCGGCCGTCGGGCAGCGACGGCGCGGGTTCGGCCGCGCGGGCCCGTATCTCCGCCATCTCCGTACGGATCCCGGGAAGCCGGACGCAGCGCGACTCGTGGCCGTCCGCGACCACGTCGAGCTTCGGCATGCCGTCCCGGCACTCCGGCGCCGCCCACTGACACCGGGCGGCGAAGGGGCAGCAGTCCTGCACCTCGCCGGCCGCGGGCACCGAGCCGGGGATGGCCACCAGGCCGCGCACCCGGCGGTCGGCGGGCGGCTCGGACAGCAGCAGGCCCTGGGTGTACGGGTGCCGCGGCTCGCGCTGCATGTCGTCGGCCGCGGCGGCCTCCACCAGCGAACCCGCGTACAGCACATGGATGCGGTCGCAGGTCGCGAAGGCGACGCGCAGGTCGTGGGTGATGAGGATCAGGCTCATGCCGCGGGCCTGCTGGATCCGCTTGATGAGGGCGAGGACCTCGCGTTGGGTCACCACGTCCAGTGCCGTCGACGGCTCGTCGGCGATCAGCACCTTCGGGTCGCGGGCGAGCGCGGCGGCGATGGCGACGCGCTGGCGCATGCCGCCGGAGAGCTGGAACGGATAGCGGTCGGCCACCGAGGGATCGTTGATGCCGACCTCGGCGAGCCGGCGGACGGCCTCCTCCCGCTTCTCCACGCGGGTCAGCCGGCGGCCGGGGGGGAGGGACTCCACCAGGATGGTGGCGATACGCATCACCGGGTTGAGCATGGTGAAGGGGTCCTGCATGACGGTGCCGATCTCGCTGCCGCGGATCGTGCGCCAGTCGCGCTCGGCGAATTCGAGGAGGTTGCGGCCGCCGTATTCGGCGACGCCACTGGCTTCCACGCCGGGCGGCAGCAGCCCGGTGAGGGCCTTGGCGGTCATGGACTTGCCGCTGCCGGACTCGCCGACGATGCCCAGGCTTTCGCCCGCCGCGAGGGTGAACTCGTTGGCCGAGACGATGGCCCCGGCGGCGCCCTGGCCCGCGCGGCCGATCTTGAGGCGGCTGACGCTGAGGACGGGTGCACCCGGAGGCTGTGGCTGTTCGGTGGTGGGGTTCAACGGGTGGCTCCTCGGCTCGAGATCTTCTCGAAGGTCCAGTCGCCGACCAGGTTCGTCGCGGTGGCGGCGAGGACGATCGCCAGTCCGGGGGCGATGCTGGCGATGGGGTTGGCGAACAGCAGTGCCTGGTTCTCGGAGAGCATCTGGCCCCAGTCCGGGGTGCCCGGTTCGGCGCCGAGGCCAAGGAAGGACAGCCCGGAGAGCGCGATCAGCGCCCCGGCGAAGAGCAGGAAGGTGTTCGCAAACGCCGTCGCCGCGATGTTGGGCCAGATGTGAAAGAACATGATGCGCCGGTCCGCCACCCCCAGCGTCTTGGCGGCCTCCACGTACGGCCGGGGGTTCTGCTCCAGGGCGGCGGCACGGATCACCCGGGCGTCGAAGGGGATCGACAGCACCGTCAGGAGGGCGACGGCCATCCAGTAGCCACCGTCCAGCGCGCCCGCCACCACGATGATGACCAGCAGCGCGGGCATGGCCACCATCAGGTCGACCCAGCGCATGATCACGAAGTCGGCGAGGCCGCCGCGGTAGCCGGAGAGCAGGCCGAGGAGGTTGCCGCACACCATGGTGGCGACCGCGATCAGCAACGGGCCGAGGATGGCGGACCGGGCCCCGGCGATCACCCGGGAGAAGACGTCCCGTCCCAGCGCGTCGGTGCCCAGCCAGTGTTCGGCGCTGGGCCCGGCCGACCCGGCCAGGGCGTTCTGCGCCCCGGGGTCGTGCGGTGTCAGCAGCGGGCCGAACACCACCATGACGACGACGATGCCCAGGAGGGCGCAGCACATGACGATGGGGACCGGCATCCGCCGGCGCCGTTTCGCCGCCGACTCGGCCGTGGCCTTACGGGTCTCGGTTACGGCGACAACGCCCTCAGCCATCAGGTGCGCCCTTCGTATCGGATCCGGGGATCGATCGCCATGTAGGTCAGGTCGGTCAGCAGATTGGCCAGCACGATGACCGCGGCGATGAGCAGCGTCAGCCCCTGGATCATGGGCAGGTCGCTGTCCTGCGCCGAGCGCACCAGGAGTTCACCGAGGCCGCCGAGCGAGAAGGTGGTCTCCACGAGCACGGCGCCGGTGACGAAGTACGACAGCAGCACGCCGCTGACGGTGATCACGGGAATGAGGGCGTTGCGCAGCAGATACCGCTGCAGCACCCGGCGCCAGGCCAGCCCGCGCGCCCTGGCGAAGGTCACGTAGTCCTGGTCCAGGACGGCGATCATCGAGGCCCTGGTATGGCGGAGCATGAAGGCCGCGATGGTCAGGGAGAGCGCCACCGCGGGCAGCGTCAGATGCCACAGCATGTCGATGAAGCCCTCGCCCTTGCCGGCCGCGGGGAACATCGGCATCAGCACCGCGAAGAGATACAGCAGCAGGATGCCGAGGACGAAGGGCGGCGTGCTCAGCGTGACGACGGCCCCGGCCACCAGGCCCCGGTCCAGCGCCTTGCGCTGCTTGAGTGCGGCGACGACGCCGGGGATGACGCCGAACAGCACGGTCAGCAGGTACGCGTAGATGCCCAGGAAGGCCGACGCGCCGAGGCGGGCGGTGATCTCGTCGGTGACCGGCAGGGTGGTCTGCACCGAGTCGCCGAAGTCGAAGTGCAGGGCGTCGCGGGCCCAGATCCAGTACTGGGTGAAGAACGGGTCGTTGAGGTGGTATTCCGCGCGCAGCTGCGCGACCAGTTCGGGTGAACTCTGCCTGCCACCGAGCAGCGCGTCGACGGCGTCGCCGGGCGCGAGGTAGGTCAGCGAGAAGACGCCGAAGGACAGCAGGACCATCAGCACCACCATCGCGCCGAGCCGTCTGGCGATGAACCATGCGATTCCCTGCAGGTTCATTTGGGCACCACGTTCAGCGCCCAGGGGCTGTTCATCCAGTAACTGTCATAGCCCGCGATGTCGTACTTCGGGGACGCGTAGTGGTTGCCCTCGGCGTACAGCGGCACGTACGGGACGTCCTCGCCGAGGCGCTTGAGCAGATCCGTGTAGATCTGCAGACGCTTCTTCGGCTCCTGTGTGGCCAGGCCGTCCGCGAGGAGCTTGTCGACCTCGGGCGGGGTGTAGTTGGCGATGTTCAGGCCGCCCTTGGCGGTATTCGCCTTGCCGAGGAAGATCGCATCCCAGCTCGGGTCGGGGGAACACGCACCGGTCTCGGAGGCGGTCACCGGCCGCTGGTCCGCGGGCCCGGTGGCTCTGGCGGCGAAGGCGGAGTCGGCGACTTTTTGCAGCTTGAGGTTGATGCCAATCTTCTTGAGCTGGTCGACAATGACCTCGCCGGTGGCGGCGATCGAGGTGGGGCTCACGTAGGTGTCCTTGAAGCCGTTGGGCACCTTGGACTTCTTCAGCTCGGCCTTCGCCTTGGCGACGGAGTGCTCGTAGACGGGGACGGTGCCCAGCGCCTTGTCGACCTCGTCCTTGCTGCCCAGCGGATCCAGCAGCAGCGGCGAGATGAGGGTGTTCAGCGGGGCGCCGGCGCGGCCCTGGGTGGAGGCGATGACGGCCTTGCGGTCGATGGCGTACGCGGCGGCGCGGCGGACGTGTATGTCATCCCACGGTGCCGTCTTGGTCGGCATGCTGAGGAAGGTGGTGGCGCACGTCGCCACCGTGGTGACGGTGTTCTTGCCCGCGGTGGCGCTGAAGCCTTTCGGTGAACCGATCCCCGGGGACAGGTCGATCTCGCCGGAGCGCATGGCCAGGGCCATGCTGTTGTCGTCGGCGTAGGATTTGACGGAAATCTTCTCGATGGGCGGCTTACCGCCCCAGTAGTACGGGTTGGCCGAGAGCTCCATGCCACTGGTGGGGTTGAGGCTGTCGAACTTCCAGGGGCCGGTGGCCACCAGCAGGGTGCCCGGCTGACCGAAGTCCTTCGGGTGCGCCTGAGCGAACTTCTTCTGGAAGATGACCGACCAGAACATCGCCGGGGTGTACTTGAAGGAGGCGGTCGGCGACTTGAGGATGACCTTGACCGTGTGTTCGTCCGGGGTTTCGATGTGGTCCACGTTGGCGTAGTAGTGGCTGCGCCGGCTGCCCTGGTCGCGGTAGAAGTCCCAGGAATACTTCACATCGGCGGAGGTAAACGGCGTGCCGTCGGAGAACTTCACGCCCTCGCGCAACGTGTACTCGTAGACGGTGTCACTGGTCTGCTTCCAGCTGGTCGCCAGCCACGGCTCGAGTTCGCCGCCGGGGCCGACCCGTAGCAGCGACTCCAGGCCCAGGGTGTTGGTGTAGAGACCGGCGCCGATGCCCTTCTTGAGGTTCAGGGTGGGCACCTGGCCGAGGATGCCGACCTTGAGCTGCGGGATCTTCTTGTCCGACTCTGGCTTGCCGGGCCCCACGGTCCGCTTCTTCACCGCGTCACCGGCCTTACCCGCCGTTCCGCCGGCATCCGGGGAGTTGTCAGTGCAGGCCGCGGCCCCTATCGCCACGAGGGCGGCCACCGCCAGCGCAGCCGGGCGCAAAAGGCGCCGTCTTGCTGGGCCGTTCACATCGGACTTCATGGTGACTCCGGGTTCGATTGGGGTGCCGGTGAGTCAGTGGTGAACGCGGCTCGCGCCGGATGGCCGGCCGCCTGTGCTGAACCGCGGTCGCTGCGCGGGCGGGGATCATTTGCATCAACCAGCCTGCACCTATGGCATGGGCCAGTATCATTGGGCCAACTTCCAGCCGTCAATAGCCTAGTTAAGGGCATCTAAATTGGCCTCTACGGGCAGCCATACGGCGCCCGAAGCGCTAGCGTGCCCGCTCGAAGGAAGGGTCGAACGTGCCGTCAACACCGCTCACTCCCGAGGACCTGGCAACCATCAGAGCCGTCACCGACCCGCAGGTGTCCGACGACGGGGCGATCCGCGCGGGGGTGGTCCACGACCCCGCCCCGGCGCGTGGAGCGGCCCCGCGCTCGGAGATCTTGGTGGTCCAGGGCGATGGCCAGGCCCGCCCGGTGACCTCCGGTCCCGGCGTGGACCTCACCCCCCGGATCTCCCCCACCGGACGCCTCCTGGCCTTCGCCTCGGACCGCGAGCAGCCGGGCCTGTGGCGGCTGTACGTGCTGCCGCTCGCCGGTGCCGAAGCAGCCACCAAGCCACGGAAGTTCAGCGCCCTGCCCGGGGTCGTCGAGGACATTGCCTGGGCCGACGACGAGTCCGCGCTGCTCGTGTGCACCGCCGACGACGGCTCCGATACGGGCAACGCCCGCGGCGGCGTCCGGTTCGCACCCAAGGACGAGGAGGATACGCCCTGGACCGTCCGCCGCCCCGCCACCGGATGGCGGCGGCTGTACCGGGTGGACCTGGCCTCGGGCACGGTCATGCAGGTCAGCCCCGACAACCTGACCGTGTGGGAATTCGGATGGACAGGCCGCGGCCCGGTCGCCGCGGTGGTCTCGGTGGAGCCCGGCGAGAACGGCTGGTACGACGCCCAACTGGCGCTCCTCGACATCGAGTCGCGGACCGCACGGACCGTACACACTCCCACCTGGCAGCTGCAGTCGCCCGTCATATCGGACGACGCCCGCACCCTTGCCTTCGTCGAGGCACCGCAGAGCGACCGTGCGCTGCTGGCCGGGGACATCACCGTCCTGGACCTGACCACTGGGTCGGTCGAGCGTCCGCCGCACGAGGCGGATGTCACGCGGCTGCGCTGGACGCGGGACGGCCGGCTGTTCTGGGTGGGCATCGCGTCGGTCGAGACCGCCTGCGGATTTCTGCGCCGCGAGTCGCACGCCTGGCAGGTGGACGAGAGCTGGCGAGGGCGGGCGACACTCGGCCGGACCTACCAGGTCAGGGCGGACTGCAGTCACGACGGCGGCACCATCGTGGCCGTACGACAGGCACACGACCAGCCACCGGAACTGCAGGAGCTGCGGCCGGGCGCGGACTGGCAGCCGCTCACCGCGGTCAATGCCGCGCTTGCCGGCTACGCGCCGGCGCGGGAGTCGGTGCACCGCTGGAAGGCCGGCGACGGCACCGAAGTCCACGGGCTGTTGCTCCTCCCCACGGACCGGGCGTCCGAGTCACTGCCGCTCGTCGTCGTCGCGCACGGCGGCCCCACCAACGCCACCACCTCGACCTTCGCCCAGGGTGCACACCGCGGCGACGCGCTGCTGCTGGCCCAGGCCGGCTGCGCGGTGCTGCTGCCCAACCCCCGCGGCTCCACCGGTCGCGGCCGGGAGTTCATGGCCGCGAACATCGGCGACCTCGGCGGCGGCGACCTTGCGGACCTGGAGGCCGGGGTGGCCTCGCTCGTCGATACGGGCCTGGTGGACCGGGATCGGGTGGGAATCGTCGGGCTCTCCTACGGCGGGTTCATGGCCGCGTGGGCGGCCGTGCGCAGCGAGGTGTTCGCCGCGTCGGTGCCGATCTCCGGGCTGATGAACTGGCTGAGCTTCCACAACACTTCGAATGTGGGCAGATTCGACGAGATTTTCCTGGACGGCGATCCGTACGACCCGGCTGGGCCCCACCTCGACCGGTCGCCGGTCATGTACGTGCGCGGCTGCCGTACACCGACCCTGCTGCTCCACGGCGACGCCGATCTGGCCTGTCCGCTGGGCCAGGCGCAGGAGTTCTACCAGGGGCTGGCCGCCGCAGGATGCGAGAGCGAGCTGGTCACGTACCGGGGCGCCGGGCACGGGATGTCGGAGCGGGAACACGTCATCGACGTGAGCCGGCGGATCATGGACTGGTTCACTCGGCACCTGAACCTGGACACTCCGCATGACGCATGAGATCCAGGCCATTTGTCCTAGCGATCTCAGCTGAATAGCATAGGACGATGCTGCTCACACCGGCACTGTGTTGACCTGTGGGTTGCACGCGCCCGGTGTACATGGGGACGGGGCAGCGTTGAGCAGAGGAGAGCCGAGCTTTGGTGGACAACCTTCACGTGAGCCGTCACTCCGACGTGCCCATCTTTCGGCAGATCGTCACGCAGCTGTCATTCATGATCGAGTCCGGCGATCTCGCACCGGGGCAGACCCTTCCCAGCGCACGGCTGCTGGGCGACAACCTGCACATCAACAGAAACACGGTCGCCCGCGCCTACGCGCAGCTCAGCGAGCTCGGCCTGGCCGAGAGCCACGGCCGCAGCGGCACCCGGGTGGTCGGCCCGGGCCCGGAACAGACGCCGTCACCGGCCCGCGACCAGGCACGGAACATCCTCGAGACGGCGGCCATGGAATGCATCAACCTCGGCCTGTCCGCTGCCGAGATCCAGTCGCTGGTCACGGGCCTTGCCATGCGCGCAGAGGAAAACCTCCTCAAGGTCTCGTTCATCGAATGCAATGACGACCGGGCCAAGTACTTCGCCAGCGAACTCGAGGGGCATCTCGGCTTCAAGGTAAAGCCGCTGGTGCTCGGCGCGTTCGAGGCACAGGAGGAGCAGGCCGACCTGGTCCTCACTACCTTCTTCCATCTGGCCGAGGTCCGCGGCCTGTTCCGCCGCCTCAAGAGTGACGTGGTCGCGATCGTTGTGGCGCCGCATGTGCAGACGCTGGTGCAGATCGCGTCCGTGTCGAAGAAGCGGACGGTCGGCATCTGGTACCGCACCGACGACCAGGCTCTGAGTGTCCAGGACTCGCTGACCCAGGCGGGCATCAAGAACATCAAGGTTCTGCACGGCACCGAGGACGAGGATCTTGAGGGCACGGACCTGGTCGTCATCCCGAGCGAGATGCCGCATCTGAAGGAGAGCCTGGAGGGCCGGGTGCGGGTGATCGAGTTCGGGAACGTGTTGGATGCCGCGTCCAAACGCATGGTGGTCGAGGTCGTCAGTGACATGCAGGCCGCCAAGCGGGGCGGCGCGCAGGACTCCGACGCCTGAGCCCAGCAGGGCTGGTCAGCGATCGTCGAGCGCCGAACGCAGCATGTCGTGATCGAGGGCGTGCGCAGTGATGCCGTCGCGGCCGACCGTGGTGGTGGCCGCCACCATGGCGTTCAGAATGGCCTCCTCCGTGCTGTCGATGACGGCGTCGAAGAGTAGGTCGATCACCGTGTCGCTGACCGTGCGGACGCTGATCTCGCCCTCGGCCGCCGGGCCCAGGCGGACGGTGGGCAGTCCGTCGTTGCCTGTGGAGAAGGCGAGCAGCAGGTCTCCGCTGCTGTTCTCGCCTGTGCCGCCGGTCCGCCCGATCGCCAGGGCGCCGCGCTGGGCCAGCCGCTCGCACTGATGCGGCAGCAGGGGCGCGTCGGTGGCGATGAGCACAATGATGGATCCGCTGCCGGCCATGGCCCGGCGTGCCTCGTCGAACGGGGAGGGCACGACGTCGGTGGGGATGCGCTCGCCCACCGGCGCTCCGTTGACCCGCAGCCGCCGCCTGCGCCCGTGGTTGGCCTGGACGAGCACGCCCACGACATAATCCCTCCGGCCGGCCGCCACCACCCGCGAGGCAGTGCCGATGCCGCCCTTGAACTCGTGGCAGATCATGCCCGTTCCGCTGCCGACTGCCCCCTCCTCCACTGGGCCGCTTGCGAGCGCCTCGAAGGCAGCGTCCACATGCTCCTGAGACACATGGTGGCCGTTGATGTCGCTGAGAATCCCGTCGTAGGTCTCGGCGACGACCGGGAGGTGGAAGTACAGCTCGTCGTCTCCCCGCTCGCGGTGCAGTTGCCCGACGATCACGTCGCGCACGACCCCCACCGAGTGGGTGTTGGTGAGGCCGATCGGTGTGGTGAGCTGTCCGCTTTCACGAACCCACGCGAGACCGGTCATCTCGCCGTTGCCGTTGAGCCGGTGGGAGCCGGCGAAGACGGGCGAGCTCCAGACCGCAGGCCGCGGCTCGATGATCGTCACCCCCGTCCGCACCGGCCCGCTGCCGACCTTCAGGGGCCCGTCGCCGGAGACCACCGTGCGGTGACCGACCCGCACGCCGGCGACGTCGGTGATCGCGTTGTACGGCCCGGTCGGCAGCTCGCCGATGATGATCCCGAGGTCCCGGGCTCTCATGCCGCGCCCACGCGGCGCGCGTTGGCCTTGATGTACTTGACGAGCTCGGCCGTCGGCGTGCCCGGGCCGAAGACCGCGTGCACGCCGTAGCCGCTGAGGACTTCGGCGTCCTCGGGCGGCACCGTGCCGCCGAGGACGAAGAGCACGTCCTGGCGGTCGTTGTCCCGGAGCAGCTCGCCGAGCTCCTTGGCGTACTCCAGGTGCGCGCCGGAGAGGCTGGACAGGCCCAGCACGTCGGCGTCTTCCTGGACCACGGCGCGCAGGATCGATTCCGGCGTCTGGTAGATGCCGGTGTAGACGACCTCCATGCCCGCGTCCCGCAGCGCCCTGGCGACCACTTTCGCGCCCCGGTCGTGCCCGTCGAGGCCGGGCTTGGCCACGACCACCTTGAGCGGCGCCTCCGGGCGCCCGTCAGTGACTGACTGCATGTCTCGCTCCTTTTCAGAACACGGTCGACGGCTGGTGATGACCCCAGGTGCCGCGCAGGACGTCGCAGATCTCGCCGACGGTGGCGCGGGCCCGGACGGCGTCCTCGATCAGCGGCATGAGGTTGTGGTGCAGATCGGGTGCCGCCTGCTCAATGGCGCGCAGTGACGCGGCCACCTGCCGGTCGTCGCGGGCGCGCTTGACCTCGGCGAGGCGCTCCATCTGCCGCTCCATGACGCCGGGGATGGGGCGGTCGATCTCAAGGTCCTGGGTCTCGTTATCGTCGACGAAGCCGTTCTGGCCGACGACGATCGCGTCATTACTCTCGACCTTGACCTGCTGCTCCCAGGCCGAGTCGGCGATGAGCTGGGCGGCATAGCCGTTCTCGACGGCCTCGATCATGCCACCCATGCCGTCGATCCGTTCGATGAGTTCGAGAGCGTCCTGTTCGATCTGGGAGGTCAGCGACTCCACGTAGTACGAGCCGCCCAGCGGGTCCACGACGTCAGCGGCGCCGGTCTCGTGCAGGATGATCTGCTGGGTGCGTACGGCGATCTTGATGGCGCTCTCCGACGGGATGGACAGCGCCTCATCCAGGGAGTTGGTGTGCAGCGACTGGGTGCCGCCGAGGATCGCCGCCAGGGCCTGGATCGCGGTCCGGGCCACGTTGTTGATCGGCTGCTGGGCGGTGAGGGACACCCCTGCCGTCTGGCAGTGCGCCCGCATCAGCCACGACTTCGGGTTCTTGCAGCCGAGCCGCTCGCGGGTGAGCCGGGCCCACATGCGGCGGGCCGCGCGGAGCTTCGCTGCCTCCTCGAAGAAGTTGTTGTGCACGTCCCAGAAGAACGACACCCGGGGCGCGAGCCGGTCGGGGTCGATGCCGCGGGCGGCGGCGTGCTCGAGGTAGCAGAGCGCGTTGCTGATCGTCAGGCCCACCTCCTCGACCGCCGTGGCCCCGGCGTCGCGGATGTGGTAGCCGCAGACGTTCAGCGGGTTGAAGCGCGGCATCACGTCGGCGCCGTACTCCATGGTGTCGACGACGAGTTCCACGGCCGGCAGCGGCGGGAAGATGAACTCGTTCTGGGCGATGTACTCCTTGAGGATGTCGTTCTGCGTGGTGCCGTTGAGCGCGTGGCCGGGGATGCCCCGCTCGTCCGCCACCACGCGGTACATGGCGAGCAGCACCGCGGCGGACGGGTTGATGGTCAGCGACGTCGAGATCTCGTCCAGGGGGATCCCGTCGAAGAGCGCGTGCATGTCGACGACGGTGTCAATGGCGACGCCGATCCTGCCGACCTCGCGGCGGTAGATCTCATGGTCGGAGTCGTAACCCAGCAGCGTAGGCAGATCGAAGTCGGTCGAAAGGCCCGTCTGCCCGGTCTTCAGCAGGTACTTGTACCGGTTGTTGGTGTCCTCGGCCTGCCCGAAGCCGGCGACCTGGCGGATGGTCCAGGGCCGGCCGCGGTACATCGTGGCGTGCACGCCCCGGGTGTACGGATATTCGCCCGGCAGCCCGATGTCCGCCGTCGGGTCCAGGCCGCGGAGATCGGCCGGAGTGTAGATGTCCTTGACCGGGGCGCCGGACAGCGTCGTGAACTCCTTGCGGCGGCGCGGTATCCGCTCGTAGTCCGCGGCTACCCGCTCCCGCTCCCAGGTCTCGACCCGCTCGTCCCAGTTCCTGGCGTCGTCGCTCATTGCGCCCATCGGCCCGCCGCCTCCTTCAATATCCTGTTCACGGAGTGGTGCATGCTGTCCTGCGGCTCCAGGTCCAGGGCTGCGGCGACCTCCGCCACCCATGCCTCGGCGGTGAGGGCAGCGTCCGAGCCCCACTTCTGCTGCCGCAGCTGCTGTAGCCGGTCTTGGGCCAGCAGGCGCTGCCAGCGGTCCGCGAGTCCCGACCGCAGCTTCTCGACGCCCTCGCCCTCGGTCGCGACCGTCTCGTAGACGGCGCTCGCGCGGCCCGCGGCCAGCCGCAGGTGCCGTACGGTCTCGCGCGCTCCGGGCCTGTCGGCCATGTTGACGACGAAGGCGTCGGCGACCTCCATCAGGCCCGCCTTGATGGACTGCACGGCATCGCCGAGACCCGGCACGGTGACCAGCAGCACGGTGTCGGCGACGTCGACGATGGCGACCTCGGTCTGACCGGCCCCCACGGTCTCGATGAGGACGACGTCGAACAGCCCTGACAGCTCCAGCAGCCGCGCAATGTTGCGGGTCGCCGCGGCCACCGCGCCGTGCGAGCCGCGGCTGGCGAGGCTGCGCACGAACACCTCCGGGCGGCCAGACAGATGGGTCTCCATCCGCAGCCGGTCACCGAGCACCGCGCCGCCGGTGAGCGGGCTGGACGGGTCGATGGCCAGCACCGCGACGCGCTGCCCGGCGTCGGCGTACGACTCGATCAGCCGGCCGGTGAGGGTGCTCTTGCCGGCTCCGGGCGGCCCGGTGACGCCGACGATGTGGCAGGGCACGGCCGCCCGCGGCACGGTCACCTCCCACGGCCGGCTGTTCTCGACGACGGTGACGGAGCGGGCGAGCGGGCCCCACAGTCCTTTGCGGCCCTTGGCGGCGACGGCCTCGATGTCTTCAAACGCGTACAATGCGGATCTTCCCGTCCACGATCATCTTGCGTACGGCGTCCTTGGCGGTCTTGCCGATCCCGGTGGTGGGAAAGGTATCGATCAGGCCGGCCCCAGTCGGTCGCTTGTAGCCGGTCAGCCGGTCCCGGCAGTGGTGCAGCAGCTCGTCGGCGGTGAGCGGCCGGCCCGCCCGCGGCACGGCGACCACGACGGGCGTCTCGCCCCAGCGGGCGCTGGGGATGCCGACGACAAGCACGCGTTCGACGGCCGGGTGCTGCGCGGCGATGTCCTCGATCTCCACCGGGGCGATGTTGATGCCGCCGGAGATGATGATGTCCTTGCTGCGGCCGGTCAGAAAGACCAGCCCGCGCTCGTCGATCCGCCCCAGGTCGCCGGTGCGCATGGAGCCGTCGGGGGTGAGCGCGGCCTTGGTCGCGGTGACGTCGTCGTGATAGCCGCGCATCCGGGCCGGACTGGCGCCCAGCAGCTCGCCGCTGCCCACGCGCGTCGTGGCCCCGTCGGCGTCCTCGACAGCGAGGGAGGTGGTGGGAAAGGGCCGCCCCACGGTGCCGGGTTCGGCACGCAGCAGGCGGTGGGGGGCGGCGGTGAGCGTCACCACCTCCGTCATCCCGTAGAACTGATGCGTCTTCACCCCCGGCAGCTCCTCCCACCAGCGGCGCAGCAAAGGTACGGGCATCACCTCCGAGGCGAAGGTGAGCCACTTCAGGTGGGCGAGCTTGGGCAGTGGCGCGTGCTCGATCAACCGGCTGAGGATGGTGGGCACGGCGTCGAAGCAGGTCGCGCGGGTGCAGGCGTCGGCGACCCGCTCGATGTCGAAGCCGGGCAGCACCTCCAGCGCCCCGCCGGTGCACAGCATCGGCAGCACCTGCTCCGGTATGCAGGCGTACAGCGGCAGGAAGACGGCGCCGCGCTCGCCGAGCCCGTACGGGAAGACGCCAGCGAGCTGCTGCGCGCAGTGCAGCATCGTGCCGTGGCTGTGCACAACGGCTTTCGACCGCCCGGTCGAGCCGCTGGTGAGCATGATGGCGCAGGGCGAACCGGCCTTGATGTAGGGCAGGCGGCCGCGGCTTGCGGTGGCGTCGTTCCGGGCGGCGGCCATGGGCAGCAGCCGGAAGGGCACGGCCAGTTCGTCCCGCACGGCCGCGTCCACCTCGCCGACGAACACCACTCGGGCGTCGACGAGGGTGAGCTGTTCGGTGATCGAGGCGGCGTCGAGGCGGTGGTTGACCGGGACGACCGCGCCGCCTGCGCGCATGATGGCGAAGTAGTTCACCACGTAGTCGCGCTCGTTGGCGCCGACCAGGCCGACCGCCTGCCCGGGCCGCAGGCCAAGCTGGAGCAGCCGGCGGGCGACGGCGCCAGCCCGGTCCCAGAACTCCTGGTAGGTCCACACCGATTGCTCGTGGATCAGGGCCGGCCGGCCGGGATGAGCCCGGACGACCGCTCCGATCCAGGAGACGACCGAAGCTGCGGCCCCGGCCACTTCAGACGGTCCCGGCGCGGTCGAGGGTGCGTATCACGATGGTCGCGACCGCGGTGGCCGCCAGCACGGGCTCGGGAAGGTCGATCCGGGCGCCCTTGTCGTCTACGCCCAGCACCTTGTATACCCGCGCCTCCACTTTCCGGCTACGCCGTCCCGAACCGACCACCCGCGCGATGCCCTCGACGTAGTCCCCGGCCCGCAGCGGTGCGGTGAACTCCACCGACTCGTACGCGGCGCACAGCCCTTCGTCACCGCCCTCGCGCAGCGCGAGCTCGGTCTCGAGATCAGCGAAGATCTCCATGACCTTAGAGCCGGGAACCAAGTTGCCTGCGTATCGGGCGTCGCTCGGCGCAAGCCTGAGCCGGATCATCGCTTCGTCGTCAGCGGACCTCACGTCAAACATGCGGGCATCACTCTCCCCTGCGGTGGCGATCGAGCGCATCACAGAGAGCGTATGGCATGTAGCCCTATTAGGTTAGGTACAAGAGACAACTTTTTGACCCAACACGCTGACCATTCTTGATAGCAGGTGTTCACCCATCGACGGCCAATGACTCGCCACGTGAGGCATGTTGCCGTCCGATCGAATCGCGACCATGGCAGGTGCGGCCTCCAGCCCGCAGGACGTTGGTCTCGCCTCGGCCTCCTGAGACCGCGTGGTGCGCACACCCTGACGCAGGTCGCGGGCCGATGCGCCACCTCGGCCAGGTGCCTCCCAGCCACCGCCGCGACCACTTCGAAGCCGATGCTGTCCACCCAGCGCAGACCTCCCTTCGAGACGGCGCAGACGCGGCGTGGTCGGGACTGCATGTGGCGCGAAGCCGACGGTGCGCACTCGGCCCGCCGAGGCGTGCGACGGCTGCGGCGCGGCGGTGACACAGGCCCGGTCGCCGAGCTGAACCAGCCCCGCGGCCCCAGAGTGACGGTGACGTCCATGCCGTGCTCGGCCAGCGCGTCCGCGGCCGCACGATAGTCCTGGACCGCGGCTTTGGAGACGGGCCGCTGGAGGCGAAGCTCGCCGGAATCCCGCACCCCTTTCCGCGAGTTCGAGCGCCTCGCTGACAACGACGGCCGGCCGGTAGTCGCGCATAGAGCATCCGGATGTCGGAACTCAGCCCCACAAATCTGCCTCGGGCCTCGCAGCCTTCCGCTCAGCCCCGCGTCGTGCCGTCGAGGACTGTCTGGAACGCATCGGTGACCGGCCGCAGCGCGATGTCCAGCTCGTCGACGTCGACCTCCTCATCCGCCTCGGCCCACCGTCTGAGCACCGCGACGTAGGCCGCCTGTACGGCGCCGCCGATCGCGGCCGGGACCGGACCGCCCGCGGCGAGACCGGTACGCTCACCCGCGTACCGGCTCACCGTCTCCGCCCATACGCGCCAGTGCGCGGCAGTCTCCGCAATGAGCGCGGGGTCCCGGTCGAGTACGCGGAAACGGTCGAGCCACGAGTCTGGTGCCGCCGCCTGCGACAGACGCGTCGAGCGGACGACCGCCGAGCGGACAGCCGTCATGACGGGCACGTCGCCGGCGCCGTAGAGGGCCTCGCGCAGTCGTTCGACGGCGCGGTCGAACTCGCCCCACACGATTCCCGCCTTCGAGCCGAAGTAGCGGAACAGCGTCGACCGCCCTACGCCGCCGGCCGTCATGATGGCCTGGAGTGTCGTCGCCTCGTAGCCGTCGCGGAGCAACATCTCGAAGGCGATCTCTTCAAGGGCCTCGCGGGACGAGGCCCGCGGTCGCCCGCGGCGAGGACGGGAGGTAGTCATCGGCCGAGCCTAGGGGAGTATTTTTGGGACGCGGTACCAGTATGGTTTCGGGCGGTTGCCGGAAACGCGGCCACCACACCAGTCACCCGCCTGGAGACAGGCACCCAAGGAGCAGACGATGCGCGCATGGCAGTTCACCGAAGTCGGAAAACCTCTCATCCTGAGCGAGGTGCCGACACCGACACCTGCCGCGGACGAACTCGTCGTGCATGTCCGCGCCGCCGGACTCTGCCACAGCGATGTCGGATTTCTCGACGGCACTCTGACGCCCCTGCTTCCCTTCCGTCCGATCACGCTCGGTCATGAGATCGCGGGCACAGTCTCTGCCGTGGGGCCCGCCGTGACCCAGTTCACCGTAGGCCAGAAAGTCGTCATCCCCGCGGCCATCGAAGGACCAGGAACGTCGAAGAACGGCGGATTCGCCGACGAGGTCGTCGTCCTCGAACGGCTCGTCGTCGCACTGCCGGACGGCGTGCCCTTCGACCAGGCGGCAGCCGCCACCGACGCGGGTCTCACCTCCTATCACGCTGTCTCGGTGCAGGGGAAAGTTTCCGCCGGCTCCCGAGTCGGGATCATCGGCCTCGGCGGGTTGGGCTCGCTCGGCGCACAGACCGCGCTCGCACTCGGCGCGAGCGTTTTCGTCGCCGAGAAGAACCACCGCGTGCACGACTTCGCCCGCTCGCTCGGCGCCGAGACGGTCGCCAGCGACATCACCGACTTCGCCGGCGAGGGCCTCGACGTGGTCATCGACTTCGCCGGCTTCGGAACGACCACCGACGGCGCGATCCATGCCGTCCGCCGCGGCGGACGGATCGTCCAGGTCGGACTCGGCCGCGCACGCGCCGAGATCGACCTCCAGGCGCTCACCCTCAACGAGGTCGAACTCGTCGGCTCACAGGCCGGGACGAAGGAAGATTGCGTGGCGGTACTGGACCTCGTTGCCGATGGCAAGCTGTCCTCGCGCATCACCGAGATCGACTTCGAGGAGATCGCCGACGGAATCGGCCGGCTTGAGCGCGGCGAAGTCATCGGGCGGTTGGTCGCCACCTTTGGATGACATCAGCTCCACACGCCCTCTCACGTGACCGGTCGACGACGGCATATGAGGGTTGCAGCGATGGCGGTGAAGGCGAGGAAGTGCTCTGGTTTTCGTTCGTAGCGGCGGTGGAGGTGTCGGCAGCCTGCCGGCCAGGAGGTTGGGTCGGCCGCGCGGTGACAGGAGCCTCGCAATGAGTTCCTTCTGCGGATAGTTCACCCGGACCGGCTCACGGTCGGCGATTTCCGCCGCCCGCTGCCGCTGGAGTGGAATTCCACCGCACCGCACCACCAGTAGTTTCCTATTCCTCCGCTCGATGCGGGCCTCGAAACAGACTCGGGGCCCGCCGAGAGTGTCGATTCTGGCTCTGCGCTTGGCACTCATCTTCGGCACCGATGAACGGTGCTTGGCCGCAAGGGCCTTGAGTAATAGAAAAGACTTGTCGATGAGTTGACTGCGGTCAGTGTCTCCTTTGCTGTTTCAGGTTGGCCCGGGCGGTGTTGCGGATCCGCTTGGTGCGGCCACGGTCGGCGAGGATCTCGAGGGGCGGCGGCGTTCGCCGCTTCGGCTGTTTTGAGTTGGAGCCAGTCGGATGAGTCGAGCAGGGCGTCCCGGACGCCACGGTTGCCGCAGTGCGATGGTTCGGAAGAGGAACCATTCGCGCAGGCGTCGGGTCAGGAACGGATAGTCCTGTGCGTGGTCCAGCACATACATCGGTCCGAGGGTGACCGATTCCGATGTCTCCCAGTGGCCGCAGAGGTAACCGACGATCTCTGTCCCGAACCGGACGACACGGCAGAAGTGCGGGGCAGGATGCGGGTGCTGGTCTGCCACGTCGATGAACTCCCGCCACCGGGCGACGCCTTCCGCAGTGGCATACGAACCGCGGTGCTCACGGATCCAGGACTCATCGATCCCCGCGCCTGCGTCGGTGTAGTTGTGCAGCCAGTTCCGCAGGTGCAAGGGCCCCAACGTCGCGGCGTCGTCAGGATACGCGGCAGTGATCACGTGGGTCATGCCGGACCATACCGGTGCCCTGACCACGCCGTCGGCGATCGCTCCCTGTGTCCAGGCCAGGTTCTCAAAGGAGGACTGCGGCAAGTGCCCGGTCAAGTCCCGCTGCACCCGCAGCGACCGGCGGACGTCGACCCTGCCACGGTAGCTCTACGAACGACAGGCTGGCGGCGGGTCGCCACTGAATATCGCCCACGATGCCTACCTAAGATCCGCGTGGCACACACATTCGATGAACTGGTGGAGATGCAGCGCGCGGCCAACGAGGCGAACGCGCAAGTACGGCAACTGCGCGACTCCTATGGCCGGCCGACGGCAGCACCCTGGAGCGATGAGCAGACCAGCACGTACGAGACGGCCTGGAGCACTTGGCGGGACCGCGCTCGCGACGTCCAGGCCGCGGTCACCGAGTACGCGAAGGCGGAGGGATTGTCTCGTGTCGACCGCCGAGGCGGACGTGAAGGCCGAGGCGAGGACTCACACCGGCGACTCCGTGGCTCGGTAGCCGTCTGTACAACCTGACTCAGGCGCGGGCGGCGATGCGTTCGCCGAGTTCGTCGGCGGCCGGGTTGCCGGGGATCGAGGGCAGGCGGGCGGCGATGTTGGTCAGGCCGTCGTTGATCCGTACGGACTGCACGCCGTCGGAGCAGTCGAGGAATGTGCTCCAAGTGGCCAGGGCGGTCTCGGTGTTGCCGCGTTTGAGCTGGACGTGTCCGAGGTCGGCGAGCACGATCGCCCAGGGTCCTTTTGCGGTCGAGGCCGTGGATGTCGAGGGCGAGGTGGAGGTGTTCCTCGGCGGCGCCGAGGTCGCCGAGCCGGGCGTGGATCATGCCTGACTCGTGCGCCCATCTGCCAGGGCTGTAGTGGCTCGCCCAGGACTGTCCCGGCAGAGCGGGGGCGTGTTCGATGGCGTTCTGGGCGGAGGTGAGGAGCTTGGCGGCGGTGGTGTGGTCGCCGTCGGCGGCTGCCGCGCGGGCGTAGGTATTGCGGTAGTACGCGAGTGCCTTGGGGTTGGCCAGCTTCCGGCCGCGTTGTTCGCATGCCTCGGCGAGCCGGACGGCGGTGGGGATGTGGCCGAGGTCGATGGCCTGGTCCGCGAGTCCGCGCAGGGCTGTGGCGGCGAGTTCGTTCTCCCCGGCTTCGGCGGCGAGCCGGTAGCTGTGCAGGTGGTATTTCTGGCTCAGGCCCTGGTTGCCCTCGTCGCGGGCCATCCAGCCGATGAGGTGGACCAGTTCGCTGGTTGCGGCGAACAGTTCCCGGCCGGTCGTCTCAATGTAGCGGCCGTCCAGCCACCGCTTGACGTCCACCGTCAGATACCGGACCGCGAGGTGACGGGCGTGACCGCCGCCGAGTTCTGAGGCTGCGTCACCGAGGGTGGTGGTCATCGTGCGGACCGCGGTGACCTCGCCCATGCCGACCGCGACCGGCCCGGGATGCCTCATACGCCGGGTGACCGCCTCGGCGTCGGGGAGGTCGAGCGCGGCCAGGCCGACGGCGGCGGACGCCGCGAGGAACTGCCGCCGGTCCACGTCCACGTCGCCGCCTCCCAAGAGCAGCACCGAGGTCACGGTATCGGCGAGTCGGCCCCCATTGTCCTCGGAAAGATCCACGCCGAGAACCTGTTCGATGAACGGCAGCCACACCCGGGGAGCCCTGATGCTCTTCTCCCACCGGTAGACCTGCTGCCGGTCACAGAACCCGGTCTTCCCCCAGCGCGCCATCGACAGCTCATCCGCGAGCTTTTCCTGGCTGCATTTGGGGCGCCGTGCTTCACGCGCCGGGGGATGCGCTCCCCGATGGTCATGTCCGGCCCGATCGTCGGTCCTGGTTCACAACTGGCCTACAGATGGCAGACATTCCGGCAGCTGTGCACGTTCCGCGTCTGCGCGTTGACTGATGGTCATCAGCCCGGCGACACCGAAGCCGGGCAAGAGCGGAAGGAAGTCCGCCATGGGCGAGAACACCACCACCCCGGTCTACGTGGCCCCCGTCGTCCTGGACGCCGGCGCCGTCGTCACCGTGACGCTGGGCACCGAGAGCTTCGACAGCGCCGACGACACCGAGTACAAGAACGCCTGATGCGACCTGGCAGGTCGTCCCGCAACCCGGCCGCTTCCTCTCCATCAAGACCAGAGTGCCCTCACAGATCGGCCACATCGACGTCCAGTACCGGAAGAACAGCGCCTCAGGCGATGTCAGGCTGGCCGTCGCCTCACCCGGCAAGCAAGCTGAAGTCTTCGTACCACTCACGGCGGGCAAGCGCGCGGTGCAGGAGTCGGGACACAAGGCCCATTACCTCGGAACCAAGACGGTCTTCAATGCCGAGTACGCCGTCTTCCGCATCACCCGCTCTGGCTCCTACGCCTGGACGGCGAAGACGAGCAGTGCCGGACAGACCGTACGGAACTCCTCAGTAGGGCCGGGGACTGGCGCGGTGGTCTATGTTCCGCTTCCAGTCCCCGCCCCTGACACGGCCACCAGAACACATCGACCTCATCGTGTCGGCCATGCTGAAAGACCGTTGTGACAGCTCAGTCGGGTCGGGTCGGGCCCGCTCCGCCCATTGTCCCGTCTCAGCGGATCTGGTCCCGGTCTTGAACGATCTGGTCCGATTCGCTCGGCGTCTCAGGCGATCTGGTCCGGCGGTCTTTCTGTCGGTGCTGGATGGCAGGCTTCGCCCATGAGTTATGACCTTGCGGTCTGGGAAGGCGAGCGGCCTGCAGACGACGCTGCTGCGGGCCAGTGCTTCACCGATCTGTACGACAAGTACATCGACGCGGACGGGCCCGACGTTGCTCCGACCAAGCTGATCGCGGCCTATGTCGCTGCACTCTTGGAACGATGGCCCGATCTCACCGAAGACGAGGACGACATCTCGCCGTGGTCGACCGGTCCGCTTATCGGCGAGGCGAGCGGCCCCCTGATCTACTTCCCGATGCGCTGGAGCATGGCGGAGGAGGCATCCGCCTACGCGGCCGAGGTGGCTTCGTCAATGGGCCTCAACTGCTATGACCCACAGGCACGGTGCCTCCGGTCCTGATGATGGCGCGGGAGTGGTCGAACTTCTGCTGACCTGCATTGACCAGCTTGTTTGAGACTGTCGACAAGCCCAGGCGCCGCTTCACGAGGGCCGAAGGCAAGCCCGCGCTCTTCGCGGCGATCCGCAAGGACGCTCAAGCCGAACAACTGCCGGTCTCTCACCTGGCGAAGCGCCACCACGTCAGCCATGCCACGGTCCGGCAGGCCCTGAAATCGCCAACGCCGCCGCCCCGAAAGAAGCGGCCCCCTATCGTCGGCCCTGCCAAGGAACGCCTCGGCCCCACCATCGACGCCATCCTCGACAAGTACGCCAATATGCACGCCGGCCGGCTCCCCACCGTGAGAGAGGTCTGGGAGAAGCTGCTGGCCGACCACGACGCCGCCGCTTCCTACGGAACAGTTCACCGCTACATGTCCAGCCACCCGCTCAAGAACCCGGACACGTTGATCAGCCACACTGAACTCACCACAGGCAACTACCTCGCTGCCACCCAGCAGACCTTCCACGCCGCCGTGTTCAAGCAGTACCGGGCGCTGCTGATCGCAGTCCGCCGCGAGCCCGCCCGGCACGGCCTCGACGGCACCTTCAACACAACCACCGCCTTCGTCCTCGGCCTGGATGCCGGAAGCGACTGGAACATGCTTGCCGGTTTCCAGGAATGGCTCGTCGTCCGCCGCGGCGCAGGACACGACCTGACCTGGCCCATCCTCGTCCGCCGCCTCGCCCCCGGGGGTGGACCCACCCGCTCACCCAGCAGGCCGACACCGCAGCCGTGACCGCACTCCACCGTCTCCTCGGCGAGTTCTTCGACGCACGAGCACAGCCCGACGGCCTCGGAAGGATCTTCCGGGACTACCAGTCATGGCTGACGACCCAGGCGTGGTATCAGTTCGAAACAGCAGAGCCGGACCAGATCAACTGAGACGGAATCCAACATTCACCCGCCCGGGACCACTTCACCTGAGATTCCCGCGTCTCGGCGTCTCATCTGACCTGGTCGCCACAGGTCAGTGGCCCCCATCGAAGCCAGATCGTCTGAGACGGGACACCCATGCTCTGGAAAGATCTCCACGTGCTGACCAACGTCACGCACGCTTCGTGGGCCCCCTCCAACCAGTCCCTGCCGGCCGCGTCCGCGATGGCCAGTAGTGATTCCCTTACATCGGCGAGGTGGTCGTCGCCCCGCTGTACGTGGCAATCATCGCGGCAGGCGCCTTCCTGCACGCCCTCTGGCTCAGGAAAGGCCCCTGCACGCTTTGCCGCCATCCGGAAGCTCCGTGACGAGGAGTTCTCGGACGAGCGACCGGCCGAGCGCCGGGGGTCTCAGTTGGTGCGCGGAAACAGACGCTCGACGGCTGTCACCAATGCGGCGCGGCGGGCGGCTGTGGACGGGTCCGCGGCCTGGTCCTCGGCGGCGGCGCCGATTTCGGGCTGACCTGCCCAGGTCGTGGCGATCTGGTTGATCAGGGCGAGGACGTCGACCGGGTCCCAGGCGGGATCGAGCAGTCCGCGGTGCTGTGCGTCGCGGAGCTGGTCGAGTTTGCGGGTGATGGTGGCCTGGAGCGGAGCAGTGAGGTCGGCGGCGGACTCGTCCAGCTCCAGGCGACCCCACGTGATCAGGCGGTAATGGTCGGGGTGGGCGGTGAAGTGATCGAAGAGGATGCCCGCATAGCCAGGCAGGTCGGCCGGATCGAGCTGTGTGGCCTCGATGAGCGCGGTCAGTTCGCGTTCGGAGACGTGGGCGTACAGGGCTTCCTTGCTGCGGAAGTAGGCGTAGACCCGTTCCTTGCTCGTCCTGGCCTGCTTGGCGATGCGGTCGACGCGGGCGCCGGCAATACCGTGCCGGGCGAACTCCTCCTTGGCCGCGGCGACGATCCGTCGGCGGGTGGAGTCGGCGGACTCTCCCGCGACGGCGGCGTCCGGACTCTGGCCAGGGGTGGTGGAGCGAGGCATGGGTCCAGGATAGGCGACCGAACCGTTCGGTTTTGCATCGTGCGACACCCGGACATACGCTCATACCAAACAGTTCGGTTTGGCCCTTCGGGGGTCGCCGACACGATACGAGGAGTGACCTCATGCAGCACCGCACCTTGGGACAGCAGGGACTGCGCGTCTCCGCGCTCGGGCTGGGCGTGATGGGTATGACCATGGCGTACGGCCCCTCCCGCGACGAGGACGGCATCTCCACCATCCGCCGTGCCCACCAGCTCGGGGTCGACTTCTTCGACACCGCCGAGCTGTACGGCCAGGGCACCGGCAGCAACGAGACGCTGCTCGGCAACGCCGTCGAGGGATTCCGTGACGAGGTGGTCCTGGCAACCAAGTTCGGCTTCGACATGACCAGCGAGACGCCGGGGCGTGGTGTCAACAGCCGCCCGGAGAACATCCGCAGGGTCGCCGAGAACAGCCTGCGCTACCTCCGTACCGATCGGATCGACCTCTTCTATCAGCACATCTCGGACCCCGACGTACCGGCCGATGAGGTCGCCGGCACCGTGGGTGAACTGATGGCCGAGGGCAAGGTGCGGTACTTCGGCCTGAGTAACGTCGGCTCGCAGTACATCCGCCGCGCCCACGCCGTCACCCCGGTCACGGCCCTCCAGTACGAGTACTCGCTGTTCGAGCGCGAAGTGGAGGACGAGATCCTGCCGGTCCTGCGGGAGCTGGGGATCGGCCTGGTGCCCTATTCGCCACTCGGCCGCGGCTTCCTGTCCGGAGTGGTCAAGCCGGCCGACGAGTACCCCGAGGGCGACATGCGCCGCTGGGACGAGCGCTGGCAGGGAGAGAACTACGCGTACAACCTCAACGCCGCCGAGCAGCTCCGAAAGCTCGCCGCGACCAAGAGCATCACCCCCGCCCAGCTCGCCCTCGCCTGGCTGCTCGCCCAGGGGGAGGATGTCGTCCCGATTCCCGGCACCCGCAGCGCCGTACGCCTGGAGGAGAACGCAGGCGCCGCGAGCATGACACTCGACGAGGCCGACCTCGCCCGTGTCCGGGAGATCCTCCCCCAGGGCTCCGCGGGCGCCCGCTACCCGGCCTCGATCATGGCTGGCTTCCGCACGGACTGACGCGCCCGTGCGCCGCCGGGGACGACCGGACACGCAGCGCTGCGTGAAGGCGGACGGATGGGCCCCGAGGATGAGCGCCCTTCCTACCTTCGGAGGAGAGTGCCGGCCGCGAAGTGTGTCCCTTTGCGTCCTGTGGAGGGGCCGCGGCCCTTTCTAGGTTGGTGACCGGGCCTCATCGGCCCTGCTCAGCGCAGCCCCTCTTCCGTGGGAGTACTTCCGTGGCCACGTTCCTTAACCGGCTGGGCCGGTTCGCCTTCCGGCGACGACGGCTCGTTCTGATGTTGTGGATAGTCGTCCTGGCCGCCGTCGGGATCGGTGCGGGCACCATCTCGGGCAAGACGACCGAGGGCTTCACCCTTCCCGGCACGCAGTCGCAGCAGGCGATCGACCTGCTGCACAAGGAGTTCCCGCAGGCATCCGCCGACGGCGCCACGGCCCGGGTCGTCTTCGAGGCACCGGAGGGGCAGACGCTCGCCTCCGGCACGAACAAGTCCGACATCGAGGCGCTGGTCGCCAAGCTGAGGACGGCACCCCAGGTGGCGAGCGTCGCCGACCCCTACGCCAACCGTCTGGTGAGCGAGGACGGCAGCATCGCCTACACACAGGTCGCCTACAAGGTCTCCGAGTCCGATGTCAGCGGCGCCGCGCGGGACGCCCTGCGCCAGGTCGCCGAGCGGGGCGAGAAGTCCGGGCTGACGGTGAACATGGGCGGCAACGCCGTACAGGGGAAGGCGGGCACCGGCCCGGCCGAGCTGATCGGGGTCGCGGTCGCCGCCGTCACCCTGGTGATCACGTTCGGTTCGCTGCTCGCGGCCGGGCTGCCCCTACTGATGGCGATCGTCGGCGTGGGCGCGGCAGTTCTCATGCTGACGATGGCCACGGCGGTCTTCGACATGAGTTCGAGTTCCCCGACCCTGGCGCTGATGCTGGGCCTGGCGGTGGCCATCGACTATGCCCTGTTCATCGTCTCCCGCTACCGCGGCGAGCTGCGCCGCGGGCAGGAGCCGGAGGAGGCCGCCGGGCGAGCGCTGGGCACGGCAGGTTCGGCGGTGGTATTCGCCGGCCTGACCGTGATGATCGCGCTGGCGGGTCTGACCGTGATCGGGATCAAGTCGCTGGTCACCATCGGCCTGGCCGCGGCCTTCGCGGTGGCCGTCGCGGTCCTTGTCGCTCTGACCTTGTTGCCGGCAGTCCTGGGACTCGTCGGACCTCGCATCATGAAGGGCGAGCTCAAGACCCGCCGCTGAGCTGGGGTAGTTCGGATAAGACCAACTCGGCTCGCCGGGACTGTTGCTGAACGCTGTCGTGCTCTGGACGACGAAGTACATCGACGCCGCAGTCGCCCAGCTGCGTGCCGAGGGCCACGAGATCAGCGATGAGGATGTCGCACGCCTGTCCCCGCTGAAGTTCAAGAACCTCAACGTCCTGGGCCGCTACAGCTTCACCCCCTCCACCCCGCCCCAGGGCCTGCGCCCGCTGCGCGACCCGGACGCGCCCGAGCTGGACGAGGACGACGAACGCGCGGACTGAACGCCCACATCGGGTGACGCGGGCATATCAGGTGGCCGGGTGCTCGGAAATCGCAAGCGCCGGCAGGGGAGCCGATGTCAGGTTGCCCGATACATTCGACTAAGCCTCGATTGGTGCATCCGATCTGGCGGCCTGCTCGATCTTCGCGCAGTAGGCGGCACGGGCTTCCTCGTCGATCGGCTTCTCGTGTTCGGCGCGCACCCCGGTCCGGCCGTCGAGGCCCTCGCGCAGGATATCGGCGTGCCCGGCATGCCGGACGGTCTCGGCGAGGACATGGGTCATGACGGCGAACAGGTTCGTGTTGAGATAAGGCTCCGGCCACCACGGCACGTGGCCGGGGGCGTCGAGGGGAAGCTCGTTGATCGTCGCGTCCGAGTGTTCCCACGTGCGCCGGTAGAACCCGATGATCTGATCGCGGGTCTCGTCCTCCGTCGCCCACAGATCGCTGCCGTTGGAGTCCTGCCACCGGGGCAGCGGCTCCGGGGAAGGGCGGTCGAAGACCTCGCCGAAGTACCTGGCCTCGACGGTGGCCACGTGCTTGACCAGGCCGAGGAGGTTGGTCCCGGTCGCTGTCAAAGGCCGGCGGGCGTCGTATTCGGACAAGCCGTCGAGTTTCCAGAGCAGCGCCTCGCGGTCCCGCCGCAGTCTCCCGTGCAGGTTGTCCTTCGCGAAATCATCGATCATGCGGCATGAGCCTGCCATGGACTGTTCGTGGTCTCAAGATCCCGTACGTGGTCCGCAACGGCTGACAGAGCCGAGGCTTAAGGACTCCTTACACGATGAACTACCGGGAATGACTGTCTGTCAGAGAGATGTGGGGTGGGGGTGGGGTGCGTGACGGCTCGCGGCCGACTCGACCGGCGACGGTTACTGCGCAGGAGAACTACACGCATGCTGTTCGGTGCCGTTCTCTGATCCCGTTGAGCAGTTCGGGACGGGGACCGGTGAGGTGGGCGGGTGCCAGGTGAGAATCCAGCCGGCGGTAAGCGCCGCCGCACCGCCTGCCAGGGCGATTGCGCCGCCTGTTCCGATGCCTGCGGCCACCGCGCCGAAGCCGGCCGGCCCAACGCCCTGCAGCGTCATGCTTCCGGAGCCGAGCAGACCGAAGGCCTGGCCCTGGCCATCCTGCGGCAGGGCGTCCAGAAACGGCCGTTGCAGGCCGAGACCGGAGGCGAATCCGAAGCCGCAGAGCAGCAGCAGACAGGACGAGACACCCACTCCGGGCTCGGCCGCGAAGCCGACCAGCGGCAGTCCCATCAGCACAATCAACGGGACCACCAGTCGCTCCCGGGTGGGCGGCCGCAGCAGTCGACCCACCAGCAGATCACCGGCCAGCATGCCGACCGGCAGACAGCCCATCAGCACCGCGTACCAGCCGGGCGCGAAGTGGCGTCCTCCCGCGTAGGCGACGATCAAACCTTCCGCGCCCGCTACGAATGCGACGGGTAGCCACTGGGCCAGCATCAGTCGTCGCACCGTGTGTTTGCGCAGCAGCAGGCCGGCACCGTGCAGGCTTGCCCGGACGGTGCCGCCATCGCCCCGAGCGCTGCCGGGTGTGTCGCCGAACTCTCCCAGCTGCAGCCGGGGTAGCCCGATGCGGACAGCGAGCGCGCAGCCGAGGTAGAGGGCGGTGCTGACCGCGAGCGCCCGGCGCGGGCCGAGTACCGCGACGGCCGCACCTCCCAGCACCAGACCGAACAATTGCGCGCCGGAGGCAGCGATGTTGTTCAGTGAACGGCCCAGTACATAGGCGTCGCCCTCCAGCGACTGCGCGACCAGCCGACTCGACGCGCCGTAAAACACCGGTGTGGCGAGGGCGACCAGCGCCACGACACCAAGGCTTGCCGCGACCGGCATCCGCAACAGGGCGAGCAGCAGAGCGGCGGCGCACGTCAAGGCGTAGCCGCCGGTGATGAGCGCGCGGGCCGGCAGCCGGTCGGCCAGTGAGCCCAGCAGCAGCGAGCCGAACAGCTGCGGAATGAAGCCGATGCCGAAGGCCAGTGCGCTCAGCAGCGCGGAGCCGGTGGCCGAGAAGACCAGAACCGAGAACGTGGTGATCCGCAGCGCGTCCGCGGTGATCGCGACGGTGCGGGTTGAGAAGAGCAGCCGGAATCGCGGCTCGGCCAGCACATCCCGGTAGGTGGCACGGTGGTTGCCCTGCGCGGGTCCGGCGGTTGGGATCATGACGCCCACCCTCACCGTGCGCCCACGCCACTCACCAATGATTCGTCGCTGGACGAATCGGAACAGACGTCCTTCGGTAGCATGGCGCGGTGCTCCGCTTCGAAGTCTCCGTCGAGGACCTGCTGCGCAGCCGCTTCGCGCTGTCGCCCGCGATGGACCTCTGCTTCCTGCTACGCTCGCTCGCCGGCCAAGACCGGCCGCTGCCGCGAGCCTGGGCCACCCGCCTCCTGCCGGCCTTTGAACGGCTTCGCCGCGAGAGCGAACTGAACGCCGCCCTCGCCCTGCACACCCCGCAATCCGGACCGAACTTCGTCGCCCCGCCCCCGCGCGGCCTCAACCAGACCTGGGCAGACGACCTAGCCATGATCCGGGCCACACCGCTGGAAGCGGCCCGCCACGAAATCGCCACCAACGCGACCGGCCCGTCCGCCCGTGATCCCCGCGTACGCGCAGTGCTGGACTCGACGGACGCCGTCTCCAGGATCGCCGAGGCGATGGACCATGCCTGGCACGAGCTGCTCGCCACGGACTGGCCGCAACTGCGCGCGATCTGTGAGCGCGACGTCGTGCACCGGGTGGGTGTGATCGGCGAACACGGATGGGTCACGACCATCGAGAGCCTGCACCCGAGCATCGCCTGGCAAGCCGGCGGTATCGAGATCGGCCACTTCCCTCAAGTCGGAACAGTCCGCCTCGCCGGCAACGGGCTCCTGCTGATCCCTTCGGTCTTCGTCGCGAATATCGCCGCCCACCTGGAAGACCCCTGGCCCAGGACCTTGATCTATCGTGCCCGCGGCACCGCCGCCCTGTGGGGCGAACAGGAGAGCGTCCCCCGACCGGACGCCCTGACCGCTCTGGTCGGCCGGTCCCGAGCCCGGCTGCTGTTGGCGCTGGACGCCCCGGCCAGTACCAGCCACCTCGCCCGAAGCCTCGCCATGACACCCGGCGCGGTGGGAGACCACCTCGCCATCCTGCGAGGCGCGGGACTGCTCGTCCGCGGCCGGTCCGGACGGTCGGTGCTCTACCGGCGCACCCCGCTCGGCGAGGCACTGGTAGGCGGTACGGGCTGAGGGATCGGATCAGGACTGCTTTTGAGGCGCCGCCAGCAGACGATTGCGCGGCCGAGGGTGAGGAATGCCTGGTGGATGTCGGCGCGGATTTCCCAGCGGATACGCGGCCGGCGCAACCAGCGCAGAAGCGCGAAGGCCGCCCGGACCATGATCAATCTCACCGATAGCCGCTGTACCGATGTTCTCCGAGGCCGGAGAGCCCCGGCGGTTCGCGGAAACTGAAGGTTCTTCAGTGCGAACCCACGGGTCCACCGGTGTGCTTCAGGCTGGTGAATCCGTGGGTGGGTGGAACACGAGGTGGTGAGCGAGTCGAAGCGCTTCGGGGGCGACATCAGCGTCGCCCTTGCCGGTGTTCCGGCACCGTGTTCGAGGATGTCGTACTTACGCGCCGACACTGCGGCCGACGTATCGGACCACTCGCAAGACCTGGCCCTCCCCACCCTCAGTAGAGTCGCTGTGATCACTACGAGGGGGGCTTCATGCAGATTCGGCGTGTCCGGCGTACGGCGATCTTCACCGCGGTGACTGCGGCCTGTCTGCTGTCCTGTTCCGCGGGCACGGACGACACCTCCGGAGGCGTCGGGACGCGGGACACCTCCCGTTCCTCGTCCGCCCCGGCACCTGCGGACGCCACCGTGCAGGAGAACGCCGCCGTCAGCCCAACCCCGGCGGCGTCCCCGGGGCCGGAACTGGTCCGTGACGCCTTCGCCGGCCTCCAGGCCACACTCAACGACGCCTGCACACCAGGCTCGGGAGACTGCGCGTACTTCCTGGGCAGGGTCCACGAAGAAGTGATGGGCCTCGATGCGGCGATGAAGGCGGACCCGAAAGGCCCAGGCCACTTCCCCGAGCCCATCGCGTGGATCGACGGCCTCCGCACGACGCTCGACGGCGACACCTCCACGGAGAACCTGGAGACGCACCGTACACAGCTGATCGGCGTCCGCGACCGGATAAACGTCTGGATGCGGGACCACCCCGACGACTACCGCTGACTACATTCACCACCAGCGCCAACCCAGCCTCCTCACCTTCAGCCTGACGGCATACCGGTCGGACACAGTGAGGACGCTTCAAGAATCCCGAAGTTACGTCACCAGACGACAAGACGCCGCAAAGAGGTAGAAGCACCTGGCCACAGGGGCAGGGGGGGCAGCCGTACTCAGTGGAACTCGCGGGATGTTGCACAGTGGCACTCGCGCTACGGCGGCCGTGGGGTGCTCATCTACTGGCACGCGGGGAAGAAGTCCCTGGCCATCCACTCCCAGCTGATCAACTGCACCGCTTCCGAGGTCGCCGCGATGGTCGAGGGCGCGATGCGGCACGGCACCACCATGGACGTCGAGGCCAACTACACCGACAGTCATGGCCAGTCGGAGATCGGGTTCGGCATCACGAGGCTGCTGAACTTCGACCTACTGCCGCGCATCAAGCGGATCAACAAGGTGAAGCTGTACCGGCCCGTGGCTGGCGAACCGGACGCCTACCCGCAGCTCACCCCGGCGCTGACCCGGCCGATCCGCTGGGAACTCATCGCCCAGCAGTACGACCAGATGATCAAGTACGTCACCGCGATCCGGACCCGCACCGCGTCCACCGAGGCGATCCTGCGCCGCTTCACCCGCAACGCCTCCCACCCCACCTACGCGGCCATGCTGCCCTGATGCTCCAGGACATCCTCGGCGAACCGGAGTGGGCGGGCCTCCTCACGCCCGCGGACCGGCGCGGCCTGACCCCGTTGTTCTGGTCCCACGTCCGGCCCTACGGCGAGGTGAAACTCAATATGACCAGCAGACTCCCGCTCAGCACGAGCTGACCGGTGTCCGGTTGGGGATCCCTTACATACACGGCCTGTGATCCGGCAGGGGTATCACGATCGCCTCGGAACACAGCGCCGCGAGATCCTTGGGCGCCCGAAGCCCGCGCCGATCCGACGTA
>NZ_JBHVQT010000024.1:0-17354 GCF_042886315.1 Streptomyces sp. NPDC058001
CTGCCCTTACAAGGCAGATGTCGGCGGTTCGAAACCGTCCGCGCCCACCCGGTGAGACCTGCACCGGAGCCCCGCATCAAGATCAATGCGGGGCTCCGGGTAGATCATTTAGGAGATATTCGGGAGATCAACTCCGGGTTGATCTCATACCGAGCCCCGCCCCGCCACCTGCCGCCCACGGACCCACCGGGCCTCCAGACGGTCCAGCCTATGCCGTCGCATCTCAGGCGTGACGTGCTCGTATGTCCCCTCAATATCCTTCGGCACCCACCCCATAGTCAAGAAGCGAAGCGCCCGGTCCACCCCATCGTCCTTCATCCACGTGTCATGCGTATGCCGCGCACCGCGCATCGTAAAGTCGGGCAGGATCGGCTCCCAGGCCGCCCGCGGCTTGTGACCCTTGGCGCCGGGATAGGCATCACGCCCGTTAGCCGCCGGACGCAGGACCCGCCCGAAATTCCCCCGCCGCCAATACGGACCGTCCGGCGTCGAGAACGGATACTCGTGCGGCCACTCCTCAATGTGCTCCTCCAGAAGCCGCACCAAGAACGGCGGCACGTCCGCCTCCCGCGCGCTGTACTTGTTCTTCGGCGGACCGAGGTACACCTTCACCACGGCCTTCGGCTCCTTGCGCCGCTTCGCCTTCCAGCCCTTCGCCACACAGGCTGCGAGCCGCGCATCCTCCGCCGCCCGCCACGCCCGGAGTTCCTCGTCGCCCAGCTCGAACTCATCCTCGTGCAGCGAGCCGACAAGCGGGTCGATCCTCAGGACGTGACGGACAAACGGCTTACCGTCGATCCTGTCAGTCCGCTTCAACAGACAGTTGTCCCGGTGCAGCCCAGTCAGCTCGCCCCACCGCAAGCCCATGTAGCAGTCCGTGAGAACCATCAGGCCGTGCACACCGCCGAGCCGCTCGTACAGCCGGAACGCCTCATCCGGCTGCGCCCACACCTCTTCTTCCTCTTCCGCCTGATGATCCGCACCGACGAGGATCCGCCGCCCGTACAGCTTGTTCGCAGTGATGTACCCGGCATCCTCCGCGCCGCTGAGGATCGTGCTCAACAGGCTCCGGGCCTGACCAATCGTGCTCGGGTCGTGCCGACCGTGCGGCTTAGCTGCGCGCGTCGCCCAGCCCTTCACCGTGAACACGTTGTTCACCTCAACGAGCGGCGTGTGCTCGAACGCAGGTAGCAGGATCTGGTCCAGCAGGTGCCTGCGCTTCGTCAGGGTCCCCGGCCGCGGCTTGTTCGCCGCCTTCCAGATCTCGACCCAATCGCCGAACTTCGTCAGCGCCTTCTCCGGGTCGATCCAGGTGCCGGCGCGGATCGCCGCTTCCTGTTGATTTCCCCAGTCCTCGGCGAGCTTCTTGGTCGGAAATCCCGGTTCCGACCCCCATGTGCCGTCAGGTTTCTTGTACCGGGCCCGCCAGGTGTACTGCTTGGTCTGCTTCCCGTTCTTGACCTTGAAGACCTTTTCCGCGTAGGCCACGACCGCGCCCCCTCATGTCCCCTGGTCAGACTGCGTCGTGCAGTGACTGTGTTTCGTCGGGGACACGATGCCAGTGGGGGGATCGCTCGGTCAGCTTTCGGGAGATGACGGCCGCCGCGCGCTCGGTGATGATGTCGGCGTCAACGGTGTACAGAATCGATTCTGCGCGATCATCAAGGTGGATTGCACACACCTCGGGCAGGTCGGGCTCACGAATGATCAAGACGGGCACGAGGTGCCCTTGCGGCATCTCCGGCGGCCGTGGCAACCACCGGCGGGCCTGGTCCGTCACCGCTTGCGCAAAGTACTTCGCGCCCTCTTCCGTTATGTCTTTCTCGTGGAACACGAACTCGCAGCCGTCATCCAGATCGACGATGTACGGCTCGAAGTAATGCCCATCCTCGCGCCTCACCTGCATGCTCAACATGCTTACCCCCACTTCGAGCGGAGCCCCCCCTCGGTGGTCCCAGCATGTAAGCACACTTTGTGACGAGGCACGCCGTATGCGTGAAAACGATCTTAGCTAGGTTGCTGGCGGGGTTTTCCCGTCTCCCGCCAGGCTCTGGAGGTGACGGCGAGTCTTACGCCACTGCTTCATCATCTCCTCCATCTCCTCCGGCGTTATGTCAGACGCACCCTTCAGGACCACGATGACCCGGGCATCGGACTGCTCCGGGCCGAGATGGAGCACCGCACTCTCCAGAGTCTCGCCCTGCCGGAGTTCCAGCTCAACAGCGGCCGGCAGCCCCGATCCGGCAGGCTCTGCGGGTGTCACCTCGCGCTCGGGCGCCGCGCTCGGGGCGGTGGGTACGCGCTCGGGCTCTCCGCCGCCGAGGACACGGGTGATCGAGTCTTCAGTCCAGCCGACGAGGCGTGCGTAGCTCCGCATGGTCCCGGTGACCTTGATCGGCGGTTTGCCGCCGACGTGGCCGCGTTCGATGGTCTGGACGGTGGTACGGGTGACGCCGATTCGTTCGGCGACCTGGTCTTGAGAGAGGCCGATCGCCTCGCGCGCTTCCGCGAATGCGCGGCCCAGCCGTGCCCAGCGGTCTCGATCTCGGTCCATGTCTCCACATCATGCACTACTCCCATGCAACCGCGTAGCTCGGATTGAGCCTTTTGACCTGCACTTTGGCTCACAAACGGAGCCCTTGGGTTGCATGCGACGCATGGAACTTCCCGGGCAGTAGGGCCGTATGGGGCAATCTGAAGCTAAGAAAAAGAGCCTCAACGTAGCCACAGGGCTTGCCTGACGTAGCCCCAGAGGCTAAGTTTCAGAGCGTGAGACCGCACGGAGACTACATCCGCCTCAGAAGGCAAGCTCTGAAAATGAGCCTCGGCACGGTGTCAGCCCTTACCGGCATCAACAAGGGCCACCTCTCCCGCGTAGAACGCGGGCTCGCCGGACTCGGCGACGACTACACCCACCTGCTCGCGGAGGTACTCGACGTGCCCCCCATCGACATCACCCATGACACCCCCAAGGAGAAGACGTGAGCGCCCCCAGGGCCAAGGACGAGATGCGGGACAACCTCCCGGCGCCAAGCACGCCGGAGGGCGAGCTTTTCCACTACACGCCGGCCGAGGCCGCGTACTACCTGCCGTTCTCCCCGCGGAAGCTCCGTGAGATGGCCTACCTCTGGGAGATCCCCCACGTGAACAACGGCAACCGTGTCTGGTTCTCGGGCTTGAACATTCGGGCGATCACTGCCCAGTTCACCCGCGAGCCGTTCATCGCGCCGAAGCCCGTCAAGACCGCCGCCTAGGGCGGCCAAGCCCCAACCGCCGGTGACTCGCCAGAAACCGGCAGCCGGGGCCTCGCGGCTCAGCCGCGCGATCCACCCCCAGAACCTCAAAGAACAGGAGTGGACCTGATGACCATGGTCCCATCCCCGAGCACCCCGCTGGTGTTCACCTTCCCGGAGACCGCACAGCACGTGCGGTCCGTGATGATCGACGGCGAGCCGTGGTTCGTCGGTAAGGACGCCTGCGACGCCGTAGGCATCAGCAAGTACCGCGACGCTCTCGTCCAGCTCGACGAAGACGAAAGGGTGTCCGCCGCCGTGGACACCCCCGGTGGCGCCCAGCAGATGGTGCTCGTGTCCGAGCCCGGCGTATACGCCCTCCTGCTGATCTCCCGCTCGCCGCGAGCGAAGAGCTTTCGTCGCTGGCTGACCCACGAGGTCATTCCCTCCCTCCGACGGACGGGTTCGTACTCGATTGAGCCGCCTGCCCCGCGCCTCCCGGACCTGACGACGCCGCAGGGCGTCCTCGCTCTCGCGCAGGAGTTCACGCGGACCGCCGAGCAGTTGGTGGAAGCGGACCGGAAGTTGAAGGAGCTGGAGCCGAAGGCTCTGGCTCACGACACGCTGATGGCCGCACAGGACGGTGACCGGCTGGTCCGGCAGGCCGCGAAGGAGATCGGCTGGCGAGAGACGGACCTTCGCGGGTTCCTTCTCGACGAGAAGCTGATCTACCGGCGGCAGCGGACTTGCGGCGGCTGGGAGTACGACTTCTACGCGTCGCACCGTGAGTGCTTCAACTCAGTCGAGAAGGTCGTCGAGCACACGTGGGGTTCGTGCGCCCACTACACCCTGCACATCACGCCGCGTGGGCTGTCCTTCATCCAGATGCGCGTCTCGAAGCGCCAGGTCGCCATGCGCGCCGCGATCGAGGGCGGTGCCCGATGACCGACTCCCTCAAGATCGCAGAGATCCTTGACCGTGCCGCTGATCATATCGAGTCGGTCGGCTGGTTCCAGGGCGAGTTGTACGACAGGTACACGGACCCCAGTAGGCCCTTGGCTGCGTGCCGGGTGTGCGCGCTGGGTGCGATCAACGTGGCCCTGCATGGGAGCCCTCAGTTCCCTGTTGGCCGCACTCTTGGGGGCGTCGATGCCCACGAGGTCGCCGAGTACGTCGAGCGCGGCTTCGAGAACACCGAGTTGGCGTCCTGGAACGACGAGTCGGGTCGCACGCAGGACGACGTGACGGCCGCATTCCGTGGCACGGCTGCCGAACTTCGTGGCGGTGCAGTGTGAACGCCGACGAGTTCAACGCCCGCTTCCCGGTCGGTACCCCGGTCCTCGCTTACCCCGGTGCCCGCCCGGAGGACGACCAGAACGCCGAGCGGCTGGTCACCCGTACCCGCAGCGAGGCCCAGGTGCTCGGCGGTCACACCGACGTCGTATGGGTCGACGGACACGGCGCCTGCATCGCCCTCACCCACGTCGACCCGTTGCCGCTCTGGGGTGGCGGCCCGGAGGCACACGCCGCCCGCAACGTGCCGCAGAACCCGAACCCGCTGTGTCGGGACTTCCAGCCGAAGCCGGAGCCGTCCGAGTTCTGGTGCGCAAACTGCGGCTGGAACGAGCCGATGCACGACGACGAGACAACGCGAGCCGCTATCGCCGAGGCGTTGAAGTGCCTGCCGACAGGGGTGGCCCGGTGACCCGCCCGATCCGCGACTTGGACGTGCCGCTGTCGACTCTGCGGGAGCAGATGGCCGACCTGATCGCCCGCCAGAGCAAGGCCGTCTCTGAGGACGTGGCCGTGGGCCGCCTCCGCTGGTTGCTCGCCCACCCGGAGCCCGCCTCCGACCCCGACGCGACCCCCGCCTTCCCCACCCCGACCGCCAAGGAGGCGTCATGACTGCCACGGCTTCCCCCTTCCAACTCGACGCCGCCCTGTCGGACGCCCGCACACAGTTGGCGGTCGCCCAGGCCACGAACATCCACGACCACCACGCGCTCATCCGCTCCCACACCGCCCTGAAGCGGTCCCTCGACCGGGTCCTGTGGACCCTCGACACGGACGACGAGCCGGACATCGCCGCCGAGGTCGACGCCGAGGGCGGCATCACCCGCCCCGCGTACCGCTACTACCAGCGCGGCGAGGCGGTGGCGTGATGGCGATCTACGAGCCCCTGCCCGTCCGCCCCCGGAAGGCATCCGCATCCCGGCGGCGGAGGAACACGACCCGACTGCCGTACCGGCTGGCGAAGCTCGCCCCCGGCGCCGTCACCATCCTGCTCGTCTCGACATGGACGGACGCGAAGGGCCCGACAGAGCGCACGTTCCTCGCGACAGCCCGCGACGCCACCGGAGCAAAGGTCCAGCTTCCCCCCGGCGGCTCCCGCGACATCGCCGCCCTCGTACAGGGCGCGTTCCCCGGAGCCGACTGGGACCGCAACCAGACCTGGCACGCAGACGGCAACCACCTCACCACCCTCGCCGCCAAGCCCCGCTGGGCAACCGACCCCGGCTTCATCGCCTCCGTGCAGGCCCGACTCATCGACATCCCCGACGACTTCATGGGGAACGGGCGATGACCGCGCCGGAGGTGATCGCGGTCGGGATCGGCCTGATTGCCGCCGGACTCCTCACCGCCACCTACCACCCGACGCCCGACCCCGAGACGGCCGTCGCCTGCGACGACTGCCCCGGACACCCCGACTGCCCCTGCGCCGACGGACGCACCGACCCGAACCACTGCACCTGCGTTGGGAGCTGAGCATGAGCACCATCACCGCTACGAGATCGACCGGCAAGCACACCGCCACCTACTTCGAACAGCGGGAACGCGATGCCCACGCCGTGCTGGTACGCGGATGCCAAGACGCCATCCTCGTCGCCCAACTCCAGGCCGAGAACGCTGCGCTGAAGGTCCGGGTCAAGGAGTACGGCGACAAGGTGATCCGCGCCGGGGCCGAACACCAGCGGCTGAGGCAGGCCGTCATCAACGCCCGCCCCCGCATCACCACAGTGCCCACCGCGCTGGTTCGCCCGTACTCGCCGGTCGTCGTCCTGCCCTACGTGCCGCCGGTCCCGCACCGCGACACCAGCAACGACACGACACAGGCGCTCCCCATCCTCGACCAGCCCGCCCACCAGGCCGCCTGAACCCGCCGCCGCGCCGGATGACACCGGCCGGCGCGGCGGCACCCAACAACCACAGACCGGCGGCGCGTCGAGACCCCCGACTCCGCGCCGCCCCCAGGGCCTCGATTCCCGGAGCACCCCCCGCCTGGGGATCGAGGCCCCCAATCACTGCACCCGAAAGCGAGAATCATGAGTACCGAAAGCACCACAAAGCCCGCGCCGCTACTGGTGTGGGTCGACACGGAAACCACGGGCCTGGACCCGTTCATGCACGACGCGTGGGAGTACGCGCTGATCGTCCGCCGCGACGGCCGGGACGAAGAGCACGTCTACCGCATCAAGCCCGATCTCACCAACGCCACCCCCAAGGCGCTGGAAATCAACCGCTACCACGAGCGGACCAGCGCACCCAACTGGACGTGGGACGACCCGCACACTGCGGCGACCCGCATGTACAACCTCCTCAACGGCGCCGTCCTCATCGGCTCCAACCCCAGCTTCGACGCCGACATGATCCGCAACCTGTTCGCCCGCTACTACAACGTGGCGAAGCCCTGGCACTACCGGACACTCGACATCGCCACACTGGCCGCTGGCCACCTGTACGGGCAGGCCGAGCGGATGACGCACCACACGTGCGACGCCGTCCACTACAGCAAGGTCGACGCCGCCCTCGGCTGGCCCTGGCGCTCCTACCGTGCCTCCGAACTCGTCGGCGTACCACGCCCATCAGGCGACGTCGCACACACGGCGCTCGGCGACGCAAGGTGGGCCCGCGACGTATGGGATGCCGTCACCCAGCCCGACGCGTTCTACACGGCCACCGACGAGCAGCTCGGCGCCATGGCCGGCGAGGCGCTCTCCCGGTTCCACGGCGGTGCCCAGTGACCGTCGCGGTGGAGGTCGAAGCCCCGGAGATCGTTGACGGCCTGTCGGCCGAGGACTACCACGCGGACCGCACATCGGTGTCGTCGACCGGCCTGCGGAAGCTCCTCGCCCCTGGCTGCCCCGCCCAGTTCAAGTACGACCGCGACCACCCGCAGCCGTCGAAGCGAGAGTTCGACCTCGGCAACGCCGTCCACACCGCAGTGCTGGGGGAGGGGCACGACATCGTCACCCTCGACTACCCGGACTGGAAGAAGGCCGAAGCCCGCCAGAAGCGGGATGCCACCTACGCAGCGGGCAAGGTGCCGCTCCTACCGAAGGAGAAGTCCCAGGTCGACGAGATGGCCGACGCCATGCGCAAGCACCCCGACGCCGGACCCCTGCTCGCACCCGGTATGGGCATCCCGGAACGGTCGATCTACTGGACCGACCCGACCACCGGGGTCCGATGCCGGGTTCGCCCGGACTGGCTGATCATCCGCCCCGAAGTCACGGTCATCGTCGACGTGAAGACCACAACCGATGCCAGCCCCGAGGCATGCAGTAAGGCCATCGAGTCCTACAGCTACCACCAGCAGGGCGCCCTCTACATCGACGGCGTCCAGGCCGCGGGACTGGCTCCGGAGGGCGCGCGGTTCTTCTTCGCCTTCCAGTCCAAGAAGGCTCCATACCTCGTCACGGTCCGCGAACTCGGCGACCAGGACCAGGACATCGGCCGCGCCCGCAACGAACGCGCCCTCCGTATCTACCGGGACTGCGAGTCCACCGGCGTCTGGCCCGACTGGACCGGACCCGTCGCCACCATCCCCCAGCTCGGCCTTCCGACCTGGGCCGCCATCCGACAGTTCGAGGAGTACATCGGTGAGTAACGAGATCGCCACCCGCGACGAGCAGCAGGTTGTCGCCGTCCCGCAGCAGGCCAACCAGCCGGCCGAGTCGAGCCTCCAAAAGTGGGCGCAGGAGGCGTCCGCCATCTCCGGCATCGCCAACGCCATCGCCGGAACCTCGCTCGCCGGCGCTTACCGGAACGACCGCGACGCCATCGTTGCCGTCATCCTCGCCGGGCACGAAGTCGGCCTGAAGCCGATGACGTCCCTCAAGAGCATCGACGTCATCCAGGGGCAGCCCGCGCTGCGGGCCCACGCGATGCGCGCCATTGTCCTCAAGGCTGGCCACGAGATCGAACTCGTCGAGTCCGACGCCCGGCACTGCATCATGCGAGGCCGCCGCAAGGGCGCCGAAGCGTGGCAGACCGTCGAGTGGGACATGCCGCGCGCCGCGCAGATGAAGCTCACCGACAAGACTGAGTGGAAGAAGCAGCCGAAGACGATGCTGATCGCCCGCGCCACGGGCGAGATCTGCCGCCTCGTCGCCGCCGACGCCCTGCACGGCATGCCCTACGTCGCCGAGGAACTCGGCGGCTACGTCCACGGCGAGATCGTCCAGCCGAAGCAGGCGCCGCTTTCCGTCGCAGCCCTCACCGCGCCGGCCCCCGAGCCGCAGCCGGACGCCTCGAACGTCGTCGACGTCGACACCGACGACGACCACGCCGCCGCCGTCCAGGAACTCAGGGAATTCGGCGTCGAGCGGGGCATCGCCTCGGACATCGACCAGCTCGCCTATGAGGCCCTCGGCGCCCCGCTGGAACACGTCTCCGCGGGCGCCATCCGTGACCTCACCGCCAAACTCCGCGCCGCCTGACCAACCCCCGACGCCGCCCCGCCCGCCGGTAACAGGCGGGGCGGCCTCCCAAGAGGAGACCACAAGTCATGACGATCAACCACAGGGACGAGGCGGAGAAGCACCTCGCCACGGCCGCCCACCACCTCACCGAAGAACCGGCCGACATGCGGATCGCCGAGGTCGCCGCGTGGATCGGGCAGGGGCACGCCGCGCTCACGCGGAACGAGGAGCACGCGGCCACAACCGCCGACCTGCGAGACGCGATCACCCTGCTGCGCCGCCGCGAGTACGCAACCCGCGAGGCCGTTTCGGCGCACATCGCAAAGGGACTGGCCAGCAGGGAGAGGAACCGCTGGAGTGCAGCACGCTCCCTCGCCCAAGCTCTCGACGAGGCCGAAGCCAACATGGACGACCTCATCGACGCCCGACTGTCCGACGGCGGATGGGACCCACGCTCCGCCTGGAAGGCCGTCGCGTCCGCCGTCCCCGCCGACGACCCGTGGACGCCGACCCCCGACATCACCGCCGAGGTCCCGGAGCGCGTCCGCCGAGTCCTCGTCGAGTACCTCGCCGCCGCACTCCTCAGCAAGGGGGACGCCCAGGGCGTGGGTCAGACGATCATCTTCGCCCTGAAGCGCGCGGGCGCCGACCTCACCGGCGACATCGAGAAGCAGATCACCAGCATCACCCTCGGCCCCGACCCGTCCGACCCGCCGTTCTGACCCGACCCGAATCGGGGGCTGACGCGGCCCGAACCTGCGTCAGCCCCCGGGACTAGGAGACCACAGCCCATGACAGGACCCGAGCACTACACCGAAGCCGAGCGCCATCTGAGCGCTGCCAGCTATCTCAACCGCCCCGGCGGGCGGCCCGTCGACCCCGCCGCAGCAGCTCACCAACTCGCGATGGCGCAGGCGCACGCCACCCTCGCTCTCGCCGCCGCAACCGCCATGGGCGCCCCCGTCGAGGACGACCTCGCCGGACTGACCGTCGAAGAGCACGACGCCTGGTACGCGGTCGCGGGCACCAAGCCGGGCGCCAGCATCACCGAGGAGGCGACCCGATGAAGGCCCTCACCATCCGGCAGCCCTGGGTGGGCGCGATCGCCCACCAGACGAAGCGGGTCGAGAACCGCACCTGGAAGCTCCCCGCAAAGCACGAGCGCACCCGCATCCTCATCCACGCCGCAGCCAAGCCCGACCTCAACGCGACGGTCTACGGCGACCACCTCGACGTGTACAGCGCGATCGTCGCCGTCGCCACGATCACCGGCAGCCACTGGTCCGACGACGGCCGCTGCTGCGGACCGTGGGGCGAGGAGGGCGTCTACCACTGGGGCCTCGCCGACGTGATCGCCCTCCCGGAGCCCGTGGCCGCCAAGGGCGCGCTCGGGTTCTGGACGCCGGACGGCGACGTGCTCGCCGCCGTCGAGACGCGGCTCTTGGCGGTGGCACGGTGACCCGCTACTGGAAGACCCGGACGCCCACCCTGTACGGCTACGCCCTGCCCATCGCCGAGCCGGGCAAGAACATGTGGCAGCCGTCGTCCGCGATCCGCCGCGCCGAGAACGCCGTCCACGAACGCCGCCTCGCCCGCCGCTACGTCCAACTCGCACCCGGCACCCTCGTCATCTGGGAGCGCACCCCCTGGCAGGTCGTCGCAGTCGACGAACGACCCGACGACCTGTGGGGCGACAAGTACGAGGACGAGTTCGCCCACCACCTCAAGGTGTGGGAGAACCGGGGCGTCGGCGACAAGCCCGAGCGGCACACATGGCGAGGCCGCCCCATCGCCGTCCAGATCATCCCCGTCGCCGACCCCAAGGCCGACCCGATCCACCTGATCGCGCCCGGCCACCATCAGTGGGATGTGCTCCCCAAGCACTACGCCGTGTGCGTCGCCTGCGGCGAACTCCCGCCCTGCCGCCACGAGACCGCCGAAAAGCAAGCGGATCTGATCGCCGCCCGCAACGACGTCCTCATGGACATCCCGCCGGGCCACTGCCTCGGCTGCGGCGAGTACGTCACCACCCGGCAGAAGGCCACGCGCTTCCCCGGACCCAACCTGTGGCGCCCCGACCTCCCCGAGAACTCCGCCGTCTTCCACACCCGACAGGAGTGCTCCGGCGAAGTCGATCGCTACCGCCGCCAGTGGGAAGCGCGCGGCAACAACGACCCCCAGCCCAGCCTCTTCGCCGACGAGGAGAACGCCTCATGACCGCCACCGTGCAGCCTGCCCTCGACGGCAGCGTGCCGACCGCCCCCGTATCGACGGCCCGGCGCCAGGCCGAGGACTACGAGACGTGGATCGCCGAAGTCTGGCCCGCGTACATAGCCGCCGCCGCAACCGGCCGCACCTTCACCACCTACGAGATCGCCGACGAGAACAACCTCCCCAACCCGCCCAGCCCGCAGGCCCACTGGGGACGCCTGATGACGCTCCTCAAGGACGAGGGCTACATCCGCACCGCCGGATGGGCCTGCACCAACCGGCCCACCGCCCACCACAGCGGAGTCAGGACCTGGAAAGGCACCGCCGCGGCGAGGAGGGCCGCCGCATGACCACCGCCGCCTGCCAGCACACCCAGGAAGCCATGCCCACTGCGGCCAAGCCGCTCCCGCCGCACGGAACCCTGTCCCGGCACAAGTACCACAAGTGCAAGTGCCACGAGTGTGTCGACAACTACAGGGCCTACCAGCGCAACCGTCACCGCAAGCAGGGCTACGGCACCTGGCAGCCCCTAGTCGACGCCGAACCCATCCGCCAACACCTCCTCAGGCTGCGCGAACAGGGCATCGCCTTCACCCGCGTCGCCGAAATCGCCGGTCTCCACCCGCCCACCGTTGGTGCCTTCCTCTACGGCCTCGGGCCCAAGCGGCCCCGCAAGAAGCGCGCCACCCCGGAGATCGCGGCGAAGATCCTCGCCGTCACCGCCGAAACCGCGACCCCCAACATCGTCAATTCCACCGGCACGCGGCGCCGCATTCAGGCCCTTGCCGTCAACGGCTGGCCCATGAAAGCCCTCGGCCCCCACATCGGCGTCAACCCCGCCACCGTGTGCCGACTGGCCCTACAGGCCCGCGTGTTCCGCGCCACCGCCGAAGCCGTCGCCGCCTGCTACCTCAAGCTCGCCGGCGAGAACCCGGAAGCACACGGTATCTCCGCGTCCGTTGCCGAACGGTCCCGCCGACACGCCGCACGCGAAGGCTGGCACGACCCGCTGTGGTGGGAAGACATGGGGCGCATCGACGACCCCGACTTCGACCCAGCCGCGGCCGACCGCGAACCCGGCGCCCGCGAACTAGCCGCCCTCCGCCGCGAAGAGATCGAACACCTCGCCTGGTGCGGCCACACCCCGGAGCAGATCCGCGCCCGGCTCGACAACGAGGTCTCCATCTCCACCGTCCGCCAGATCGTCCACGAATGGCGCACCGGGGAGAAGCGGCAGCGGAAGCAGGTGGCCGCGTGAACAGGCTCAGCGCCGACAAGCGGCAACAGATCGTGGCCCTCCTTCAGGCCGGGCACAGTGACCTCGGGATACAGCGCCGTGTGGGCGTCAGCCGCGCAACCGCCAACCGCTACCGCAAGCAGCTCGGCCTCCCCGGCTACCGCACAACCGAGTCCAGCCCCGCCTGCCGTCACGGACACCCGTTCCCCGAGAACGCGGCCCGCGACAACAACGGTTGGCTCTACTGCCGCGAATGCCGGCGGGCCTGCGCACGCGCCCGCTACCAGCCCGCACAACCCGACGAGATCGCCATCGTCCGCGCCGTCGCCGGAGACCCGCCCGACCGGCTCACGCCCCGAGAACGGACCGCAGCCATCGTCCGCCTGGAGGTCCGGAGCCTCTCGGCCCGTGTGATCGCGGAACGCGTCCACTGCAACCCGCGCACCGTCCACCGGGCCCGCAGCGAGTCCCGAGAGGTCGTGGCCGCATGAAGATCCCCGCAGGCGTCGAGGCCATGCTGCGCGAAGGTCGCACCAACCAGGACATCGCCGCCCGCGCCCACACCTCCCACCGGAAGGTCGCACAACACCGCGCCGACCTCGGCCTGCCCAAATGCCAAGGCGCCCCACCGGCATCCACCGCAGCCGAAGCGTTCGCAGCCCGCACCCGGCCAACCCCCGACGGACACCTCGACTGGACCGGCACGTTCCTCGCCAGCGTCCCGAGCCTCCACGTCGAAGGCCGCCAAACCAGCGCCCGCCGACTCGCGTTCCGGCTCCGCTACGGCCGCGAACCCGTCGGCAACGTCCTCCCCGGCTGCGGCTACAGCGCCTGCGTCCACCCCGACCACATCGAAGACAAACCCATGCGCCAGCAGTACGCCGCGATCTTCGGGGAGGGCGTCGCATGAGGAACCGGTACGCCTCCCGCAAGGCCGAGACCGCGGTCATCCACGACGACGGCACCCGCCACTGCGCCTGGTGCGGCGACCACCTCGACCCCGTCGACTGGTGCGGCCAATGCACCCCAGACACCCCGTGCACCACCAGCGGAGGCCCACACCGGCGGCTCCGGAAGCGCGCCGACGCCGCCTTCTGCGACGCCGGATGCCGCACCGCCTACCAGCGCGACACCGGCCCTCAAATCGCCTCACACCGCTACCGATAGCCCGCTGGCCCGCACACGACAAAGCCCCGCCACACGGCGGGGCCTGGAGAGGAGAAGACGTGACGTCAGTCGGAGGCGGACTCGCGCAGCCGGCGCTTGTGGGCGGCGATCTCGCGGTTGATGTAGACGCGCAGGTCAGCGGCGCGCGACAGGCCCTTGGCCTTGCACACCTCGCCGTAGGCGGTCCACGTCTCCTCGTCCACGCGGATCACGCGGCCGGGCGTCCCCTTCGTCGTCATGCGCACAGAGTAGCTGACCGTGCAGTGACTAGGCACCCTGCCATGTTCAAGTGCCCCTCGAATGCATCTCGGGTGCACGGGCACCTTGGGGTAGGATCGACCCATGCGAACCACGGCAATCGGGGCCGGGTGCCGCCATAGGGCAAGCACGCCCAAAGCCCTACGGAACTCCACCAATCCCCGAAAGAAGGAAGCACGTGGCCCCCAACACCAAGCCGCCGACGCGTACCGACGGGCCGGGCGCGGCTGCTCGTCAGACGGCGGTGCAGTGATGGGGATCAAGCGCGTCGTCGACGTCCTCCTGCGCGCACCGAAGGACCTGACCGCAGCCGAGCGGATGGTCCTAGTCGCCATCGGCGAGAACGTCCGGGACGGCGACCCGAGCCGCATGACGTGGCCCGACTTCAACATCCACACGCTGGCCGAGCGGACAGGGCTAACCGGCAAGGGCAGCCTGAAGTCCGCCTTGCAGCGGCTCGCGGCACGCGGCCTGGAGGTCCGCGTGCCGATCACGGAGGGCAAGGACGGCCGTCCCGTTTTCGCGCTTCCCGGAACGCAGTGCCGCTACCGGTTCCCTGCCGTCCTCGAAGGGGAGGTCACAACCTCCCCTAACGACGAGGAAGGGGAGGACAGGACCTCGCCAGGGGAGGTCACAACCTCCCCTATGGGGAGGCCACAGCCTCGCCAGGGGAGGTCAGGACCTCCCCCTACCCCTCCCCCCTCTACCCCTCCCCCCTCCAAGGGGGCCGAGGAAGAGGAAGAGCCCGCGGGTCCACTTCGAGAAGCGGGCCAGCAGCAGCAACACGAAGACCGGCTCGCTGCTGCTGCTGAGTTCCTCGAACGGCTCCCAGAGCCATGGACCATCGGCCCCGTCTCGGCCCGGGCCACAGCCCCAGACCTCATCTCGATGATCGACAGGCAGGGATGGGACCTCGACGCAGACCTCATCACGAAACTCACCGAACGGCCCGGCGGGATCACCAGCTACCCGACGATCCTCCGGATCCGGATCCGAGACCTCCCTAAGCGGATCAAGCCCGCCCCAAGGAAGCCGTCCGCCCCGCTGTCGCCCTGGTGCGGCGAATGCGCCGACGGAGCCAAGGCCGCCGCCCGCGAAGGCAACTTGCGCCTGATCTACGACGACCACGGCCACGCCCGACCCTGCCCCAAGTGCCACCCATCCCAGACCGCCCACGCGGCCTGACCCGAACGGAGAACCCATGGAAGACGAGAACTTCGAGCGCGTCCCCCCGCAGGACACCGCGGCCGAACAATGCGTACTCGGCGGAATGCTCCTGTCGAAGCGGGCCATCGCCGAAGTCATCGACGTCCTCGACGCCGAAGACTTCTACCGCCCCGCGCACGAAACCGTATTCCGCGCCGTCCTCGACCTGTATGGCAAGAACGAGCCGGCCGACCCGATCACCGTCTCCAACTACCTGCGGGAACTCGGCGTGCTGACCAAGGTCGGCGGTTCCGCCTACATCAACCAGCTCGTCCAGTCCGTGCCCACCGCGGCGAACGCCGAGTACTACGCCGAGATCGTCCACGGCTGCGCCGTCCGCCGGCGCATCGTCGAAGCCGGAATCCGCATCACCAACATCGGATACGCCGGAGAAGGCGAAGCGCACGAGGCCGCCGATGCCGCCCAGGCCGAGGTCAACGCAATCACGAAGTCCCGCGAGGAGACAGACTCGGCACTCCTCGGCGACGACCTGGACGCTGTCGTCGCCGAACTGGAGAAGCTTCAGGCCGAAGGCCGTGACGCTGGGCTCGGTACTGGCTTCGCCGACCTAGACGCCCTCACCCACGGCCTCCATGGCGGCCAGATGATCATCATTGCGGGGCGGCCCGGACTCGGTAAATCAACCCTCGGCGTCGACATCCTCCGCGCCTGCTCCATCCGCTACGGCCTCCCAGCCGCGTTCTTCAGCCTCGAAATGGCGCGCCGCGAAGTACAGCACCGCATCATCTCCGCCGAAGCCCGCATCGGACTTCACAAGATCCGTGGCGGAGCCATGACCGACTTCGACTGGGCCGCCTTCGCCAACCACGCCGAGAAGCTCGCCGCAGCCCCCCTCACCATCGACGCAACCCCCAACCGGACCGTCAACCAAATCAAGGCCCGCTGCCGCCAGATCAAGCAGACCGACGGACTCGCCCTCGTCGTCGTCGACTACCTGCAACTCCTCAACTCCGCAGGCCGCCGCGCCGAAAACCGGCAGGTCGAAGTCTCCGAGATGAGCCGCCAGATCAAACTCATGGCGAAGGAACTCGACGTCCCCGTCATCGTCCTGTGCCAACTGAACCGCGGCCCCGAGCAGCGCACCGACAAGAAGCCGATGCTCGCTGACCTCCGCGAGTCCGGATCCCTCGAACAGGACGCCGACCTCGTCATCCTCGTCCACCGTGAAGACGCCTACGACAAGGAGTCCGCACGATCCGGCGAAGCCGACCTGATCGTCGCCAAGCACCGCGCCGGCCCCACCGCCGAGATCACCGTCGCGGCACAACTGCACTACAGCCGCTTCGCGGACATGGCCCACACATGACCGGCCAGTTCAAGGCGGAAGACCTTGCCGCCGTCCGGCGTGAGGGATCCCTCACGGACCTCTTCGCCCACCTCACCGGCAAGCCGCTCCCCGAACCCGAGCCAGAGGTCCAGGACGAGCCGCTCGGCTACCACATAGCCCGCCCCGGAGCCTGGCCCTGCGGAACCGCCGCATCCGGCCCAACTCCGGCCCCGGTCTGCACGAACTGCGTGGAAGTGGGTGACGCCTGATGCCCGCCGCCAGGGACCGGTGTGCCCCAAGTTCGCGCCCTCGCGGCCGCGTTCCCGCAGGTCAGGGGCGGTGTGCGGCGTGTGGCCGGCGGCTCCGGAATCCGTCGCCGTCGGGTCTGGGTCCGGTGTGTGCGCGTCGTCTCGGCGTGGCCCCGGAACGGGCGGCGGCCCGCGCGTCGCCTCCGGCCGTGCCCGTCCCGCATATCCCGGGGCAGACCGAAATCCCGCTGACGGAACTGCAACCCACCCTCTGGAGCCTGTAATGACCCACCAATCCACGACGGCCACTGTCCGGTGCCGCTGCATCTGCCCTAACGGCTGCAACTGCGGGTGCACATGCCTTGCTGCGATCGAACTGCGAGCCGAGCAGAAGGCCCGTCGCGACGCGAACGGCGGCCCCATCCGCATCCAACGCCGCCGCACCCCCGGGTGGCGTAAGCCCGAAGGTGCCGTGTACGTCGGCCGACCCACTCGCTTCGCCAACCCGGCCCGCATCGTGCGCGCCGACCGTGGCCTCACCATCCAGTGGGGTGCCACCGGCCGCAGCGTCGGCACGTATCCCGCCGACGGGGTCGAGGCCCGCCGGTACGCCACCGAGCTTTACCGGTCGTGGCTTGACCTGCCCGAGCAGGCCGATACCTGCGCCCTGTTCCGCGCGCTGCTCCACGGCCGGGACCTCACCTGCTGGTGCCCGCTGCCAGCCCCCGGCGAGCCGGATCACTGCCATGCGGCAGTTCTTCTCGAACTCGCGTCCGGCATCGCCGACACCGCCTGACGCGCATC
>NZ_JBHVQT010000024.1:17452-83079 GCF_042886315.1 Streptomyces sp. NPDC058001
TCCGGATACAGCCCGCGCACGCCAACGAGACCGCCACCCAACAGGAGTAGACCAATGCCCAGCACACCCAGCCCGCTGACCGAGCAGCAGCTCGACGAGACCGTGACCGTGAACTACGCCGACGTCGAACTCGACAACGGCGAGAACCTCCGGGATCTCGGCGTAGGCGACTACCTCGAACTGTCCGAGACCGTCGCTGGGATGACGCCTGGCACATGGCAGGTCGTCGCCTGGCGTGGCGAATTCCAGGACAAGGCCGTGATGCGCCTGGCGTCAACCACCGACACCGCCTGACGCGCATCCGGATACAGCCCGCGCACGCCAACGAGACCGCCACCCAACAGGAGTAGACCAATGCCCAGCACACCCAGCCCGCTGACCGAGCAGCAGCTCGACGCCTACGCCGAGGCCGCTGTCCTCGCCGACCACACCGACACCGGGATGGACCCCGCGATCGTGACCAGCTTGGTTGACGAGGTCCGCCGTCTTGAGCAGCAGCGCCGGTTTCTGTTGCGGCAGATCGCGAAGAAGGACGCCGCATCCGGCGCCGGCGACCGGGCCCTGCGCGAGTTCCTCGGCGCCGAGGAGCAGCCCGAGCCCGACATCGCTGCCGCCGACAACCCGACCCTGCTCCGCTGGGGCTTGAACGATGTCCAGTGGGGCGACGACGACACGGTCACCGTCGTGCTGTCCGGTCCGCAGCGTGAGCCGTACTGGCTGGAGCTGGACCCGGAGCGCGCCGCCGTACTCCGGCAGGACCTGGCCGGGCCCGACGGCGAGGACGGTCCGTGTGCCTGCGGTGAGGGCGTTGTGCACGGCACGGCCGCCGAATGCCCCACCGCGCCGACCCGCCACCTGGAGGACGGCAGCACCCACACCGTGCAGGCACTCGAAGACGCCGGTGAGGCGTGCGTGCAGCACCAGTGCACGGCCGCCCGGGAGGAGGACCGGCTGCGGCAGGACGAGTACCGCGTGCGCGCCGCTGTGGAGGGCGTGCTCGATGAGGTCGCCGGTCTGGCCGAGGACGGCCGGGTCACGGCGGAGGTGGCGGCAGAACTGCGGGGCCGGCTGCGGGATGCCCTTGGCCTCGACCGGCCGATTGCCGGATGACCACCCGCACGACGGCCGTCCGCTGCTGTTCGACCCAGCAGCGGGCGGCCCGCCCGAACCGTACCCGCGATCACTTGGAGAAGACCATGACCGACCCGACCGTCCTCGGCCTACTGCGTGACGCCGAGCGCTACCTGTCCGCGCTGCACGGCTCGGTCGCCCGGCACGACAACCTCGGCGCCGACTTCACATGCGAAGGCTGCACGCTGCGGGACCGGATCGCTGCGGCGGTGCCCGGTCTCGCCGCCGTGCCGTCTGCGCCCGCCGACCGGGCCGACCTCCGCGACCGCATCGCCCAGGCGCTCTACGAGCGTGAACGGCCGCCTCGCGACCCGCACTGGCCGGACGTGTACGTCTCCGACCGGGAGGTGTTCGAGGGGATGGCCGACGCGGTGCTGGCCGTGCTGCCGCCCGCCGACCGGGCCGCCGTGCTGAGCGAGGCCGCCGACGCTTTGGCTGCGGAGTGCCAGGTTCACCGGGCGCCTGGCCTCAACCACTGGAACCCGCTTCGAGTTCGGGGCATGTCGGATGCCGAGCAGCTGCTGCGTCGTCTGGCCGCCGAGGCGCAGCAGACGCGGACCCGCGACGAGACCCACGCACAGGCCGTCGCAGAGGTCCGGGCCGCTGCCCGCCACCTGTACGCGGACATCGGGGTCAGGGTGATGGCCGTACTGGACGACGCGGCCGAGGCGCAGCAGCCGGAACCCGAGGCGCAGCCGGACGTCCCGTGCAGCCAGCCCAACCCGTGCGACGGCGACGAACTTTGCAGCACCCACGAGGCTGCCGAGGCCCACGCCGAGGGCGAGCATGCGTTTTGCGGGCCGACGTGCGAGGTCCGGTTCCCGACCGAGCAGATGCGCAACTTCGTCGTCGCGAAGGGCTACCCGGGGACCGCCGGGATGCTGGACGAGCTGCTGCGCCGGGCCGGGGCGCAGCAGCCCGCCCGCTGCTCCTGCGCCCACGCCCGCACCATGCACACGGGGCCGACCCTGTTCTGCGCCGTAGCGGAGTGCGCGTGCACGCAGTACGCCGGGGCGCAGCAGCAGCCCGACACCGAGACGCCCTCGGGATGCGCGCACCCCGGCGTGCACCCTGACTTCACCTGCGCCGAGGCGAACCAAACGCGCCCCTTCTGGGAGGGGCGGTGGGGCGAACAGCGCACCCAGCCTGCCGTCCCGACCACGCCCGCGAAGGAGGCGTGACCATGGCTGGCCGAGCGGAGGCAGATGTGATCGCCGAGGCCATCGACACCGCTGTCGCCCTCGGCTGGGCCCTCGCCGCCTGGGTCGCGGTCCTCGCCGCCGTGGGCACCGTCGTGGCGCTGGCGAGGCTCGCGACCGGGGCGTGGGCCGTGCGCGGCCTCTGGCGGGCCCTCAGCGGGCCGCTGACGGCCGAACAGGCCCCGCAGGCCCCCGAGTCCAGTCAAACCCCTCAGAGGCCCACAGAGCCCCTCTGGGCCCATTCCGAACGCCACGACTACGAGGACGCAGCATGAAGCTCGCTGAACTCCGCGCCCAACTCGAAGCCTTCAACCTCCCAGACGACACCCCGGTGATCCTCGCCCGTGACGCCGAGGGCAACGGCTACAGCCCGCTGTACATCGTCGACGACGCCCTCTACGAGGCCAAATCCACCTACAGCGGCCAGATGTACGCCAGCCCAGAGATGCGCGCTGCCGAGCCCGGCCAATGGGACGAGGCACCAGCCAGCGCCATAGCCGCGATCTTCCTGTGGCCAACGAACTGAGCACCACACAGACGGGCCGTCCCCGCCGAAACCGGGGACGGCTCGCACCACCCACCACACCACGGAGAGCCCCGTGATCGCCCGCATCGTCGGCGCCGCCTGCCCACTCCTCGCCCTCGCCGCACTCGCCTACCTCGTAGTACTCGCCGTCCGCGACCGCCGGAGGAAGCCGTGACGTACCTCCTCACCGCACTCCTCGCTCTCGCGTGCGGCGGGATCATCGGCCACCGCACAGCCCGCATCCGGCACGTCGTCATCGGCGGCACACGCGAGCGGGACGACGCGGCGTTCCTCGCCGACGAACGCGCCCGGTTCTGGCAGCTCGTGAACGGCCTCGACCTGCCAGACGACCCCCGGAGCGCAGCATGAGCGGCCGGACTCCACTCGACGCCAACATCAGCATCCTCTCGGCCCTCACCCCACGTCAGCGGCAAGTCCTCGCTCTCGTCGCCAACGGCCACACCAACGCCCAAGTCGGCCGCCGCCTCGACCTGAGCAGCATGACCATCAACCGACACCTCGCCGAGATCTACCGGGCGCTCGGCGCGAAGGACCGGGCAAACGCCGTCGCCCTCGCGCTACTCCATGGCGACCTCACCCGCGAAGACATCAACACCCCAACGCCCGTCCGCGCAGCACGGAGGACGAAGTGACCGACCGTCACACCGCCGACACGATCACCAGCGACGCACTCGACAAGCTGTACGAGCGAGTGGAGTTCTACGAGGCCGCCCTCAACCGCATGCGCGACCGAGCCGAAGTCACCGTCGTCCGCGTCCACAAGGCGCTCGCATCGTTCGAGGGGCGCGGCGTCATCACCCCCGAACACGTCAACCTCGACATTCCCACCGCAAGTGAGGTCATCGCCGCCGTGCGCGCCGCCCTCGTGGCGTCGTCGAACCCGGCAGTGGCCGTTGAGGTCCGCCAGCCCTGCCCGTACTGCGGCGACCGACAGATGATCCCCCGCAGCCAGTACGACGAACACGTCATGCGGCTGCACCCCGACGTGAAGCCCATCGACCCGGAAGCGGCCGACCAGTCCGACCCCGAACTCCGGCGCCAGCTCGCCGCTGCCGTGCGGGCGCTCGGGGCGTCCGAGGCGGAGAACCAGAGGCTCCGCCGCGTACTCACCGACATCCTCGGTCGCTTCCAGCGCGTCTGGCCCGGCGCCGAGCCCATGCGATACCAGGCCGTCGTGACCGTGGAGGACCACGCGCGGTGGACCGCTGCACTCAACTCGACCACGGAGCAGCTGTGCACTGTCGAATCGCCGCCGCAGAAGTAGCGCGCACCCTCACCGCCCGAGGGCACACCAACTCCCTGACCGGGCCCGCCTGGCGGCCCGGCCACCGCGCCACCCAGGCCAGCCCAACGACGGCTCGCGTCTGGCACGACGGACCCGACGAAGCGGACCATCTTGACCAGTACACCGCCGCGCTCGGCACCGCGGGCTACACCGTCACCACGGAACGGGCGGCGAGTCGCCGTCCGTCGCTCCGGATTACCCGGCAGACCAAGGAGAAGTGACCAGAGCAGCACAGTTCGATCAACGGAAACCGGACAATCCGGCCGAAGCCCTACACCCAACCACCCTCTACTAGGAGACTTCACATGACCCAGACCACCCGCGACCCCGACGACGACAAGGAGCAGCGCCGATGAGCGAGAGCACGCCCCACCACGGCGTCCCGATGTACCCCATCAGCCCCTGCGACTGCGAGATCTTCCCCTGCGGAGGCGTCGACGTCGACAACCCCCTGCCCTGCCGCACGCACCGCGTCACCATGTCGTTCCACCCGGCCGACGGCGAAATGTGCCAGGCCCTTGCCGCCCGCACAGTCGGAGCACCCAGGGCCGAGGCGCCCCCGCGCCGCGGCCGAGCCCGCGAGATGAACGTATGGGACAGCAACGGCCGCACCCGCGCCGTCGTCCGACCCGACGAATCGGACTAGGAAGCAGGGCCGTCCAGCGCCCCTCGCGCGCGCAGCACGGAGGGCGAAGTGGCCGAGGCGGCGACATCATCCGCGCCACGGCCGCCACTTGGCGCATGCGTTAACCCCTCCTATGGTTAACGCATGCGGAAATTCCGCAGGGGGGGGTCACGATGAACACCACCACCGCCGCACTCAAGGCCCGCGTCACCGTCGCCACGATCCGCACCTGGTGCCGGATCGGCGCCGTCGCCGCCGTCAAGGCGGCCGACCGGTGGGTCATCGACAGCGTCTCCCTCGCCCGCCGCATCACCATCGGAGCCCGACGCATGGCTAAGCCCGAAGAGCCCATCGGTCCCGCCATCCTCACCAACATCCGCCGTGCCCGCCTCGGCTACACCCGCTACCGAGCCGACCGACCGGCCCTCGCCGAACGCTACGTGCTGCCCGGCCTCCTCCAGGGCGTCGCAGTCTGGCGCGAGAAGGGCCTCGTCGACGAGGTCACTGTCAATGGGCGCCGCTACCACGTCCTGTCCGCGAAGGCCGTGGCCATCCGCGCCACCCTCTGACGCCACGCACCCCCAGGGAGACCACGACCATGACCCGTCCCGTAGGCCGTCCCGAGATCGGCCCCAAGCTCGAAGTACGCGTCAGCGACGAGACCCTGGCCGGCATCGAGGCCGACGCCCAGCGCCGACAGATCAGCCGCGCCCAGTGGCTCCGGGCTGCTGTCGAACAGGCGCTCCCCTACGACGTCCTGGCCGACCTCGGGCGCAGCCAGCTCGCCGACAGCCTTGCCACCCTGGACGCCAATACCGGACTCAGGGAATGGGCCCTGGACGCGGACGCCTCCCGCAGCGAGCGGCTGATCGCAGCCGAGCGCTACGCCGGCGTCTGGAACGAGCTGCGCACCATGGCCGGTAGCCTGCGGGACACGCTGCCCGTACAGCAGGCCCGCGACGCCTACGCGGCGGCCGAAGCCGCCGACCCGGACATGGTCCAGCAGGACACGGCACAGGCGTGGGCGCGCGCCCACGCGGCGGACGCTCTCGACTCCATCCTCGCCGCAGTGGTCCTGATGTGCCCCGTCGACGGGGGCAGCGTCCGCACACGGGCCGACCTGGACGACCCGACGGCCGATCTCGACTGACCCGACCGCGCCAGTGCCACCCTCGTCGGCCTGCTACCGCTAGAACCGTCCCGTGCAGGCGAGGCAGATCAGCGCACTGTCCCACTCCGCCCGCGCCATCCCCGCCTGGTCGGCTCGCTTCCGGATGAGCGCACCCCAGCCGAGACCTGCCACGACCGCGGCCAGCCCGGCCAGGATCACCCCGGATACGAGCCCGACCACGCCCAGCAGCGCCACCCCGACCGCCGGTAGGTACGCGGCGTCTGCGGCGGCCGGGGGAGCGTAGGCGGAACGCAGCGGCGAGCCCGGCGGGAGGCTGTCCCGGTAGTGGGAGAGGAGCTGCACGTTCGTTGATCCGCACTTCAGGCTCGGGCAGTTCACAGGGCAACCTCTGTGGGGGCGGCGGGGGTTGGTGACAAAACACTCCGCACGCCGGAGATCCACAACAAGCTACTCACGGGGACTGTGACGCGGGTCACCGGTGGAACGCAACGGGCGCCCCAGCCGACACAACGGTGGGACGCCCACGGGGCGGCGGCTAACCCCCAGCAGCGCCCGGCTCCGGGGTCTCCTGCCAGATGCGGGCCGCCAGCAGATCCACCTCATCCTGCGACGAACCCCGCTTTGCGGCGATCATCATTCGCGTGCCATCCGGCAACGTCGCCCTGCGCATCTCCACGTCCGGCATCCCAGGCACCGGCATCGCCTCGTCATAGCCCATCCCGACAGGCTAGCCAGAGTCGCCGGCCCGGCAGTAGTGGATCGGAGATCAGGGCGCGTCTCGCAGGTGCTTGACGATCCACGGAGGCAGCCGGCCCTCGTAGTGCTGGATCGCGTACTTGAAGCTCAGGCGGTCCGTGGCGAGACCGCGGCTCTCACCCTTGAGGATGTGGCCTTCGCCGTTCTCGAACTGACTGATCGCCGACTGCCTGCACTCGCGGTAGATCGCAGGCCGCTTCCGCTCGAAGTCGAGCAGCGCGTTCCGCAGTCGCGGCTCGCTCAGTCGATCAACGACGTCCCAGAGGCGCCCCAAGGCGGCCCGGCGATCTTGCTTGCTGGCCTGCTGCCCCTCACGAGCGGAGGCGAGTGAGGAGGAGTGTTGGTCGCCAGCATCTTCTTCATCCGTACTTCTTCCGTCACTACTTCTTGAAGAGGTACCGCTCACCGACGTCGCGCTGACCGACGTGCCGCCAGCCGACGTACCGCGAGCGGTACCCCGGTCCTGCGGGATGTCATAGACCTCAAGCACCGTCACGAACCTCCCCCTCGCCGCCTTCTCCTTCCGTCGAATGATGTAGCCCGCCGCCTCCAGTTCGGCGAACGCCGAGCGGAGACCGCGGCGTCCCTCGCCCACAACATCCCCACGGTGGCGCCGGGCTCGATCCGAGAGGGCGTCGGCGTTCGTCTCCCAGCCTTCTGGGCGGGAGAGCAACTCGGCCAGCACGCCGCGCGCGCAGTACGTCAGTCGGTCATCCCGGAGTGTCGCGTTCGGCAGGATCGTGAAGTTGTCGGCCGGTCTCGATCGGCGGATCTTCAGCATTCGCCCTGCCTCACGACATGGGCGCGCGCCAAAACAATCATGGAAGTCCCAGGTGTTGCGCGGGCTCCAGCGCCCGCTGATGTGCGAAGCGGCCGGACGATGGTCCGTCCGGCCGCTCCTGGTTGCCGCCCTCGCGCGGTGGTGGTCAGATCTCGGTCGTGCGGAAAGGCGGCGGCAAGTCCGGCAAGTCGACGTCGAAGACCTGCGCGATCAGATACCGGGCGACCGTGTCGGTCTCCAACTCGCTACGCCCGGTCGGCATCGACAGGAGGATCCCGCCCTTCTTGCGCTGTACGACGGCGCCGCAGAAGTTGGCGTCGGTGATCGAACTCTCGAAGAGTTCGACGCCCGTCTCGACCAGCAAGCGGGGGAGCGGGGTGGCCAAGATCTCCTCAGCCGACGGACGACGATCCGGCGATGAGCACGCAGGGGTTGCTAAGGTCATAGGGAGAACTCCGATCTCGAAGGGTTGGGTTCCTTGATCAGCGAGGTGCGAACTCGCTGGTCGAACCGGCCGGGCGGGTGCGAACCGCTCGGCCGTTCGCTTATTCGGTGTCGACCTGCCAGGCGCCAGGCGGGTACACGTCTTCCCAGACCTCCAGCGGGCCGTCTTCGTCGTGGAAGACGTTGACGACGACGAGTACCGATGCCGCGACCTCTGGCGGCAGGTCGATCCCTAGCGCCTCGACCTCGGTTTTCGAGATGATCCGGGCGGTACGCCGCTCCGGAGACCTGGTGACCTCGCGGCCGGTGCGCTCCTTGTACAGCTCCTGCCACCACTGCTCCAGCGGACCCTGGTCGAGGAGTTCCGGGACAGGGCCGAGGGCACGGACATGGATGAAGGAGCTGTCGAACGTGGACGGACCCCCCTCGTGGCGGTGTACTCGGCGTCGAATGACGATCTCGTCGTGCAGCTCAACGTCGAGCAGGCCGGCGATGAGGGGATCGGCGACCGACCTCATCGCCCTCCAGTGATCGGTTGAGGTTTCGCCTGGGCCGTAGCGCTGCCCCGTGCGCTCCATTCGCTTGAGGCGGGCCACGCCCGTCACGGCGACGTCTGGGCGATGGGCGACAGCAGTACCTTCCGACGTGGCCACAGTAAGGCCCTCCGCCTTGAGCAACTGAAAGGCGCGGTTCGCTGTACCCATGGCGACGTCGAACTCGTCGCATACCTTGCGCAGGGACGGGAGGTAGTCGCCGGGCGCAAGTTCTCCGTCCTGAATGAGTCGCCGATAGTGGGCGGCGATCTCCTCGTAGCGCCTCTTCGGCGGCATGTCTCTCCTGGCGGGTATCGGGGGTTGCATCTGCTCTACAGTAGCTCTAACGTAATGCCAGCGGCTAGGCCGCGCAACAACAAGAAACGGCCCCATTTGGTGCGTCACCACCGAACAGGGCCAAGGATCCCGGGGCGGGTGCGTCACCACCCGCCCCGGGCAGCCAGCAACCTGATGAAGGCAGGAGCTAGCCAATGCAGCACTCTACCCGTGCTCTAGTGCACCGTGATCACGCCGCCGTCACCCCACCCCCCATGTCGGCCGCCGACCGCGCAGCCCACGAGGCCGCGTCCCATGTCCGTGTCGCCCCCGAGGTGCTGCGTGCTGTCACCCGGTACGAGGTGGCTGCGGCACGCTACGACGAGCTGATCGAGAAGCCTGGGGACAGGCTGACGCCGGCCGAGTTCGATGCATTCCGGACGGCGCAGCAGGTGCTCGCCGAGTCGCTGGGGATTCTGGCGGACTCTGGGGAGCTGGGCTTGATCGGCCCGGCGGAGACGGCGTCCCGCTACAGGCAGGCCGCTGGCCACTGCCGCCGACTGTCCACGGGCCCGGCTGCCGCCTTCGACGAACTGATGTGTCTCCAGGATGAGATGGCGATGTGCCGCTGCCAGCTCGCCGCCGCCGGGCGTCTCGACCTGATCGGCGGTGCGTCGTGAGCGCCGAGCATGAGAGGGCGAAGCCGCCGTTGCCGGTGCGTCCGCCGCGTCCGCACCCGCAGGGCTTCATCCTCTGCCTGGATGAGGAGGGCCACAAGAAGCTCTCCGAGAAGGTCCGCGAAGTCAACAAGCGCTCTGAGTCCCGGCCGCGCTAGCCCCTAGTCGCCGCGGGCGGCGGGGATGACCGACATCCCCCACGGCCTCCGCCGTCCGCGGCTTTCCACCCCCAACTTCTCTGATCCTGAAGGGATCGTGATCCGTCATGTCTTCTTCGGCTCTGTTCGATGCCGATCGTGCTGTCTCCGATGAGCTGGCGGCGTTGCGTCGTCGCCGTGTGTCGGTCGCCGAGGTCGATGCCGATGCCCGTGCGGAGGTCATTGCCGACTATCTGGCGGCGACGGCGGCGGGTGACCACGGCGAGCGGACCCGGCTGCTGCTGCACGCGATGCGGCTGGACGCTGCCGCGCCGCACGGTCCGCGGTTGACCGACGAACTGCGCGGCCTCAGCTACCCGGCGGCTGCGTGATGGCGAGCGTCACGGTCGTGTCGTTCGGGTTCCTGCACGGGCCGGCGCCGGAAGCGCAGGTGGTGCTGGACCTGCGGGAGCACTTCCGTGACCCGCATGTCGACCCGGCCGTGAGGGAGTTGACGGCGGCCGACCGTGCGATCCGGAGGGCGGTGCTCGGTACGCCGGGTGTTCGTCTGCTGCTCGCGGCGACGGTCCGGCAGGTCGCCGCTTTCGCGGCGGGCCCGTCGGGCGGCCCGATCGCTGTCGCTGCTGGGTGTGCGGGAGGCAGGCACAGGTCTGCTGTCGCCGCGAATGCCATCGCTCGTCGGCTCCGTCGCCGGGGCCACACCGTGACCGTGACCCACCGCGACATCCGCAAGCCCGTCGTACAGCGCTGACGAGAACTCCACCCACCCCGAGAGAGGACGCACCATGCCGACCAAGGCCACGCCCGTCACTGTCGACGGCCTGATCGCCGAGTACGCCGAGCCCATCGCCGACGCCGTCGGCCTCGACCACGCCGACTACGACACGACCGCCGACGGGCTCGCCACCCTCCTCCGTGCCGCCGCCGACGACCTCGGCTCCCTCGATCAGAGCCGCGACTGGCTGGAGGAGGCCGCCGACGACCTGACCGCCATTGCCCGCCTTGGCGACGGCGGCCCGAAGACCCAGGAGCTTCTCAAGCGGGTCGACAACACCCTCTACGAGGCGAAGGCGGACCTCGAACTTTGCTGACCGGCTGCCCTGACCGCTTTCCGACCAAATCCTGAGAGGACATCAATGAGCACGTTCGAGAAGGGCGACCGCGTGACCGTGGTCGCCGCCGATCCGGAGTACGCAGCGACGATCGGTGAGTCCGGGGTCGTCCTGGACGACGGCTCCCTGTCCGGCGGGTTGATCGCCGTCAAGGGCATCTACAGCCGGGGCAAGGAACTGCTGCTCGGCTACCCGGCCTACACCGCCGACCAGTTGCGGAAGGTGTGATCGCCGTGACCGCCCGGAATAGCGCGCGGACCATCGCCGCCATCGCGTCACTCAAGGCCGCCGACGCGGCCCTCACCCTCCACACGACCGCGACGCGGCTGGCCGGGGTCACCGCCGAGACGCCGATGTACCGCCGCCTCAACAGCGCGGTCGCCCGCGCCGACGCCAACCCCCACCTACCCGACCGCTACCGCGACCCCCGCGACATCGCCGACGAGGAGGCCGACTGACGTGAAACTCCTCTCCTTCCTCTGCGTGGCTGTCTCGATCGCGGCCATCGCCTTCGCTGTCGGCCAGCACTTCTAACCCCCACCACCCCGAAAGGAAACCGATCACCGTGACCGCCGTATCCGTCGAGAAGGTCAACGGCACGCCGAAGACCTCGCCCGAGCCCCGGTTCGACCCGGTGGCCCTGGCCGAGGCGGAGGCGATCCGGAAGCGCGCCGACGCCGACGCCGACGCCGTCCGAGTCAAGGCCGAAGGAGAGGCGAAGGCCGCCGAAGCTCTCGCCGCCGAACAGGCCGAGGAACTGCGCCTGACGAACGAGCGCAAGCGGATGCGGCTGGAGAAGGACCAGGCCGACCACAAGGCGCACCTTGCAAAGAAGGCCGCCGAGACCGCGAAGGCCGAGGCCGAGAAGGAGAAGGCCGACAAGGTCGCCGCCGAGCAGGAGACCGCCGAAGCGAAGCGGGACGCCGAACAGCGGCGTACCGAAGTGACGTGGAAGTGGGGCGCCCGCAGCATCTACGCCGTCGGTCTGGTCATTGCGGCGCCCGTGCAGTTCATGCACTTCTGGGACCGAGAGCGGCCCTTCCTGATCGCCGCCCCCGCACTCCTCGAAGGGCTTGCTCTGGTACTGGCGTTCGGCGCGGCGTGGGCCGTAGCCCACCGCAGGGACGTCACCCCCTACCGGATCGGCATCATGCTCGGCGCGATCGTCGCCGCCGGCATCAACCTGTACGGCGGACTGTCCGACGGCCGGATCGGCTTCAACGCCGGACTCATCGGAGCCATCGCCTCGCTCGGCGGCCCCATCGTGCTGATGGCCTACGAGCACGGCATCGCGCAGAAGGCCGACGGGATTCCGTCGTGGCGGGAGCGCCGTGCAGCCGACAAGGCCGCCGCCGAGAAGGATGTCGCAGAGGAGCGGGGGCGCGCCGAGAAGAAGGCTGCCGCAGAGAAGGCTGCGGCCGACAAGAAGGCGGCTCAGCAGCAGGCGGATGCAGAGCAGAAGCGCCGCGATGACGATCGCAAAACGAATCACCCGGACGTGTGGGAGGTGGCCGACGCGCTTCGCTCCGCGCGCGGCTCCCAGTATGTGACGGAGCAGAGTTGGGCCGAGGCTTGGCTACTCGTGACGGGCTGCCCGAAGGTCGGGATCCGCCCCGAAATCGAAGCCCAGTCGCGGGCTGCACAGGCCCACATGCGGACTGTCACTGACGCCCCCGTTTTCGGGTCGTTGTCGCTGATCGATTCCCAAAAGGCCCCCCGCGCCAAGCGCGATCCCAACGCTCCTGACGGGCGCCGCAGCAACGGCGGTACGCCGCCCGTCCGCAGGGCCGGAGACACCCAGCCGTACAGCACCGTCGCAAAGAAGCAGGCGGCGCTTGAGCAGACCTCACCCGCCGCGAAGAACACCCGCCCGAACGACAACTAACCCATCCCACAGGAGAGATCGTCATGAACTCGACCATCCGCCGGATCGCCGTTTCGGGCAGCGCGGCTGTAGCCCTCCTCGGGGGCGCCGCCACGATCACCGTCGCAACCGCCGAGACCGCGTCCGCCGTCGAGGTGCAGACCGCCATCGACCGTGCCACCGGAGCCCCGGTGAACATGCCGGACGGGCGCACCATCCACATCCTCGGCCTCGACAACGCCGGGTACGCGGCGACCCCGGAGCAGCACTCCACGATCGTCCTCGCCGCCGCACGGACCGACGGTGACCCGGCGATCGGCACCGGGCTCACCCCCGACAACGGGCAGGGATCCGCGATCACCAACCCGTACAACCAGGCGCCGACCACCGGGCAGACGGGCTACAACCCGCAGCAAGTCCAGACCCAGGCAGGCGGTGGGGCGATCAGCCTCACCGTGGCGATCGGCCTTGCACTGCTCGCCGTCGTCATCGTCATGGTCAAGAAGGGACACGTGAAGTTCGTCCAAGCCTTCGCCTGTGTCGCTCTCGGTGTCTACCTGGCCCCCACCTTCTTCGGGCCGCTGATCCAGCAGCTCGGCGGGTCCGCCGCCACCGGCCTCGGCAACGTGTGGGCCGGCTTCTAGACCACCCGCCTCCCGGGCCCGCCCTCGGGTCCCGGACCAACTCCAGGAAGGACATCGGCCAGTGGCCACCGAAGTGCAGCCCGAGCCCACCGAGCAGCAGCCCGCCGTAGAGGCCACCGAGCCCACCCGCAAGGACCGCGTCAAGGCGGCGGTCGTTGTGCAGTACGGTCACACCGCTGCACGCGCCAAGGAGTGGTTGGCGACAAGCGACATCGACGACGCCGAGATCTGGCAGCTAGCGGGCGAGCGGAAGCAGCGCAAGCACGACGACAAGCTCGCCCACCAGCAGCGGGCCGCCGCTGAAGCACACGCCCGCCTCGCCCACGCCAAGATGCAGGCCGACGCCGGAGAGTCCACCAGCAGTGGGATGCTCGCGAGCCTCGGTGGGCGCGTCGCTGCCGAAGAGTCCAAGCTCGCCGCGCTCCAGAACACGCCCATCCTCCCGCCCACCCAGCGGGACGCCAACGGCGTCCGCCATGCCAAGAAAGCAGGTCGCGCGGCTATCGTCGCCGCCGGAGGGCTCGGCTCCCTGTCCGTCCTCGGTACTGCCGTCGAGCAGGCCGCCACCGGCCAGCCGATCCTCCTCGCCGCCCTCGGTACAGCGGCGGGCTACGGCTGGTACCTCGTGTCCCGCCCTTTCGACGCCGGCCAGCCTGCACCTGCCCCGACCACGGAGACGCAGACGCTGGCCGCACCCGTGAACATGACGAAGACGGAACAGGCGGTCGGGCAGAGGGAGTTCAACGCCCCGCCGCCGCCGGCGCTTACCGTGCCGCAGCTTGAGGAAGCCCTCCGCAAGATCGGCATGATGAAGGGCGACGACCAGGTGCAGATCCTTGCCGTGCCGCAGAGGGCGAAGGATGGCAACACCACTGTCGTCTTCGACCTCCCGGCAGGCCAGAAGGTCGCCACCCTCCAGGCGAAGATTGAGGAGTTCGCCGGGGCGATCGGCCGCGACTCCACCATGGTCGATGTCGAGAAGGCCGGTTCAGCGGTCCGCACCAGCCTGTGGATCACCGACGAGGACCCGTTCGAAAGCACGCGGCCCTCGCCGCTACTGAAGGCCCCCGGCCAGATCGACGCCTTCAGTGACGGCGTGCCCACCTCGTGGAACAAGCGCGGCAAGACCGTGCTGCTGCCGATCCGCAGCTCGAACATCGTCATCGGAGGCGGCACCCGCTCAGGCAAGGGCGTCGGCGCGTCCAATGTCGTGGTGGGGGCCAGCTTCGATCCCCGGATCAACTTGCGGATCGTCGCAGGCAAGGAGAACGCCGAGTGGAACGCCTACGCCAAGGCGGGCGTTGCGGCCACGTACTTCAAGCCCGACCCGGACCGGCTCCTCGCACTCCTGGAAGCCGAGATCGTCGACATGAAGCGTCGCGAGGCCGAACTCAACCGGCTCGGCAAGAGCAAGCTGATCGCGCCGGTCATCGACGACCTCGGCGGCCTCGAACTGATCGTCATCGACGAGCTTGCCACCTACACCCGAACCGGCAAGCAGCAGCGTGACGAGATCATGGAGAAGATGGTCAACCTTGCCTCCGTTGCGGTCGGTGCAGGGATCATGTTCGTCGTCATCACGCAGTACCCGAACGCCGACGTTTTTCCGACTGAGCTGGCGATCAACTTCACCACGCGGTGGGCGATGCGTGTCGACACGGCGAAGCAGTCCAACGCGATCCTCGGTGACGGTTCCGCTGGGCAGGGCCGCGACGCCTCCAAGTTCGATCCGCCCCGGCCTGGCCTGGGTTGGCTCGTGAACCCGTTCGTTGGGGTGACCGACACGGCCCGCTCCTTCGACCTCGACGAGGACGAACGCGGCGAGATCACCTCGCTGCTAGAGAAGGCCGCGAAGATCCGCGAGCAGGCAGGCCGGCTCGCCGGACAGTGGGACGACCCGATCGAGAAGCACCTCCTCAACGCCACCGGCCTGTCGTCGTCGGCGGGCGGGCCGAAGCGGGACGGCGTCCCGGGTCGTCTGGTTCTGCACCGCACCCCGGATCAGCGCATGCAGATGGAGGCGCTACGGGGCTGCCTGATCGCCATGAACGACCTGGGGCGAGATGTGGCTCAGGTCGACGAGATGACCGAGCTGATCGGCGGCGGCATGGACGAGGAACCGCTCGGCGAGCTGCTGCGGGCTGCCGGAGCAGGCAACACGGTGAAGGTCACCATCCCCGGGCTTCCGAACCGTGTGAACGGCTACCGGAGGGCCGACATCAAGGCTGCGCTGGACTTCCTTGAGGGCCACTAGACCCCGACGATTCACGCCTTTTGCCCCAGACAGTCCCATCCGAAATGCGCACTATGCCCGGACTGCCCGCCGGACGCCCCGGAATGTTGATCTTGCAGACCCGGACGCGACCCGGGTCGCGTCCACCCCCCGTCCGGGGGGACGTCTGGGTGCAAACCATCTCATGTCCACCCGAACAAACTACAGCAAACCGGAACGGAGTTCATCCATGGCAGGCAAGGTCTGGCACCCGCACAAGGCGAAGCGATTCGCCCGCGAAGCTCAACTCGGCGTCCCCTATTACGTCGTTCTCGACGTCGCCCGGAACCTCGCGCCCTACGAGGACGCGCAGCTCTACAGCGTGTACCGGTTCACCGCCCGGCGCCCGTTCACCGACACCCCCTGCGACGGGGCCATGGACGCCGTCTCGCTGTGCCAGAACTACGGGCCGGTCTACGACCATCCGCCCGTGGGGATGCGCAACGTCGCCGGCCCTGGTCCGCAGGTTGCCGGCCCGGTGGACGCCTCCGCGATCCACGACCTGGACGCGACCGAGATTCGCCACATGGAGAAGCGGGCGAAGGAGGCCAGCGACCTGCGCCGGGAGGCGGCCGAGAAGGCCGCGAAGCGCCGTTGGAGCCGCTTCAGCTAACCGACACCCGTTCCAACCAAAGGAGGAGTCCCGATGTCCGACCTGAAGATCACCCACCAGTCCGTGCGGGACTACATCGCGGCTAAGAAGCGCGGCGACCGTGCCACGACCGACCGGATCGTCGCCGAAGTCGCGGCCCGCGTCAACACGCGCACCACCGACGGCAGCGAGATCACGGAGCTGTACCACGCCACCATGCACGTCCGCCTCGGCGAAGACCTCTAACCCGACCATGCAACAACCCGAGAGAAGGGACGAAGTAATGGATCGACGCGAACACATCGCCCGACAGGCAGCCGGATCCGTCGATGACGTGATCGAGGCACACGAGCGCGGTGAGGCAGTCGACCCGGTCGACGTCGCAGTCATGCAGGCGAACCTGCGCGCGGCGCAGAAGGCGGGCTTCCACCCGTTCGAGCTGGACCAGTACCGACGCACCGCGCCCGAGCGCGGCTAGCCAAGCCGGGGCGCCCCTCCAGCCAGGAGATAGCCCCGGCCCGCTGACCGTCAAACCGTCCACAAAGACCAGCACAGGAGGAACACATGGCCGACTACAGCGACCCGAATACCCCACTCACCGCCAGCGGGTACGCGTGGAGCGCCACGCTCACACTCGGCCCTGTAAAGCACGGATCGAACCCCGCCAAGGACCGCACCGGCGTCTATGCCCCGCCGCCCGGCGCCACCGTGAGCACCCTGCTTGCGGGGATCCGCGCCTTGCACGCGCGAGAGAGCGGTGTTCCCGCCGAATCGGTTGTCCTCGTGCGCTACTCGCTGCGCGAAAAGTAGATCAGCCGGGGCGCCCCTTCCGGCCTGCCAGCACACAGGGGCGCCCCTTCCACCCACCACGCGCATACGCGCAGAAGGCAACCCATCATGACCACGATCACCCGCACACCCACAAGCCCAGCCCGGACAACGACACCCCACCTCGACCTTGAGGCGCGACTTGCGCTGACTGAAGCCGCGATGGGCGCCCGCCTCGACATGGCCGGCGTGGCCTTCGAGGTGAACACCGCCCACATCCCCGCCGCGCCGCTGACGGAGATCACCGGCCCGCTGCCGCTCACCCCAACCTCCCAGCCGTGCCCGTACCGGACACCGCTCGCCGCACTCCTGCACCGGGCCCGCATCCGCCTCGACCGCGACGGCTGGTGCCGAGGAACACGCCGAAATGAGCGCGGATCCCTCTGCCTCGACGGTGCCGTCCGCGCTGAAGCCCGCCACCAGCGCGAGGCCGACAACGCCCTCGTACTCCTCCTGGAAGCCATTCGCCGCGACTTTCCGACGGCAGAGACGGTGCCGGCGTGGAACGACTCCCAGCTCGCCCCGCTCCTGCCCGGCGCGTACCTCGACCGGGCCGCGACACTCGCCCACTCACGACTCCTCTAGGGAGAAACCCGTGAACCAGAAGCCCGCGGTGAACGCCGAAGAGTGGGCGCGCAACCAGCTGATCAATTGCGTGATGGAGCACTACTCCTTCGGCCGGGCAACAGCCGAGCCCATGGCCGACGCGTACATCGCGCTCGTCCTTTCCGGAGCCGGGAGCACTCTCCACGATGACGTTCACACGCTCTTCCTGACCGTCGCGGCAAAGGCGTTCGGGCGCGGCGAGCAATGGGGGATCACCGCCCTCCCGCAGCTCATCGCCCACCCCAACCCCTGGAGATGACCATGCCCAAGCCCACACCCGAACAGATCCAGGAAGCCGGCCGACAACTCCAGCGCGGAGGACTCCTCGGCACGGGCAGCCATAAGAAAGCCAACAAGGTCGTCGACGACGCCGTCGCCGCCGGAATGGACCCGCAGGACGTCGCTCTCCAGATCCTCACCGCCGCCGCAGACCACTCGCCCCGACCCTGGGCCCGATAGGAGAACCAAATGTCCAAGCCCACCGCCGAAGAACTCCGCGTCTACGCCGAGGAGACCACCCTCCTCGCCGACTTCCGCCGCGCCCAAGCCGACCTGTACGCCCACACCGCCCGCGAAGCAGCCGCCGGAAACCTCGAAGAAACGCCCGAGTACCAGCGCCTCAACCAGGCGGTGATCGACGCCGGGAAGAAGCTGCCCAAGGGGCTCAAGCACCTCGCCAAGGACATCTGACCATGCCCGACAACGAATGCAACCTGTGCGGCGCGCCCGGCGGCTACCCGTACTGCAACGAAGACTGCCGCGAAGCCGACAACCCCGAAGACTACGAAGAGGAGTAACCCCATGTGTATGGGCATCTGTATGGAACCGTCGATCTACGGCATGGAACTCGAAATCGCCATGGAGATCGAGGACGGCGTACCGGACTGCTGCCACGGCCCGATGGAGAAGCAGGCCGACGAACCCTGCACCATCTGCTGCGCGCCGGATAGGACCGAGGGAGAGGGCGCTGGCGTCCACACCCTGTACCGGTGCAGCGACTGCGGAACCGTCGTCGAAGTCAGCGGACTCGGCCTCGTCGACGACATCCGAGAGAAGAGCGCCGCCTGATGGCGATTCGACACGTGACCTGCTTCGTCGCCGTGTGCGACCTGTGCGGCACCAGCGAGACCAGCGACGGCTACGCGCCCCACGGTTCGACGGAGCAGGCCGTCATCGACATCGTCACCGAAAAGTGGGGCGACCCGAAACTCGGCTGGACTCACACTGCCGACGGCCGTCTCGTCTGCGACACGGAAGACGACGCCGCGCATCGGACCGTCCACGAGGAAGCCGGCAGGACCATCAGCGACTGCGCCATGACCGTCGCCTTCACCTGATCAGCCGGAAACGGCAGGGCCCCGGCCATCCTCGGCCGGGGCCTTCGCTGCGGGGATGGCGCGGGCCATCCACCGGTTGTCTGTGACCTGCCGGGGTGGCATTGCTGGCTGGAGTCCGAGCGTCAGCAACTGCCTTAGCCCGTCGGCGGTTTCCGCCTCGTCATCACCCTGCACCGTGAACCTGAGCGCCATATGGGCAGTGTGCCCGGCGGGGTGGCGGAGGCGGGTCGATTCGGGCGAAGTGGGCTTCTACTTCTTGCGGCGGCGGTGGTTGCGGTAGGCGAGGTAGATGCGGGCGGCTACCAGGCCCACGATCACCACGGCGACCACGATCCGCACCCACGGCGGGAGGACACCCGAGTCGGGGAGGAACACCGCAACCGTCACGGGCGCCACGCCTGCCGGTAGCCGGGCCGGTCCGCGTAGGGCAGGGCGAGCAGGCGCAGTGTGGTGCACCCGAACTCGCGTCCCTGGTAGTCGCTGGGGACGTCGCAGACGACGCACCAGCGCGGTTGCGCCTGCCGGTGCTCGGCGATGAGCCGCCGCTTGGCCTCGATCTCGCGCAGCACCCGGGACGGATCCCACGCCACGATGTGCTCGGCAATACCAGCCCAGTTGGCGGAGGCGCACTCCTCAGCTCGGTCACCTTCGGTGGCGACGATGACACCAGTCTCGCCGATCTGCCGGAAACTGTCACCGGCCTCCCGCGCGATCCGCTCGTCCATGTCGAGCTGGGCACGCAGCCACCGCACAAGGTCATCCATCCTGCGCCTCCTTGGCCTCGGGCTTGTCGTGCAGGTCGGTTCGGGACCCTTGTCCGGGCCGCTCGAAGTCGAGAATGGTGGCTGGCCGCCAGAGCGGGGTGCGCCCGTAGGTGTGGTCAGGCTCGGGTAGTTCGCCGCGTTTCCGTGACCGGTAGGAGCGGATGGTCCCCACCTTGACGCCCCAGTGCTCGGCGATGTCGGCGACGGTCCAGTACTCGGCTTCCGGGTCGGCCACCCTTGCTCCCTTGTCATGTTGAGGTCGACAAAGTCTAGCGGCCCACCACTCTTCGAACTTCGCTGCATCCATGTTGACAAGGTTCCTCCGTGCGGCCTAACCTTGTCAATGTCAGCGAGGCGAAGTGATCGCCAGGGAGACCAACAGGGGAGACGGCAATGACCAAGGGCCAGCAGTTCGCGAAGACCATGCGGGGCAACCTCGGCATCGGCGCCCGCACCCGCCGCTTCCGCAAGAACGTCGACCTGCATGCCGAGATCATCGAGTGCGTCCGCAACGCGACCTACTACCCCGGCTACTACACCGGGGAGCGCTCGGAACTGTTCCAGGCCGCGTTCGGAGCCCAGGTGTCCTACGGCAAGCACATCGCCGGACGCCGCGCCGACTCCAACGTGATCTCCCACATCAACGCTCTGTCGCCCTGGCAGTTCTGCGCCCTCCTCGGCGACATGGTCGACGCGGAGATCGCCAACGTCGGCGACGGGGAGCGGTTCTTCGCCGAGATGGCCCGCAACCTCCAGCCCCAGGCCGCCTGACCCACCCAGGGCCCGGCCCTCATCGGCCGGGCCCGCCGATCCACCGCACATCCGCACCAGGGGGAACCGTTGAACACCAGCCTTCGCCGCCGCACCCAGGCCGCCGCCAAGACCGCCACCAAGGCGCTCCGCTACCGAGTGATCGGAGGCCAGGTCGCAGCCGACCTCGCAGCCGGACTCCTCGTCCGCACCGGCGACGTCCTCGACCGACTCGGCGCAGGGGACCTCAAGGACGGCTACCAAAGCTGGTACGGCCGACACGTGAAGAAGGCGTACACCGCCGCCAACGGCCACGCCCCGGCCTCCTGCTGGGTACAGCACCGCACCACCGGCCGCTGGATCCGAGTCCACGTCTACAGCCCGTTCGACATCGCCCTGTACGTCGGCCTCGCCACCTACAAGCAGACCGCCCACCTCGCCCGCCCGGCCTTCTACCAGGCCGCCTACATGGAGGCCGCCTAGACCAACACCGCGGCGCACCAGACGATCAAGAACCGCACGACATTCACGCAAGGAGTCACCGCAATGCCCGTCAGCAACGTCCCGTCCGGTCTCGTCAGCCTCGTGAAGTCCGCCGCCGTCTCCCTGGAGAAGCGCGGCCTGGCCGGACAGCGGGCCGCCGTGTACCTGGTTCTCGACCGGTCCCGCAGCATGAGCCGCTACTACCGTGACGGCTCGGTGCAGCATCTTGCCGAGCAGGCGCTGGGCCTGTCCGCCAACTTGGACGACGACGGCAGCGTCCCGGTCGTGTTCTTCGACAGCGACGCCCACCCCGCTGTCGAGATCAGCGTCGACGACTACCAAGGCAGCATTGACCGCCACCACAAGACGCTCGGACCCATGGGCTCCACCAACTACTTCGCCGCCATGGACGAGGTCATCGACCACTACCTCAACTCCGGCGGCACCGACCCCGCGTTCGTCATCTTCCAGACGGATGGCGGCCCGGACTCCCGGCGTGCTGCGGAACAGGCGTTGTGCAAGGCCGCCCGGCTGCCCCTGTTCTGGCAGTTCGTCGGTTTCGGCCCCGACCGGTTCGACTTCCTCCGCAAACTCGACAACCTCGGCGTCCCCGGCAAGCGCGTCGTCGACAACGCCGGCTTCTTCCCCGCGGGCGACAACCCGAAGCAGATGTCCGACGCCGACCTGTACGACCAGCTCATGAGCGAGTTCCCGGACTGGCTGGCCGCGGCACGGGCCGCCGGAATCCTGCACTGACCCTCCGCACGCCTGACCCGCCCACCCGCAGGCCGCCTACACGGCCGCCGCGTAAGGAGAACCAACGATGTCCCGACACATGGACCGCATCCGCCGCGAGGCGATGGAGCAGTACGGCGACGCGCCCGCCACCGCAGAGGAGGCGCTGGCGCACGTGCTCAAGGTGTACGCCGACGAGCCCAACAGCCGCCTGATGGTTGAGGCGACGACCGGCATCTACGGCGACGGCGTCCGTACCGGACTAACCATGGGCGACCTGCGTTCTCTGGCCGCTCGCCGGACCGGCTGACATCGTGATCGCCCGCCCGCCGTCCACGGTCCCCGTCCCGGACGCGGTCGCGCTGCTTGCCGGCGCGCAGATCCCGCCGCACATCCTGGACGCGGAGATAGCCGCCGTGGATGCCGTGCACCGCTTCGGGCTGTCGCGCGGGCCGCGTTATGAGGAGGCGCGGCAGGTCGCGCTCGCTGATATCGCCCGCGCCAACAAGATCCTCGCCGCCCACAATCCGGGCCTGATCGTCGGCTCGGCCGACCTGCCCGGCATCAACCGATAGGAGAACTGCCAGTGTCAGCCACTTCATCCGCCGATCGCGAGCGCTTCGTCGTCCGGGAACTCGGCCCGCGCTGCTTCGTCGTCGACGACACCGTGACGACGCTCAGCTACGACATGCGGTTCACCCGCTGGGCCGCGCAGGAAGCCGCTGACCGCCGCAACCAGCGGCAGGGGAAGGCGTGACCATCGCTCGGCAGTCCGGCACTGATGCTTTGGTGGAGCCGCCTGTCCGCATGCGGGACGGCCTGGACGTGTCCTTTGAGGATGTGCCCTATCCGGTGGTTCCCGCGTTCACCAGCCGCCCTGTCGTGCACCTTGCGGTCGAGTGCGAAGGCGTGGAGTGGAATTGGGGCAGCAGCGTCCGAGTACTCGTTCGCACGCGATGCGGGAAGAGAGAGTTGGCAGTTGACCGACGCAGCATGTCCTGGGTTGCCGAGTGCAAGCGCTGCTTCCCGCGTCGGCCCGAAGGACCTGCCGCCCCGCCGGAGCCCGTCCCGCCCGATGTGCCGACGCCGCTGGTCGAGCCCCGCACGCACGACTGGGACGACGACCCGCGCACCTCCGCACGAGCCGACGCCCGCTACTGGGATGAGCTATACGACCGAGACGAGGAGAACTGACCATGCAGATCATCAGGGTTGCCGAGGATGGCGCCGTCACCATCGAGATAGCCGCGCGCGAGGTCAAGGACGTTTACGACGATCTCAACTACCTCCCCTTCTCGCACATCACGCCATCCGGAGCGAAGCTGTGGGAGCTGCTGGAGAAGATCGTCGGTCGGGAGACGCTGTGACCCGCCGCCGTCTGTCCGCGAAGGCGGCCCGCGCCGTCATCGACGCCGCCGAGATCGTGAAGGCCCCCGACTGGTCGGAGACCCATTGCTGGCATGTCGTGTCCGGCGGCCGGGTGCTGGTCGTCATCGAACCGTCCTACGGCGGCGTATCCCGCAGCGGACGCAACGGGTGGAACTGGTGGCTTGCCGACGGGGCGCGCACCCTCAACAAGCCCGAACCTACCCGCCAGCAGGCCGCCGTTATAGGGCGGCTGGCCTGGGAGCGGTGGGCCACCTATAAGGAGATGCCGTGAGTAGCACTCGTATCGCCGTCGAGATCACTGTGTCCGCCGTGAACCTCACCGAGTGGGACCGCGACGAGTTGGAGGCCGCCGTGCGGGATGCGGCAGCCGCATGGAAGGCAGACGTAACCGTCGCCAGCAACGAGTACGAGGTGGAAACCTGATGACTCATCCGCTCCCCGTTGGCAGCCGCGTCCGGCACTACGGTCAGCAGTGGGCCGCCGCACGCGCCGGTACTGCCACCATCCGCGAGGTGAAGGGCCCTTGGCCTGACGGCTCCTACGAGTACCGGGTGACGGCGGGCAAGGACTTCTCCCGCCGCACTGGTCCCGACAACCCCGAGACCCGCGAAGCCTGGTGGCCCTCGGACGCAACGATCCAGGCGCAAGCCACGTCGTGACCACCCCACCCCGAGGGCCTGCTCCCGCCGACGGAGCAGGCCCTCGGCCTATTACGGCGGCGTCGAACGAGATTCCCGACACGGCATCCCAACCTGGCTGCCGCAGGCCAGACTTGGCACCTCAACCCACGAACGGAGGGGACTTGCATGCCAACTCCAGCCAGGCGTGCTCGCCAGTCCACATTTGACCTGGTGTTGAAGGTGATTGCCTACACGCTCGCTGGTGCGTTTGCCGCCGGCTGGGCGCTGCTAATCATCATGGGCAACTTCGTCTGGGACAAAGAAGATCAATCAGAATCGCCAGCCGCCGACGCCTCGCCGTCAGCTACCACCACCCCCATAACCTGGGAGTACAAAAGCACCACCTGCCGCGACGGATGGGACTCGCCATCCATTGGACGTCCAGGGGCATGCAGTCATCACGGCGGTGTCGTCGCCTTGTACACGGCCGATTTCGGAGAACTCAACACCTATTGTCCGCCGCGCTTCCAACCCAAGACGATGGAACGCGCACACGAGCTAGCCGACGAGACGGGTTGGGTGGCTTGCGATACGACCGAGTCAGAGCCGACCGAAGTCGGCGCCGGGCGCCGTTAAGCGGCCATCGTGTCGAACTGCGAGGCCGCGCCCGCTACGTCGTCCAGCCCCGGATCCGAAGCCGCGTCGTCGACCGCCGGGTCATCCAAGGCCAACGGATCCGACGTCGTGCTGTACGGATCCCCAGCCGGAACCGCACCCGGACCGTCTGCCCGGATCCGCTGCACCTCCTCCACGACCTCCTCCTCATCCCACTCCGGATGCAACCCCCGCACCTTCATGAATGTGGAGATCGCCCCCGCCGAGTCCAGCAGCGACAGGGTTCGCGCCTGAGCCTCCGGATCCGGCTGCACCGCCTGCGGCCAACTCGCGGTCAACTCCACCGTCGGGTCGATGCCCTTCGCGGCGCAGTGGATCGCATCAACCCACAGCATCGTCGACAACACCTCCAGCAGCGCAGGCCGTTGATACAAGAGCTTCAACCCGCGTGTCGTCAACGACTCCTCCTTGCGGGCCGCGACCTCCGTCGCCGTCACAGCCACCGCGCCCTCCTCACCGAACGACTGGGCGGAGTAGCCGGCGCTGCTGAGGATCTGCCGTCGGAGCGCCTTGGTGGTCCGCTCGTGCTCTTCCACCCGGATCGCGAACTGAACTTCCGTGATCGAGTCCTTGCCGCCCTCATCGAGCATGTTCAGGGCGACGCGTACTTCCTGCTCCAGGTGGAACGATCCGCCCGTTCCGGGGCCATCCGTATCGAGCATCGACTGCGGCAGCAGCAGACGGGCTTTACCCAAACGCAGGTCGCGCATCCAGCTCGACCACGACTCATCGAGGGCGTCCATCAGCGGCTCGACCCCGGCATAGTCGGAGCGGCCCAGCGGCGCCGTGTCCGGGATCCCATCCCACAAGCGGTTGGGCAGCACATTCGGCAGATGCGTGATCAGGAGGCGGTTGATCTGCGTCGCCTGGCGGCCCTGCTCGTCGACGCCCTTCATGTTGATCAGGAACTCGGTGTCGGGATGGTCGACGAACTCCATCCGAGTGCCGAGGTTGTCGACACCGCCCACGTATACGCCGTACTCGATCGTCCCGGGCGTGTGGTACTCCAGCAGCCGCCACACCTCGCTGACTTCCTTCAGCGGCGCCAGCTCGCGCCACACTGTGGCAGCGGCGAGAACACCCCACTGCCATTCCGGGACGACCGCATCCGCCGGAATCGCATCCAGCCACGGCCGAGGACGTAGCGACGTGTCCCACACGACCCGCAGGTATGCGTTCGACAAGCCCGCCGTCAGCTCGGCCGCTTCCCTCAGCTTCGCGTGCCCGCGGTCATCCAGGTAGCGGCCGATCTGCGCCGTCGTCGCCTTCGCCGTGCCCGCGTCGCTCGTCGAGTCCAGATCGACGGTCACCTGCGGCACCTCAGCCCACAGGAGGTTCGCCGACATCTCCGCAATGTCACCGGCGATCGGAATGTGCAACTTCGCCGCCTGCTGACCCGGAGTCGGAGGCTGCCCCCAGAACATCCGCAGTTCGTCGCCGCCCACGGCACGCCGCTTGTCCACCTCGAAGAACTGGCGGGCCACCCCGTTGCGGGTGTAACTCGCCGGACCGCCGTACACCGCAGCCAAATGCCCCGTGTCGCCGGCGTACCAGGCACGCCACATGTCCATGTCGGCGTGCGGGATCTCCAGTTGAGGCGGCGGCCACGGCGTATTCCCGGACGGCGGCAGCGGCATGACGGGCTCCTTGATTTGGTGAGGACTGGGCGGCCGGGGTGGGTGGCTACGCGCCGCGTGCGAGCCGTGAGAACGTGCTCGGCTGGGTAGGCGCCGGACGGTTCTCCTCCGGCCCGTTGAGCTTCTGGCGCACCCATTCGGCGTCGGACTCGGCGACGTGGGTCCCGGCGGAGCGGGCCACGATGATCTGCGTCGGCTGCCCGTCACCATCGCGGTCGGCCGCGACGTAGACGCCCCACGGCTGGGATCCGCTGTCGGCGGGGGTGTGCCCGTCGGGGCAGTGCGGGCAGTCGCCAGCCGGTGCGGGCTCGGGGTCGTCCCAGACGATGCGGGTGTGGCCGCCGTGTCCGTGGACGTGCTCGGCGTCGGCGAGGTGGTCCCAGAAAACGGTGGACGGGCGGTCGCCGAGCCAGCGGACGGACACGGTCCCGTCGGACCAGCAGATACCGTCGGCGACGCGACCAGTACCGGACACGCCGGTGACGTCATGGTCGCGCTGAAGGTGGAAGCGGCGGGGCTGGGTCATGACGGTTCTCCTTTTCAGGCTGCCAGGGCGAGCTTGTGCCGCCACAGGGTTCGGGTCGTAAATAGGGCGTAGCGGAGGGCGTCGACGCCATGGTCAGCAACCTTGATGGGGCGCTCCTCGCCACGAAGCGCGGCCTGGTCGTCCCAGGAGTAGCCGCCGATCTCGGTGATCAAGTCCTTGCAAGACTCGTGGACGAGAAGCTGATTCGAGGCCAGAAGTGACGACACAGTGCGGATGCCGTCCATCACGTCGTTCTTTGCCGGCGTCGGCCGCAGCTTGTCCCGCTGTAGCTGCGTCGAGAAGCTGGCCGCGGACGGGTCGACGGTGATGAACTGAGGGCGTACCGGGCCGATCTGCGGCACCTCGCCGAGCCACGATCGCAGCCGCTGCGAGTACTCGGCGTCGGTGAGCTGTTTGCGCTTCTGACGCGAGTCGTAGCGCCACTCTGCCGCTGCGTACAGCTTGCGGTCCGCACCGAGGCCGATGAGCACAGCGTGGAACGGGTTCTTTGTTCCGTAGTCCACGCCAAGGCTGATCCATCGGTGGATCCCGGCCTTCGGCAGTGCGCTGACGATGTGGCGGTCCCGGTCCCACGAATCGTAGATGGCGCCCTCGGCCGCGACCCATTCCCCCAAAATGAAGCGCCGGTAGAAGAGGCCCTCATGCATGGCTTTGATGTCGCGGACATAGTCCGGGTCGAGGAACGGATTGTCGTCGATCGTGAAGCTGAACCGGCGCAGCGGCTTCGTGCCCTCCTGGGAGAGCCAGTCCCGCATGAACCAGTGCGCCGGATTGTCGGGGTTGGTCGTGCAGAAAAGCTGTGCCCCGCGGACTGACATGCGGCCGAGGAGCTGCTCGAAGAAGACTTGCGGCACGAGTGTGACTTCATCGACGTAGGCGCCACACAGGGTCATGCCTCGAATTTTCGGTTCCGCTTTGGCGTCGTTGGCGCCAATGACGTGCACCGTCCGGCCGAGGATCGTCGCCGTCGGAGCACCCGGCGTGTAGTGGATCAACTTCGTGATATCCCCGAACAACGCCGGATCCTGAAGCGGCAGGAACAAGTTACGGTGCGCGGTCTGACTGGTCTTCGCGATGACAACAAGCTCGCCCGTCGTCGGCGCATTCGCAACGAAGATCAGCCACTTCAGCAGTGAGGCAATGGTCTTCCCGGACCGGATCGCACCTTCCCAGCAAGAGATCTTGGTTGTCGACTCGGCGACAGACCTGATCTGCTTACGGGAAAGAGGCAGCGAATCCAGCACGGCTACGCCTTGTCGCCCTCGGCGTGAGCATCGCGCTCACCCTCCGCGCGCGCGAGCGCCGAGAGCGCCTCACCCAAACCGCTCAGCATGCTCTTCGCCGCATCCAGCCCCGACGATTCCTCGGCGGGCGCCAGCTTCAACGACCGGTCGATCGCCATGCCCGCAGTACCCATCAGGGCCCGCTTGTCCGCCGCCGGGGCTTCGTCGAAGACATGCTCGTTGTACTCGTTGTCCTTGCCGCCGAACGCGTACACGGTGGTCGGCTCCCACATCTGTGCCCGAAGCTTCTCCGCGTCGTCGATGAGGTCTTCGGCCAGGAGTGACCTGCGTTCGGCGAGGTCGGCGAGCCGTGCCTCCGTTGCTGCGGCGATCTTCGACCGGTCGAATTCGAGGCCGAGGTGCGCTGCGGTCCGGGACACCACCGAGTTCGTGATGCCCATCTCCCGGGAGATCGCGTTTCTTCCCTTCCCTTGCGCGTGCAGCTCGCGTAGTTCGTCCCAGCGGTCTTGGCTCATGAGGCCGTAGTGGTTCTTGCATTTGCGACTCATGCGGTCCTCCCGGTGGTTGCGCGGTGGCGCAGGAGGGTGGGCAGGGGCGGGCCGTCGAGCAGCCAGGCTGTCGACCAGGGGATAAGGACACAGCGGCAGCGCGGGTGCCGTGGCGGCCCGGTGATGGCTGTGACGAACACCGTGCGACGCGGGTCGAGGCTGAGGCCGCCGCGGAACTTGCCGCCGGGTCGGATGCTGCGGCCGGCATAGGCCGCGCAGGCGGGGCAGGCGTCGGGTTCGGCAACCCAGAGGAGGCGGACGCCGTCACCTAGGGCGCGGGCGACGAGGTTGGAGGCGTGCGCGTTGGCTGTGGTGATGGTGACGGCGATGGCTGCCGCGACCCGGCTGATCGCCCGGCGGGCTCTGGTGAATGCGGCGTTGAGTCCGGCGAGGCCCATGGCGGTGAGGCTCGCGACGGTGAGGAGCGCGAGAGCCCGCTGGTGTTCCTCTTCGACGGCGGCGGGGATGGCCTCGGCTACGGCTTGGGCGTCTTCGCCGGGTGCGGCATTGACGGGCGGGGTGGGCTTGCCGCGCATGGTGGTGGCGAGTTGTGACGCCTGCCGGGCCCCGGCCTGAGCCACTGTGAACGCGGCCCGCTCTGCCGCGCGTTGGGCACCCTTGCCCTTGTCGGCGAACGCCGCGTCGAGGAGCTGGGTCACGTAGGCGGCGAACTCGTCCAGGCGTGCGGGGATGTTGGTGGCGGCGGTTTCTCGGATCCAGCGGGATGTCGCAGCCGAGTGCGCGGCTTTGAGGGCTTGAGCGAGGGGCTGGGTCGCTTCGGGGATGGTGCGCTGTTCGAGGGCGCGGATCGCCGCCGGGTGTGTCTGCGCCGTGTCGGCTACCTGCTGTGAGCTGACCACCACCACACCCCCTCTCGTCTTTGATTCAAAGGTTAGCTTGCGCTCTTGCCTTTGATTGTGCAGCATTGAGGTGGGTTCAGGGTTAACATCGGGGCCAACGCGTAGCGATCAAGGCATCGCCACACCGCGCAGGCCGCCCAAGGAGGCACCGTGACGACCCCCGCCCCCGCAACACCCCCCGCCGACAACCCGGCGCAGGACCCGAGCACCCAGCCGGTCACCCCGCCCGCAACCCCGGCACCCGCACCGACTCCGCCAGAGCCGGCCGCACCCGCCACGCCCTCCAACCCGGCACCGGCAACCGAGCCGCCCACCGAACCCAAGGCCAAGGCGCCCAAGTTCGACGGCGACTTCGACCCGGCCCGCTTCGAGAAGCTCGTCGAAAACCTCCGCAGCGACGTCGAGACCCAGAAGGCCAAGACTGCCGCCGCAGAGCAGAAAGCCGCAGACGATCAGGCCGCCTTCATGAAGAAGGTCGCCGCCGCCTTCGGAATCGAGACCGACGAGAAGAAGCCGCCCACCCCCGAAGAGCTGACCAAGCAGCTGACCGAGGCCCAGACCCAGACCAAGGCGTCTGAAGATCAGGCCCGACAGACACAGGTCGAACTCGCCGTCTACAAGACGGCCGGGACGCACGGCGGCGACCCCGACGCACTGCTCGACTCACGCGCTTTCGCAGGCGCCATCGCCCAACTCGACCCCACAGCGGACGGGTTCGACGAGGCGGTCGGCAAGGCCGTGAAGACGGCGGTGGAGTCCAACGCGAAGCTCGCGGCCAAGGCGCCGCAGAAGCAGCCGGAGCCCACCCCTGCGGGTGGCGCACCAATGGACGGGGCCCCGGGCGGAAAGCGGCAGCTGGGCGAGGCGGACCGGAAGCGGATGACATCCCAAGAGATCGCCAAAGCCGTCAAGGACGGGCGCTTCAACGCCCACCTGGGGGGCGGAGGCTGACCATAGGAGCCTCCCTTGTCCGTCGCCAACTTCAAGCCTCAGATCTGGAGCGCGCTCCTCCTCGACGCGCTCCGGAACGCCCTCGTCTACGCCCAGCCGCAGCTCGTCAACAGCGACTACGAGGGCGAGATCGCGAACTTCGGCCAGTCGGTGCGCATCACCACCGTCGGCGACCCGACAGTCAGCGACTACGACCCCGACGGCACCCTCAACTACGAGAAGATCGAGACCGCCGGGATCGACCTGATCATCGACCGGCAGAAGTTCTTCGCGTTCAAGCTCGACGACGTCGACAAGGCCCAGGTCCGGGTCAACCCGATGACCAAGGTTGCCCAGAACTCTGCGTACAAGCTGCGCGACGCCGCCGACAGCTACGTCGCGAACCTCTACACCGGCGCCGCCGCCAGCAACACGGTCGGCTCCACGGGCGCACCGATCAACACCTTCACCACGCCGACGGACGCCTACAACAAGGTCCTCATCCCCCTCCGCACCCGGCTGAACCGGGCCAACGTACCCACCGAGGACCGGTACTGCGTCATCACCCCGGAACTGGAGGCCAGCCTCCTCCAGGACGACCGGTTCATCCGCGCCGACGCCTCCGGCACCACGGAGGGCCTCCGCAACGGGTACATCGGCCGCGCCGCCGGCATGGACATCCTGATGTCGAACAACGCCCCGAACCCGTCCAGCGACACGCAGGTCATCCAGGCCGGATACCCGGGAGCGATCACCTACGCGGACCAGATCCTGGAGACCGAGGCGCTGCGCCTGGAGGGGTCGTTCTCGGACGCGATCCGTGGTCTGCACGTGTACGGGGCGAAGCTCGCGCGCCCGACCGGTATCGCCGTGGCGTTCATCGACCCGGCGTGACCATCCCCGCGCGTGATCCTCGTCGCCGCCTCCGATCCTGACCCCGGGAGCCCACCCATGCCTCGCACCGCAGTCCCTTACACCCCGCTCCTCCCGAACAGTTCTCTCGCCGACCCGGCGGGGACCACCATCGACGCGACCCTCGTCACGAACGGCGTCGTCATCAACAACGCCGACCCCGAGCACACCCTCATCCGCGTCACCAACTCCTCGGGATCTACCCGAGTCGTCACGGTCAAGGCAGGCAACGGCACGCCAGCCCTATCGGCTGGCCAGGGCGACCTTGCCGCGAGCATCCCGACAACTGCCACAGCATGGTTCCCCCCGCTCGCCAGCGGGCGGTTCCAGCAGAAGGGCACTCAGCTCTTCGTCGACTTCGCCGCTGGCACCACGGGAAGCATCACGGTCTTCAAGATCCCGAGGGCCGTCTGATGGCGCGCGAATACCAGGGCGCGGGTGGTCTCCGCCTGCTGCTGGATGAGCCGCTGTCGCCCGAGATGGCCAAGCAGGTCGCCCGCGGCCACCTCGTGCCCGTCGTCGACGAGGTGCCCGAGGTGGAGCCGGAGGCGCCCAAGACGCCCACACCGCCTGCCGATCCCAACGCACCGGTAGAGAAGCCGACCGCGAACAGCAAGGTCGACGACTGGCGGGCCTACGCGATCTCTGTCGGCATGCCCGAGGAGGACGCGGCCGGGGCGACGAAGAAGGACTGCCAGGAGTACGTCCAGGTCATCGAGGACGCCAACGACGGGCCGCAGGTGTAGCTCATGCCCTATGCGACCGTCAGTGACCTTGAGGCGTGGCTCGCTCCTGAGCCTGCTCCGGAGAACGTCGCGCGCCTGCTCGACCGGGCGTCGACCGCGATCGACAGGGCCCTGTACGGCATCGCATACGACCGGACCGACCCCAATGTGCTGGTGACGCTGTCCAGGGCTTGCGTGCGGCAGGTGCAGTGGCTGATGGACCGTGACGACGAGACGGGCGCGCAGGACGACCTGGCGTCGATGAGCACCGGGCAGAGGTCTTTTACTCGTCGGGCGTCGAAGGACGGGTCCAACGGCAGCGCGTCGTCACGTCTGACGCAGTCGGCTGCGGATGTTCTGCTGACCAGTGGCCATTTCCGGGGTTTCGTTTGGACGTGGGGCTGATGCCGTACAACATCGGCCGCCAGGCCGTGATCCTGCTGGACGCCCCTCTCGTGTCGGGCTCGTACAACTCGCAGGTCCGCGACTGGGAGCATGCCACGCCGACCGAGGTTCGGCGGGTGACCGTCGACTACACGGGATCAGCCGAGACGAAGAACGCCTCGGATCAGACCGTCACCACTGCCCGCTTGTTCATGCCGCCGCGCGCCCCGCAGGTCACGGAGTGGATGCGGGTCCGCTGGCAGGGCCGCGACTGGGATGTGGACGGCGTTCCGGCAGTGCCGGAGCTGTCCGGGCCGCTGTCGGGTCAGGTCGTGGATCTCAAGGAGGTCGCGGGCTGATGGCGGCGGACATTGTGGTGGAGGTCGATGAGGCGGCGATCGAGGCGCTGGCGCTGGACGACGACGTGCAAGCCGACATGCGGGCCCGCATGGACCGCGTCGTCCAGGTCGCGAAGGCCACCGCGCCCGTGCTGACCGGTCGTTTCCAGGAGTCGATCCACCGGGTCGAGCAGGCGGACGCGGACGGCACGGTCCATGTCGACGCGAACGTTCATTACGCGATCTACGTGGAGCACGGCACTCGGCAGACCGACCGCCATGGCAGGGCTATTCACCCGCCCCGCCTCACTCTCACGAACGCACTCGACGCCGCTGGCGGCGATCACTGATGAAGGAGTACACGATGGCTGACGGCGACACCGTGAAGATGAAGCTCTCGTTCTGGCGTGGCGACCAGCCGCCCGAGACCGTCATCGACGTTCCCGCCGGCGAGGTGCACCGCTGGCGCGGGTATGCGACCCCCGTCGCCGAGGCGACCCCCACCCCCGAGCCGAAGCCCGTAGCCAAGACAACCCCGCCCTCGGGTCAGACGAAGTAGCCCGATGGCGACTCCGGTTGTCCTCCCCGACGGCAAGAAGATCGCCATAGATCTCCTCGCCGCCGCGCTCGACGGCGTCCTCGTGACGTCGAAGCTCCCCGAGGGTGCCGCGTTCACGGCTGCGCTGCCGGTGGTGCGGGTGTTGCGCGCTGGGGGAGTGGCGGACGTGCGCGGTTGGGCGGACCCGGCGCAGCGCGACAACCCGCGCCTGAGCGTCGACTGCTACGCCGCCACCGAGGACGGCGCCATGCAACTCGCCCAACGCGTCTGTGCCGAGTGGGAGTTGCTGCCCGGCCGTGCGACCGCCGACGGGATCGTCACCGGCATCAGCCAGGAGGCCGGACCCCAGGACCGACCCGAAGAGCCGAACACGGATGTGTACCGCGTCGGCATGACCTTGGGGATGAGCGTCTGCCCACCCCGCGTGACCAGCTAGGAGGCCCACCGTGGGCGACGCAGCAAACATCATCGTCGGTACAGCAGGCAAGGCATACGCGGCCGAGGTCGGCTCCACGTTCCCGACCGGCCCAGAAATCGCTTGGGGCTCCGACTTCGCCGACATGGGGTTCATCACCCCGGACGGCCTCGAAGAGGCTCTCGAAGAGGAGCGGACCCAGCTCGACGCGTGGGGCGAGGACGCCCCGGTCGTGGACCTCGCCAAGAAGCGCACACAGACGTTCAAGCTGGTCTTCCGGGAGACCACGGCCCAGCTCCTGTCCCTGTACTACCAGGTGCAGTTCGCCAACATGACCAGCACGGCGGCTGCGGTGGGCCCCCCGGCGAAGAAGCAGTTCATCTCCTTCGGTTCCGGTTCGACCCAGGACACGGTGGAGATCGCCCTCGGGCTCGATGTCCTCATGTCGGGGAAGCGCCACCGCATCATGATCGCCCGCTGTGGCGTGTCCGACCGAGGCGCCCGCAAGCACTCCGCAGACGACAGCTCCAACTATGAGCTGACGTTCACCGCCTTGGCGGCGCCCGGTGGAGCCCAGTCCGTCCAGCACATGATCACGGACGTCGTGCTGCCGACCCCCTGACCCCTGACTGGTGGTCCGCTGCGCCCAACTCCGGGCGGGGGCAGCGCAGCGGACCACCTGACAAGCCCCCGCCCCGCCCCCGCCACGAAGGACACCAGCCATGAGCAAGCCGAACCGCAAGGTCATCCGCCTCCAGCAGATGCGCGCACAGATCGCGCAGACCGCCGGACTCAAGTACGTCGACGTCGTCTTCGAACTGCCCCTCGTCGGGGATCAGCCCATTGGGGCGGTGCCGGAGGAGCGGACGGTCTCCTTCCTCACCCAGGACCACTGGCCGATCGAGGTCGTAGAGAGCGTCGAACAGGACGGCGGCAACACCAACCTCTCCGTTCTCCGCAAGATTGCCACCCCGGCCGAGGCGTTCGATCAGCTCGTCAAGACCGCGCAGCTCACCGTCGGCGAACTGAAGGCGATCATCGAGGAACTGGACGGTGAGGCGGGCACCGACCAGGGGGAAGGCTCCGGCTCCTCGCCCTCCTCAGTGAGCACGCCGGGAGCCTCCGCGCCGACCTCCAGCGCTACTACCCCGGCCGCCGCCTAGAGGAATTCTGGGCCATGTCCTGGGGCGAAGGGTCCATGAACTGGGCCGAACTCCGGGACCTGGTGGACGCCTTGCCGGAGGACTCCGCGACGAAAGCCGCAGCCTCCGGCGATGTGGAAGGACGCCGCTGGACGCAGGACACGTTCATCGGCGCCGCCCAGTACAACGCGCTGATCATGCTCGTCCGGATCCTGTGGACCGCCCACCTCAAAGGCAAACCACCCGACCTCGACGTCATCCAACCGCCCCACATGGCCGCTGACGACGCCCAAGCCGAACTCGAAGCCGCAGGCCGCGAATACAGCGAGGCAATCCTCAACCAGTACTCACCCGGCACCAGCGGAACCAGCGAAACCGATCAAGCAGAGATTGACCACTGGGCAGCAAAGATCCGCGAACTCGAAGCGCACTAGGAGGGGAGGGGCAGCATGGCCGAGGCGACAGTCGTCGGACGCACCCGGGTATCGCTCACCCCCGACACGTCGAAGTTCGGCGACCTCCTCATGGTCCAACTGCCCAAGGCGGTGCGGGAGCCCGCAAAACTCGCGGGCAAGGTCGCCGGCCGAGAGCTGATCTCCGGGGTCCGAACGGAACTGCGCGGCTTCATGCCCGTCGTCAAGGTCGGCCTCGATCTCGACTCGGCAGCGGCGAAGACCAAGCTGGACAAGCTGACCGCCCCGAGGACTATCAAGCTCGATGTCGACCTCGACGTGGGGTCGGCGAAGACGAAGCTGGACCGGCTCACTGCCGACCGCACGGTCCAGGTGAAGGCGCAGCTCGACGACACCGCCGCCCGCACGGGTCTCGACAAGCTGACGCAGCCCCGCACCGTCAAGGTGAAGGTCGACCTCGATGAGGGTACGGCGCGGGGCAGGCTCGACGCGCTCCTTGGGCAGCGCACGGTCGATGTTCTGCCGAAGATCCAGCAGGCGGCGTATGCGGCGGCCGAGCGGCAACTGGACCGGCTGGTCAAGGACCGTGTCGTCAACATCCGCGCGTCGGTCGATACACGCGTCGGGGCGCAGGAGATCCAAAATCTCACGCGTCGCCAGCGGGTACGGATCGGCATCGACGTCGACACCCGCGTCGCTGCCGATGACATCGCCAACCTCACCCGGCGGCGGACTGTCGCCGTCACCGCACGCGCGAACACAGCCGCGGCGAACACGGCTTTGAACCATGCGGCCCGTGACCGTACCGCGAACATCCGCGTCCGCACGCTTGGGCTGGGCGCGCTCACCGGTCTCGGCGACGGCGCCGGCGACGGAGTGTCGTCGCTGGGCGGCAGGGTGCTGAAGCTGACGGCGGCGGCGATAGCGGCGCTCCCGTCAATCGCGTCACTGAGCAGTGCGATCGCGCAGATGGGGCCGCTCGCCGCCACCGTCGCCCCCGCCATCACGCTCCTCGGTACGACGTTTGCGGCGGTCAAGCTGGGCACGTCGGGGGTCGGCGACGCCATCAAGGCCGCACTCGGAGGCGGCGCCCAACAGGCCACAGCCGCAGCGACGGCAGTGAAGGGCGTCGAATCCGCACAACGCTCCTTGGCGAACGCGCAGCGGGGTGTTGCCGACGCGGAACGGTCCCTCACCCAGGCGCAGCGCGACGCACGGCAAGCCCAGGACGCGTTGTCGGCCGCACGCAGGCAGGCGACCCGGGACCTGGAGGACATGAACCAGCGCCTCCGCCAAGGCGCATTGGACCAGAAGCAAGCCGCTCTCGACATTGAGCAAGCCGAGTTGGACCTAGCCAAGGTCCGATCGGACCCCGCGGCGACACAGCTTCAGATCCAGCAGCAGGAACTCGCCCTCGAAAAAGCCCGCGTCGCAGCCGACGAACAGTCCAGGCAGCAGAAACGCCTCACCGCCGATACGAAGGCCGCCAACGCAGCGGGGGTTGAGGGCTCGGATCAGGTGGTGCGGGCGCGGGAGCAGATACGCCGCGCCGGCGAACAAGTCGCCGCGCAGGAGCGGGCTGTCCAGGACGCGCACCGCGCGGTCGCGGACGCCGCCCGTGCGGTTGCTGCTGCTCAGGCCGGTGTAGCGGCACAGACCAGCAAGGTCGATGAGGCGCTCGCCAAGCTCAGCCCGAACGCTCGGGCGTTCGTGCAGGAGATCCGCGCCATGGCCCCGGCCTGGCGCGACATGAAACTCGACGTCCAGGACCGGTTGTTCGCCGGGCTCGGGACGCGGCTGCGGCAGGTCGGCGGGCAGATCCTCCCCACCGTCCGCACCGGAATCGTCGGGGCCGCGGGCGAACTCAACCGGATGGGCCGCAACGCGCTTACGGCCGTCGCGAACCTGGAGACGGCGGGCCAACTCAGAGGCGTGTTCGACGGCGTCCAGTCCAGCCTCGGCAACCTCGCCCGCATCCCCGGCCAGCTCATCACCGGCCTCGCGCAGCTCTCCATTGCCGCGCAGCCAGCATTCGACCGCATGACCCAGGGCGCCGCCGACGCCATGGACAAGGTCATGGGGAAGCTGAACAAGGGACTGGAGTCCGGGCGGCTGACCGAGGCCATCAACAGTGCGCTGGACGTCGCCATCCAACTCGGCGGCGTCCTCGCGGACCTGGGCGGCCTCGTCTCGGGGATCTTCAAGGCTGCGGGTGCGGGGCAGGGGGATTTCTTCTCCACGATCGGCGCGACGATCAAAGAGCTGAACCGGATCGTGCGCATGCCCGAAGTGCAGGACGCGCTCACGAAGGTGTTCGCGGCGATCTCAGCGATCGTCGGGCTCCTCGCCGGAGCCTTGGGGCAGGCCATCCAAGCCGTCCTGCCCGTGCTTGCCGCGCTGTCGCCGTTCATCATCCAGATCGCTGACATGCTCGGCCCCGTCATCGCGGACCTGTTCAAAACCCTCGGCGAGGCCCTGCTGCCGATCGGGAAAGCCCTCGGGCCGATCCTGGTCGTAGCTGCCGAGGCGGTGGTTGCTTTGGTGGAGGCGCTGTCGCCGCTGCTGCCCGTGATCGGTGACCTGATCGCTCAGCTACTGCCGGCCGTGGAGCCCATCTTCGGCCTGCTGGTCACGATCTTCCAGGCCCTCGCCCCTGTGATCCGGGACGTGGCGGGCATGCTCGGCCCGATCCTCACCCCCATCATCTCCGGCCTCACAGCGATCATCGCTGAGCTTGCCGAGCAGTACGCGGTCGCGTTCCTCGACCTGCTCCAGCAACTCCTTCCCGTACTACCGCAGTTGATCCCCAGCTTCATCCTGATGGCCGAGTCGATCGGGGAAATCCTCACCCAGCTCGCCCCGCTCCTGCCGCAACTCCTCCTGCTCAGCGTCCAGATGGCAACCGAGCTACTGCCCGCCCTGCTGCCGCTGATCCCGCCACTGATCGAATTCACCGACCTGATGACCCGCCTCGCCACCTGGGTCATCACACAGGTCGTCATCCCCGCCATCCAACAGATCGTCTCCGACCTCGGACGGCTCAAGGAAGGCTTCCGCCCGGCGGTCGAAGCCGCGAAATGGCTGACGGAGAAAATCGCCGGACACTTCCGCTGGCTCTACGACATCCTCCTCGGACACTCGATCATCCCCGACATCGTCAACGGCTCCATCCGCTGGTTCACCTCACTCTGGCGGCGCGGCGTACAAATCTTCCGCGACATCCGCGACGGCATCGCCGACACCTGGCGCTCCCTCTGGCGCACCGTCGGCCGCACCGCCTCCGGCGCGATGGACGACGCATTCGGCGGCCTCGGACGCTGGGCAGGCCGCATGGTCGCCGCGTTCCGCGACCTCCGCGAAAACATCGGCAAAGTCTGGAAAGGCATCGAAGACAAGGTCAGCGGGCCCGTCAAATTCTGGATCCAGACCGTGTACAACAAGGGTGTCGTCGGCGTGTGGAACGCCACGGCCGCCAACTTGCCGGGGGTACCCGACCTCAAGCCGATGGGCATGCCGAAGGGCTTCGCCCGCGGCGGCATCCTTCCCGGCTGGTCCACCTTCCGGCAGGGCGACGACCAACTCGTACCCATGCGCCGCGGCGAAGGCGTCTACGTGTCCGAAGCGATGGCGGACCCCTACGAGCGCGCCCGGCTCCACGCCGTCAACCAGGCGGCCATGGCAGGCCGTTCCCTTTCCCAGTTCCGGGGGTTCGCCGGCGGCGGCATCCTGGGCGACATCGGCTCCGGCCTGTCCAGCATCGGATCGGGTATCGCGTCCGGTGTCGGCAAGGCCCTCGGCAAGGGTGCCGACGTAGTCCGCGGCGGATTCGCCGACCTCGCCGAGACTGCGTTCAAGCCGGTGAAATCCGGCATCAAGAAGGCCCTCGGCACCAACAGCCGCACCTGGCCCGGCGCGGTCGGCGGCCTCCCGATCGGACTCATCGACAAAGCCATCGACTACATCCGCGGCAAGGACATCCCCGAAGCGTCGGGCCAGTGGAAGAAGCCCGTCAACGCCGCCTACGGCACCCCGTTCGGCAAGCGCGGCTCCATGTGGTCGTCGGGCCGGCACACCGGACTCGACTTCCCGGCGCGGACGGGCACGAAGGTCGGCGCCGTGGACAACGGGACTGTCCGGTCGGCGTCTTCGGGCGGGCCCTACGGCAAGCATGTGGAGATCAACCACGGCGGCGGGTTGGCCTCCCTGTACGCGCACATGTCGTCAATCGCCGCCCGCGTCGGCGCGGGCATCAAGCAAGGCGGCAGGGTCGGCGCGGTAGGAGCTACGGGCAACGTCACGGGCCCCCACCTCCACCTTGAGGCCCGCATCAACGGCAAGGCCGTCGACCCCATGCGCTACCTCACCGGTGGCGATGGCGGAGGTGATGGCGGTTCCGGCGTGCAGCGCTGGCGCGGCGTCGTCCAACAGGCGTTGGGGCAGGTCGGCCAGTCCCTCAGCCTCGTCAACACGACGCTGCGCCGCATGAACCAGGAGTCCGGCGGCAACCCGCGCGCCGTCAACCTCTGGGACTCCAACGCCAAGGCCGGGCACCCGTCCGTGGGTCTGCTCCAGGTGATCCGCGGCACCTTCGAGCGCTTCGCCGGGAAGTACCGCAACACGGGCCCGTTCATGTACGGCGTCTCGGTGGACCCGATGGCCAACATCTACGCCAGCATGAAGTACGCGCTGAAGACCTACGGCAGCCTGTCCCGCGCCTACAACCGGCCCGGCGGGTATGCGGCAGGCGGCATCGTCGGCGGTGTCCGGGTCAGCCGGGGACTGCCGCGCGGTTACGCAGGCGGCGGTGTCATCAAGGTCGGCGGGAAGCGCATCGACACTGGTCCGATCGCCGCGTCGGTCGGCGCCGACTTCCTCAAGCAACTCGCAGGGACCGCATCGCAGATCGACGCCGCCATGACCAAGGTCGCCACGGCGATCAAGAACGCATTCAAGGGCGTCAAGACCACGCTCGATGACAGGCTGCTCGCCCAGATCAAGGTGCAGACCAGGAAGCTGGACGCCCTCGCCAAGCAGCGGGACACGATCGCCGCGAAGATCGCCGCCGCCAACCAGCTCGCCGCCGACGCCACCGGGCAGGCCGTCAACTTCACCGCCCTCACCAGCCTCCCCAACGGCGGCAACACCTTCGACGCAGGCGGCATCCTCAGCGGACTCAACGTCCGGTTGGGCCAGTTGAAAAAGTTCGGCGCGAACCTGAAAACCCTCGGCGACCGCGGCCTGTCGAAAACACTGCTCCAGCAGCTCATCACCGCAGGCCCGGAGTCCGGCGCCGCCTACGCCCAGGCCCTCGTGGACGCCACGCCTGCCGAGCTGAAGCAGATCAACACGGTGCAGGCCGACATCGATAAAGCCACGGTTTCCTTCGGTAAGGGGGCTGCGGATGCGATGTACGACGCGGGCGCCAACTCCGGCAAGGGCTACCTGACTGGCCTGGCCTCGACGCAGAAGCTCATCGAAGACCAGATGAAGAAGATCGCCAAGGCGATCCAGAAGAGCATCACCGTTGAACTGAAGATCAAGTCACCGTCGCGGGTCCTCGAAGCCCTCGGCCGCTTCACCGGCCTCGGCTTCGCACGCGGCATTAACCGGACCGTCCCCGAGACGGCAGCAGCCGCCGCCCGCATGGCAGGCGCCGTCCGTACCACCGCCGCCGCGACCATGGCCCGAATCCAGAGCCAGCAGACGATCAACAACGGCGGCGACCGGAACCTGTACTACAACGCCACCACTCGCGAAGTCGCCTCGCGCAAGTCCATCCTCGACGCCCTCGCCGTAGACGACATGCTCCACCGCACCAGCATGGTCGGAGGCTGACGTGCCCATCCTCGTACCCCCGACCGCACTCCCACCCGAGATCCCACAGCAGGGCCCGCCCTGGCCCACCCTCATCAACCAGATGCCCTCCGTGTCCTTCACCGACCCGGCAGGCGCCGTCACCATGCTGTCCGACTGGGAGAACGGCTGGCTGTTGCAACCCGGCGCCAAGGGCCTCGACATGCCCGAATACGCCGTCACCAAAGACGAATCACCCGGCATCGACGGGTACGCCGTCCGCGATATCCGAGCTGAGGGAAAGTCGATCGTCCTGCCGCTCGCCTTCTGGGCGAACGACTCACGCGCCGCCTACCTCGCCCGCCGGCGCGCGTTCATCCGCAGCCTCAACCCCAAGCGCGGTGTGGGCACCTTGACGCTCACCCAACCCGACGGCGACGTCCGCACAATCGGCGCCTACTACGTCGACGGCATGGAAGGTGACGAATCGCTGGACGCGGCGGGGGAGCGGTGGTGCATCAACGCCATCACCTTCGGCGTCCCGTCCCCGTACTGGATCGGCGCCGAAGTCACCCACAACTGGAAGGCCGGATCGGACGCTGAGTTCTACCCAGTGCTGCCGCTGGTCGTGGGCGACAGCCAAGTACTCGGTGAGGTCGTAGTCACCAATCCGGGCGACGATGTCGCCTACCCGGTGTGGACCATCAAGGGCCCGGCTACTTCGGCCACCCTCACCAACACCCGCACGGATCCGGTCAGCGGTGAGACGACCGTGCAAAAGTTGAGGGTCGCCCGCACGATCACAGGCACGGACACGATCGTCATCGACACCCGCGAGCGCAGGCAGACGGCGCTCCTCAACGGGGGCACGAATCTGTGGCCGAACCTGTCCACCGACTCGACGATGTGGCCGCTGGAAGAGGGAGACAACCGGCTCAACCTGGTCGTCGACGGATCAACCTCTCTGACGACTGTGTCCATGTCCTACCAGCCCCGCTACCTGGCCGCGTGACGCCATGAACTCGACAGCACTCCGCGTCTACGTCCGCAACTCGACCTTGCAGCGAATCGGGCAGGTCGACGACTACACCAGCCTCAACGTCATTCCCCGCCACAACGCCATCGGCGCATTCACCCTGGAAATCGCCGCCGACTCGGACAAAGCGTCGCTACTCGTGGAGGGCAACGGGCTGATTATCCGCACCGCGACGGGTGATCACGTCATGTCCGGGCCGATCCGCACGGTGGACTGGACCCGCTCCTCCTCTGATGGCGGCGGCGGCAAGCTGACGATCGGCGGCACCGACGACACCGAAGTCCTCGCCCGCTACGCATGCTGGCCGTCACCGGGGTCGGCGATCGGATCGCAGTCCGCATCCGTATACAAGATCTCTGCCGCTGCCGCCGAAACGGCGATGCGGACCCTCGTCAACGTCAACGCCGGACCCGGAGCACTCGCATCCAGGAAGCACGCGCTACTCACCCTCGCCGCCGACGGCCTCCACGGCGGCCCCCTGGTCCGCGAGGTCAACCAGTTCGACAACCTCCTGACCGTCCTGCAGGACATCGCCAACGCCGCAGGCTTGGGCTTCCGCGTCGTCCAGGTCGGAGCTGCGCTCCAGTTCCAGGTGTATGCGCCCACCGACCGGAGCGGCACCGCCCGGTTCAGCTTCGGCCTCGGCAACCTCACCGACGCCTCCTACACGACCACCCCGCCGACCTGCACCCGCGCCATCGTTGTTGCAGGAGGCGGCAGCTCGCCGCGCGTCTGCAAGACATACGACCGGCCGGACCCGCTGTTTCCCGGGCTCGTCCTGGAACAGTTCGTAGACCAGACGTCCGTAGATACAGCCTCCGTCGACCTCGCCGCACAGATGGACCAGGCAGGCGCCGAAGCACTCACCAACGGCGCCGGACAAGGCAGTTTGTCGATCTCACCGATCGACATCCCCAACCTCCGCTACGGCCGGGACTACAGCGTCGGCGACACCGTGTCCGCGCAACTCCGGGGCGGTGCTTGGTACACGGACGTCGTCCGCGAGGTAACCCTCGCCTCGTCGGCAGACAACGGCACCACCGTCAAAGCCACCGTCGGCGGCGACACCGGAACCAACATCGTCGCCCGCATCTACCAGCACCTCGCCCAGGTCAAGAAGGACGTCGGGCGCCTCAAAACACGGAAGGCGGCCTGACCATGGCTGAGTTCTCCGCGCCGTTCGACGGCAGCCCGATCACCACCCAACTTCAGTGGTCCCGCGTGGCACGACGCTGGGGTCTGGACGGAGTCCATGACACCGACCCCAACAGCACCACACTCAAGGCCACCGCCTCCGGCACCAACACCGTCCTCGTCGCACCCGGCCGCGCATTCGTCAACGGCTTCTACTACTTCAACGACGCCAACAAAGCCCTGAACGTGCCCGCCAACGCGGCCGGTGCTGCCCGCATCGACCTCGCTGTGCTCCGCGCCGACCAAGCCGCCAAGAAGGTCACCGCCGAGTACAAGACCGGCGGAACGTCCGCGCCGACCCTCACCCAGGACGACGTCGGCGTCTGGGAGATCCCCCTCGCCCAATGCACCGTCGCCGCCGGATCGTCCGTCGTCACAGCAGCCAACACCATCGACCGCCGCTACATGACCGGCCGCGGCGTCATCCCAGCCGTCCCCGGCGCCCGCCCTCCGGCAGCGAAGAACCAGGTGCTCGTCGACAGCGGCAAGCTCTACGTGGGCGACGGCGCTAGCTGGCTGTGGCTCGCCTCTGCCGGAGTCGACGACTCCACCTACACCCCGGTGTGGAACTCGTCGACCACGACCATCAACTGGGGCTCCGGCAGCACGAACATCGGCCGCTACCAGGCCGTCGGGAAGCGCGTCGACGTGACGATCCAACTCATCCCCACCGGCAACCCGCCCGCATACACCGAGCCGATCCAGGCCACCCTGCCGCCCGGCCTCCCCTGCACATCCGCCTTCCGCTCGCTGTTCACCTGGAACTTCACCTCCGCCAACGGAGAGGGCAGCGCGACCGGTTCCGGCATGACGTTCCCAACGACCGACGGCACCAACAAAATCGCCCGGCTCCGCTACCCCACCTCCACCGGTAACTCCGTCAACGACACCCCCAACACCGTCAACCTGCTGACGAACAGGCCGTTCGACATCCGCAAAGACGACGTTCTCACCATCGACGGCTCCTACTGGCTCGCCTGAGCTGAGAAAGAAGGCACCAATGGCCAGGCATCTATTCGGCGGCAGTCCCGCCGACTACGCCTCCGAGCGCGTGGGCTCCCAGCTACTGCTGCGCCCCGGAGCCGTCGGAACCGTATGGACCTCCCGCACAGGCGGCACCCAATTCACCGACCTCACCGATCTGGCCGGCACGCCAATCTCCCAGGTCACCGCCGACTCCGACGGCGGCGTTACCTTCTACGGCCCCGACGGCACCACCAGTTGCTACGTGGATTTCGGCTACAGCCACCGGTACACCATGACCGCCACCGACATTGGTGACGTCCTCACGGGCTTCATGGGTCGGGGCGGTCAGCCGGGCGGCTGGCTTCAGCTCGACGAAAGCGGCGGCATTCCCACACCGTTGCTCCGCAGCAGCATCGACTGGATCATCGCCACCACCGCCCCCTACAACGCCAAGGGCGACGGAGCCACCGACGACACCGCCGCATTGCAGGCCGCCGTCGACGCCGCAGCAGCAGCCCGCACCACCCTGTACATCCCCGCTGGCACGTACATGGTGTCCTCGCCGATCCTGCTGCCCGCTGGCGAGGGCTACGCGCTGGCAGGCTCTGGCTGGGGGACCTCGCTCAAGCTGGCCAACGGGGCGAACACGTTCGTCCTGGCGATGCAGGGGGAGGACACGCGGGTCATCATCCGCGACATGAAGATCGACGGGAACTGCTCGGGCCAGTCGACAAGCGGATCGTCCGGCGGCATCAACGCCGCGGGTGCGGTTGCCTGCCGCTTCGACAACGTCCACTTCGTGGCGTGCCGCGACGACGGCCTCTACCTTGGTGGCCAGACAGGCGGCGCGTTCGGCCACAACAACCGGGTCATCGGCTGCCTTTTCGACGGGGCCATGGCCTCCACGGGGCCCGGCCGAGGTATCCACCTGAACAGCAACGATGAGAATCAGATCGTCGCGTGTGATTTCGAGTTTCTCGGCGGATCCGGCGGCACGACCTGGGGTACTGCGGTGTGCATCCTGGACCGGGCCGGCACGCAGTTCATCGATGCCTGCAATTTTGTCGGTGGCGCGACGAACAACACCAAGGGTGTGCGGCTTCAGGACTGCTCGTCCACGAAGATCGTTGGCTCGAACTTTGACGGCACCGCCGGGGATAGCATCTTCATCGCCGGGACGGGGAACGTCGTCACCGGATGCACGATCTTCTCGCCAGGCGAAGTCGGCACCGCTGGTCAGGCATCAGGCATCCACATGGAGTACGGCGCCACCCGCAACTTGATCCAAGGTAACTCGATCGCCTCATCGGCGACTGCGGGCAAGACGCGCAGCCTCATCCGAGAGGAAGCCTCCGGAGACGCCGGGTTCAACCTCATCAGCGGAAACGTACTGACGACCAAGGGGACGCTGGCTGTCGGCCTCACGGAGCTGGCGGGCAAGTACTCGATGGTGCGCGCCAACATGGGCGCACCCGGATCGAACATTCCAGAGCAATCGGGGCTGTACGTGCCGCCCGGCTGGGGGCAGTTCTGGCGAGCCAAGCGGGACGCAGCCAAGGCCGGCACGGGTCTCGCCCGGATCGTCACGGTCGGTGGCTCGGCCACGCTCGGCTATTTCGCGTCCAACCCGCGCACCAAGTCGTGGCCTGGGCTGGTCAGTGCGGCGTTGCAGAGTGTCTACGGTGACGGCGGGAGCGGGTTCCACGGCGTCAGCCTCTCCCAGAATCTGACCGACGCCGGACCGTATGCGGCCTGGCTCACTGCGGGAGCTGCGGTCGCGCAGAGCGGCACGTGGACACAGGGCGGCTCCACCTACGGACCGGGCGCAACGTACCTGTATTCGGATGTCACCGGGGCGACGTTGACGTTCAAGGCGCGCGGCACCACGGTGCGGATCTACACGGTGACCGGGTCGGGCACCCGGCCCGCGATGCTGTACAGCATTGACGGCGGTGCTGACGTGTCCGTTGCACAGCCGTCCGGCACGGCCGCGATCCAGACCACCACAATCACCGGCCTGTCGAATGTCGAGCACACCGTGCGCGTGAAGGTCGGCACCGCAACTACCGGTCAGTACGTCAGTGTCTGCGGAGTGAGCGGGGAGAACGCATCCGGGGTCATCCTCCACAACGTTGCGCTCGCCGGGGCGACCAGCGCCCGCTACGCCAACAACGCACCGACCGCGTTGAATGCCGTGTGGAATGGGGGCGCGTCTTTCCCAGCCGACCTCGCCGTCTACTCTGCGGCCCCGAACGATGCCGCAGCGGCCAGCGGGGGCGTCACCGCCGACGCGTGGCTCGCCAACGTACTGTCCTGGTTCCAGGCCATCCGGTCCGCTGGGATCGCGAGCACGGGCGCGGACGTGCTGATCGCGCTGCCCCATGTCGGGACTCACGAGGGCGCGAACGCGAAGTACATCGAGTACTCGAAGGCGATCCGCCCGCTTGCTGACATCTACGGGTTCGCTGTGATCAACTGGTGGGTCGAGGGTCAGCAGTCGTGGGACTGGTGGAACCGCTTCGGCTACTGGGGGACTGCGGCAACGCCGGGCGCGGTCGGTACGGACGGCGTCCACTTGAGCGATCAGGGGTTCCAGCACATGGCGGACCAGGTGGCGCCGCTCCTGATCGGCTGAACGACATGCCGATCATGACGGACGCGGCTGCGGGCAGCATCGTTGGGGTGCTGCCCGCGTTCGACGGGCTGATGGTGCAGGTGTCGGCGCCGTCCGGCACGGACACGACGGGGGTGCCACCGGGCGGGGGAGTGGTGGGCTGGGTCCTCGTCTCCGACCCGGAGACTGCGGGCGGGGCGCGGGTTGATCCCGTGTTCCTCGCGGACGGCAGGGCGTGGACGCCGGACCAGTACCGGGCCGCCTACGGGCAGCAGTTCACCTTCCGCGTCGACCGGGCGCATTGATCCAGAAGGCGGGTTGTAGGGTCAGCCGCCCGTCGGGGTCTCGATCCCACCAGTACGTCTTGCCGAACAGGTAGACGATGCGCTGACTGTCGCTCATGGCTTACCCCTCCCGCTGTACCAGGGCAGCGCCAAGCCATCGTTCGCGGCGCGGGGCACGAGGTGCAGGTGGAGGTGGAACACGGATTGCGTGGCCTCGCGGCCCCGGCTGGTGATGAGGTTCATAGGCCGGTCCATCCACTGCATGAGCTGGGCTGCGCGCCGCATCGTGTCCGCAGAGACGGATGGGTCGCTCGCGAAGTCGCGGACGTGCCTCTTAGGGATCACGAGGGTGTGACCGTCGACTACGGGGTTCAGTGGGGTGATCGCGATGGTGTCGGACCACTCGTGCACGAACGTGGCGGGCGCGCGACCGGTATTGATCTCGCAGAACGGGCAAGGCTGGTCGCTCACGGCCGTTCCTCCAGTTCTTCATCCGTGCCCAGTGGGTAACGGAGTCGGTGGAGCCGGTCGCGGCTCCAACAGGTGAACCGGCCCTTCCGCACGGCGTCCAGAACACCCGGATCCGTCGAGCCGTAGGCGCGTGCCAGGAGTCGCAGCCATTCAACGTCCACCCACTCCACATCGCGGTGGTAGTAGTGGGGAGGGCAGCCGATCTCGACTGGCCCGCCAGAGACGTGCTCGACCAGCAGATCACAGGCGGGGTGGCCTTCGATGCCCGCCTTGATAGCGTCCGCTGCCTTCTCTGGCGTGCGGTACTCGCCTGCCGTGGTCGCCGGGTCGTGGGAGAGGCAGAGGACGTAGTAGGTGCTGCTCACGGCGCCTCCTGGTGTTCGCGGCCGTCGAGGCTGGCGTGGGTGAGGACCACACCGCCCGGGGTTGTATAGGGGGCGGGCCCGCAGGGGCAGTCGGGCGTGAACTCGTGCACGATCACGTCGTCCAGCGGCACGGCGTGCACCACGTCGTCCGCCGTCTGGCGGGCCAACCACGGTGGGGTCATTGGTCGATCACCGGCCGGACATTGAACGTTCCGTCGGCGGCGAACACCGCCTTGATGTCGGCGATGGTCATGCCGTCGAATGTCTGCCAGCAGTTCGGGCAGGGGTCACCGTTGAGGGGAACCGGCTTGGCGCAGTAGCGGCAGGGATCGCCCGGTTCTTCCTGGCTGGTGCTGCATGGGTGCTGGTCGAGGTGCTGGGGGTGCTCGTCGGCCCAGTTACAGAACCCGTCGCGCCGCTCCCCGCAGGTGCGGCAGATTGTTGGGTCCGTGCGATCGCGCCAGTGTGGCTGGTAGTTCTGCCCGCATCGGGGGCAGGCGAATGGTTCTTCAGTCGTCATCGCGAGGCATCCACCTTCCGTGGCGGGCGGCTCATGTGCCGCCTCCGAGGCTGCTCTTGAGCATGGCTTGCACATAGGCCGCAGCGACCGCTTCGGCGTTGGCGGCGCTCCATCCCCGTGTGACCATGTCGGCTTTGACGCCTTCGGCGGACTCCAGGATCGGCGTGATCAGGTCCCGGGTCTGCATGCAGGCTTGCGCTACGACCTGTCGCATCGCGTCGAGTGCTTCGTCACGCGGCATGATCGGCTCTGTTGCTGGCGGCGAGGACGGACACGACCCGGGCTCCGGGCGCCGTAAACGCCAGCTCCTCGCCGTAGTAGAGACAAAGCCAACCGCTCGGATCGATCTCGGCCCGGTCGCAGGCGACTCTCACGACAGCGCCGTTGTCCAGGGTGACGTCGTACTCGCGCCGCGCGGGCATGGCCGCGTCGTCCGGGTCGGCCGACATGAGGCCCGCCACGGTCGTACCCAGCGCGTCAGCGAGGACGGCGATGTCGTTGACGGTGATACGACGGCGTCCATTCTCGATCGCCCCCACCGGCATCGGCGACAGGCCACTCCTCGCCGCGAGTTGGGCCGCGAGACGGTCCTGGCTGAGGCCGAGAGCCTTCCGCAGCCGCCGCGCATTCGCGGCCACTACCTGCTCCGGAGTGTCAGACATCGCCAACCTCCCGCCCGTCGTGCGGGCGGGCCCTCGCCTTGTCGATCGAGGGCAGTGGGGTGCCCAGGCCGCACCAGTAGCGGGTGGTCCCGACCGCTTCCACGTCTACTGCGATACGCGCCGTACCGACAGTCGGCAGGGATGCGGGGGGCTCGGTCGCCGCCCGGCCGGTGCCGTCGAGGGCGGCGTCGATCAGATCCGCAACAGGCTCCCAGGTGCTCGTCACGGCGCGGATCCGGGCCACCTCCGCACGGACCCGGGCGATCGTGGCCTCGGCGGCTTCGGCCCGCGCGTGCTGCTGGGCACTGTCGCACGGCTCGCCCGGGTCCGTGAGCATCGAGTTGAGCATCGCGCGGATGAAGTCGGTCGTGGTCTCGCGGCCAGCGCGGGAGTCGAGGGCGTAGCGGAACTTGTGCAGCCCCTCACGCAGCCTGGCCAGTTCGTCCGCCTCCGACTCGCCGGACTGCTTGAGGCTGCGGTCGTGGTGACCGTGTTCGGGGCAGGTCCCGGCTTCCCCGGAACACTCCGTTGGGTCGGACGGCTCGGGCTTCACCACGGTTCGCGCCGTGTCGACTAGCGCTAGCAATTCGTCGTTCGAGGGCTCATGCCCGGCGTTCTTCCAGCGCGTGAAGATGAGCTGCAAGGTGTTGAGGGCGACGCAGTCCGGGCCGGATTTGGGTTCCGGGAACGCCCGCCGGATGCGGGCGAGTGACGTCTCGCCGATGCCAGGCACCGCAAGCAGTTCCTCGTCCGTCATCCGGCGCACGTCGGCAAGCGAATGACCGTGGAAGTGCAGAGTGTGCGCTACCACGACGGCCTTCCGGCCGCCGCCGAGCGCCTGAACGAGCGCGGTCCCGCCGCCGTGAAGGAGACCGTCAGCGGTATCGGGTGCGGGGCAGTCGATCCGGGAGCAGGTGACGTGCCCGCCATCACCGAGGAACAAACTGCTGCCGCCACAGGCGGGGCAACGACCCTGAACGACAGTCATGACTGGTCGCCAGCTTCGCCGAGGAGCCACACGCCGTCGATGGCGTAGCCAATTTCTTCGCCATCAATCGAGAGGCGGTCGCAGTTGAGCGTGAGCGTCAGATGCCCTCCGTGAATGCCAGGGCCGAAGGGCTCGAAGGTCACCTGATGCTCGCGGCTTACCGCAAGCCGCGCGCCATTGATCGTCAGGCTGGACTGACGGTCGCCCGACAGCACGAAGCGTTCGTCGCTCTCGCGGTGGACGCTCACTAGTCGACTGATCTCGACGGCAGGCATGGAGATGGGGTCAGTGTTCTCGCTCATGGCGGTCTCCGGGTGCGGTTGGGTGCGGGTGGCGGCGGGCCGGACCCGCACAGCCGGGCCCGCCGCAAGGGGTCTGAACCGGTGACGGGACCCCACCCGGAGCATAGACCATCACCTTGGAAACGTAGGTGATGTGGATGCTGTGGCCTATGATTCAAAGGTCAAGCGTCGGTGTGGGTACCCCGGCAAGGACCAGCAGGAGGCATCATGGCCGCACCTCTATCCGCGAGCAGTTTCCTGGACGCCCTCAAGGCGGAGGGCGTCACCGTCGTCGAGGTCGGCAACTGGCGCGACCACAACCGCAACCACAAGGGCCCGTGGGGCCCCGTGCACGGCGTGATGATCCATCACACCGTCACCAAGGGGACTTCCCGCACAGTCCAGATCTGCCGCGAGGGATACGCCTCACTGCCCGGCCCGCTGTGCCACGGCGTCATCGCCAAGGACGGGCGTGTCCACCTCGTCGGCTACGGCCGCGCCAACCATGCAGGGCTCGGCGACCCAGACGTCCTGGCCGCGATCATCGCCGAACGCCCGCTACCCACCGACGACGAAGCCACGGTCGACGGGAACCGGGCGTTCTACGGCTTCGAATGCGAGAACCTCGGCGACGGCAAAGACCCATGGCCGGAGGCTCAACTCCTGGCGATCGAGCGGGTGGCGGCGGCGCTCTGCCGACGCCACGGATGGTCCGAGCGATCCGTGCTGGGCCACCTGCAATGGCAGCCCGGAAAGATCGACCCCAAGGGCTTCACCATGACCTCGATGCAGGACCGGGTCGCGAAGCGTCTCGGGAAGACGAAGCCCACCGCCCCGCCGCCGCCCCCAAAGAAGCCCTCGGTCGATCTGTCCAAGCTGATCGCGGCGGCCCGCACCGACCCCAGCCGGAAGGGCACCCCAGTCACCTACTCGGGAACTCTCGCGGTGGAAGCCGCCCTCGTCGATGAGGGCCTGCTCGCCCGGCCCTACAGCGACGGGCACTTCGGCTCGGTCACCGTCACGGCATATGCGCAGTGGCAGCGCCGCCTCGGCTACCGGGGCACGGCTGCGGACGGCATCCCCGGCAAGGACTCCCTCACCCGCCTCGGCGCGAAGCACGGCTTCACGGTGATCGCGTGATCCTCAACCTGACCCCGCACCCGATCCGCCTGTACGCCGCCGAGCGGGAGGACGGCATCGACGACCTTGAGCCGCACCTGCGCAAGGTCATCGAACCCGAGGGGACGCCCGCCCGCCTCGCAATGATCGAACTCGGCACCCAGGGCGACAGCATCGAACTCGTCGAGTACGGCCACGCCCACGACCTGCCTCCCAAGCGGGACGGCTATCGGTACGTCGTGTCCCTCGTCGTTGCCCTGTCCCTCGTGCCACGTGGCCGCGACGACCTCCTCGTCCCGTACCGCGAAGTCCGCAACGCCTCCGGAACCGTCATCGGCTGCCGCCAACTCGCGCAGCCCGTCTGAGAATCGAGAACCCCATGAAGATCTCCAGCATCGCCAAGTCGCTCATCGCCGGTATCGCGGCCGGATCCGCAGCAGCCGTCACCGCGATACAGGACGGCGCCCTCGACACCGGCGAGAGCGTCACCATCGCGCTGGCTGTCCTAGGCGCGTGGGGCATCACCTACGCCGTGCCCAACAAGCAGCCGACCACGGACGCCTGACCCTGCCCCGTGAACATGCCGAGGGGACGGTGGTGGCGTGGACGCGGCCATGGTGACGGCGATCGCAGCACTGATCGGCGGGCCCCTGGCCGCGTGGGGCGTCATGCACGGCAACCGCGGCGCAACCAGGGCAGCCCGGGAGGGCAACGCGGTGAACGGCTTCAACAGCCTGACGGACCAACTCCAGGAGGAGAGGCAGGAGCTACGCAGCGACCTCGCAGCCGTGCGGGCCGAGCTGGCGACCGAACGCCTGGAATCCGCACGACTGCGGCTGATGGTGCAACAGCTCGGGGGGACACCATGACCCGCACCGAGATGGTCTTGTACCGCAACCGCCGCCTGCTCATCCTCACCGCCATCCTCCTCACACTCGGCGGCGGCGTCGCCCTATCGCTCCTCCTCATCCACCGGGAAGCAGACGCGCGCGCCGAGGTCGCCCGCGAAGCAGACCTACGCGGCACCGCAGTGTCGACCCTCGCAGGGGACGTCCGCGCGCTGCGCGAACAGATCAAGGCGGAGGGACGGACACCGGTCGCACCGGACCCGACGCGCGCGGTCGACGACCTGCCTGCACGAACCACCGTCCCCGTACCGATCCCCGGCCCCCGTGGAGCGACCGGCCCATCCGGAGCGCCAGGCACACCCGGCCCGACCGGACCATCCGGTCAGAACGGAGCAGACGGAGCCCCCGGCAATACCGGAGTGACAGGCCCACCCGGAGCGCAAGGGGTGACGGGACCCGCCGGCCCTACCGGCCCCGCCGGACCACCAGGACCCGCCGGAGCGAACGGCCGCGACGGACAGACCTGCCCCGACGGCTACACGCTACGGGCCCCCTCATACGACCCGGACGCCCTCATCTGCCGCAAGAACGGCGCCCCCGACCCCAGCACGACACCGGGCAGCCCGCAGGCCGCGGGGCTCGACCCGACGCGCCGGCAGTACACGTAGACCGAGGCCGCAGGCCGGGGGCTACCTGATCTCGCCCTCGAACTCGGGGAACTCCAGGTCGAGGGCGTCGCTGATGCGCTGCACCGTGACCACGATCTTCTTGCCGTAGCGGGTCTCCAGCACGTTGTCGTCGGTCTTCGTCACCGTGCGGCCCGGAGCAAGCCTGCCCTCCAGCGGCGACGCCCCATTCTCGAACGCGGTCGACGCGGCCTCACCGCCATCCGTCGCACCCTCGATAATCGTCGACAGATCACCGAGATCTACTGACGCCTTGCCCGTGTTCTCGATCTTCAGGTTCAGCCGGAAGTCCGTCTTGCCCGGCTCCGCAGACTCGTACAGGTCCGCGTCGTAGTCGGTGAACCGCTTCGCCTCAACGACCGTGACCTTCAGGCCGTCCGGCCACGTGTACGACTTGCCGAACTTCAACACCTCCGCGCCTACGGTGCCGTCCCCACCGGTCCCGGCACCCTCACCGGAGCAGTACTTCGTCCAGTCGGCCTGACTCACCTCTTCCGCCATACAGTCGAAGGTCTCCTCAGCCTTCGGCGTCTTCGAAGTGGCCGGCTTGTCGGCGGTGTTGGTGTCGGCGCTGCTACCGCAGGCGGTGAGAGCAGCGGCGAGCATGAGAACGGCAGCCGAGACGGTAGTACGGGTACGCACGGATTCCCCCCGAGTGATGCTGATACAGGCCGGTTACGGTAGTCCACTCGTAAAGAAGACGTGAACGCCGTGATTGATCCGTGACTCCGCGACGGTCAGCAGGCCACCTACCAGGGCTCGTTCGGCAGTCGGCGGGCCAGTACCCACTCCTCGTCGCCGACCCGGCACGTGAGGACGAGGCGCACGGGGTACCCGAGGTACTCCTCCTGCCAGTGGTCCATGGTCCTCCCTGTCATCCACGTTCCAGGGCGGGTCCGATCCATCTGAAAGGGACGCCCCCGTCCCACCTTGAGGCGGAACGAGGCCACGGCGCGGCCATACTCGTCCGCTCCATCCGTTCGGGGCGTGAAGCGGAAAGGGCCCCACACGTGGTTGTCCAACTGCTCACGCGTCGCGCTGCTCGGCGTGAGGCGGGAACGATCCCTGTCGTCGTCATCGACGCGGATGCTCACGATCTCGACCTCGCCGAGTTCATCCGGCCCTACCAACTGCACGTCCAGCGTGGAGTACTCCCGGTTCGGGCCGCCAAGCGTCAACGCAAACTGCGGACGCCGCTCCTCATGTCGCCGATCCCGCTCGATACGAGCCAAGGTCTCCGCGGTCTTCGTGGAACGGTGCGCGGCAAACCACGCGCCGGCCGTCGCGACCGCGCTCAGGGCGGCCGTGGAGAAGGTGGCAATGTCGGCCCAAGGGATGCTCATGCGCCGGAGGGTAACCCGTGATTCCCCGCGCTCTGGGGTGACTTGACACATCGCCGCCCCCGACCCCCCCGCCGCAGTAACGGCAGGGGGTCGGGGGCGGGTTCGCCGTACCCTGGGGGCAGCCGCCGGCCCGAGAAGCCCGCGCGCCGGACGCGTCCACGGCCCGGTGTGCGCTGCGGCGAGTGGATAGGAGGGCCGGAGCCGACGGGCAACGGCCCTCCGCCGTGTAGCCTCGCGCATGCCTGAGCCCGGCCCGCTAACCTCGGGCCGGGCTCGGTGCGTCGTGGATCATGCCGCCTTCGGTAGACGGATCGTCAGGGTGGGGAATCCGTCCGGGATGCTGTCAAGGTCATCCTCGGTGACTAGGTACATCAACTCGTCAGGGTTATCCGGGCCGTACCCGTTCTCCTCCATGAAGGCTTCGACGTCCGGGCGGTCAAGGAGGCCGGGGATCTCCGGGCAGTCAGGGTCGGCGAGTTCGTGCCCAGGCATGCGATCGCCGGACTCGGCGGAGACGAGAGCGATGGTCATGGTGTCCTCCAGGATGCGGTCGATGGTTGTGCGGGCGATGCCGGTGAGGGTGTGGATGCGGTTCTTGGTGACTCCGACGGTTGTGGCGTCACGCACCATGCGGTCGCGGCCGTCGGCGATCTGTCGATAGTGGCTGAGGAGTTGTTCGGTGGCTGCGCGCATCTCTTCCCTCGTCATGCATCGAACGCTACATGTAGCATTCGCTACAGTCGAGGCGGAGTCGATTGACTAGCGCATAACGTTCCCTTGAGCGCTGCCAGTTGATCAGTGCCACCCTCGATAACATGCAATATCGCGGGCGAAAAATTGGTACAATTAGCCATGGCCGATGACCAGTTGATGTGGACGTCCGTCCTCGACTCTCCATGCTTGGGGAAGGTCGACCCGTGGCGCCTTGACGAGTGCACTGAGTGCGAACTTGATGGCTGCTGCGCCATGCACGAGTGCTACAACGACGACTCCAGCACGGTCCTGCACATGGACTGGTTCCGCGACTTCGCATCTCCTGACGAGGTCGAGTGCGGCAGCGTGGGCGGTCCCGTGAATCTGGTGCCGTCCCAGTACGCCCCCCGCCCCTGCCAGTTGCCAACCGGCCACAACGGGAAGCACCGTGCTCGCACGGGCTGGTCCTGGCCGCTGAAGACGCGGAGGGTGGCGTGAGCGCCCGGTCCCCGCTGATCGCCGACCACTGGTTCCGCGAAGGCCCCGTCCAATCCGATGGCTCGGACGGCTACTGGATCTGCGACCGCTGCGGCCAGCATCGAGGCGACCACCTGCAAGTCGAAGGCCACTGGCTGAAGCCTCTGCACGCGTTCGTCCCCCTGGTGAACTACCGGCCGTCGTACTGCCGGGCCTGCGGTCGGGAACGGCGCCACACGACGCACACCCCGTGGACGTGGGAGCAACTGGAGGCCGTCGCATGACCGTCGAAGTCCTGCGCACGTACCGCTTCCGGTGCGACGCAGCCCACTGCACGCTGTCCGCCCTCTCCGAGACCGACGATGCCCCCGTCGGCTGGACGACGATCGACAGCATCACCCACCAGTCGCACGCTCCGCTGCCGTCAGCAAAGGCGGGCCGGACCCTGCTGCGGGCTCTGGATGTCCGGTCCCTCCGATCACACGGCCGCTTCCGGCTCCACCTGTGCCCCACCCACGTGGGCGTCCTGGGGGAGCACACGCCGCAGACCGACAACGAGGGCGGCCAAGGCGCTTCCGTGGCCTGCTCCTGCGGTGAGCGCCTCGCCTGGTCCACGCCGAACACCAGGACGCTCTGGGTTCAGCACTACGAAGCCGTCTCTGTCCGGCAGGAGGGCGAGCAGCGGCGCTGCGGCTATACGAAGCGGCACCCCTCGCACACGTTCATGCGCCTGGAAGTCCTCTTTCAGTGCCCCGGCGAGCACGGGACGGAGGGCGAGCGATGAGCGGTGACCTCATCCCGCATCAGGCGGACGCCACCCCCGCCGTCTACGACGCTGCGACGCTCGCTGTCCTCCACGCCATGGAAGAGGCAGCCGAGCAGCACCTTGACAGCCTCATCCCCAAGAACACGAAGCGCGGCTACGAGAATGACTGGGATCTCTGGAAGGAGTTCCACGCCTGGCTCGCCGAACGTACCGGCCACCACATGCCGTTGACGGCCGTCACCAAGGGCACGCTCGTCGGCTTCGTCGTCTGGCTCGACACGATCAAGCTCGCCGCACCCACGTCCATCGACCGACGCATCACCGGAGTCACCGTCACCGCGCGACGCGAACACGGAGTCGAGGTGCCGAAGGAAGCCACCGTCGCCGCACGCAAAGCCCTCAAGCCGCTTAAGAACGACGAAGACCGCATCGCGCGCGGCCGGGGCGCCGCCAAGGCCGCCACCCCCGAACAGCTCAAACAGATGGCCGCCGCCGTACCAGACAGCCTCACCGGACTCCGCGACCGCGCCCTCTGGCTCATGGCCTTCTTCATCGCCGGACGCTCCGCCGAAGTCGCCGCCCTCCGAGCCGAAGGCATCACCCTCCACAGCCAGGGTCTCAAAGTCCGCGTCCCCGGCGTCAAGGGAAGGCCCGCCCGCGAAGTCGTCGTCATCTCCGGCAAGAACCCCGACCTCTGCCCAGTGCGAGCATGGTCCACCTGGAAAGCCGCCAGCGGCATCACCACCGGCGCCGCCTTCCGCGCCATCGACGTCTGGGGCCACATCGCCGACCGACACCTCACCGCCGAAGCCGTCCGCGACATCATCGCCCGCAACGCCGAACGCGCAGGCGTCGCCGTCCGCCTGACCGGCCACAGCATGCGAGCCGGATTCATCACCGCATCCCGCAGGGCCGGGAAGCGCGAAGAGAAGATCCGCGAACAGTCCGGCCACGCCGAGAACAGCCCAGCGTTCTGGGGCTACATCCGCGAGGCCGACAAGTGGACCGACGCAGCGAGCGAGGGGATCTTGTGACCAGTCGCTGCACAGCAACCACGAAGTCTGGCAAGGCGTGCCAAGGGGAGGCCAGTCGCTGGCCTCACGGCACCCCTGGGAATCCTCAGCGCTGCGGCACCCACTTGCCCGCACCTCTGCGCGAGATCCGTGACGCTGGATTCGCCGAAGTTGAGCGCCGCCATACGGAGCGCCTCGATGCTCGAACCCCCGCATGCTGGACGTGGGCGTCGCCCCCTCTTGACGATACGGATCCCCGATTCGTCCTCATCTCTTGGCACGCCAGCCGGTGCGCTGCCTGTGGATTCCGGGATGCACGTCTAGTCATGGATCACGACCATGAGACCGGCCTCGTCCGGGGGCTGCTCTGCCGGAGCTGCAACAGCTTGGAGCCTCACGACAACGGCCTGTTCCGCCGGTACCGAGAGCGACCGCCGGCACGGATCCTCGGCATCCGTCTGCGCTACTTCGACCCTCGGCGCGGATGGGCGGAGCCGCGTGCCATCGCCCCGTCGACCCTCGACAACCACCCCGCCTACGCGCTCGCCGCCAAGCTCGCGGGACGCCTCCAGCCGGAGCAGGGGGAGGCGCCTGAGACAGAAGGCTGATCGTGCCCTACCTTGGGGGCAGGCGCGGGGCCTGCCGCGGTCGGGGCTGATCGACCGTATTTGAGTCTGGGAGGACTCATGCCCATAGGCCGCGTTAACGCCGCCAAGTTTATCGCTCGTCACCTGCCCGAGCCGCACGAGACCGACCTCGGCGGAGAGAAAACCCACCACCGCCTCGCCGCAACCCATGCCGACATCTACTGCCCGCCGACTGGGCATCACATCGGCTGGCAAGATTGCTACGACGGCGCCAACGTCCTTCCGCTGCCTCTTAAAGCGGACCTCTTCCTGGAGCCCGATGGCCAGCCCCGCCAACTCCCAGGCCATCTAGTCGGGGAGCAAAGGGAGCAAGCCGAACAGACGACCCAACTGGCAGTCTGGATTCGTCGCGAGGCAAACCGCCGTAACCTCCACTGAGAGCTACATCTGGCCCCGCCTCGCGTTCCCCGTCGAGGCGGGGCTGTCGTCTGCCGGTACGACGATTCCCCTCACCCGGGTGACGCGCGCCAGGACCCCGGGCGGGTCGGCCGTCGACCGCACTAGAACCGGATCATGCTCCGTATCGCGGCAGTTGCCGCCCTCCTCGCCCTGCCCTTGTCCGCCTCGCCGGCTGTTGCCGAACAGGCTCCGGCCTCCGTTACGTTGCCGATCGCCGCTGCGGTGGATTCGCTGCCGTTGGCCGCCGAGTCCCGCGCCGGGTACGAGCGGGACCTGTTCAACCACTGGACCGATGCGGACCGCAACGGGTGCAACACCCGCGCCGAGGTGCTGATCGCCGAGTCCCGGGTGGCGCCGACGATTGAGCCGCGCTGCAAGGTCACGGCGGGGGAGTGGTACTCGTACTACGACGGCGTGTCCGTGACGGCTCCGGGCGGCCTGGACATCGACCACATGGTGCCCCTGGCTGAAGCCTGGGACTCGGGAGCGAGCGGCTGGACGGCGGCCCGACGCGAGGCTTACGCGAACGACCTGGACGCCGACCGGTCGCTGGTGGCGGTGACGGCACGCACGAACCGCAGCAAGGCCGACCAGGATCCGGCGGAGTGGCTGCCGCCGCTCGCGGACGCGCGCTGCACGTACACGGCGGACTGGGTGGCGACGAAACTCCGCTGGAGCCTGTCGGTCGATGACCGCGAACGGGCCGCGCTCGTACAACTGGCGGACGGGTGTGGACAGCAGGACGTGGAGTACGAGCCCGCCCCGTAACCGCCGTCTGACATCCTGGCGTTGGCCTCGCTCGTCTGCCTTGGGGAACCTCGGCACCCGAGAACCTGTCGGTGGATAGCCGGGCGGGCCACGTCTGCCGGGATCAGGTCGGAACCAGGTGACTGGATCCCTCCCGCCATGCGGCGCCCGATTGAGGGAGTCACGCCGTGCGGGTTGAGGCCCCCGGAGACACAGCGCCCGGCCCAACTCGGGGCGGGCGCCAGTGTGTTAGCTGCTGGACGACTTCGCTTTGACGCGGCTCCAACATCCGATGGCCGCCGCACCGAGCCCTGCCGTGATGATGAGGTCAAACGGGTCGCCGCGTTTCGTGAAGCCCATCAGCCCGCCGAGGGCGAGGCAGGTGAACAGGATGGCGAGTAGGACCCAGACGGGCTTCACGGCGACCCCCAAATGTGCAGTGAGGGAGGCAACATAGCGCCAGTGGCGTCGGGGTGGTGGGGGTTTGGCCGCTCTGTCCTGGTCGCGATTTGTAGGCGTTGTGATGGGGCGGACGCCACTGGGCATGCAGTGCCATCACGATGGTCGTCAGACGATCTGCTCGATGCGGTCCCGGAGGCTGTCGAGCGCGGCTTCGACGTCCTCGTCCGCCTCCCAGCCCCAACGGCTCTGGCTGTGCAGGTAGGTCCAATTCGCCCCGGTGATGAGCGCGAGGTCTTCGAACGTCTTGACGGTCTTGACGATCTCGTTGATCTGCTTCTTCGTCAGGGGGTGGCGGGTGACGCGGATAGGGAAGGTCTCGGGGTCGACCAGGCCCTCGGGCGACCAGGCCAGGTGGGCCGAGCGGGCCGAGATCTCCAGGGTGATCTCCCAGCCCTGCTGGTAGTAGTCGGTTAGGTCGGTGGTGGTGGTGACGTTCATGGTGGGGTCCTCCTCGTCGGACGGGCGGGGTGGGGGCGGTTTCTTAAGGTGCGTAAGGGCGACGCTCAATCCATAGAATCGTATGACGTCATCCATTTCAAGTGTCTACCATCATCCATTTCTTGCTAGGGTGTGGGTATGGCACCTGATCCCGCACCCCATCTCGACGGACCCGAAGCCGCCTTCGACGCACTGATCCAATGGGGCGAGGAGTACCGGCTCCTCATGGCGAAACGAGACCCCCTGGTCAAAGGGGCACTCCTCGGACCCCTCACCGGGCACGGCGGCATCACGAACGCCCAGCGCGCCACCGGCCTGACACGGCAGACCCTCTATCGGGCCAGGGACAGGGAAGAGATTCCCGTCCTGGACCAGGACCACAACGACGACCTGGACTGGGACGAGTACGCCGACTACCTGGACACCCTCGCGGACGACATCGACGCGTCCCTCGCCAGAATCCCCCGACCGCAGGGAACCGGGCGGACCTTCACCTCGGACGACCTGCGCGCCGGGCTGCTGCGGAAGGTGGCCGAGCGGGTCCGCGCAACCGAGTGGACCGACCTCGGGTACTGGGCCCTCACCATGGAACTGCGCCAGCAGGCCGCAGACTCCACCCGTCCCACTGCGGTCCTCCAGGAGGACTGGCGGGAGACGGACGACAGCCGCACCCAACGCGAGACCCTGGCGCAAGTCCTGGGTGAAGTCGCCGACCAGATCACCCGGTACCGGACCGAAGGGCCGTCGGCCGCCGGATTCCTCGACCCGGACACCCTCACCCGAGCGCGCAGCGACCGCCGACCGCCGTCGTCGCGGGCGATGGCCCAGCCGGACGGCGACGGCCCGGACCGGGAGGCGGACCGGTGATCCCCGACGTGCTGATGTACGACGTACCGCGCCTCACGGACCTTCCCCACTGGGCCCAGGGGTGCCAGGACCCCGGACCCCGGGGACGCAGCGTGTTCGAGACGAGCCGACAGTTCCTGATGACAGGCTGCTTCTTGGCAGGCGGGATGGAGCCCGGCTGGGAACGCGTCGGCGAGGAAGCCGAGCGGCGGATCTGGGCCTCTGGACGGGGCACCGGTCACACCCGCCTTGTCACCGGCACTATCGCCTTCGCGGGCCTGGTTGCGATGAGGGCCGTCGAGTTTCACGTGGGAGCCGTCCAACCCCACGGATCCCTTCGCCAGTTCACGTTCCATGCCATCAACGGGGTCTATCCCCACGATTTCCATTCCTTCAGCGGGATCGATCCCGCCTCGAACGCGCTGCCCGACGGGACGTCACCCGGTGCGGCCGGTGCGGCCCTGGTGCACTATGTGAGGACCCGCCGCACCGAGATCGACCGTCGGACCCGGACCATGTCGGATCTCGTCGGCCGGGCGGCCATGGCGCGCGGCTTCGCGAAGGCCGTGGGCCCCCTGCTTGTGGAGGTATCCGACGGCATGATGGCCAGGAGAAAGCCAGATCCAACTGCACCACCCGCCCGAGCGCTCCGCGCCGAATACGTTCCGCGCCTCCGATATGTTCGAAGCATGTAAGACGGGCGCGTAATCCGGTAGTGACGGTCACTCGACTCCAGGGCGAGGTGCAGCAGTCATGCCCCTTCGGCCCTGGAGATCTTTGCGGGTTCCCGGCCCGAGGTCCTCGGCGCCGTGCATGGCGGGTGGGGTGCTCGTACCCTGACCAGGGGGCGTCTGGAGGTAGCCCATGCCCAGCATCTGGTCCGGCGCGATCAGTTTCGGCCTGGTCACCATCCCGATCCGCGTCGAGGCCGCGACCGAGAACCGCAGCATCGCCTTCCACCAGTACCACCTCCCCGACATGGCGCGCGTCCGCGTGAAGAAGGTGTGCGAGCTGGACGGGAAGACCCTCGATACCGACGAGATCGGACGCGGATACGAGACCACCGAGGGGGAGCTGGTGGAGGTCACCGACGACGAACTCGACTCCATGCCACTGCCCACCGCCAAGGCCATCGAGATCGAGGCGTTCGTACCCGCCGACAGCATCGACCCGATCCGCATCGGACAGGGCTACTACCTGGAGGCCGACGGGCAGGTCGCGGCGAAACCGTATGTGCTGCTGCGCCGGGCGCTGGAGCGCAACGCCAAGGTCGCGGTCGCCAAGTTCTCGTGGCACGACCGGGAACGCCTTGGCCTCCTGCGGGTCAAGGGCGGAGTCATCGTCCTTCACGCCATGAAATGGCCCGACGAGATCCGCTCGCCGGAGGAACTGGCACCCACGCCGACCGAGGTATCCGCTGCCGAGATCGGTGAGGCCGTCCAGCTTCTTCACGAGCTGGAGGTCGACGACCTGAGCGGCTTCCGTGACGAGTACAGGACGGCCCTGGAGAAGGTCATCGAAGCCAAACTCGAAGGCAAGGAACCACCCACCGCGGCAGAAGAGGAGCCGGAGCAGCCTGGCGGCGTAGTGGACCTGATGGCGGCCCTGGAGCAGTCCGTAACCCGCGCCCGGGAATCGAGACGCGACGCGACCGTGCACGACATGCCGAAGAAGCGGACCACGAAGAAGACCGCCAAGAAGGCGGCCCGGAAGCCCAGGAGCGCGTGACGGCTACTCCAGCACCTGGAGGGCGGTGTCCGGTCTGCACTGCGGGCAGGCTGTCACGCCGTCCGCAAGGGCCCTGATCGCCTGTTCCCGACGGAGTGGTCGACTGCGCTTCCCGGCGCTCCAGCAGTCCCCAACGTGCACGTACACCGGGGGCGCGGCTGGGTTGAGGCTCATTTCGACCAGCCAGTCCGGCGGGGTAGGACGGGCCTGCTCGCCGCGGCGCCGCTCGGTCTCTCTGCGCTCTTCGGCGGCCTTCCAGCGGCGGATCTGCTCCAAGTGCAAGACCGCGACGCGTTCGGCGAAGGCAAGCAGTTCGAGACGGGACGGCGGTCTGTCGGTCATGATCGTGCTCTCATGCGGTGCGGGACTGGATGGTGCGGGAATCCCACTGGTAGTGCCGGTGGTAGCGGATGCTCGTCTGCCAGTCGGGCTCCCACAGGCGCGGCCAGACGACGACCGTGACCTGCCCATCGAGCCACGCGTAGCGGCGGATCATCCGTGCCGGATGCCAGGTGCCGCCGATTCGGACTTCGCAGTCGCGGGCTGGCTCGAAGCGGGTGATCTGCGGGTCGCCTTTCAGTGCTCCATGGTCGGCGGGGGAGGCGTCGCCGTCGCAAGGGTCATGCTCGGCCGCCGCAGTGACCGTGGGGGAGAGGCACTCCAGATCCATGCCAGCAGTCCGGAACCAGCCGAGACGGCCGCCGCCCGGTTGGTGTAGGCCGACGTACACGAGCACGGCCCGCTCGCGGCCGGCCAGCTCGCACCAGGCGAGGACCTCGCTGGACTGTGGGCGATCACCGGCCCGCCATCGCGCCCATAGACCGCTCCGGCGGAAGTAGCTGTCGCGCCAGGCCGGGGGGTGTGCGGGTACCGGGAGTGGAACCTCCTCCGCATTGCTATCGTTCACATGTTCGAATGTATCTCAGGGGTGCACGTGAGGCGACCGCCGGGATGCCGCCCATGGCACGCTGACCTCGTGAACGACCAGCGCTACCACCTCACCCTGTCGACCGGCGACCGGCCCGCCATGCACGGCTGGTGGGGCAACCGCCAGGTCGCGGACCGCAAGTTCACGCGCTGGGTCGGCGAGTACTCCGACGTCGCCGGCGCCCGCATCGTCCTCACCGACGAGGAGGAGCAGCGGGTCCTCGCGTCCTGGCCCGAAGAGACGGACCGCCTGCCAGACTGACCGCGTCCCTCGCTGAACCCCCGTCGGCGAGGGACACCTCTCACCTCGCCGCGTTGTCAGTGCCCGCAGTTACGCTGACGGCATCTATCCGCGCTGCATGGCTGCACGCGCCCGCCCCGCACTCCCGACCCCAACCGGGGACAGCGACGGGAGAGCGGGGCGCACGAAGTCTCAGGCCGCCGCCGCGTACCGGACTTGATCCTTGAGCGCCAGCTCGACATCCATCCGCCGCAGGCCCGCAGACGTTGCGAACGCGGCCACGGCCGCGTGTACGGCCCGCGCCTCGTCGAGGGTCAACCGCCCGGCCTGGATGGCCTCCCAGGCGGAACGCTCCAGCGCGATCAGATCATCGGGGAGTTCGATAGCCACGGCCGGATCCTACGCGGCCTCGACGACGTCGACCCGCTCCGCCGCCACAGCGACCGCCCACTCGGCCACCAGCACCTCGTACCTGGCTCGGGTCTCCCCGTACAGCCATCCACCAGCCCGCGCAACGAGAGCGCGGATCTCCTCATTCACCACAGCGGCAGGCCGCACGCGACCATCAAGCGGGGGAGTGGGAGGCATGCTGAGCAGTCTAGAGCGGGGGTACGACAGCAGTCAGCCCTCAGCGACAGGCGGCTGGTCGGCGACGAACGACCCGAGGCCGACCTCCGTCCGAATGAGCCCCTCGGCCTTGAGATGGGCGAACACCTTCTGCACCGTCGACGCGGCAATCGAGAACTCGGTCGACAGCTCCACGACCGAGGGAACCCTCGCCCCGGCCGGGTAGGTGCCGTCGGCGATCCGCTCGGCGACTATCGCCGCTACCTGCCGCCAGACGGGCCGCGTCCGGTCAAGATCCACACTCACACGATCGACGCTAGATAACCGCAGTACACCGCGCGACCGCAGTAAAGTACGGTCTACTGCGGTATACCGCAGTGAAGACCCCCGCGACCGTGCGACCGGTCCGGGGGCGTGGCCGACGGACGGAGCGCCGACGTGGACGAGCCTAAGGACCAACCACCCGCGCGCGTAACCCGGCCGCCCGTCATCGCATCCATGGCTCGCCTCAGCCCTCTCCAGGAAGCCTGGAGCCGCTACGTCACCCACACCAGCGAGTGCCCCCAATGCCGCAACATCGACAGCGGCCGATGCGACGCATCCGAACGCCTATGGAGCGCGTACCAGGCGCAGGGGGACGAGGCGTACCGCCGACTCCGCGGCGCCGGCGGCTGAGGGCTTGACGCCCCGCCAGTTGCCTCGCTGAGCGAGAAGCGCTGGCCAGAGGGTGCGCGGACTGTAACAAATTCACTCGGGGTGTACACCGAGTTCACGGACGGATGTAGCGGACACACTTGTCCCAGCGTCAACAACCTGTTGTTATTGACGACCGTTCAGCCGTGGAGGAGGTCCGTGACGTGCACCCCGAGGACGCGAGCGATACGCATCAGGGTCCCGATGCGGGCGTCCGCTGTTCCGCCTTCGATCTCCTGGTATGTCGACCTGGCTATGCGGGCGGCGAGGTAGACGCTCTCCTGGGTGCGATCTTGTCTGATCCGGGTGATGCGGATGCGGTCACCGAGGGCGCGGCGCTCCTGGAGGAGCCACTCGTCGTCGTCGGGCAGGTTGGGCACTCGACAAACGGTCTGCCGAAGATGATCATAAGTCAGCCCGGTTTACCGGGCATTTTGTGATCATGAAACTCTCGCAGCCCTGTGGCGGTCTGGCATATGCCGCAGGGCTCGGGGTACGGTCCTGAATCGAACACGTGTTCACCCGAATGGGTGACTGACCCGGAACCTGTACATCCACTAGACATAGGTGACGGTCACACCAATGAGCGTGCCGGGCGCCACCGAATGGCTAGCCCCCCCTCGGTGGCCACTCGGCACTCGGGGCGACCCCTCGCACCAGGAGGTGTGAGGGGTCGCCTGTGCCGCCTGACCAGCACAAACGCGTAGATCATTTAGGGGAGATTTAGGAGACGCCCCCCGGTGTCAGGACCGCATTGGCGACGTAGCCCCAACGTGCCGCCAACGGCAACGCTACGAGTGGAAGGTCGAACGCGAGCCTCTCACCTGCGCCCTTGCGTCGATCGCCGCAGGCGACAGCCTCACCCGGCAGGGGGCCCAGCCGAGGACACCTGCCCTTACAAGGCAGATGTCGGCGGTTCGAAACCGTCCGCGCCCACCCGGTGA
>NZ_JBHVQT010000025.1:0-63357 GCF_042886315.1 Streptomyces sp. NPDC058001
CCGGCTGTCCCACCCGCCTGCGTTGCGGTCCGTGTGTGGCCTGCGGCCCGGCTTTTCCCCCCCCCCCCCCCCGCCGCCGGCGCGCCCCCCCCCCCCCCCCCCGCGACGCGGGACTTGGCGTGATGGTCTGCAACAGCGACCAGAACCCCGCAGAGGAGGCCGAGTATCTGGCCCTCTTCGCCGAACAGCGGGTCCGTGGCGTGCTGCTCACGCCCGCCGACGCGACCGGCCAGAACATCGCGGCCTTCCGCCGCCACGACATCCCCTTCGTCCTCGTCGACCGCGTCGCCGAGGGCACCACCGAGTGCTCCGTCTCTGTGGACGACGTCAACGGCGGCGCGCTCGCCGTACGCCATCTCGTGGACGCCGGGCACCGCACCATCGCGTACGTCAGCGGACCGGCCGGTCTGCACCAGGTGCGGGACCGCAGGGTCGGCGCGCTGCGGGCACTCGCCGAGGCGGGACTGCCCGCGAGCGCGCTGCGTGAACTGCCCACCGAACGGCTCGACGTCGCGGCGGGCCGGGACGCGGGCGCCCGGCTCCTTGGCCTCGCCGACCGGCCGACCGCCGTGTTCTGCGCCAACGACCTGCTCGCCCTCGGTGTCCTCCAGGCCGTGTTCGCGGCCGGCGTGAGCGTCCCCGACGAACTCGCCATCGTCGGCTACGACGACATCGAGTTCGCGTCGGCCGCCGCCGTGCCGCTCACCTCGGTACGGCAGCCCGCCGTCACCATGGGGGCCCTCGCCGCGGAACTCCTCCTGGAGGAGACCGAGGCGGCGCGGCCCGGCACCCATGAGCACCGGCGGGTGGTGCTCCAGCCGGAACTGGTGGTGCGCAACTCGACCCTGCGACCCCGGTGACCTCGCGTACGCCGCCTGTGCTGACGCGCGTACGGCCCTGTGCTGACCCGCGTACCGCCCCTGTGCTGAACTGACACCGCCAGTCCGCATTTTGAACACGGCACAGGAGCAGCCTTGACCGTCTCGTACCGCCAGCCGGGCGTCGTTCTCACCGACCACCACTTCACCGTGCCCCTCGACCACGACGACCCGTCGGGGGAGCAGATCGAGTTGTACGGGCGCGAGGCCGTCGCGGCCGGCAAGGAGCAGGCCGACCTGCCGTGGCTCGTCTATCTCCAGGGCGGCCCCGGCTTCGGCGCCAACCGGTTCGCCGGCAAGGCCGCCTGGCTCGGCCGCGCCGTCCAGGAGTTCCGGGTCCTCCTCATCGACCAGCGCGGCACCGGGCGCTCGTCCCCGGCGAACCGGCAGACGCTCCCGCTGCGTGGCGGCGCCCGTGAGCAGGCCGACTATCTGGCCCGGTTCCGCGCCGACTCGATCGTCCGCGACTGCGAGTGGATCAGACCCGCCCTCACCGGTGGCGCGCCCTGGACCGTGCTCGGCCAGAGCTTCGGCGGCTTCTGCACGACGCACTATCTGTCGACCGCGCCCGAGGGCCTGCGCGCCGCCGTGATCACCGGCGGTCTGCCGACCCTCGACGGTCACGCGGACGACGTCTACCGGGCCGCGTACCCGCGGATCGAACGCAAGGTCGCCGCGCACTACGCCCGCTACCCGATGGACGTCGAGCGCGCCTGGCGCATCGCCACGCACCTCGCCGAGAACGACGTCGTGCTGCCCGGCGGCTACCGGCTCACCGTCGAGGCGTTCCAGTCCCTCGGCATCATGCTCGGCGGCGGCGACGGCAGCCACCGGCTGCACTACCTCCTGGAGAACGCGTTCGTCCGCACCCCGGCCGGTGCCGCCCTGTCGGACGCCTTCCAGCAGGACGTCGAAGCCGCGCTCTCCTACGCCGGACACCCCCTCTACGCCCTGGTCCACGAGGCGTGCTACGCCCAGGACGCCCGGCCCACGGCCTGGTCGGCACAGCGGGTGCGGGCCGAGTTCCCGCAGTTCGACGCGGTACGGACCCTGGAGGGCGACGGACCGCTGCTGTTCACCGGCGAGTCCGTGCACCCCTGGACCTTCGACTGCGACCCCGCGCTGCGCCCGCTCCGCGAGGCCGCGGACCTGCTCGCCGAGCGCACCGACTGGACCCCGCTGTACGACGCGACGCGCCTCGCACACAACGAGGTCCCGGTCGCCGCCGCCGTCTACCACGACGACATGTACGTGGACACCGCGCACGCCCTGGAGACCGCCCGCACGATCCGGGGGCTGCGCACCTGGGTCACGGACGAGTACGAGCACGACGGAGTGCGCGCGAGCGGGCCCCGCGTCCTGGACCGACTGCTGGCCCTCACCCGCGACGAGGCGTGATCCGTTACGGGTCGGACACGAAGCGTTCGGGCATGATGACCGTGCCTTCACCGCCCCTCCACAATGACGGATCACAGCACCGTCCTTGGGGGGCGTCATGCGCATCAGTCCCGCTCTGCTAACCGTCACGGCACTCGCCGGCACGCTCATCGCGTGCGCCGGCGAGGTTTCCGGAACCGGCTCCGGAACCGTCCGGTCCGACGCCACCGCACAGGCGTCGAGCACGAGTCCGACCCGTACCGAACCGCCCGAGCCGGAGCCGGGGAGCAGTGCGGGCACCTATGAACAGACCTGGAAGTCCGCGTACGACGCCACGCCCTGCGCGGACTTCCTGAGGAAGATGAGTGACCATCAGCGGTGGGTGATGGCCTCCGACCTGCTGACCGAGGCGCGGCGCAAGGACGGTGCGCAGGCGCGCGCGTCGCAGTCCGAGAGCACCCGGTTCGAGGCGGGTCTCGCCGTCGCCTGCGAGGGCTCCTCCGACACCACGGTGACCGATGTGGGCATCACGCTCTACCGGCTGGATCCCAGCTACCACCCCTGACTATTCTGACGGTACGTCAGATGGCTGGCGGAGGCACGGGGGCCGAAAGAGCTGAGGGGGTCCGGGTGATCGACACCACGAGCACGGACATCGCGGAGGGCGAGGAGCGGCTGCGGCTCGATGTCGGGGACGACGGGCTCGCCGTCCTCACCCTCTGCCGCCCGGACAAGCTCAACGCGTGGAGCTGGGAGTCCACGCGGCAACTCGGCCTGCTCGCCGACCGGATCCGCTTCGACGACCGGGTGCGGGCCGTGCTGCTGCGCGCCGAGGGGCGGTCGTTCTGCGCGGGCATCGACGTCACCGCGCCCGGCGGCGCCATCACGGGCCGCTCCGGCGCGCAGCGCGTCCGCAACTACTACGAGGGCATCCGCTGGGTCCATGAACGCTTCCGTGTCGTCGCTGGTCTGCCGCAGCCCGTCGTCGCCGCCGTCCAGGGACACTGCCTCGGGTTCGGCTTCGAACTCGCCCTCATGGCCGACATCAGGGTCGCCGCGGACGACGCCGTCTTCGCCCTGCCGGAGACCGGTATCGGGGTCGCCGTGGACGCGGGCGGCGATCTGCGGATCGCCCGGGACGCCGGAGCGGGCTGGGCGAAGCTGCTCGCGCTCACCGGCCGCCGGATCGACGCCGCCACCGCTGAACGCCTCCGACTGGTCCAACTCGTCACGCCCGTGGCGAAGTTGGAGGAGACTGCCTGCGTGATCGCCGCCGAGATCGCGGCCAACGCGCCCCTCGCCGTCCAGGGCGTCAAGCGTGACATCGACTCCTACGCGGACCGGGGCATGCCCGAGACCCTGGACCGCGCCGCGCTCGCCACCGCGATCACCCTCACCTCCGACGACTCCCGCGAGGGGTACGCGGCGCGGGCCGCGCGCAGGGCGCCGCGCTTCGAGGGCCGCTGACACCGCTGCGCGGCGGCATGGGTGCGAGGGGGCGGCGGCTTCAGCCAGTGAACGGTCCCCGGCCCAACTGCTCCCGCACGGTCTCCACCGGCGCGCTCACGACAGCCCTGCGCTGCCAGTTCGCACCGTCCACGACCAGCGTGTGACCGCTGATGAAACGGGCGTACGGCGAGGCCAGGAAGGTGGCCGCCCAGCCCAGTTCGCGTGGCGCCCCGACCCGGAGCGCGGGCTGCCGCGCGTCCCGGTCGTCCGCGCGGTCGAGGGTGCCCCGGATATCGGCGGTCATGTCGTCGTGCGGCATCAGACCGGGCACCAGGCCGTTGACCCGGATCCCGTACGGGCCCCACTCCACGGCAAGGGTCCGCACCAGGCTCTCCACACCGGCCTTGGCCGCCGCACTGTGGGCGAAGCCGGGACCGCCCGTCCAGGCGTACGAGGCGCCGACATCGATGACGGAGCCCGGGGTGGCGGCGGCGAGATGGCGGCGACCGAACTCACGCGTCATGAAGAACGTGCCCGTCAGCGTGATGTCGACCACCGCGCGCCAGGCGTTCGGGGACATGTCCTCGGCGGGCACCGGGAAGTTCGCCGCCGCGTTGTTCACCAGGACCTCGGGCAGACCGACCGTACGCTCGGCCATGTCGAAGACCTCGGCGACCCGCGCCGGATCGCGGATGTCGCACGGCGCGCAGACCACCCGGCCGCCGCCCACCTCCGCCAGGTCGCGCCGCGCCGCCGCCAGATGCTCCGGCGAGCGGCTGGCGATCACCAAGTCGGCGCCCAGACGGGCGAATTCGGCGGCGACGGCCTTGCCAAGTCCGGTACCTCCGCCCGTCACCAGGACCACGGCGGAGTCGAAGGTGCCGGGCGGCAGCGCGCTCGCGCCCGGCGGGGGAGGAGCGGGCAGTCCGGGGCAGTCCGTCGTGGTGTACTCGTCGTCCGTCATGCCGAAGTCGATACCGTCCAGGGCCGCAAACCTCCAGAGATACAGGCCCCTTTCCCCGCCGTGAACTCCGAAGCCGCGCGTCAACGGAAACAGCCTGTTCCCTCCAATCAAAGCAACCGCTTAGTATGCGAGGAGACCCGCACCGATCCCCGGTCCCCTGGAGGGCCCATGCAGGCATGGCAAGTGCGCGACACCGGCGAACCGGGCACGGTGATGCGCCTGGCGGAGATCGAGCCTCCGGAACCCACCGGAGGGCAGTCGCTCCTGCGGGTGCGGGCCGCCAGTGTGAACTTCCCTGACGCGCTGCTGTGCCGGGGCCAGTACCAGATCAGGCCCCCGCTGCCGTTCACCCCGGGCGTGGAGATCTGCGGCGAGACCGAGGACGGGCGCCGGGTCATCGCCAACCCGGCACTCCCGCACGGTGGCTTCGCCGAGTACGCGCTCGCCGGCACGGCGTCCCTGCTGCCCGCGCCCGACAGCCTGGACGACGCCGAGGCGGCGGCCCTGCACATCGGCTACCAGACCGGCTGGTTCGGTCTGCACCGCAGGGCCCGTATCCAGCCGGGCGAGACGCTGCTCGTGCACGCGGCGGCCGGCGGTGTCGGCAGCGCGGCCGTCCAGTTGGGCAAGGCCGCCGGCGCCCGGGTCATCGGAGTCGTCGGCGGCCCCGAGAAGGCCCGGGTCGCCCATGACCTCGGCTGTGACGTGGTCGTGGACCGGCGCACGGAGGACATTGTCGCCGTGGTGAAGGAGGCGACGGGCGGCCGGGGCGCCGACGTCGTCTACGACCCGGTCGGCGGGGACGCGTACGCCAAGTCCACGAAGTGCGTCGCCTTCGAGGGCCGGATCGTCGTCGTCGGTTTCGCCGGCGGGACCGTACCGGCGCCGGCCCTCAACCACGCGTTGCTGAAGAACTATGCGATCCTCGGCCTGCACTGGGGCCTGTACGCCACCAAGGACCCCGGATCGATCGCGCGCTGTCACGCGCAGTTGACCGAACTCGCCGCGCGGGGCGCGATCAAGCCGCTCGTCAGTGAGCGCGTTCCGCTGACGGGGGCGGCCGACGCCGTCCAGCGGGTCGCCGACGGTGTCACCACCGGCCGAGTCGTCGTGGTCCCGGAAGCCGTCGACTCCGGCGAAACGGCCTTCGCACAGGAAGGAACAGCCGTATGACGACGGACGCTGCCGAACTGCGCCGCCGCACCCGCGAGTTGCTCGCCGCGCACCCGCCCGCGAACACCGGTCGCACCGACTTCCTCCAGGCCAGATTCGACGCGGGCCTCGCCTGGGTCCACTATCCGGAGGGGCTCGGCGGCCTCGGCGCCCCCCGTTCCCTCCAGGCCGTCGTGGACGCCGAACTCGCGGCGGCGGACGCACCCGACAACGACCCGCGCCGGATCGGCATCGGCCTCGGCATGGCCGCACCGACCCTCCTCGGCTTCGGCACCGACGAGCAGAAGGAGCGGTTCCTGCGCCCGCTCTGGGTCGGCGAAGAGGTGTGGTGCCAGCTCTTCAGTGAACCGGGCGCCGGCTCCGACCTGGCCGCCCTCGGCACCCGCGCCGTGCGCGACGGCGACGACTGGGTGGTGAACGGACAGAAGGTGTGGACGTCGAGCGCGCACCTGGCCCGCTGGGCGATCCTCATCGCCCGCACCGACCCGGACCTCCCCAAGCACCGGGGCATCACCTACTTCGTCTGCGACATGACCGACCCCGGTGTCGAGGTCAGGCCGCTGCGTCAGATCACCGGCGAGGCCGAGTTCAACGAGGTGTTCCTCACCGACGTCCGCATCCCCGACAGCCACCGGCTCGGCGAGGTCGGCGACGGCTGGCGCGTCGCGCAGACGACCCTCATGAACGAGCGGGTCTCCATCGGCGGCGCCCGCATCCCCCGCGAGGGCGGCATGATCGGTCCCGTCTCACGGGTCTGGCGCGAACGTCCCGAACTGCGCACCCACGATCTGCGGCAGCGGCTGCTGACGCTGTGGGTGGAGGCCGAGGTGGCCCGGCTCACCGGCGAGCGGCTGCGCCAGCAACTCGTCGCGGGACAGCCCGGACCCGAGGGCTCCGGAATGAAACTCGCCTTCGCCCGCCTCAACCAGGAGATCAGCGGCCTGGAGGTCGAACTCCTCGGCGAGGAAGGGCTGTTGTACGACGACTGGACGATGCGCCGCCCGGAACTCGTCGACTTCACCGGCCGCGAGGCGGGCTATCGCTATCTGCGCTCCAAGGGCAACAGCATCGAGGGCGGGACCAGCGAGGTCCTGCTGAACATCGTCGCCGAACGCGTCCTCGGCCTGCCGTCCGAGCCACGCACCGACAAGGACGTCGCCTGGAAGGACCTGGCCCGATGAGCACCACCCCCGCCACCGTCTCCGGCCCCGTCGAGACGTCGCCCGACCTGCTGTACACGGAAGAGGAGGAGGCGCTGCGTTCGGCGGTCCGCGATCTCCTCACCGACCACTGCGACGCGGCCTCCGTACTCGCCCGTACCGAGTCCGACACACCGCACGACCCCGACCTGTGGAAGGCGCTCACGGAGGGCATGGGGCTCGCCGGGCTCCTGGTGCCCGAACCGTTCGGCGGCCAGGGCGCCACGCACCGCGAAGTCGCCGTGGTCCTGGAGGAGTTGGGCCGCGCGGTGGCGCCGGTCCCGTATCTCACGAGCGCGGTGATCGCCACCGAGGCACTGCTGTCCTGCGGCGGCGACACGGCGGGTGAACTGCTGGGCGCGCTCGCGTCGGGACGTACCGTCGCGGCCCTCGCCGTGCCCCTGTCCACCGCACCGGGACCCGTGACCGCCACCGTCCGGTACGAGGGCGGCGCCCTGCACGGCCGGGTCACCGGTGTCGCCGACGCGGGCGCCGCCGATCTGCTGCTCGTCCCGGCGGCGGACGGCGGCCTGTACGCGGTCGACACGAGCCACGCCGAAGGAGTCACCGTCACACCCCGGACGTCGCTGGACCGCACCCGGCCGCTCGCCGATGTCGGGTTCGACGCGGTGCCGGCGCGGCTGCTGACCGACGCCGCCGACCGGGCCGTGCGGCGGGCGCTGTCCTCCGGTGCCGGACTGCTCGCCTCCGAACAGCTCGGTGTCGCCGAATGGTGCCTGACCGAGACGGTCCAACACACCCGCGAACGCCACCAGTTCAACCGTCCGGTCGGCTCCTTCCAGGCACTCAAGCACCGGATGGCCCAGGTGTGGCTGGACACGGTCGGCACCCGGGCCGCCGCCCGCGCCGCCGCCGACGCCCTCGCCACGGACCGCGCCGACGCTCCGCTCGCCGTGGCCGTCGCCCAGGCGTACGCGTCGCCGGTCGCCGTCCACGCCGCCGAGGAGGCGCTCCAACTGCACGGCGGCATCGGGATGACGTGGGAACACCCGGTGCATCTGTATCTGAAGCGAGCGAAGGCCGACTCGATCGCCCTCGGCACGGCGGGGCGGCACCGGGAGGCGGTGGGTGACCTGGTCGACCTCGGAACACCCTGACCGCCCGCCCGCCGAACGCCCTCTCACACCTCGCGCATCTCGTACGGACCCAAGGCTTTACTCGCCCATTACGTGAGGCATAATTGCGATCCATTCGCAATAACGTGTGATCTTCATTAGGGGTGGAGTGGCATGAAGGCCCGAGCGATACGGGGAACGGGCACCGTGGCGGCGGCCGTCGCACTGGCGGTCGCCGCCACGGCGTGTTCCGCGCCCGGCGACGGCACGGGGGACGAGGGGGCGAAGGACTCGGCGGTCGTCGGCATCGCGTACGAGCCGGACAGTCTGAGCCCGCTGCTCGGCTACGGCAAGGACGGCAACTCGAAGCTCTTCGACGGACTGCTCACCCGTGACGCCGACATGAACCTGCGCCCCGCGCTCGCCGCCGAACTGCCCGAAGTGAGCAAGGACGGCCGCACCTACACCTACCGGCTGCGCGAGGGCGTCGAGTTCAGCGACGGCAAGCCGTTCACCGCCAAAGACGTCGTCTTCACCTACGAGACCATCCTCGACAAGAAGACCAACAACGCCTCGCGCACCGAACTCGACGCCGTGAAAAGCGTCGAGGCAGACGGCGACCACACCGTCGTCTTCCGGCTCGCCCACCCCTACGCGCCGTTCGCCGAGCGCACCGTCCTGCCCATCGCGCCCGAGCACATAGCGGGCCGGCAGGACGTCAACACCGGGCCGTTCACCACCAAGCCCGTCGGCACCGGACCGTACCGGCTGGTCAACTGGTCCAAGGGCGAGAAGCTGGTCTTCAAGGCCAACCCCGGCTACTGGGGCGGCGCGCCGCAGATCAAGAACTTCACCATGGCGATCATCAAGGACGACGACGTCCGCGCCACGCGGCTGCGCTCCGGCGACCTCGACGCCGCGATCCTCCCGCCCGCGCTCGCCAGGACCTTCGACGCGGACAAGAACCGCAGGACCTACGCGGCCACCACCTTCGACTACCGCGTCGTCACCCTCCCCACCGGCAACAAGACCACCGGGGACACCGCCGTGCGGCGCGCACTCGACCTCGCCGTGGACCGGAAGGCCATGGTCGACTCGATCCTCGACGGCGCGGGCAAGGCGGCCTATGGCCCGGTCCCCACCGACAGCGAGTGGTTCACCAGCGGCACCGAACGCCCCCACGACCCGGCGCGGGCCAAGAAGATCCTCGACGGCGCGGGCTGGCGGCCCGGCGAGGACGGCATCCGCGAGAAGGACGGCGTACGCGCCGCCTTCCCCCTCTGGTACGTCTCCGGCGACAAGCTCCGCCAGGACCACGCCCTCGCCTACGCCTCCGACGCCAAGAAGCTCGGCATCGAGATCAAGGTGCAGGCGGGCACGTGGGAGGTCATCGAGCCGCGCATGCCGAAGGACGCGGTCCTCGCGGGCGGCGGCTCACCCGCCGACCCCGACTTCGACCAGTACACACTCCTCAATTCCGACCTCGCGGGCGACGGCTTCAACAACATGGCCTGGTACGACAACCCGGTGGTCGACCGCGCGCTCGACGCAGCCCGCCGCACCGCCGACAAGGCCGCGCGCAAGGCCGCGTACGACACCGTCCAGCGCGAGTTGGTGAAGAACCCCGGCTACACCTTCCTCACCCACATCGACCACCTGTATGTGACCGACAAGCGGTTCGGCTCCCTCACCACCCAGGTCGAGCCGCACGACCACGGGCTCGCGTCGGGTCCCTGGTGGGACGTCGAGCACTGGCGGCCGACATCGTGAAGTCCCGTTCCCGGCGGCTCCCCTGGGGGCCCATGAGCCGCCTCGTGGGACGGCGGGCCCTGTTCGCCGTGCCCGTCCTGGCGGCCGTGACCTTCGGCGTGTTCGCCATCGCCGCCGCCTCGCCCTTCGACCCGGTGAAGGCGTACGCCGGGACCGCCGGGCTCACCGCCTCGCAGGAGAACCTGGACGAACTGCGCGCCAACCTCGGTGTCGACCAGCCGCTCGTCGCCCGCTGGTGGGACTGGCTGACCTCGGCGGTGCGCGGCGACTTCGGGGACTCCAGCACCCTGCGGCAGCCCGTCGCCGAGGCCATCGGGGAACGCGCCGGCTGGTCCGTGCTCCTGGCCGCCACCGCGTTCGCCGTCGCGATCCTGCTCGGCACCGCACTCGGCGTGCTCGCCGCCCGGCGCCGGGGCGGGCCCGTCGACCGCGCCGTCAGCTCCCTCGCGTACACCCTGGAGGCGGCGCCCCCGTTCTGGCTGGGGCTCCTCGCCGTCTGGCTGTTCGCGCTGAAGCTCGGTGTCCTGCCCGCAGGCGGCCTCACCGACACCGGCAGCGACACCGTCACGGCCGGACAGGTCGCCCGCCATCTGATCCTGCCCGCCGCCGTGCTCGCCATCTCCCAACTGCCCTGGTTCGCCCTGTACGTTCGCCAAGGCGTCGGTGACGCGCTGGACGAGGACCCGGTGCGCGGCGCCCGTGCGCGGGGCCTCGCCGAACGCACCGTCCTCGTCGGACACGCCCTGCGCTCCGGGATGCTGCCCGTGCTCACCCTCATCGGCTCCCGGGTGCCCGAACTCATCACCGGCGCCCTCCTGGTGGAGACCGTCTTCAGCTGGCCCGGCATCGCCGCCGCGACCGTCGAGGCCGCCACCGCCGTCGACTTCCCGCTGCTCGCCGCGCTCACCGTCCTCGCCACGGCCGCCGTCCTCGCCGGCAGTCTGCTCGCCGACCTGCTGTACGGGCTCGCCGACCCGAGGGTGGGATTCGATGGCTGACACACTTCGCCGCACCGCCGGGCCGCTACGGATCCCACGCACCCCGCGCGTCTGGCGGGTCGGCTCATCGGCCGTGATCGTGGCCGCCGTACTCCTCGCCGTACTGCTCGTACCGCCGCTCGCCGACCTCGACGAACAGGCCGTACACCTCGCCGACAAGCTTCAACCTCCGTCCTGGGCACACCCGTTCGGCACCGACGACGTGGGCCGTGATCTGCTCCTTCGCTGTGTGTACGGGCTGCGCGTGTCCCTCCTCGTCGGGGTGGTGGCCGCCGTCGTCGCCACCGTCATCGGCACCGCGGTCGGCGCGACGGCCGCGGCCTGCGGGGGCTGGGTGGACCGGCTCGTGATGCGTCTGGTCGACGCGTTCGCGTCGGTGCCGCATCTGCTGCTCGGCATCTTCATCGTCGCGATGTTCCGGCCGGGCGTCTGGCCCGTGGTCGTCTCCGTCGCGCTCACCCACTGGCTGTCGACGGCCCGGATCGTCCGCGCCGAAGTCCTCTCGCTGCGCGCCAGGCCCTACGTCGACGCGGCGATCTCCGGCGGCGCCTCACGGTGGCGCGTCACCGTACGCCATCTGCTGCCCGGCGTCCTGCCGCAGGCCGGACTCGCCGCCGTCCTGATGGTCCCGCACGCCATCTGGCACGAGTCCGCGCTGTCCTTCCTCGGCCTCGGTCTGCCCACCCACCAGGCCAGCCTCGGCGGACTCGTCCAGTCCGCGCGCGGCTCCCTGCTCGCCGGGGACTGGTGGCCGACGCTCTTCCCCGGCCTCTTCATCATCGTCCCGACCATCGCCGTCGCGGGCCTCGCGGGCGCCTGGCGGGAACGCCTCAACCCACGGCGCCGATCGGAGCTGATGCTGTGAGAAGGGACGGCCATCCCCTGAGCACCGCCCCCGCCCCGCCAGTACTGTCGGTACGGGATCTCTCCGTACGGTTCCGGATGCGCGAGGGCACCTTCGTGCACGCCGTCACCGACGCCCGGTTCGACCTCGCGGCGGGGGAGTGCCTGGCCCTCGTCGGCGAGAGCGGCTGCGGCAAGTCCGTCCTGGCCTCCGCCCTGCTCGGGCTGCTCCCCGGCAACGCCGACGCCACCGGCTCCGCCGTCATCGGCGGCGACACCGACCTGCTCACCGCGGGCGAACACACCCTGGCCCGCACGGTACGGGGACGCCGCGTCGGCCTCGTACCGCAGAGTCCCGCCGCGCATCTGACCCCCGTACGCACCGTGCGCTCGCATCTGGTGGAGACGCTGCGGGAGGTGGCGCGCGTCCCCAGGGCGGAGCTGCGGGACGCCGTCGGGGCCGCGGCGGAGCGGGCCGCCTTTCCCGCCGACCACCTCGACCGCTACCCGCACGAACTCTCCGGCGGACTCGCCCAGCGGGCCGCCACGGCGCTCGCCCTGGTCGGTGACGCCCCGCTGCTGCTCGCCGACGAACCCACCACCGGCCTCGACCGGGACCTGGTGGACCGTACCGTCGACGAACTGCGCCGCCACACCGGCGACCGGCGTGCGCTCCTGCTCATCACCCACGACCTGTCGGCCGCGGCCCGCATCGCCGACCGCGTCGCCGTGATGTACGCGGGCCGGATCGTGGAAATCGCCGACGCGCCCGCCTTCTTCGGCACGCCGGGCCCCCGACACCCTTATGCGCGCGGCCTGTTGAACGCGCTGCCCGAGCGGGACTTCACCCCGATACCGGGGATGCCGCCGGAGCTCTCGGCGCTGCCTAACGGATGCGCCTTCGCCGTGCGCTGTTCCCGGGCGACGGACCTCTGCGGCACGCTGCCGGCCTTCCGGGACGTCGCCTGCCACCACCCCCTGGCCCACGAGGCGGCGGCCGTCCCCTCGGAGGTGCCCGGTGCTTGAACTCCGTTCCCTCACCGCCGGATACGACCGCCGCGCCGCGGTCGTCCGGAACGTCTCGCTGCGCGTCGGCGCCGGCGAGTCGGTGGGACTGCTCGGCCCCAGCGGATGCGGCAAGTCCACGCTCGCCCGGGTCGCCGCCCTGCTGCACCGCCCCGACTCCGGCGACGTCGTCCTCGACGGCGCCCCGGTCCTGGGCTGGCGCCATCGCGCGCCGCGCGCCCAACGCACCGCCATCGGGGTCGCCTTCCAGCAGCCCCGCCTCTCCGCCGACCCACGGCTGCGGCTCGCCGACCTCATCGCCGAACCCCTCCGTGCCACCGGCCGTGCCTCCGAAGTGGTCGACCGGACGAGGGAGTTGGCACGCACGGTCGGCCTGGGTGAGGACCTCATGGGCCGGAGACCCCACGAGGTCAGCGACGGACAGCTCCAGCGCGCCTGCCTGGCCCGCGCCCTCGTCCTGCGGCCCCGGCTCCTGATCTGCGACGAGATGACGGCCATGCTCGACGCCTCCACCACGGCCGCCCTGGTCGCCGTCGTGGAGAAGTACCGGAGCGCGACGGGCGCAGCCCTCCTCGCGGTCGGCCACGACCGCACCCTGCTGGAACGGTGGTGCGGGCGGACAGTGCACTGGGAGGAACTCGCAGGACCAGAGGCGGCGCGGTGAATCAAGGGTGGCGATCGCGCCAACTCCTCGTCGCGGGGGCTCCGATCGCCGGCCGGCGACCGCATACTCACTGGCGACCTGTACGGCACCCCCACGGGAGCAGAACATGGCCTTCACCACCCGCCGCGCCGCCCTCACCACCTTCGGCGCCGCACTCGCCGGAACCGTCGCCGCGCCCACCGCGTTCGCGCGGAGCGACGGGCGCGGGCACGGTCCCCGTCCGCTGGGACGCGCGCACGCCCACAACGACTACGAGCACACCCGGCCCCTGTTCGACGCGCTCGACCACCGCTTCGGCAGCGTGGAGGCCGACATCTGGCTGGTCGACGGCGCACTCCTGGTCGCCCACGACGCGGTCGACCTCGACCCGGCCCGCACCCTCGAATCGCTCTACCTCGACCCGCTGGCCGCCCGCGTCCGGGCCAACCACGGCTCGGTGTACCGGGGATGGCGCACCCCGCTGCAACTCCTCATCGACATCAAGACCGAGGGCGCGTCCACCTACCGCGAACTCGACCGGCGACTGCGCCCCTACCGGCACCTCCTCACCGGCTACACGGACGGCCGGGTGCGCCGGGGCGCCGTCACGGCAGTGATCTCCGGTGACCGCGCCGCCCGAGCCCCGATGGAGGCGCAGCGCACCCGGTACGCCTTCTACGACGGCCGCCTCACCGACCTCGGCACCGCGGCGCCCGCCTCCTTCGTGTCCCTGATCAGCGACAACTGGACCAACAACTTCACCTGGCAGGGCACGGGACCGTTCCCCGCCGCCGAACGCGACAAGCTGCGCGGCATCGTCTCCGACGCCCACCGGCGCGGCCAGCAGGTCCGCTTCTGGGCCACGCCCGACCTCGCGGGACCGGCCCGTGACGCCCTCTGGGCCGAACTGCTCGCCGCCGACGTCGACTTCCTCAACACCGATGACCTGGCGGGCCTGGAGGCGTTCCTCGACGCCCACGACAAGCGGTAACCGGCCGGGCGGCACCTCGTCCCAGGACGGTCACACCCAGTCAACACACGTTCGGCGGACACGTCACTCGCCCGGACGAGCCCTCCGCTACGCGACACTTGCGGCCGAAAGCCACGGGTGCCGACGTGGCGGAGGAGGGTGACGATGGCCATTTCCATCTCTGTGGTGCTGCTTCTGCTGATCCTCGCCGTGGTCTTCCTGCGCAACGGCGCACTCAAGATCTCGCATGCCCTGGTCTGCGTCCTGCTCGGTTTCTTCCTCGCGAGTTCGAGCATGGCGCCGACCATCCACGACGGCCTCACGACGACCGCCGACATCGTCAGCAGCCTCAGGCCCTGACGCGACCTCAAGCCCTGACGGGGCCTCAAGCCTTGAGGGTCGCGTACACGATCAGATTGTCCACCGGGTGCCCCTGCGCGTCGAACGCGCCGTCGCACGTCACGAGCCGCAACTCGGGCCCCTTCGTGGCCCCGTAGACCTTCCTGGTGGGGAACGTCCCCTTGCTCACCGTCTCGGTGCCCGTCACCGTGAAGTGCACGGTCGCGCCCCGCTTGTTCCGTACGGCGATGTCCGCGCCCTTGGCGATCTTCTTCAGGTCATGGAAGACGGCATGTCCGTACCGCGTGTCGTTGTGGCCGATGATGACGGCGGGCCCGTGCTCACCGGGCACCGCCCCTCCCGTGTACCAGCCCGCGGTCATGCCCTTCTCGGCCGGCGGCACCTCGACCGTGCCGTCCTTGTTCAGGCCCAGCGGCATCAACGTGCTGGACACATCCAGGGAAGGGATGGCCACATGGGCCGGATCGGGTGCCGCGGGCGGGCGTTCGGAGCCGGGTGCGGAGGGGTCGGACTCCGTCCCCCGCTCGGGCTTCGACGACGCGTCGGAGGTGATGGACACATCGGATGCGGCGGGCGCGTCGGAGGCGCCGGACGAACAGCCGGTGAGCAGAAGGAGCGTGGCCGTCGCGGCGAGCGCGAGGCGCCTTGCGGGGGGTGCGGTCAGAGGCGTGGGCATCGGTTCCCGGGATCTCCAGAGGGCGGGGCGGCCGGTCGGGTGGCGCCGCCCGTCATGGACGGCGCCACCCGGTCGGAACGTCAGCCGTTGCGGTGGGCCGAGGTCGAGCGGCGGCGGATCACGAAGGTGCCGGCGCCCGCGAGGAGCGCGGCACCCGCCGCCGTACCGGCGAGCGCACCGGTGCCGGAGCCGCTGTCGGCAGGACGCTCACCGGCGGCCACGCCACCGCGTGGAGCGGTGACGGCCGGGGTGGGCGTCGCGGTGCGGTCCGGAGCGTCGGAAGGGCGGGCCGACGGCGCCTTCGAGGCCGTCGCCTCCGGCTGCTTGGTGACCGCCGGGGTGGGCGAGTCCGTGGCGAAGGCCGCGGTGGACGGGACGAGCACGCCGCCGACCGTCGCGCTGAGCAGCGCGATGGTACGCAGGGACGGGCGGTGGGACATGACGGTGGCTCCATTCCAGCTGGGCAATGTGGGGTGCCCGCGACCGGCGTGAACCGCCGCCACGGGCATGACCGCAAGGCTGGCGTGAAGTTATGAAGAACCTGTCAGATCGCTGTGGTCATCGCATCAGCCTCGGCCCGCTCCGAGACCTCGGCGGGGGCCGGGAGGCGCAGCGAGAACACCGAGCCCACGCCGACCTCGCTCGACACCCGTACGGCGCCGCCGTGCGCCTCGGTGAGTTTGCGGACGATCGCCAGACCGAGACCACTGCCTCCGGTCCTGCGGCTGCGGGACTTCTCGGCCCGCCAGAACCGGTCGAAGACATACGGCAGATCGGCCTCCGGAATGCCCTCGCCGGTGTCCCGCACCTCCACGACGACACCCTTCCCGTCCTGCTCCCTGTCGCCTTCGGGGTCCCGTACCGCCCGCAGCGTGACCTCGCCGCCGGACGGCGTGTGCCGGACCGCGTTGGAGACGAGGTTGCCGATCGCCTGCCGCAGCCGGACCGGGTCAACGGTCAGGACGGGCAGGTCGTCGGCGGGCGGGACGGACACCGTGAGCGTGACGCCCGCCGTCTCGGCCTGGGCCTGGTGCGCCGCCGCGACCTGTCCGACGAGGTCATCGATCCGTACGGGTTCGGGGTGCAGTCGCAGCGCGCCCGCGTCGGCCTCGGCCAGGTCCTGCAAGTCGTCGATGATGTGCTGGAGTTGGACGGCCTCCTCCAGGAGCGAGGAGACGAACGGACCGTCCGGTTCCGCGATGCCGTCCTGCGCCGCCTCCAGCCAGCCCCGGATGTTGCTCAGCGGAGTCCGCAACTCGTGCGCGACATCGCTGACCATCACCTTCCGCTGCCGCTCCAGACGCGCGCGGTGTTCCGCCATGTCGTTGAAGGCCGTCGCGAGCCGGCCGATCTCGTTGTCCGCCGTGACCGGCACCGGCGCCGAGTCCTCGCCGTCCTTCATCCGCTGTGCCGCGCCCGTCAGCGCGTGCAGCGGCCGGACCAGCCGTCGGCCCGTCAGTACCGAAGCGCCCACCGTGAGGGCGAGCACCAGCGCGGCGGCGCCCGCGATCTGGGCGGTGTTGGCGGGGGACAGGTCGAAGCCGGGCACCGTGGCGCCGCCCGGATCCGCGATGAACAGCAGTGCGGGCGCGGCCACATAGGTGCTGAGCTGTTCCCGGCGGGCGGTGCCCACACAGGACGCCACGGCCGAGTCGTCGACCTCGGAGCGCACCCCAGGTGCCGCCCCCGCCGTCGTCCAGGTCAGGTCCAGGTTGAGCTTGACGTCCTCATGGTTGCCGCGCGCCAGACAGAGGTTCGTCAGATGGGTGAGCGCGGTCAGCGCCTTGGCCTCGGTCCGGGTCGGCTCGTCGGCATCCACCACCGCGCACCGGTAGGCAAGGGACTGGGCGGCCTCCGACACACGAGCGGAGTCGTCGGCGGTCCGCAGTCTGGGGCGCCCGTTCGGGGCGGCGACGACGTCCACCGCCACACCGTTGCGCCGCAGACACTCCGCCTCCCGCTTCGCGACCACGCCCAGAGCCTTCTGCTCCGCCGCCGGCAACTTGAAGGGGCCCACGGCACGCGGGTCGATGCGGTCGGTCGACGTGACCGGCGCGTCGGCGGGCGGCGTGGCGGGCTCCGTCCGGACTTCGGGGGACTTCACGGGGGCGCCCGGGGCCGGGGCACGGGAGTCGGGGACCGAGGTCGGTGCGGCGCTCGCCACCGGCTGCGGCGCCATCGTCGGTGTCGGCGAGCGGGACGCCCCGGACACCCAGGAGACGCCGGCGGGCGGGTCGGAGAGTTCCGCGCCCGACGCGGACAGGGCCGTGTCGACGGACAGCGGGTCGACCACCGCCGAGACCCGGCGCGGCAGGGCGGACGGTGTCGCACCGGAGTCTGAGCTGGAGTCCGCGAGCGGGCGGCGGTTCTGCGCGGTCACCGTGATCCGGCGCCCGGTCCGTTCCGCCAACTGCTCGACGGTGCCGCCCACGTCGTCCCAGTCCGGATGCGTGGCCGCGTACCCGAGCAGGGTCGTGTAGATGTGCGTGTCGTCGGCGAGGTTCTGCCCCTGCTCCTGCTTGATCGCCCCGGACGTGGTCTGCGCCGCGAGCCAGGCCGTCGCCACCACCGAGCAGGCCGCGACGGCCGCCGACACGGCGAGGAAGCGCCCCAGCAGACTCTTGCGCAACGGCAGCCGCGCGCCCCGCCGTTCACGGGCACGGGTATCCCCGCCACCGGAACCGCTACCGCGACGCATCGCGCGCGCCTCGCGCCGGGACCCGCGCTTCCCGGGCCCGGCCCGGATCCGTCAGCTTGTAGCCGACCCCGAAGACGGTGAGCAGCCGCACCGGGCTGCGCGGCGCGGGCTCCACCTTCTTCCGCAGATTCATGATGTGGACGTCGACCGTCCGTCCACTGATGTACCGGTCGAAACCGTGCAGTTCCTCCAGGAGTCGCTGCCGGGTGAACACACGGTCCGGTTCGGCGGCCATCGCGGCGAGAATCCGGAACTCACCGGGCGTGCACTCGACGGCCTCTCCGTCGATACGCACCTCGTGCCGGTCCGGGTCGACGACCAGCGCCCCCACGGTCAGCGTTGCCGACGGCTCCACCGGCTCCGCGTCCCGCCCCGTCCGCCGGCTGCGTCGCAGCAGGGTGCGTACGCGGGCCATCAACTCCCGGGGACTGTACGGCTTCGTCATGTAGTCGTCGGCGCCCAGATCGAGCCCGAGCAGCAGATCGTCCTCCGTAGTGCGGGCCGTCAGCATCAGAACCGGCAGCTCCCGCTCCTCCGCCCGCAGCACCCGGACCACATCGAGACCGTCGGCCCGGGGCATCATCACGTCGAGCACGAGCAGGTCCGGCTCTCTCTGCCGGACCTGCTCAAGAACGGCGAGCCCGTCCCGTACCACCGTGACGGAATGCCCCTCACGTTCCAGATAGCGACGGACCAGCTCGGCCTGTTTGTCGTCGTCCTCGGCGACCATGACGTATGCGCACACGCGGTCGATCGTAGGCGAGTGCCGTGGTGGCGGAGTACGACGATCCGTTCGGTGCCGTGCGAGAGTTCAGCGCCGTGAGAAGACGCCGATGCCGTTCGCGACGGCCCGTTCCGTGCCGTCGCTCGGATGGTTGCGTACCGACACGGTGGCCGCGCCCGGTGCGCGGGCCGCCAGCGTCGATGAACCGCCGCCGTCCAGACTGAACGCGTCCCGCGACCCCAACCCCCGCATCACGTCGGCGACTTCGGCGATGTTCAGTCCGGTACGGGAGGTGGGCGCGCCGTCCAGGGCGAGCAGGAGGAGTTGTCGTCCGCCGTCCGCGATGCCCGCCGCCGTGCGCACGGCCGACGTCCGCGCGTCCAGACCGGGCAGCGCCGCCCCGTCCCGCAGCACCGGATAGCCACCGATCGCGAAGCGGTACGGGATCCGGGAGGTGGCGGCGACCAGCCGGTGCCGTACCTTCACCCGGTCGCCCGGCGACAGCTTCCGCAGCTCCTGGGCGCCCGCCTCACGGCCCACGAGCACCGTCGTACCTGCCGGGACGGGGCCGCTGCCCGGTGTGTCCGCCGACGCGACCACCTTGCCGTGCCGCACGGTCACCTCATGGGTGTCGGCACTGCACGGCGCCGCCCGGTCGGTGTCCGTTCCGCAGGTGGCGCGGACCCGGGACACGCTGCCCCAGTCCGAGGTGAACGCGCCCACCGAACCCACCGGCAGCGCGTACTGGTTGAGCCCGCGCAGCGGCAGCCGGGCCGTGGCTGTGGTGACCGAGCCGTCCAGGGCGATCCGGTCCAGGCGGGCGCGGCCGTCGGTGCCGACGCCGAGGACGTCCTCGGTGGTCGTGCCGGGCGGCAGGGCCGGACCGAAGCGCTGTCCGTTCGGGACGGCCGCCTTGAGGGCGCGCCCCGAGCCGATCGCGGGCCCGACGGCCGCGCCGGTCGCCGCGACTCCGGGATGCTGGGTCTCGGTGATGTTGAAGAAGTCGCCGTTGACGCCCGCGACGGCTCCCGCGGAGTCGGCGAGCGAGGAGATCGTGGCGCGCGAGCCCACCGCCGGGGGCCGCAGCAGATCCACCTTCACGTGCCGGTCGCGCAGATCGACGGTCAGCAGATGCGCGTGGGTCGGGCCCTTCGCCGCCGCGATGTCGAACTCGCGGTACGTGACTCCGGGAGCGACCGGCACCTCCGGCGGCCCGGCCTGACGCTCCGCGCCGCTGGCGGGCGCCGCTCCCGAGAGCACCGCACCGGCCAGCGCGCCGGACATCGCCAGTGCGGTCAGCCCCGTTCCGACCCGTCTCCGTCCCCTACGTGTTCGACGTTCCGGCGCCCCTAACTCCGGTGTCTGTCCTGTCCGTTCCCGATTCCGTACCGCCGCACCTGCCATGACAGGGCCCGCCCTCTCCGCTCCGGCCGGCTGCCGCCGTCCCGCCCCGCCGTTGGTCAACCGGCGGCGGACGGCGCGCAGTTCAGAAGGAGGGAGTCCATCAGACGGAGGGGGCCCTGTCAGTGGCTATGTGCCGACAAGGCGGGAACGGATCAGAAAACGTACCCCTTCGGGTGCTTCCAGCGAGAAACCGCTGCCCCGGCCCTCGACGACATCGACGATCAGCCGGGTGTGGCTCCACACCTCGTACTGACTCCTCGACATCCAGAACGTGACGGGTTCCGCCACACCGTCCACGGCCAGCTCCGCGAGGAGTATGTCGGACGCGCCCGTGCGGAACTCGCCCTCGGGGTAACACATCGGCGCGCTGCCGTCGCAGCAGCCGCCGGACTGGTGGAACATCAGCGGGCCGTGGGCCTCGCGCAGCCGGCGCAGCAGCTCGGCCGCCGCCGGGGTCAGCTCCACCCGCGCGGCACCCTCGCCGGCCGGCCGGGCGCCGCTCATCGCGCGGTCTCGTAAGGGTCCATGGCGTAACAGTCCATGGGGTAACGGTCCATGGGGTCAGGGTCCATGGGAGCCAGTCGAGCACGCGTCAGGTTGCGAGAAGGTTGCAGTGGGCGGTGGGTGATCGTCAGCAGATGCGGGGCAGTTGCTCGCCGAGCGGCATGTCCACCACCCGTGTGCCGCCGAGCCCGGTGGCCGCGACCACCATGCCCGGATGGTCGGCGACACAGTGGCCGATCGTCACGGACTCCTTGCCCAGCGGGTGCGCGCGCATCGCCTCAAGGACCGCGTCGGCGTGCTCCGGCGGGACGAACGCGACCAACTTGCCCTCGTTCGCGACATAGAGCGGGTCGAGCCCGAGGAAGGCGCAGGCGTTCGCCACGGTGTCCGGGACGGGCAGGGCGCGCTCGTCCAGGGTGATCCCCACACCGGCCGCCGCCGCGATCTCGTTGAGCGAGGTCGCCAGGCCGCCACGAGTGGGGTCGCGCAGCACATGGATGCCGGGGTGCGCGGCCAGCATGTCGGCGACCAGACCGGCCAGCGACGCGGTGTCGCTCTGGATCTCGACGCCGAACTCCAGCCCCTCGCGCACGCTCATGATCGCCACACCGTGCACCCCGATGGGGCCACTGACCAGCACCACGTCACCGGGCGCCGCGCGCTGCGGGCGCAGGTCGACGCCGTCCGGGATCAGGCCGATCCCGGCGGTGTTGATGAAGACGCCGTCGCCGTGCCCCGCGTCGACGACCTTGGTGTCGCCGGTCGCCACCACCACGCCGGCCGTGCGCGCCGCCGCACCCAGGGCCTCGGCGACCCGCCCCACGACGGCGAGTTCGATGCCCTCCTCCAGGATGAACCCGCAGGACAGATACGAGGGCACGGCCCCCACCATCGCCAGGTCGTTGACGGTCCCGTTGACAGCGAGGTCACCGATGCTGCCGCCGGGGAAGAACAGGGGACGTACCACGAAGGAATCGGTCGAGAACGCGAGCCGGGCGCCGCCCAGAGTGAGATGGGCCGAGTCGCCCAGCTCGGCGAGAATGTCGCTGCCGAAGGCCGGGGCGAAGAGATGCTCCACCAACTCGGCGGAGAGTGTGCCGCCACCGCCGTGACCCATCACGATCCTGTCGTGGTCGCGCAGCGGCGCGGGGCAGGTCCAGCCGGAGAAGTCGGCGGGGGCCGAAGCGGTGTCAGCCAACGGAACTCGCCTCCTTGCTCGACGTCTTCGCACCGGCACCGTTCGCACCGGCACCGTTCGCACCGGCACCGTTCGTGCTGGCGTCCTTCGCGTCGGACGCCTCCTGTGCCGCGCCCGCGTCCGGTGTCTCCAGGCGCCGGTACAGGTAGTACGCGGCGCACGCGCCCTCGCTGGACACCATCGTGGCGCCGAGCGGATTGCGCGGGGTGCACTCCTTGCCGAAGGCGGCGCACTCGTGCGGCTTGATGAGGCCCTGGAGCACCTCGCCACTGCGGCAGACCGTCGACTCCTGGGTGTCGATGCCGCTCACCGCGAAGCGGTACTCCGCGTCGTACTCACGGTACTTGGGGGAGAGCCGCCAGCCGCTCTGCGGAATCATGCCGATACCGCGCCAGGCCCGGTCGGTCGTCTCGAAGACGTCCGCCAGCATGGCGCGGGCCGCGGGGCTTCCGTCGGCCTGTACGGCACGCGGGTAGGCGTTCTCCAAGGTGTGCTCGCCCGCCTCCAGTTGGCGTACCGCCCGGCGGATGCCCTCCAGGATGTCCAGCGGTTCGAAGCCGGTCACGACGATCGGGACCCGGTGCCGCTCGGCCAGTTCGGGGTACTCGTTGGTGCCCATCACCGTGCAGACATGTCCTGCGGCGAGGAACGCCTGCACCCGGCAGTCCGGCGAGTTCATGATCGCGTCGATGGCCGGGGGCACCCGGACATGCGAGACCAGGAGACTGAAGTTGGCGATGCCGAGCTTCTTCGCCTGGTACACGGTCATCGCGTTCGGCGGCGCCGTGGTCTCGAAGCCGATCCCGAAGAAGACGACCTGACGGTCCGGGTTCTGCTGCGCGATCCGCAGGGCGTCCAGCGGCGAGTACACGACCCGTACGTCCGCGCCCTCGCTCTTGACCTTGAACAGATCGCGTCCGCTGCCGGGCACCCGCAGCATGTCGCCGAAGGAGCAGAAGATCACTTCGGGCCGTGACGCGATCTCCAGGGCCTTGTCGATGATCTCCAGCGGGGTCACACAGACCGGGCAGCCCGGCCCGTGGATCAGCTGGATCTCGTCGGGCAGCAACTGGTCGATGCCGTGCCGGATGATCGAGTGCGTCTGTCCGCCGCACACCTCCATGAGCGACCAGGGCTGTGTGGTGACGGCCCGTATGTCGTCGAAGAGCCGCTTCGCGAGGACCGGATCGCTGAACTCGTCGAGATACTTCATGACCGCGCCTCCTTGTCATCCGGGATGCCGGCACCATGGCCGGGGGCCGCGCCGGTCGGTGCTCCGGCGCCCGGGAGCCCGGTACCGGCGGGGCGTTGGGCGCCCGCGTCCCTGGCGGCCTTGCCCCAGGCGTCCCCGAACTCCTCATCGAGGACCCCGAGGTTCTCGAACAGCTCCAGGGTCTGTTTCGCGGACTCCTCGTCCAGCCGCTGCAAGGCGAACCCGACATGGACGATCGCGTAGTCCCCTACCTGCATGTCCGGTACGTACTCCAGACACACGTCCTTGACGACACCGCCGAAGTCCACCTTGGCCATCCGCGTCGCGTCACGTTCCTCGATCTCCAGCACTCGGCCGGGTACGGCCAGACACATGGCTCGCTCCTCGCTCACCCCGTGATTCGGGAATCGACGGCTCGGGACTCGGGGGCTCGGGAATCCGGGGCTCGGGACGCCTCGGCCCGCGCGGCGACGGCCAGTTGCCCGAGGGCCAGACCGCCGTCGTTGGGCGGCACCCGGTGGTGCCGCAGCACGGTGAAGCCGTCGCCTTCGAGGACGGCGGTGCAGCCCTCGGTGAGCAGGGCGTTGCAGAACACCCCGCCGCTCAGGGCCACCGTCGTGAGGCCGGTGCGTTCGCGTGCCACCGCGCACACCTCCTGGACCAGGGAAACCACGGCCCCGTGGAATCTGCGGGCCACGACCCCCGCCGGAACCCCCGCGCGGACATCCGCGACGGCGGCGGCCAGCACCGGCGCCGGATCGGCGACCAGTGGCGCGAGGCCGTCCGGCTGATGCCCGGGCCCGGCCGTCGGTGGCGCCGCGGAACCCTGGGGCTCCGCTCCCAGCATGAACCCGTACGAGTCGTTCCGCGCGTCGTCACCGACCGGTCCCGACCCCTCGGACAGGGCCGCGTTCTCCAGCTCCATCGCCGCCTGTGCCTCGTACTCCACGCGGTGGCAGACGCCCGCCAGGGACGACACCGCGTCGAACAGGCGGCCCATGCTGGACGTCGGCACGCAGGCCAGCCCGCGCTCCAACTGGCGCCGCAGCAGCCGCCGCTCCTCCGGTGTGGCGGCGGCGGTGCACGGCAGATCGTCCGACCAGGGCAGCCCCGCTGCGCCGAGGTGCGACAGGGCCATCCGGTACGGGTTGCGGACCGCCGCGTCACCGCCCGGCAGCGGCACCGGACGCAGATGGGCGAACCTGCGGTACCCGTCGTAGTCGGCGATCAGCACCTCACCGCCCCAGACGGTCCCGTCGTCGCCGTATCCCGTCCCGTCGAACGCCACCCCGATCACCGGCGCCGAGCCGTCCAGACCGTGTTCCGCCATGGCCGACGCGACATGCGCGTGATGGTGCTGGACCTGCCGCAGCGGCAGCCCCCGGGCCTCGGCGGCGCGGCGGGCCCACTGCGTGGAGCGGTAGCCGGGGTGCCGGTCGGCGATCAGCAGCCGCGGGGCGACGGAGGTGAGGTCCGTCAGATGCGCGGTGGCCCGTTCGAACGCGGTCAGCGTGGCCAGGTCGTCCATGTCCCCGACATGCGCCGACAGCCACGCGTAGCGGCCGTCTCCGACACAGAACGTGTTCTTCAGATCACCACCGACAGCGAGTGCCGGCACGACCGGCACGGGCAGCGCCACGGGGAAGGGCGCGTAGCCGCGCGAGCGGCGCACCGGCAGCTCGGCGCCCGCGCAGATCCGTACCACCGAGTCGTCGCACGGCACATGGATGGGGCGGTCGTGGACGAGCCACGCGTCGGCCAGCCCTTCGAGCCGGGTCAGCGCCTCGGCGTCGTCGGTGACGATGGGTTCACCCGCCCGGTTGCCGCTGGTCATGACCAGCACCGCCGGGCCCGGCGGATCCCCGGGCAGCCCGAGCAGCAGCCGGTGCAGCGGGGTGTACGGCAGCATCACGCCGAGGTCGGGGCTGCCGGGCGCGACCCCCGGAGCCACCTCGGCGGCCGTGGCCGCGCGCCGCCGCAGCAGGACGACCGGCTTACGGGGGCCGAGCAGCAGCTCCCGCTCGGCCGCACCGACCATCGCGACGCGCTCGACCGTCTCCAGACCGTCGGCCAGCACCGCGAACGGCTTGCCGCCCCGGTTCTTGCGCTTGCGCAGGGTCCGTACGGCCGTGGGGTCGCCCGCGTCACAGGCCAGGTGATAGCCGCCGAGACCCTTCACCGCGACGACGGCACCTTCGGCGAGCATCCTGCGGGCCACCGCCAGCGCCTCCGCGTCCCGTGGCCCTTCAGGTTCGCGCGGGCCGGTGCGCAGGGTGAGGCGGGGGCCGCAGTGGGGGCAGGCGACGGGCTGCGCGTGGAAGCGCCGGTCGGCCGGGTCGGCGTACTCACGGGCGCAGTCGGGGCACATCGGGAAGCCGGCCATCGTGGTCCGGTCCCGGTCGTACGGCAGCGAGGTCACGATGGTGAACCGGGGGCCGCAGTGTGTACAGGTGACGAAGGGGTGCCGGTAACGCCGGTCCGCCGGGTCCGCCAGCTCGCTCAGACAGGCCGCGCAGGTCGCGGTGTCCGGCGACACCAGGGTGCGGCCGGGACCGCCCGACGAGGGGCGGATGGTGAAGCCCGAGCCGTCGTTCTCCAGCGGTACGCCGCGTTCCTCGACGGATTCCACCACGGCGAGTGGCGGTGCCCGGGTGCCGATGCGCGCGCAGAACGCGGCCACGGCCCGCGCCGGGCCCTCGACCTCGGCGTCGACTCCCTGGGCGTTGTTGGTGACCCAGCCGGTCAGGCCGAGGTCCTCGGCGAGGGTGTACACGAAGGGCCGGAAGCCGACGCCCTGGACCACGCCCCGCACGGTGACGTGCCGGCGCGCGCGGCCCGTGGCCCCGGTCATGACACGGCGTCCCGCTCGTGCGCGGGCACATGATCGTGCCCGTGCGGGTGACCGTTCCCTTGCTGATGGTCATGTTCGTGGGCGTCGGCGTGCTCATGGCTGTGCAGGTACCGCTCGTGCTCGCGTGCCAGGACGGGCGTGTGCGGCTCCGCTCCGTCCACGTACCGCAGGATGTGCGCGAGCAGCGCGTCGACGCCGTCGCCGGTGCGTGCGGAGGTCTCCAGGACCGGCACACCCGGGTTGACCTGCCGTACCCCGCGCAGGAACTCCTCGCGCGCGAAGCCCACGGCGTCCGCGATGTCGGTCTTGGTGACCACGACCAACTGCGCCAGACCGAAGGCCGCCGGGTACTTCACCGGCTTGTCCTCACCCTCGGTCACCGACGCGAGCGCGATGCGCAGGGTCTCGCCGAGGTCGTAGGAGGCCGGGCAGACGAGATTGCCGACGTTCTCCACGAACAGCAGCCGGGTGTCCTCGGGCAGCCACCCTTCGAGCCGCCGCTGGAGCATCCCGGCCTCCAGATGGCAGAGCCCGTCCGTGAGGATCTGCTGGACCGGGGCGCCCGAGCGGGCGAGCCGGGTGGCGTCGTTCTCGGTGGCCAGGTCGGCGGTGACGGCGGCGGCGGGCGTTCCGGCCGCGACCGCCCGGCTCAGCAGCTGTTCGAGCAGGGCTGTCTTGCCGCTGCCGGGGCTGGACAGCAGATTCACGGCCACCGTGCCGCGCGCCGCCAGATAGCGCCGTAGGGCGAGTGCGTGCTCGTCGTTCTTGGCGAGGACGGCCTGATGGAGGTCAACGGTTCGGCACATGGCCCGCCTCCTCGTCGAGTACGACACTGACGATGTCGAGTTCCCGGCCCGCCAGCAGCGTCAGATTCGCGCCGCAGCCGGCGCACCAGAGGACCGGGGGCATTCCGGTCGGGGCGTCCCGGCCGCAGCCGTCGCAGTGCGCCCGTCCCTCCACAGTTTCGATCAGCAGCCGCGCACCCGCCAGCGCGGTGCCGTCGGCCGCGAGACCGAACGAGAAGTCCAGCGCCTCGGGCACCACCCCCGCCAGCTCGCCGATGCGCAGCGTCAGCGACGTGACGCGGTCGCCCGCCCCCACGGCCTCCTGGACCTGGTCCACGACGGCCATCGCGATGGACAGCTCATGCACCGCGCCCACCGCCCGGACGTGCGAGCGTGCCCAGGCTGGCTACGCTGGGAGAACGATGACTGGTCACGAGGTCGAGCGGCGCGCTCTGCTCACCCCGGTGCTGCTCCTGCTGCTGGCCGAGCGTCAAGGTCACGGATACGAACTGGTGCAGCGACTGGGCGCGTTCGGCTGTGCGGAGACCGAGTCGGCCCATGTGTACCGGCTGCTGCGCTCCATGGAGAGCTGCGGCGAGGTCTCCTCGCACTGGGACGCCTCGGACAGCGGCCCCGCGCGCCGTGTCTACGTGATCACGCAGCAGGGCGCGATGGACCTGGCCCTGTGGTTCGTGCGGCTGGGGGAGCTGCACGGCACCCTCCATCTCTTCCTTGAGCGGTATCTCCAGCTCGACGGCATCGGCACCGGTGACCGCTTCGGCGTCGAGGCCGGTCCCGTGTACCGGGATCACATGCGCCGCATGCGTAGATAGCGGCGTGCGTCGGGCAGATTCCTGGCGATTCCATAGGCCACGACGAGGCCCGCGGCGACGCCGATCCAGGTCCATTCCATGCCTGCCTCCATCGGTTCAGCCGTTCAGCCGTTCAGCCGTTCAGCCTTTCAACGGTTCAGCGGTTCAGTTCCATCGGTTCAGCTCCTCCGGGGTCCGGGGGAGTCCGGGCGCACCAGGTCCAGGACCAGGTCCGCCGCTGTCTCCACGGCCTGGGCCACGGGTGGGGTGAGGCCCATGCCCTCGTCCGTCGCACGGGGTTCGCAGCCGACCACGTACACCTCGTCGGGCAGGGAGCCGCCCGCTCCGGCGTGCAGGTCGTGCAGCAGGCCGAGCACGGCCGCGGGGTCCATGGCGTGGGTGTCCAGTGGTACCGCGTCCGGTCCCGTGCCCGGTTCCGTGTCCGGCCGCGCGCCCGGCCGTTCGGGGCCGACATCGATGGTGTAGAGCGTGCCGGGCGGACCGCCCCGGCTCACGGTGTCCACCAGGACGAGGGTCTCGTAGCCGTCGAGCAGCCGGTAGGCGAGATGCACCCCGCGGATCCCTGCGTCCATCAACTCCACGCCGGGCGGCAGCCGAGTCGGCTCCAGGCGGGCGAGCCGCCGGACGGTCTCCACGCCGAACCCGTCGTCCTGGAGGAAGACATTGCCGACGCCGGCGACGAGGACCCGGCGCGGCTGGTCGTGATCGGTCATGGCGCCTCCTTCAGCGGGGCCACCTCATCGGGCTTGAAGTAGAGGAACCGGCCCTGGTCCCGGCGGACATCGGTGCCCGGGTCGTCGTCCACGACCACCGCGAGATGGGTCTCGCCGTCGAGGTCGTTCACCACGGTCTCGACGGTCGCGTGACGGCCGAAGAGGAAGGCGTCCTGTGCGTCGGAGCGGCGCGCTCCGGGGGTGAGCAGGACCCGGCTCCCGGCGCCCACGGTCTCGCCGTCGATGACGACGGTGACCGGGGTCCGATCCGCCTCGGGGTCCTGTGCCGGGTCCCACCAGGGGTGCCCGGAGCCGTCCGGCAGGCTCAGTCCGGCGGCCGGAGAGTCCGCGACGTCGTCGTCGCCTGTCACGTCGCGCAGGCCCCGGATCGCTCCGTGCAGCCGCTCCCGTATCGCTTCCGGCATGCTGTCGACCAGGTCGACGACCTCGGCGGCGCGGGCGTCCGTGCCCCGTGCCTCGCGCTTCTCGCGCTCGGTGAGCGCCGCCGTGCGCAGCGAGAGGATCTCGTCGATCTCGGTGGCGTCGTAGAGCGGTCCGGGGCTCTCGTCCGCGAGGGCCGGGTGGTCCTCCAGGATGATCGGCGAGGACAGCACGATGTCGTCCCCGCCGGGCGGACCCGCCAGGACGGGCCAGGTGCCGTCGTTGTGTGACGCGTCGACGGCGGGGCGCGCCCACTCGGGCGGATCGGTCATCGACAGGAACCGTCCACCGGGCACCCCGAGCAGCAGATGCGTACCGACCATGCTGTGCGGGAGCGCCGCCTCACGACCCGTGTCGGCGGTACTCGCGACGGGAGTGATGTTGCGTACGGTCACGGAGAGGCGTACGGCGCCGTACGGACCGGGCAACTCCTCCACCTGGGGCCGGAGGTCACCCTTGACCCGTGACCCGCGCCGGACCAGCCGGCCCACGGTGCGGCCCTCCTCGTCGGTCACCGACTCATGGGAGGTGGCGGACGGCAGGTCGAACGTCACGGCACGCGCGTGCGCCTGATCCTCCGTCAACTCGGCCAGCGGCGCGTGGATCAGTACGCGTTCCTCGGTGCCCTCGTCCCAGGGCACGAGCACCCGGTCGGGCAACTCCAGCTCGGACACCTCGGTGAACGTGCCGTCGTCCGCGAGCCGTTCGACGGTACGCCGCCGTACCCGCAGGAAGCGCAGTTCCGCGTGGAGCCGGTCGCCTTCGCGCGGCTCCAACAGACACTCCGTGCGCTGTACGTCGTGCTCACCGCCCGTCCCCGCCCACGCGGGCGGCACCAGGACGCCGAACTGCCAGCGCACCCGGTTCTTGGCGGCCGACGCGCGGTACGGGTAGAGGACGTACCCCTCGAACAGCACCGCGTCGGCGACCGCGCGGGCCTGGTCGAAGCCGTCGGCCAAGGGGTTGAGGGAACGCGTCATCTCAGTCGCCGCCCTTCGCACCGGCGGTGGCGAGCAGTTCCTCGAAGACCCGCTCCCAGGACGGCAGGGCACGCTCGGAACGGTAGCTGCGCAGCGACTCCAGACAGTCCTGCCGGATCCGCAGCCAGCCCGTACCGGGGAAGTACTGCTCGATCATGCCCCGCCACACGTCCACCGGCATCAGATACTGGGTCTCCTTGTGCCAGGGGATGGGCTCGGCCCGGAAGCCACCCCGGCCGGTGAAAACCGTGCCGGAGAACAGCATCAACAGCGGGATCTCGCCTCGGGACAGGGCACGGAAGTACGACGCGGACGCGACCTCGGTGTCATAGGTGCACGGCACCGGCAGATCGACATGGGTGGTACCCGTGAATCCGGGGACCGTGATCGAGGAGTGCGCGAACTGGAGCGGCTTCAGCGTGCTGCTCCACCGGCTCGGCTCCCCGAACAGGTCGCCCAGCATGCCGACTTCCTCGGGCGCGTAGGGGCGGCGCGCGGGTTCGATACGGATCTGGCAGCGCAGCGCGATCGCGTGCACCTGCTGGTGGTCGGACTCCTCGATCCGCAGCCCGAACAGCAGCGTGGGTCCGGCGCCGAAGGGCTCGGGCCGTACGCCGGTGCAGGTGAAGTGGAGATCGGTCACGCGTTGCCTCCCGGGTCCGGTGCCGGGTCGGTGTCCGGAGCGAGGGGCCGCGCCGCCGTCTCGATCCGCCGGAAGAACTCGGCGAGATCCGCTCGGGCCTCGGCGCCACCGTCGAACCCTTTCCAGTGCAGCCGCATCCGGCCGACCAACTCGTAGCAGACGTCGACCGGAACGAGGGTGCAGGTCACCGGTGTTCCGCGCTCGTAGTGCAGCAGCAGTGCCTCCACATCGGGTTCGAGGATCCCGGTGAGCCGGGTGTGGCCGAGTACGGCGTCCCAGGTCTCCGGGTCGAGTTCGCTCTCGGTGGCGCCCGCCGGACTGGGGTAGAAGGCCGTGAGCCGGTCGAGCGCGGAATTGCGGAAGAAGAAGGCGAGCCCCACCGGGATCTGGAGCCGGTTCCAGTCGGACGCGTCGAGGGCGAATCCGGGATCGGTGAGGTAGCGGTCGGGGACCGCGCGGAAGCGGCCCTGCCCCGCACCGGGCCGGATGAAGAGCAGATGGCACGGCGGGCAGGCGCACTTGAGGGACCGGCGTGCGGTGTCCACGAGATGCCGGTGCTCGGACGGCAGCGGCTCCCCGCACAGCTCGCACCGCTCACCCGGAGGCGGCGGCCGGCGCGTGAACTGCTTGAGCACGTCCGCCGTCATGGCCGCGCCCCCAGCAACTCCCCGGGCAGCGCGACCCGTACCGCGCCGTCCTCCTCAAGCAGCGGTACGGGCTCCAGGTGTCCCCGGTCCCCGTGTCCCGCCCGCCGCACATCGAACTGTGCCGCGCACCGCGCGCACCGCAGCGACTCACCGTCGAGCACGGCGGCACCGAGACCTCCGCCGCAGGACGGGCAGCGGTCACGGTAGGCGTACAGGTTCCCGGGCAGCCGCACCAGCAGCAGCGGGTGCCCGCCCACCTCGGTGACATGGGTGGACCGGTCTCCGGCCGGCAGTGCGGGCGGGCTCACCGTGTGCCACTGGACGGGCCCGTCCGGCGCTTCCGGCCCACGCGACGCGTCCGACGCCTCCGGAGCGCCCGTTCCGCCCGGGGCGTCGTCCGGCCGGTGCGGCTGGATCTGCAACAGGGGCTGCTCCCGCGGGGTGTCCTCGGCGACGCCCTCGACGTCGATCCGTGCCACCTCGGGGGCGAGCCGGGCGACGGCCTCCTCGATGGTCCAGCGCACGGTCTGCGTGGACGAAGGACACCCGTCGCAACTCCCGCGCAGCCGCAGCCGCAGCGTCGGTCCCTCGGAGGCGTCCAGGTCGAGCCCGGCGACCTCGACATCACCCGCGTGCGAACCGAGGTACGGGCGCACCTTGTCGAGCGCCCGGCCCACCCGGGTCAGGGTGTCCTCGGGATGCAGGTCGTGCAGGATCAGCAGATCGCCGACGAGTTCGTCGGCGACGAGCACGGCGACCGGATCGGCGCCGGCCGGCGCGGCCTTGAGCAGCCGCACCGTCCTGGCCAGGCCCTCGCCGTAGAACTCCACGACGCTGCGCACGAGTTCGTCCGCCGTGTCGCGTGCTTCGGGCCCGGCCCGCCGCGCCAGTTCGTCGAGCAGTTCGGCGATGTGCTCGCCCGTCTCCTGTCCGGCCATCGGCACGCCTCTCGTGTGCGGGACCCCTCGGGCGAAGGATCAGCCGGCCAGTCCGCTCAACCCGGTCGGCAGATGGGTCTCTTCGACGGTCCGGCCGCCGCCGACGTACATGTGCACGCCGCACGGCAGACAGGGGTCGAAGCTGCGGACGGTCCGCATGATGTCGATGCCCTTGAAGTCGTCGGGCGGGTTCTCCTCGAAGATGGGCGTGTTCTGCACCGCGTCCTCGTACGGGCCCGGTGTGCCGTAGCTGTCGCGCACGCTGGCGTTCCACGGAGTCGGCGGATACGGGTGGTAGTTGGCGATCTTGCCGTCCCTGATCACCATGTGGTGCGAGAGCACACCCCGTACCGCCTCGGTGAAGCCGCAGCCGATCGACTCGTCGGGCACGTCGAACTTCTCCCAGGTCTGGGTCCGTCCGGCGCGCACCTCCTCCATCGCCTGCTCCGCGAAGTGCAGGGCGCAGGCCGCCGCGTACGCCTGGAAGTAGGTGCGGGCACGGTTGCGCTCGATGGCGTTGCTCCACGCCGGGATCTCCCACTCCAGCGTCATCTCCGGCTTGGTCATTGTGCGGGGCAGATTGATCCGGACACTGTGCCCGGTGGACTTGACGTAGCCGATGTCGACCAGGCCCGACAGCGCCGTGGACCACAGCCGGGCGATCGGTCCGCCGCCCGTGTCCAGGGCGAGGTGATCCGTCCCGTCGAACCAGCGCGGCGACATGACCCAGCTGTACTTGTCCTCGAAGTCGCGCTTCTGCGGGGCCGGGATCGTGTGCTGGTTCCACGGGTGCCGTTCGTCCACCGGGTTGCCCAGCGGGTCCCGTTCGACGAACTTCTCGCGGCCCGCCCAGTCCTCGTAGTACGAGGAGCCGAGCAGGATGCGGATGCCGAGGTTGATGTCGAGCAGGCTGTTGGTGAGCAGCTTGCCGTCCACGATGATGCCGGGGGTGACGAACATCTTGCGGCCCCAGTCGGCCATGTGCGCGTACTGGAAGTCGCAGTACTCCGGGTCGTTGAGGGCGCCCCAGCAGCCGAGCAGCACCCGGCGCTTGCCGACCTCCTCGTACCCGGGCAGTGCCTCGTAGAAGAAGTCGAAAAGGTCGTCGTGGAGCGGTACGACGCGCTTCATGAACTCCACATAGCGGGTCAGCCGCGTCAGATAGTCCGTGAAGAGCTGGATCGTCGCGACCGTGCCGACGCCTCCGGGGTAGAGCGTGGAGGGGTGCACATGGCGGCCCTCCATCAGACAGAACATCTCCCGTGTGTACCGGCTCACTTGCAGGGCCTCGCGGTAGAAGTCGCCCTCCAGCGGGTTGAGCGAGCGCATGATGTCGGCGATGGTGCGATAGCCGTGGTCACCGGCGTGCGGTGCCTCGGTGCGCTCGGCGAGTTCCAGGACACCGGGATTGGTCTCGCGGACCATCCGCTCGCAGTAGTCCACGCCGACCAGGTTCTCCTGGAAGATGTTGTGGTCGAACATGTACTCGGCGGCCTCGCCGAGGTTGATGATCCACTCGCCGAGGTGCGGGGGCGCCACTCCGTACGCCATGTTCTGCGTGTACACCGAGCAGGTCGCGTGGTTGTCGCCGCAGATGCCGCAGATCCGGCTGGTGATGAAGTGCGCGTCCCGGGGATCCTTGCCGCGCATGAACACGCTGTACCCGCGGAACACGGACGAGGTGCTGTAGCACTCCGCGACGCGTTTCGCGGCGAAGTCGATCTTCGTATGGATGCCGAGGCTGCCCACGATGCGGGTGATCGGGTCCCACGACATCTCCGTGAGACCGACGCTCGCCGGTTTGTCCGTCACCGTCGCCATGGTGCCGCGCCGCCTTCCTGTCGAGTGTGATCCTCAGCGGAGAACCGGAGTCACCCGCCGGGAGCCGCGGGTCACCACGGGGGCCGGTAGCCGGTCTTCAGCAGGTCGCCCTTGGTGCGCCACTTCGGTTCCTTCTCCACGGTCTTCTCGGTGTACTGCCGCAGCCGCCGTACGACGGAGCCGTACACACCGCTCGCCGCCGCCGAGACATGTCCGCCCGGCGGCTCGTCCATGAACGGCATGAACTTGTCGGGGAAGCCCGGCATCGTGCAGGCGATACAGATACCGCCCACATTGGGACAGCCGCCCACCCCGTTGATCCAGCCGCGCTTGGGGACGTTGCACTTGACGACCGGGCCCCAGCAGCCGAGTTTGACCAGACACTGCGGGGATCCGTACTCCTCGGCGAACTGTCCCTGCTCGTAGTACCCGGCACGGTCGCAGCCCTCATGGACCGTCGCGCCGAACAGCCACGTCGGACGCAGCTCCTCGTCCAGCGGGATCATGGGCGCCGCGCCCGCCGCCTGGTACAGCAGATACAGCAGGGTCTCCGAGGCGTTGTCGGGGTGCACCGGACAGCCCGGAATGCACACGATCGGGATGCCTGCCTTGGACTTCCACTCCCAGCCCAGATAGTCCGGCACACCCATCGCACCGGTCGGGTTGCCGGCCATGGCGTGGATGCCCCCGTAGGTCGCGCAGGTCCCGATGGCGACGACGGCCAGGGCCTTGGGGGTCAGCCGGTCCAGCCACTCACTGGTGGTGATCGGCTGGCCCGTCTCGGGGTCGTCGCCGAAGCCGCACCAGTAGCCCTCGGGCTTGACGCGCTCGTTCGGGATCGATCCCTCGACGACCAGCACGAACGGCTCCAACTCCCCGCGGTCGGCCTTGAAGAACCAGTCGACGAAGTTGTCGGCGCCCTGTACGGGCCCGCACTCGAAGTCGATCAAGGGCCAGTGCACGGCGACCTTCGGCAGACCCGGCAGCGCGCCCAGCGCCAGCTCCTCGATACTCGGCTGGGACGCGGCGGTGAGGGACACCGAGTCCCCGTCGCAGCTCAGCCCCGCGTTGATCCAGAGAATGTGTACGGTCGGCTCCTCCTGCGCGTCGTCCCGCGCGGCGGTGTCGGCCGTGGTGGCGGTCGGGGCGTCCATGAGCACTCCTAGAGACTCCTAGAGATCGGCTCGATCCAGGCATCACTGGACAAACAGCCTCTCTCCTGGATACCGCGCACCGGTCCTCGCGGGTAAGTGCGGGGTGGCCCTATTGCCGGGGTGCGGTACCGGTGTCCCTTGCTGGGTGCTGGGTGTGCGTGCGGAACCGGCCCGCGGAACCCCCGTTCCCCCGGGCCGGTGGTATCGAGGGCGCTGTCACCCGCAGGTGGGATCCGCGACGGCCGTCACGGTGTACGGGGGCTCACCGGGCGGATCATCGTTCTGGCTGTTGACCACGTACAGGCGGCAGTCGTGACGGGCCAGCGTGGTGGGCAGGTCAAAGCCCGCGTCGGTGATCCGGTGGGTCACCGTCCCGGTACGGAGGTCCGCGTCAAGATCCGCGATGTAGACGCCGAACGGGGCTCCGTAATTGATGACCGCGTACAGCGTGTGACCGCTCAGCACCATGCCGTCGGCGGCGAACGAGTCCGTGTCGAGAGCGAGCGGGACGACCTCCCGGGTGCCCGTGTCGACGCGCCAGACGGCCTCGGTGCCGTTGGAGGCGACCAGAAGCGTGCGGCCCGTCGGATCCGCCACGATTCCGTTGAGGAGCCAGTACCGCGCCGGGAACTGCGGAATGGACGGCCGCATGTCGAGCCATGGCCTGAGCGGTCCGACACGTCCGTGCCGGATCTCCGCGCGGTGCACGACCGGGTTGGCCCAGTCCGTGACATAGACGGCGTCGCGCGTGATCACCAGGTCGTTGAGGTCGGCGGGCCCGAGGGGACCGTCCTGCGCGGTCTGCCGGGTCAGCAGGCGTCCCGCACGGTCGTGCACGGTGAGTGTCGATCCGCCCACGGAGTAGATCCGGCCTCCGCGGTCCGTGTGGACGCCGAGCGTGCTGGTGCGCTGCTCCATGCCCTGTGCGGGGAAGGGCCGCAGGTGCCCGGTGCGGACCGAGCCCCGGTAGATCTGCCCGGTGCCGTCGGACGACACGTACATCGTGCCGTCCGGCTCGACCGTGATCCCCTCGGGGAGGGTGCCCGGGGCCGTGGACACGACGTAGGTGTCGGGCCATTCGCGGGCCTCGGCCCCGCCGCCCTGGAAGACAAGCAACAGGGCGACGGCCGCCCCGAGCCGCACGGCCCGGCATCCGTGGACGGCTGCCGCGTTCGCGATGTTCCGGTCGGGGACGCCTCCGGGGACTCTGCGGGCGGCGGCTCTGCGGAGTGGGGATACGGGCATCGTTCTCCTCCGGGGCGTGGCGGGACCCGGGCGCCGGCTGCGGTGCCGCGCCGGCACCCGGGACTTCGGTCCCGTGCAGCGTGCCTCGGCCTCCCGCGCGCTCACCTCCCCTTTCGGTTCTGGCCGAAAGGACCGCGTGACCCGGATAATCGGCGGGTGATCCGACTGCGCTTCACCGCCGCCGATCTGCGCCAGATCACCTTGGCGCCCGCACCCAACGCCCTGGGCGAGACCGCGCTGAGCGTGCGGCATCTGCTCGGCCGGCAGCGGCCGGGCCCGACCCGGCCGGGGCTCGACTCCTGGCGCCGGACCATGCGTACGGGACTGGCCGAGCGGGCGGGAATCCTGCACGAACTGGTCTCCGCCGGCGGCTATGTGCCCGACTTCCTCCTCCAGACGTCGGCCGATGACTTCGGCTCGGCGGTGGACCTCGCCGCGCTCACGCCGGACGCCGGGCTCGCCGGGGAACTCGCCGAACTGCACACGACGGTGACCACCGGACCGCGCGTCAGGGACCTCCTGGCGGGAGGCACGGACGCCCGCCGTGATCTGGCGCGGGATCTGCACCGCTACCACCGGACGGCCATGGCGCCCCTGTGGCCCCGGATCCGGGCCACCGGGGCCGCCGACCGCGCGCTGCGCGCCGAGACCCTGTTGCGCGGTGGGGTCGACGCCCTGCTCGCCACACTGGGACCGCGCTGGCAGTGGCAGCCGCCGGACCTGCTCATACCGGCGCCGCGGTCGTACAAGGTGGAGCTGTGCGGGCGCGGACTCCTGCTCGTGCCCTCGTACTTCGCGCGCTCCGCGCTGCTCATGTACCGGCCGACCGCGTCGACCGTGCTGGTCTACCCCATGCCCGACGCGGCAGGGCCCGGCCCTTCGGCTGATGTCCTGACCCCGCTCCTCGGACGCACTCGCGCCCGTGTCCTCGCGGGTCTGCGCCACCCCGCCGGCACGACGGCGCTCGCCGAACGCGTCGGTATCTCCCTCTCGACGGCCAGCGAACACACCGCTGTCCTGCGTGACGCGGGACTGGTGTCGACGACGCGGATCGGCAGCGCGGTCCTTCACGCGCTCACGCCACTCGGCACAGCGTTGCTGGGCAACCAGAAGTAGACGGCCGGAAGTAGACGGGTCGTACGCGTCCCTCTCATCCGTCCGGTGCCTGCCGCAAGGTCCTTGCACCGGCCACCGAGGCGACCGCCGAGAGCAACGCGGGAGTGGCCGAGAATGCTCTCCGCGGGGACATAATCGCAGTCGGTCGTTTCGACGAACGGGGGAGCCGCATGGACACGGGTTCGGTCAGAGTCGTGGTGGTGGCACGGGGCGAGGTGGCGCGCGCGGGACTCGCCGCCATGCTGGCGGAGGCCGACCATGTGCGGCAGTACTCGGTCCACGGTCCCGAGGAGTTCACGGCGGCGTCGCCAGAGGACGCCATCCAACTGCTCATCCTCTCCTGTGACGTACTGGTGCTGTGGTGCGTGAACGGCTTCGGGACGGGTGAGGACGCGTGGGCCGCCGAACTCGCGGCGGTCGTCAGCAGGAACGGGATCCGCGTACTGCTGGTCCTGCCCGGTGTGGAAAGCCGGCGGATCGCGGCCGACGGAGCCGTGTGCTGCGACGGCATCCTGGACCAGGACGCCCTGACCACCGAGGGGCTCGGCGACGCGCTGCACAGGATCTCCAACGGCGAGCGGCTGCTGCCGAAGCAGACCCCGCGCGCGGCATCGGCGCAGCGCCGGAGCGGGGACGCCGGGGCGCGGACCGGCTCGGCGATCGGGCTGCTCACCGAGCGCGAGAGACAGGTCCTTGAGCTGCTGGTCGGCGGGTTGAGCAACCGACAGATCGGCCAGGCGCTCGGGGTGTCCGAGCACGCCGCCAAGCGCACCGTGGCGCTCGTGCTGTCCAAACTGAACTGCCCCAACCGGACCTACGCCGTCGCGGTCGCCCTGCGCGAAGGGCTGGTGGGAACGGGGGAGCCGCTGCGCGGGTAAGCGCGGGCAAGAGCCGTTCAGGCGGGCCGACTTGGGGCTCGGTCGGGCGCGTACACCTGGGGGCCGATGGGGCACCCGTACACCTGATGACCGGTCGGGTGGCGGTCCTGCGTATGCCTCGTACGCCTGATGCCCGATCGGGCGTCGGCCGAACGCGCGGCGCACCACGTGGTGCCCGATCGGGCATCGGCCTTACGTGGGCCGCACACACGCGGTGCCCGGTCGGCGCGCGGCGCTACGCGTGCCCCAGCACGATGGCCAGGTCGGCCCGGCCGCTGATGCCCAAGGCCCGGTAGGTGTGCGTCAGCCGGAGTTCGACCGTACGCACGCTGACGGACAGTTCCTCGGAGATCTCCTTGTTCGACCGGCCATCGGCGGCGAGCAGCGCGACCCTGAGCTGGACCGGGCTCAGCCGCGCCCGACTCGTCCGGGGCAGCGCGGCGAACCGGGCGGCGACCTCCTCGGCACGCGGGACCGGCCGGTCACCGGCGGCCCGGCCCGCCGCGACCGCCTCGTCCAGGAGGTGCCGCCCCTCCGCCGACCGGCCGGCGTCGAGCAGGGCGGCGGCCAGCTCCGCCACGGCCCGCGTGTGCTGCCGGCGGGCGGCCGTACCGGCGAGCACGTGTACGGCGGTCCGCAGATGTCCCAGCGCCGTCGGGCCGTTGAGGGCGAGGCCCGTCCAGAGGTGGACCGCGCCGATCGCCGAGGGGGCGCTCCAGGCCCGCGCCGCCGCCAGGCTCTCGGCCAGGTCACGGGCGGCGGCCTGGGGGTTCGTGGGGGCCTGCGCCAGGCCGAGCAGCGGGCGCCAGGGCACGACGGCGGGGTTCGCGCAGCCCAGGGCCGGCAGGATCCGGCCGCACTCGCGCAAGTGGGCCGTGGCCTCGGGGATCCGCCCGGTGCGCAGGCCCAGGACGCCCCGGACGAACTGGAGTTGGGTCCGCCCGAGACTGTGCTCGTGCCGGTCCGGCGGAGCCCCCGACACCACGCACTCGGCGAGGTCGGGGTGCCCGCACTCCAGGGCGACCAGTGCCTCAAGGGCGGCCAGCCGTGGCAGCGTCCGGGGATGCCAGTGCCGCCGGGGCACCTCCGCGACCGCCTCGGCCAACCGGTCGGCTGCCTCGTCCGGTTCGCCGGTGCGCAGCGCGAGTTCGGCCAGGTTCAGCAGGGCCTGACCGATCGCCGGGCCCACTCCCCGGCGCCGGGCCTCGGCCTCGATCCGCCGGAGCCCGTCCCGCGCCAGGTCCATGTCCTCGGTGACCGTGAGCACCCGCGCCGCGACCAGGCGCGGGGTGAACAGCCCGGCCTCCGCCCGCGCGAGGACGGCGCCGGCGAGCCGACGCGCCCTGTCGATGCCCCGCCCGGCCAGACAGTGCCGCCAGGCGATGGCCGCGGCCTCGGCCGCTTCGCCCGGCGCGAGGAAACCGGCGGCCCCGGGACCGGACGCCGCGAGACCGGCCGCCCCGGGACCGGATGTCATGAGGTCGGATGCCATGAGGTCGGGTGTCACGGCGCCGGGTGCCGACGTGCCGATCTCCAGGGCCAGTTCGCGCAGGCCGAGCAGTGTGCGCCCCTCCGCCGGGGACATCGCGTCGCTCGCCGCCGCCGAGCCGAGGGCCGTCGCCACGTCGCTCCCGCCGCCGCGCAGGGTCAGCAGGTCGGCGGCGAGCAGCCGCGCCGCCGAGCGGTCCGGTGCGGTGGTCTCGGCCAGGACGCGGCGGAAGCCGCGGTCGGCGGCCTCGGGGCGGAGCGACGACTGCGCCATCGCCAGTTCGAGGAGGACGTCCGAACGCAGCCCGTCGGCCGCTCCGCGGTCCATCGCCTGTTCGAGGAACGCGACCGCGGCACCCTCCTCGCCGGACCGCCGGGCGTGCGCGCCCGCCGCGTACAGCGCCCCGGGCACCCAGGGTCCGGTCAGCCGGGTCCGCGCGACGAGTCGGCCGACGACCGGTTCCGGGAGCCCGTCGCGGCGCGCCAGGATTACGGCGCGTTCGTGGAGTTCGCGGCGCCGCCCGTCGTCCATGAGCCCGAGGACCCGCTCGGCCACCAGCGGGTCGTACAGCCGGGGACGTGAGCCCGGGGCGAGCAGCCCCGTACCGGCCGACTCCGCACGGGCCCGCTCGCGGTACGCCGGCGGGATGTCGGCCAGTTCGCAGACCTGGCCGAAGGAGAGGTCCCCGGCCGCCACGGCGCTCGCCCCGACCAGCGCGACCGTCTGCTCGGACGTCCGGGCCAGGGTGGTCCGGAGGTGGTGGCGGCCCACCTGGTCGGCGAGCGCCGCGAACGCGTCGGGCGTGGGTGCGGGAGCGGGCCACCGCCGGAGGGTGCCGCACAGGACCGCCGGGTTGCCGCCCGTCGCGGCGACGGCGGTCGCCACCAGTCGCCGCCCGACGTCCGCACCGTACGCGGCGACGAGCAGCACCCGTACGGCGTCGGCGCTCAGGGGGCGCAGGGCGAGTTCGTACCGGACGGAGCGGATCGAGCGGGCCGGGCGGGCGGAGGCGGTGGCTGCGGCGGTGGCGCCCAGGACCTCCGGACCGGCGCCCGCGACCACCCGCAGCAACGGCCGGCGCTCCGCCCAGTCGGAACAGTCGGAACGGTCCGAACGTTCCGAACGGTCGGAACCGGTGAGGGACGCCGACGGCTCCACCACGGGCGCCCCCCGGGCGTCATCGACGACGACCGCCAGGGGCGCGTCCCGGACCACGGGCGCCCCCTTCGCCAGGTCCAGCCGCGCGGGCACCGTGACGACGCGCAGTCCGGCCCGCCGGGCGAGCGCCGCGGCCTCGGCGAGCACGGCGCTGCGTCCGGTGCCCGGCCGTCCGTGCACGACGACGGTCGCCGACCCGCCGTCCGCGACCTCGCGCACCGCCCGCTCCACCAGGGCCAGTTCGCGCGACCGTTCCAGGAGCCCGCACGGCGGCCGTGCCGGTTCGGTGAATGAGGGCGGCGGGGTCAACGTGACTCGTCCGGCACATGCTCGACCGGGTGCGACCCGCGTGACGCGACCCGACTCGCGAGTTCGGTGCGGCCGGCGAGTCCGAGTTTCCGGTACACGCTCGTCAGGTGGTACTCGACGGTCCGCACGGTCAGACACAGGGCATCGGAGATGGCCTGGTTCGTCGCCCCGGCCGCTGCCATCTCCGCCACCCGGCGCTCGGCGTCGCTGAGCGCCGCCCGCGCGGGTCGGCCGCCGGCCGCCGCGAGGGCGGTGAGCGCCTGTTCGGCCACGACGGTCAGGCCGCCCTGTAGGGCCGTCGCCCGCGCCGCGTGCAGACGACCGCGCGCCGCCTTCTCGTCACCCAGCCTCAACAGCGCCGTGCCGAGGCGGAGTTCGGCGAGTGCGTGCGCGTACCGGTCGGAGCTGTCCGCGAGGACGCGTACGCTCTCGGCGAGCAGTTCGACGCGGTCAGCGCCGGTCGCCACCATGCCCCGGGCCAGCAGACTCAGCCCGGTACTGCGGGCCGTCGGCCACTGTTCGGCGAGCTGCCGGCCGAGTTCGGCACGTTCCGTCGCGGCGCTCACCCGGCCCAACTCCATGAGCAGGTACGTACTGTGCACCCACCAGGTCGTGAACACCGGGTTGCGCACACCGGCGGCTTCGAGGCTCGTGCCGCACCGCTCCACCAGCGCCAGGGCGCGTTCCGGCCGCCCATGGCCGTGCTCCACGAGGGCCCTGGCTGTCAGATGATGGTGGTACTCCCAGACGGAACCGTCCAGACGGGCGCCGTCGATCCGGCGCAGGACGTCCTCGGCGCGGTCGAGTTCGGCGCGGGCCACCAGCGCCAGGGCCAGGGCGATCGGCGCCAGTTGGGTCCGCCCGGCCCAGTCCTGTCCCGCGGCGAGACGGGACGCGGTCAGCGCGGCATCGGCGGCCTCGGACGCCTGGCCGGTTTCGAGCAGCAGCAGCGCCCGAGCCGCGCCGGCGTGGTACTCGGCCCACACCTCCTCGCGCCGCCCGCTGTCCGCGACCGCTCGGCGCAGCTGGTCGAGTGCGGTCGTGGTGTCGTCGGCCAGCGCGAGGACCCGGGCCGCGGCGACCCTGGCCCAGGAGTTGGCCGGCCGGTAGGACCGCAGGATGTGACGCGCGTCGACCACGGCGGCGTCGGGATCGGTGCCGGTGAGCGCGGTGCGCAGCGCGCGGGCCGCGACCATCAGATGCTCGGTCGCGTCGCCGCCGTGCACCGGTGACCCGCCGGTCGTGGCCGGCCGGGACCGGTCGGTCGGCAGCTCGTCCGGACGGTCCGGTCCCAGTTCGCGCAGCAACTCGCCCAGTGCGTCGGGTGTGTCGGGGCAGCGGTGCGTCATGAGGGCGGTGAGCCGGAGCGGGCCGGTGGCACGTGCCCGTAGCTGCGGGTCGCGCGCGGCGGACAGCGCGGCCTTGAGGTGTTCTCCGGCGGCCTTCGGGTCGATGTCGAGCAGCACGGTGGCGAGGTCTGTGCGGACGGCGGCGTCGTCGGGATCGGCCTCGTGGAGCCGGGTCAGATAGGACACCGCGGAGGCCGGACGGTCGCGGCGCGCTGCGGTGGCCGCCTCCTTGAGGATGGCTCGCATCCACGGGCGGTCCAGCGTGGACTGTCCGAGCAGCAGGTCGGCCACCTGACCGGCGGGCCGTGCCGCGTCGTTGAGGATCTCGGCGGCCTGCGCGCGCATCCGCTCGTCCCTGGCCTCGGGCAAGGTGTCAAGAAGCGTGTCCAGCGCTGTGTCCAGCGGCGCACCGCCCTGCGACGGTATCCGTCCCGGGACGAGCCCGAGATCCCGGGCGGATTCCAGGAGTTGGCCCGCCACTCCGGAGGGAAACCCGGCAAGGGCGCCGACGAGGTCGGCGTCGGTGCTGTCGAGGAGCGCCGCCGCCTGGGCGACCCGGAGCAGTCCGGGCTCGCGCCGGCGGAGGTCGTCGAGGCTTCCGGAGGCGGGCCGTGCGATGTCGGACGGCCAGAGGTCGGCGGTGTCGACGACCGAGCAGTAGTCGCGCGCGAGGAGCCCGTGGAAAGCCGCCGCGGCGACGGCCAGCAGGCCGCGCGACAGACTCAACAGTACGGTCAGCGGCTCACCGGCCGCGTCGCGCATCACCCGGTCGATACAGCGGAGTGTGCCGTCGTCGCACCACTGCGCGTCGCCGATGGCGAGGACCAGGGGGCCTCGCGTCAGCAGCCCGTCGACCAGTGCGCGGGCCGCTCGCGGTACCTCGTGCGCCGGGATCGGTTCGTCGTGGGGCGCGTTGAGCAGCAGTCGTAGCGCGGAGTGCTCGACTCCGGCCTCGTCGCGCCGGCAGGCGACGCGTCGGACGCTCGTCTCCCGCCCGCACTTGTCGCCGACATGGCGCACGATCGCGTCCACGGGGGAGTGGTGGGGGGAGCCGTGGTCGGGGGAGCCGAGCAGCACGACACAGCGTGCTTCGAAACGGTCGGCGGGAACCCGGCGGGCCGACGGGCCCGACTGCGCGGACCGGGCCGAGGTGCGGGGGGAGGTGGGGGAGGCGGATCGAGAAGCCGGACACGAGAGAGGGGGAGGCACGTGCTCTGATCGGCTCGCACTCATAATCATTACGATACGATAATTCGGTGTGCCTCGGTGGGGCGGCCAGGGAGCAGCGGAGGCGGCCGACCGGGACGAACTGTTATGGAACCCCCTGCGATTGCCCGGCCCCTTCCCTGAACGAAGGCCCCCGTGCTACTCCGTGACCGGACACACCAGCTCCCCGCGATCCGTACCGCCATGGACCGCGCACAGGACGGCGAGACCGTGCTCGTGGCGGTCACCGGCGCGCCGGGCATGGGCCGTTCGACGTTCCTCGACACCCTCGCGGAACAAGCCGCGAAGGACGGCTTCGTCGTACGACGGGCCCGTGGCAGCCGCCTGGAACAAGGCGTCCCCCTCGGCGTCCCCGGCCAACTCCTCCCGCACGCAGGACTCGACGCCGACGTACCGGCCAGGACCGACCTCGCCGCCGCGGTACGGCGGGCCGCGGTCGTCGGCGCGGTGCGCACGGCCGGACAGGCGGGCGCCGCCGCGCCGGTGGCGCTCCTCGCCGACGATCTGCAATGGGCCGACGACGCGTCCCTGACCTGGCTGGCCCGGCTGCTCGCCGATCCGCGACCCGCCCCGCTGCTCCTGGTGGTCGCGGTGTGCGAGGGGGAGGCGACCGCCGAACGGCCGGGCGTACAGGACCTCTTGTCGGCCGCGGACCAGGTGGTACGGACGGGCCCGCTCGGCGAGGCGGAGGTCGGCGCCCTCCTGGAGGAGCGCGGCATCCTCCTGGCCGATGGACCGATCCGCGCCTGGACCCGCGCGACGGGCGGAAACCCGGCCCTGATCACCTCCCTGCTCGACCGCGTGCCCACCCCGCACCGCCACGCCCCCGGGGGACTCCTCGACCTCGCCCGCACCCGTCCCGCGCCCTGGAAACTGCGGGCCCGGGTGGCCGCGGCGCTGACCGGCCACCCGAATCCCGTCCGGCGGCTCGCCCACTGCGTCGCCCTCGTCGGCGCGGTGGCCGAGACACAGGTCCTCGCCCGCCTCGCGGAGCTGGACCCGGCCGAGGAGACCGCGGCGGCCCGCACGCTGCTCCGGCTCGGCTGGACGGCCGACCGCTGGACGCCGCCCGTGCTCTGGGACTGTGTACGGGAGATCGCCGAGGACGCCCTCTCCCTCGCCGACCGCACCCGACTCCACCGCCGCGCCGCCGAGTTGCTGCACGAGAGCGGCGCCCCGGCCGAGCTGATCGTCCCGCACCTCCTGGAGATCGGCCCCGGCGAGTGGACCGAGGCCGCGCCGGTGCTGCGCGAGGCGGCGTGCGAGGCGTGGCGCCGCCGGGACTCCGCCCTCGCGATCCGCTGTCTGCGCCGGGCCCTGCGCGAGTTCCCGCCCGACAGCCCGCAGCGCGGCGACTTCCTGGCCGCCCTCGCCGACGCGGAACAGGACGCCGACACCTCCGCCATGCTGCGCCACGTCATCCAGGCGCTCCCCCTGCTGAGTTCGGCCGGGGAACGGGCCGCGGTAGTGGCCTGTATCCCGCTCACGCTGTTCCTCTCCGCCCGGCAGGCGGCGTCCGACGTGCTCGACCACATCGGGGCGCTCTCGCCGCCGCCGGCCGGCGACCCCGCCGCCGTGGACCTCACACTGCGTCTGGAGGCCCGCGTACGGCTGTTCGGGCTCAGCGCCCCGGACGCCCCGGACGCCGCCGTCGAGCGGCTGCGCGCCCTGGACCCCGGACCCGGGCCCGGTAGCGCGGCGGAACGCGAACTCGTGTCGGTCCTCACCTTCGCCGGCGCGCTCGGCGGACGGCTGCCCGCCGCCGAAGTCGCCTCGCTGGTACACCGGTTACTGGAGCACGAACCGGCCTCGGCCACCTCCGCGTACGCCGCGCCCGCGCTGATGATCGCCTGCGCGGCGACGGCGTCCATGGACGACGAACCCGTACGCAGCTGGCTGGACATGGCGCTCGGCACGGCGCGGCAACGCGGTGACGAACGCCTTGAGACCCATGCGCTGGGCTGGCGGGCGCTGATCGCCCTGCACGCGGGCCGGCTCGCGGACGCCTGGTCGGACGCGCTGGACCTCTGCGCGACGGCCCGCGACCCGCTGCGGGACGACGACTGGCCGGCCGTGCTCGCCCTGACATCCGTGGCGGTGGAAACGGGCGACCCCTGGCTGGCCGACCGGCTGCGGGTCCTGTTGTGCGAAGAGCGCGAGACCGGGATGCCGGTACGCGACCTCGCCCTGCGGGTGCTGCGGATCCCGCACACCCCGGAACCCGAACTGGCCGCCCTGGTGGCCGACTTGCTGGACGCCGCCGACCGCGCCGAGTCGGCCGGCTGGCGCAACCGTGCGCTGTTCCCGGTGGACCTGTGGTGTGTGCCGCTGCTGCAACGCCTCGGCGAACCCGAGGTCGCGCTCGGACTCCTCGCCCGTGCCTGCGACCGGGCCCGGGGGTTCGGCTCGCCGACGGTGTACGGCCGGATCCTGCGCATCTGGGGCACCGCCCTGCGGGGCCGCTACGCGCTGTCCCTGCTCGCCGAGTCCGTCGCCGTGCTCAGGGAGGGCACCAACACACTGGAGCTGGGCAGGTCGTTGACGGCGTACGGGAACCGGCTGCGCGCCGCCGGGCGTCCCGGCTGCACCGAACTCCTCGCCGAGGCCGACCGGATCGCCGACACGACGGGCGAGTCGCTGCTGCGCTGCTGGACCGGCCCGCATCGCGGGGAGCCGCGCGGAGCCGACCTGCTGGGCGGCGGTCAACTCAGCCACACCGAGCGCCGGGTCGCCGCACTGGTCGCCCTCGGTCACACCAACCAGGACGCCGCTGAGGCGCTGGGCGTCACCCGGCGGGCGGTGGAGAAGATCCTGACCAGGCTGTACCAGCGACTGGGCGTCGAGGGCCGGGCCGGGCTGATTCCGGTGGTGCGCCGGATGGCCGGGAAGGCCGCTTTCCGCTCAGGACTGCTCGCTGGAAACCTGTGAACTCGGGCGCGGTGCCGGGGGCTTCGGCTTCGGTGGCCGATCGGTGCACCGAACGGGCTACTGACTGGTAACTCAGCAGGTCGTGCGGACCAACGGGATGTCTGTGGGGCATTTTCGGGGTTCTGCGGTTAACTTCCGGCCTGTACGCGATGCACGGCCGACCCCGTCGCGTCACTTGATGTGAAGCACCGGTCTTTACCGCACCGCACGCTCCGAACCGCACGTCGGCGACCACAGTCTTTCGGGCCGGCACCGGACCCCATTGCCTGTCGGTGTACCGCCTCATTAGGCTGCTCGACGGCCAAGCCGAGAAACTCAGGAAACAACGGGGGTTGGGCTACATGGTCGATGCCAAGATCGGTGCGGAAGGCAAGATGCGGCAAGCAGCCACGGGAGGCACTTTCGTTTCCGGAAACATGCTACGTCCCCTTCCCGAATTAGACGACATAGATTCAGCTTTTTTCGAGACGGACATCCGCAGCGGCGAATACCGCGATGTCTTCCTCTCACTGTTCGAACGCTCCGGAATCGGTCTCGCCACCCTCGACCCGGCCCTGCGCGTACGGTCCGTCAACAGCGTCCTGAGCACCCAGTGCGGCAGCCGCCCCGAGGAGATCCGCTACCGCGACTTCGCGGAGTTCCTGCACCCGAGCGTGCGGCAGCACGTCCTGCGTCAGTTCGGCCGACTCCTCCAGGGGCACCAGGCACGCCTGGTCAGCCGCTCCGTCGCCATGTGCTTCCACCGCACCACGGTCTCCGGCAAGCTCACCGCGCTCCCGGTGGAGGACGACGGCCACATCGCCTTGATCATGGTGCAGTTCACGCCCGAGGAGACCGCCGACGACCAACAGGCCCTCGTCGGCGCACAGTGGCAGCTCGCGCCCCTCAGCGCGAAGGTCCTGGAAGGCGTGGCGGCCGGCAACCCGACCGTACGCCTCGCCGCCAAGCTGTTCCTCAGCCGCCAGGGCATCGAGTACCACGTCAGCATGCTGCTACGGCAGTTCAAGGTGCCCAACCGCACCGCGCTCGCGGCGAAGGCGTACTCGATGGGCATGTTCAGCATCGGCTCCTGGCCGCCGAGGATCCTCCCCGACTACATCCGCCCCGATCACCAGGGCGCGGAACCCACGCGGGGTGACACCCGAGCGGAATCCCGGCGACCCTAGATGCTGATCCACCCGCTCGTTAGAGTGACCGACTGCTGGGCCGGGACCAGTGGGCCGTGACTACTGCGGGGGCGATGTGAAAGTACTCGTGGTCGAGGACAACGAACCGGTATCGGCGGCCCTCCAGGCGGCATTGGCCCAACAGGGCCTGGAAGCCGTGTGCGCGAACACCGGCAAGGCCGCGCTCGACCTCCTGGAGCGGACCCGTCCCGATGTCGTCCTGCTCGACCTCGGGCTCCCCGACTGCGACGGCTTCACGCTGTGCGGCACGATACGGGCGAGCAGTTCCGTACCGATCCTGGTGACCACCGCGCGCGGGGACCACGCCTCGTGCGTGCGAGGGCTCGACCTGGGCGCGGACGACTACCTGGTCAAGCCCTACAACCTGGCCGAACTCCTGGCCCGGGTCAGAGCGGTGATGCGCCGCCGCCGGCCCGCCGAACCGGCACCCATCGGCGAACCGCCGGGCGATCTCCTCCTGGCGGGACCGGTGCGGATCGACCTGAAGGAGCGGGCCGTCCTGGTCAACGGCGTCCCGACGGAACTGCCGGACGAGGAGTTCGGCATCCTGGTCGCGCTGGCCCGGCGGCCCGGCGAGACACTGCCCGTCGACCGGATCGTCGACGAGGTCCTGCGCACCCACCGCGCCACGCTCAAGGCGTCGCTCCAGCGCGACATCGCGTCGCTGCGCGAACGCCGGGGTCTGTCCTCACTTCTGGAGGCCGTCGAAGGAAAGGGCTATCGACTGTCCGTCCCGGGCCCGCGCGACCGATGACCTTCTGGCAGCCGTTCGAGATCACCTGTCTGTGCCTCCTGATCGCGGTCCTCCTGCTCGGGGCGGTCCGCGACAGACGCCGCCGGTGTCACCTGCGCGAGGTGGAGCGGGCGATACGACGGCTCGGCGACGGTGACCTGTCGAGTCGGGTCCCGCCGCTGCCCCGGGCGACCGCCGACGTACGCCGACTGGCCGGCGCGTACGACGACATGGCAGCGTCCCTGCACGCGTGCGTGGAGCGGCAGTCGGCGTTCGTGGTGGACGCATCGCACCAACTGCGCAATCCACTCACCGTGTTGAGCCTGCGGATGGAGATGCTCTCCCTGAGCCTGGAGGGCGCGGGGCGCGCGGAGGTGGAGCTGATGCGCGAGGAGATGAACCGGCTCGACCTCGTGCTCGGCCGACTCCTGAACCTCGCCTCGGCCTGCGGGGCGCTCACCGTGGAGGCCAGTTCCGTCCGTGCGCTGGACCTGGTGATGAACCGGGTCATGGCCTGGCGACCGCAGGCCGAACGCCGGTCGGTCTCGATCGATGTGGTGGCCGATTCCCGGGCCGTGGGCCAGGCCGACGCGACACTGGTCGGCTCCGTCCTGGACACCCTGCTGGACAACGCGATCAAGTTCAGTCCGCGGGGCGGGCACGTCACCGTACGCCTCCGGGAGGACGGCTCCCTGACTCTCGTCGAGGTCGTGGACGAGGGCCCCGGGCTCGCCCCGGCCGACTTCGCGCACATCGGCCGCCGGTTCTGGCGGAGTTCCACCGCGCGCGACGAGCCCGGCACGGGACTCGGCCTGAGCATCGCCCGCGAGATGGTGGACGTCGTCGGCGGACGGCTGACGTTCAGCGCCGTCGAACCGCACGGCCTGTGCGTGGGGCTCCAGTTGCCCCGGCCCGACGCACGCCCGACGCGGCGCCCGGTGTTCTGCGCGCCGCGGTGACGGCACCGGACTCGGGCTGACGGCACCGGGCTGGGGCCGACGGCACCGGGCTCCCGGCAACCCGGGCGCCGAAATTCTGGGAATTCTTGTAGTGCCGAGCGATATCGGCAGCGGATTCGCGCCGCGCCCGGGACCGTGGTCGGCGAAGCCGCGCTTCGGCCCCGGGGACCGACGGAAACAAGCCACGGAGGCTTGTCCCGCCGTTCACCGCCGGGCCGCCTGGTGCACCTTCACACAGGCGACACCGAGCATTTCATCGCGAGGAGGAATTGTGCGACCAGTCCGGTCCATCAATGGCCGTAGAAAAGCCGTCACCGCTTTGGCCGTGGGCATTCTGCTCAGCGTGGGCACAACGGCCGCTCCGGGCCACGCACAGGACCTCGGAACCGATGCCGATACCGCACTCAATTCCACCGACGCCGCCCTTGCCCGTGCGGGACAAGGGAACTATCTGGTCGTTCTCGAAGAAGGGGCGCACACCGACATCGCCGCCGACTACGGCGTGCGAGTCCTTGAGCGATACGACCACGCCCTGAACGGGATGCTGGTCGAGGGCAGCGAGGCGCAGGCGAAGCGACTGGCCGCCGATCCCTCCGTGCGCGCCGTGGAGCGCAACACCCCCGTACACCGGGCGACTTCCCACAGGACGACCCAGCGGGGCCCGCTCTCCTGCGGTCTCGACCGGCTCGACCAGCGCAGGCTTCCGCTCGACGGCTCCTACACCTACCCGGCACGCGCCGCGTCCGGAGTAGACGTCTACGTGATCGACACCGGGATCGACTACAGCCATCCCGACCTGCGGCCCCGCGCCACCCTCGGTTTCGACGCCTTCGGCGGCGACGGCAGCGACCAGCACGGCAACGGCACCCTCATGGCCGGTATCGTCGGCGGCACCAAGTACGGCGTGGCCAAAAAGGCCAAGCTGATATCGGTGAAGGTGCTCGACGCGCAGGGCGGCGGCACGCTCGCCGGGGTCGTGGCAGGGGTCGACTGGATCACCGCGCACGCCAAACGCCCGTCCGTCGCCAACTTCGTCATCGGGTCCCCCGTCAGCGAGGTACTGGACGAAGCCGTACGCAACTCCATCGCCGCCGGGGTCACCTACGCGATATCGGCGGGCGCCAGCACCGACGACGTCGCCAACTCCTCGCCGGCGCACGTGAGCGAGGGCATCACCGTCGGATCCTCCGACTGCGCCGACCAGGTCGCCGGGTTCAGCAACTACGGCCGGGGACTGGACCTCTACGCCCCCGGCGTGGACATCACATCCGACTGGCCGGGCGGCGGCACGGGCTCCGACTCCGGCACCTCGGTCTCGGCGGCGCATGTCTCCGGAGTGGCCGCGCTCTACCTCGGCGAGCACCCGAGGGCCACCCCGAGCACGGTGGGCAAGGCCCTGGACCGGTCCGCCGTCGCGGGCGCACTCACCGGCGTACCGACCGACACGCCCAACAAGCTTGTCCAGGTGGTCCGGTGAGTCACCGCAGGACCAGCAACCCCCACTCTCCGCCAAGGCAACGGGTGACGAATTGCTGATCACCGAAGATCTCGTGAAGTGCTACCGGGGCGGCACCCGCGCCAACGACGGCATCACCCTGCACGTCAAGGCCGGTGAGGTGGTCGGCCTCCTGGGGCACAACGGCGCCGGAAAGACCACACTCATCAACCAGGTGGCCGGACTCGCGCTCCCGACGTCCGGCACGATCCGGGTCGACGGCTGCGACCCGGTCGCCGAACCCGCCCGGGTACGCCGGATGGTGTCGGTGATGCCGCAGGCCCACGCGCCGCTGGCCGGTGTGACGCCCCAGCAGGCGATCCGGACGATGGCCCGGATCCGCGGCATGAACAAGCAGACCGCCGCGACCCGGACCCGGGAACTCATCGACGCGCTGGACCTCGGCGAGTGGACCGACACGACCGGGGAACGTCTCTCCGGCGGCGTCCGCAGGCTCACCGCGTTCGGCATGGCCGCGGCCGAGCCCGGACGGGTCGTCATGCTCGACGAACCGACCAACGACGTGGACCCCGTCCGCCGGAGACTGCTGTGGGAGCAGATCCGCGCACTCGCCGACCGGGGCTGCGCCGTTCTGCTCGTCACCCACAACGTGATCGAGGCCGAACGGAGCGTGGACCGCATCGTCGTGATGGGCTCCGGCAAGGTCCTCGCGGAGGGCACGGCGGCACAGCTCCGCTCCCGGGCGGTCGGTGAACTCAGGCTGGAACTGACGGCGGCGACCCCCGACAGCCTCCCGGACCTGCCCGCCGACCTTCCCGTCGCGGGACCGCCGCTGCGCAGCTCCCGGCGCGTGGTGGTGCCCCTCGAATCCGACGCGGCATCGGCGGCGCTCGCCTGGGCTCAACAGCTACGCGCGGCGGGGGACATCGACGAGTTCGCGCTGCTGCCGGTCGGCCTGGAAGACGTCTATCTCCACCTGGTCGGCGGCGAGAGCGATGTCGGCACAGCGGAAGCCCTCGGCACAGCGGAAGCCCTCGGCACGGCGCAAGCCCTCGACACCGGAAAGGAGGAGCAAGGTGAGCCACTGGTTTCGTAGCTACGGCCTGCTGCTGGGCTGGACCGCGCTGCGCAGCCGCGCGACCTTGCCCCTGAACCTCATCATCCAGACCTGCCTCGCGGTGGGCATCATCGTCGGTTTCGCGTACCTCATACCCGAGATGGACGACGCCACCGCGCTCTACTTCGCGACCGGCGCCCCGGTCCTGGGACTCATCACCGTCGGCATGGTGATCGGCCCTCAGGAGGTCGCTTCCTCGAAGCAGGAGGGCATCTTCGACTTCAACCGCTCACTGCCGGTGCCCAGAAGCGCCCTCATCGCGTCGGACGCCACCGTCGCGCTGATCACCGCGCTGCCGGGCATGCTGGCCGCGCTCGTGGTCGCCGGTCTGCGCTTCGATCTGACCCTGCACATCAGCCCGTTGGTCGTCCCCGCGATCCTCCTGACGGCGTTCACCGCCATCGGTCTCGGGTACGGGATCGGCTACGGGATGGCACCGCCGGCCGCCCGCATGATGTCGCAACTGGTCGTCTTCGTGGCGCTGATGTTCTCCCCGATCACCTTCCCGGCGTCCCGGCTGCCCGACTGGTTCGAGTCCGTGCACCGGGTGCTTCCGTTCCAGTACATGGCCGAGTCGGTCCGGGACACCCTCAACACCCCGCCGGACGGCGTCTCCGGCCTCCCCTTCGCCGTCCTGGCAGCCTGGTCCCTCGTCGGGTTCCTCATCACCTACCGGATGATGTCCCGAAGGCCCTGAGCCTTCCTCAGGGGCGAGCGGACCCCGAGGCGACGCTCCTGGCCGACCCCCTCAGCCAGGAGCGTCGCCGCGTCCGCGACACTCACCCGCCTTCCCTTGGCCGGATCCGAACGCATGAAGAAGCGAGGGTTTCCTCATGTCCTCTTCCCTTCTGCCCGAGGCCGCAGGGCCGGGCGCGGTGGGACGGCGACCGCGGTTGATGGCCGTGCACGCCCACCCGGACGACGAGTCGAGCAAAGGCGCGGCCACCCTGGCGAAGTACGTGGCCGAGGGTGTGGACGTACTGGTCGCGACCTGTACGGGCGGTGAACGGGGGACCGTACTCAACCCCCGGCTCCAGGGCGACGCCTATGTCGAGAAGAACATCCGCGAGGTGCGCCGTAAGGAGATGGACGAGGCCCGAGCGATCCTCGGCGTCGAGCAGGCATGGCTCGGCTTCGTCGACTCGGGCCTCCCCGAGGGCGACCCACTGCCCCCGCTGCCCGACGGCTGCTTCGCGCTCCAGGACGTCGGTACGGCGGCCGAGCCGCTGGTGAGACTGATCCGCGCGTTCCGCCCCCAGGTGATGATCACCTACGACGAGAACGGCGGCTACCCGCATCCCGACCACATCATGACCCACCGGATCTCCATGGCCGCCTTCGACGCCGCGGGCGACCCCGAACGGTATCCGCGGTCCGGACCCGTCTGGCAGCCGCAGAAGATCTACTACAACCAGGGCTTCAACCCCCGGCGCACCCGCGCACTCCACGACGGGCTCCTCGCCCGCGGCCTGCGGTCGCTCTGCGCCGACTGGCTCGCCAAGATGGCACCGTTCGAGCATCGGGAACGGGCCCTGACCACCTTCGTGACCTGCGGCGACTTCTTCGAGATCCGCGACAAGGCGCTGGCCGCACACGCCTCTCAGATCGACCCCGACGCCGGCTGGTTCCACGTACCACTGGACATCCAGAAGGAGTGCTGGCCGACGGAGGAGTACGAGCTGGCGAAGTCGTTGGTCGACACGTCCTTCCCGGAGGACGACCTTTTCGCGGGTCTGTGACCGCCCGCGATGGCGGTCGCGTGCTCATGGAGTGGTGCGGGCTCACGGACGCGCGACGGGCAGCGGCTCCACGACCGCTTCCTCCTGCGGCACCGTACGCTCCCTGATCCGCGCCTTGTCCGGGCCGGAAGGCCATTCGCGGAAGCGCCGGAACAGCATCGGCACACCCCGGGCGACCGAGATGTCCGCGCTGTCCATGGCCTGGATGTGCACATGCGGCTGGGTCGAGTTGCCCGAGTTGCCGCAGTCCCCGATGTGCTCGCCCTCGGTCACCTTCTGGCCGACGGACACTCGCACGGAACCGGCCTTGAAGTGCGCCAGCGCGACGTACGGGCCCTTCTCCGACAGCGAGATGATCACGTGGTTCCCCGCGATGGCGTTCACGCCCTGGCGTAGCCGTGCCCCCTGGCCCAACGTGTAGGGCACCAGGGCGAGTTGTGATCGCCGTGCGTCGTGATCGGACTCCTCGTCGTGGACCGCGACGACCGTGCCGTCGATGGGCGCCAGGATCGGCAGACCGAACGCCCGGAAGAGCTGCGGCGGTTCGGTGGCGAAGAAGGTCCGCCAACTGCGGCTGCGGGCCGTCCGGTGCTCATCGTCCACGGCGATGAAGTCGATGGCGTAGCGACCGCCGAGCAGATTGGTGCCATGGCTCGGGACCCGGCGGGCCGGGCTGTTCCTGGCCCGCCACAGTCCGGTGAAGGGGAACGCGACCTCGACCCCCTGCTCGCCCGGACGTTGCGAGGGTGACCCGCCGGCCCTGCTGAGGGCGGCGGTTCCCGCGGCGAGGACGGTGGCGCCGATCGCGACGACGCGCGCGACGAAGAGCCGGCGTGAGGCGTCGGCACTCTGCGCTACCCCGTGCGCGTCACCGGGGCCGCCCGAAGACCGGGCGGCCCGGTGGGCGAGGGTGCGGCGGAGCAGGGGGCGGGCGAGTTCGCCCAGGAGCAGCGCGAGCGTGAGGAACATCAGCAAGGGCAGCCAGGTGGCGGCCGTCCAGGAGGAGAAACGGAGGGCTTCGTAGGGCAGTTCGGCGGGTCCTGCCGTCAGGACGAGCGCCGTGGCCGCCACGAGCAGCCACACCAGCACCGTGCCGACGCGTCGCCACGGGCCGCCGTCGCGGGAGGCGTCCTTGACCAGTCGCCGGAACACATACCAGTGGGCGGTGGCCAGCACGGCCAGGATCAGGGCGGCGTTCAGAAGCAGGAGGGCCATGTCGGTGAGATCCCGTCCGTAGGGGGTGCCGCGCGGAGTGCTCGGAGGCCAGTGCTCGCAAGTATGGCTGCCCAGCCGGCCTCGTCAACGAGCGACGGAACACCTCGGCGGGTTTCAAAAGAATGGGCGATTTCCTAGTCCTGCGGGTGCCGGCTCAAGGTCACTCAAGCGGCGCGCGATGATTCCACGAGTCTTTTTGCAGGTCAAAGCGGGGTTGACGGTCCGGGAAAAGCCAGCGTTCGCTCAACGGGGGCGCTGACACAAGCTGTTGACAGTCCCTGACGGGGTGCATGAGCATACCGAGCGAAGTCGAAGGTGTGAACGAGCGCGACCCCTCGATGGGAGGGGCACGCAAGAGATACCCGCTCGTTGTGAGTTGCAGATGGCCTGTTCTTGTCCGGGGGACTTGATATGCGAAGTCGGGTCGAAGTCGAAGTCGTGTGCCAGGGTCCTGTGCGCCCTCCTGTCCCCACCGTCCCGGTCGGCCTCCATGCGGCCTTCCGCCCAGGTCGGAGCCATCCCCCCGGGGATGCGGCGACCCGGGACACGCGGTACTTCCGCAGGCTGACTTCCGTCGGCCGCTGACGAGGTATTCGCCCGGTTCGATTCGGTCCGAACTGATCGACTAAGCCCATGTGCACGGCTCCGGAACGGTCGACGCCGACCGTCGCGGGACAAAGGGAATGCAACTCCCGTTCGGCGGGAGTTCGTTTTCCCTCGGTCAGGGCCGGAAGCGCACATCATTGTTCATGACTTCAGGGGATTGCGGCCTTGAGTATTTCTCGTGACTCAGCAGAAGACCTTCCTGCCTTCACGGAGGACGGGAGGGTCGAGGTTTCCTACCCGATGTCACCCGCGCAGCAGGGCATTCTGTTCCAGGCCCGGCACGGGGAAAGGGCCGGGCTCTACCACGCACAGGTGGTGCTGGAGGTCGCGCGGGAACTCGACGTCGACGCATTCCGCCGGAGTTGGGAGCAGGTCGCGCGCCGACACGCGGCGCTGCGGACGAGCTTTCCGGACCCCACGGCCGAGGAACCCCTCCAGACGGCCTGGGAAGGTGTGGACGTCCCCGTCGTGTACGAGGACTGGCGCACCCTGGACGAGGCCGAGCGCTCCGATCGGCACCAGGCGCTTCTGGAGCGGGACCGTGCGCGGGGTTTCTCGGTGGACGACGCGCCTTTGTGGCGGCTCCACATAGCCCGCGCGGGGGACGAGCGGTACCGGATTCTCTGGAGCCTCCACTACCTCCTCATGGACGGTCGCAGCCAGGCGACGGTACTGCGCGAAGTCGAGCGGATCTATTCGGGCCTGACCTCGGATCAGCCACTCGACCTGCCGGCGGTGACGCCTTTCCGCGCGTACATCGACTGGCTGGGACGCCAGGACGCCGGCCGGGCCGAGGCATTCTGGCGCGCGGAACTCGACGCGGTAGCACCCGACGCGCCCCTTCCCGTCGAATGCAAGCCCCCGACCGATGAAGAGGCGGACACGGGGACGCAGGGCGACGCGGACACCGCCACGGACACGAACACGCGCACCGCCACGGACACGGACGCCACGACCGTCGCGTACGAGCAGGTGTCCCTCGTCCTGGACGAGCAGGAGACCGCCGCGCTGCGGGCCACCGGCGTAGAGCACGACCTGACACTCACGACGCTCGTCCAGAGCGCCTGGGCCTTCCTCCTGAGCCGCTACAAGAACGCCGACGAGGTGGTCATGGGGGTCACCACCCCCGGCCGGTCCGCCGAACTGCCCGGTATCGAGGGCATGGTGGGCCTTCTCATCACCACCCTTCCGCTGCGCGTCCCCGTGCCCGCCGCGATGGGCCGGGCGGAATGGATGCGGGACCTGCAACAGCGGTACGCGAGGATCCGGGAGCACGAGTACAGCCCCCTGCTCCTGGTCCAGCGGTGGAGCGGGATCAGCTCCGGGGAATCCCTCTTCCAGAGCGTCGTGCTGGTCGAGGACGAGGACGGGAAAGACCGGGTCCAGGACGAGGCAGCGGAAACCCAGTCCGGCACCGACTCCCTCCGGATGGTCAGGACCTGGGAGGAGAGTCACGCCGCCTATCCGCTCAGCGTCGTCGTCACCCCCGGGGAACGCCTCACGCTCACCCTCCACTACGACACCCGGCGCTTCGAGGCGCACACGATCGAGCGCATGGCGGGACACCTCCGCCGGATCGTCACCGAACTGGCCCGCGAACCCCACGCCACGCTGGGGGAGTTGAGCCTGCTCGGGCCCGCGGAGTTCACGCGACTCGTCCATGAGTGGAACGACACGGACACGCCGTACTCGCGCGACCTCTGCATCCACCAGCTGTTCGAGCGGCGCGTGGCGGAAGCCCCCGACGCACTGGCCCTGCTCTTCAGGGACGAGCGCTGGACCTACCGGGAGGTCAACGAGCGCGCCAACCAGGTGGCCCACCGACTGACCACCCTCGGAATCGGCCGCGGCGACCAGATCGCGATCCTGATGGAGCGCTCGGCGGAGATGATCCCGGCGCTCCTGGGCATCCTGAAGGCCGGCGCCACCTACATCCCCCTGGACGTCAACGCCCCTGTGAAGCGCTGGCACTGGATCCTCGACTCGCTGAAGGTGACCTGCGTCCTCACCCAGCAGGCCCTTGTCCCCCGGGTCCGGTCCACCGACCCGCTGCCGCATCTCGCCCACATCGTGTGCCTGGACCCGGCGGACACCGCCACCGCCACGGACGCCCCCACCGCGACGGAGACCGCCGCCACCGACGTCCCGGCCGACGGCCCGTACACCGTCCACACACCGGCCGACCTCGCGACCATGCCCCGGGACAACCTCCCCCTCCGAGGCACCCCCGAAGACCCCGCCTACATCATCTTCACGTCCGGCTCCACCGGCACCCCCAAGGGCGTCGAGGTCGCGCACTTCCCCGCGGTGAACCTGATCGAGTGGGTGAACAACACCTTCTCGGTGGGCCCCGACGACCGTGTCCTCTTCGTCACCGCGCTCACCTTCGACCTGTCCGTGTACGACGTCTTCGGCATCCTCGCCGCCGGTGGCTCGATCCGCGTGGCCACGGGTGAGGACATCCAGGAACCCGCCAACCTGCTGCGTCACCTCGCGGACGAACCCATCACCTTCTGGGACTCGGCCCCTGCCGCCCTGATGCAGCTCGTGCCCTTCCTGCCCACGCACGGCGACGGCTCGTACGAGACCGTCTCCCGTGCGCTGCGCCTGATCTTCATGAGCGGGGACTGGATCCCGGTCCACTCGCCGGATGTGATGCGGGCGGCGTTTCCCGAGGTCGAGGTCGTCGGCCTGGGGGGCGCGACCGAGGCGACGGTCTGGTCGAACTTCTTCCGCGTGGACACGGTGGACCCCACCTGGACCAGCATCCCGTACGGCAAGCCCATCCAGAACGCCCGCTACTACGTCCTGGACGCGAGCCTGCACCCCTGCCCGCTCGACGTTCCCGGCGACCTCTACATCGGCGGGCTCTGCCTCAGCTCCGGCTACGCGAACGAACCCGAGCTGACGGCGGGCAAATACCTCCCGTCGCCCTTCGCCACCATGCCCGGTGAACGCGTCTACAAGACGGGCGACATGGCTCGGTGGCGGCCGGACGGGAACCTGGAGTTCCTGGGGCGCACCGACTCCCAGGTCAAGATCCGTGGCTACCGCATCGAACTCGGCGAGATCGACAGCATCCTGAACGAACACCACGCGGTCCAGGACGCGGCGACGATCGTCCGCGAGGACAGGACCGGCGACCGGTCCCTCGTATCGCATGTGGTGCTGCACCCGCAGCGCGCCCGGTCGGCGGTCCAGACCGATGGGGACTCCCTGGCGGGCAAGCGTGTCGAACGCTGGCGTGAGGTGTACGACGCGTTCGACCCGCAGGCCGCGCAGGACTCCGAGGACGGCAACGACTTCTCCGGCTGGAACAGCAGCTACACCGGCCTGCCCATCCCCCTGGAGGAGATGCGGGCCTGGCAGGAGGACACCGTACGGTTGATCCGCGGCTACGAACCGCGCGCGATCCTGGAGATCGGCTGCGGTACCGGTCTGCTGCTCTTCCCGCTCGCCGCCGAATGCCGCCGCTACTACGGAACGGACTTCTCCGCATCGGTACTTGAGTCGATCCGGGGCCGTCTCGACGCCCACGAGGGACTTCGCGACACGGTCGTCCTGCACCAGCGGGAAGCGGCCGACGCCTTCGACGGACTCGATCTGGAACCCGTCGACACGGTCGTCGTCAACTCGGTCGTCCAGTACTTCCCCGACATCAACTACCTGCTGCGCGTCCTCGAAGGCGCGGTGTGCCGGGTGGCCGACGGCGGCCGGATCATCGTCGGCGACGTACGGAGTTTCCCGCTGCTCGACGCCTTCCACGCCAGTGTCGAGGTGGACCGCGCTCCCGGGGCCATGACACGTCAGCAGCTCTGGCAGCGCGTCCAGCAGAGTGTGCGGCAGGAAGAGGAACTCACCCTCGACCCGGTGTTCTTCCGTGAGTGGGCCGCCCGTACCGGCCGTGTCTCCCGGGTCGAGATCCGGCCCAAGGGAGGCCGCCACCTCAACGAGATGTCGATGTTCCGCTACCAGGTGGTGCTCCACGTCGGACCCCCCGCCCCGGCGGCCGACCACCCGGCGCCGAACACACCGGAGCTGGACTGGACCGCCGAACGGCTCACCCCGGCGAAGCTCCGGGACCTGCTCACCGCGGAGGCACCCGACCGACTCCGGGTACGGGACATCCCCAACGCGCGCGTTGGGGAGGCCGTCCGCACCCTCCGCTGGCTCAAGGGCGGTTCCGGGGCCGAGACGGTCGAGGCATGGCGCGCCCAGGACCGGCCGGCGCGGGGCATCGACCCCGAAGACCTGCGGGACCTCGCCGAGCAGGCCGGCTACCGCGCCACCCTCGACTGGAGCCACGGCGCCGACGGCGGCCACAGCGTGCTGCTGACCCGCGCGGGAGCCGAACTCGGCCCCGATCCGGAGGAGTTCATCAGCCTGCCCCAGTCGGAGCAGGAGGCCCCCGGCTGGTCGGACTACGCCAACCAGCCGTTGAAGGCGGAGATCCAGCACCTCCTGATACCCCAGCTCCACGCCTACCTGACGGAGCGGCTGCCCGCCTACATGGTGCCGTCCGACCTGGTGGCGCTCGACGCCCTGCCCGTCACCTCCAGCGGCAAACTCGACCGCCGCGCGCTGCTTCCGCAGACCACCGAGGCCACGGCGTCGGGCCCCCGCGTACCCGCCCGCAACACCACCGAGGCGCTGCTCGTCCCGATGTGGGAACAGATCCTGTCCCGCGCCGCCATCGGCGTCTTCGACAACTTCTTCGAGCTGGGCGGCCACTCGCTCCTCGCCGTACAACTCGTCGCCAGGATCCGCCAGGTGTTCTCCCTTGAGGTCCCGGTCCGCCTCTTCTTCGACCTGCCGACGATCGCCGAGGTCGCGCGCGAGGTACAGCGGCGGCACGAAGAACTCCAGCCGCAGGCACGACCCCTCACGCCCGCTCCCCGTGGCGGCCCGCTGCCGGCCACCTTCGACCAGCAACGGCTCTGGTTCATCGACCGGTTGAGCCCCGGAAACACGTCCTACACCGTCAACTGGCTCATCCCCCTGCCGACATCCGTCGAGGCCACGGTCGTCCAGGACGCGCTCGGCGAGATGACGCGCCGCCACGAAACGCTGCGCACCACCTTCCGTGAGGAGGACGGCCAGGTCTTCCAGGTCATCGGCGACCCACGGCAGGTCGACGTGTCGACGGTCGATCTCGCCGGGCTCCCCGAGGCACAGAGCGAGCAGCAGGCGCAGGACGAGATCCGCCAGTGGTGGGACCAGCCCTTCGACCTCGTCGAAGGTCCCCTGCTGCGTGCCCGGCTCGTCAAATGGTCCCAGGCCGAGCAGGTCCTCGCGCTCAGCGCCCACCACCTGGTGTTCGACGGCTACTCGATCGGCCTCTTCGGCCAGGAGTACCTGGAGATCTGCCGGGCCCTGGCCGACGGCGGACGCTGCCCGCTGCCGGACCTGGAAGTGCAGTACGCCGACTACGCCGTATGGCAGCAGAGCTGGCTCGAAGAGGACAGGCTCCGCTACCAGTTGGACTACTGGAAGGAACGGCTCTCCGGAGCACCGGAACTCCTCACGCTGCCCACCGACTTCCCGCGGCCGGACGAGCAGAGCCTCAAGGGCGACTTCCTGCGACGGCGGCTGACACCCGAGGCGACCCGCCAGGTCGTACAGGTGAGCCGTGAGTACCAGGTGACCAACTACATCACCATGCTGAGCAGTTACGCCGTCTTCCTCTCGCGCTACAGCGGGCAGGACGTCGTGGTCATCGGTGTGCCGATCGCCAACCGCAACCGCGTCGAACTGGAATCCATGATCGGATTCCTGGTCAACACGGTCGCCGTCCAGGTGGATCTGCGCTCCAACCCCACCTTCGAGGATGTGCTGCTCCAGGTCCGCAAGCAGCTCTTCGACGCGCAGAGCCACCAGGAAGTCCCCTTCGAGCGGCTGGTCGACGCACTGCGGCCGACCCGCAGCCTGGGGCACAACCCCGTGTTCCAGGCGATGTTCGCCGACGAGAGCCTGCCACTCCTGGACCACGCGTCGGCGCTGGTCCAGGCACGGCCGTGGATGCACAGCCTGATCGCCGAGGGCATGAGCGTCGGCGTCTCCCGCTTCGACCTCACCCTCATGATCCAGGCCGCCCCGGAGGGCCTGCACTACGGATTTGAGTACAGCACGGACCTGTTCAGGGCGCAGACCGTCGAGCGCATGGCCGACCACTTCGAGATGCTGGTCCACTCCGCTCTCGCGGCCCCCGGGCAGCGCGTCCAGGACCTGCCGATGGTCGACGAGGCCGAGCGCGCACGACTCGTCGGAACGGGGATCGGAACCCGCGACGAGGCAACGCTCGAACCCCCGCTACCGGTCGAGCTGTTCCAGCAGCAGGTCCGCCGGAACCCCGACCACGTGGCCGTCACCTTCGGTGACACGCAGCTGAGTTACGCGGGTCTGGACCAACTGTCGAACCGGCTGGCTCATCTGCTGCGGGACCGTGGTGTGGGACGGGAGTGTCCGGTCGGCCTGTCCGTGCCGCGTTCGCTGGAGATGGTCGTCGGTGTGCTGGCGATCCTGAAGGCCGGTGGCGCGTATGTGCCGTTGGACCCGGAGTATCCGGCCGAGCGGTTGGCGTACATGGCGTCGGACGCCGGGTTGCGGGTCGTGCTGGGAGAACGGTCGGCCATCGAGGCGCTACCGGCGACGGGCGCCGCGATGTTGGCCGTGGAGGACATCTGGGCCGAGCTGGACCGGTGGCCCGACACGGCTCCGGAGTCGGACGGGACCCGCGACGACCTCGCGTATGTGATGTACACCTCCGGATCCACGGGCCGGCCCAAGGGCGTGGCCGTGACGCAGGCCGATGTCGCGGCGCTGGCACTGGACAGCCGGTTCGCCCACGGCCACGAGTGCGTGCTGCTGCACTCCCCGCAGGCGTTCGACGCGTCGACCTACGAACTCTGGGCACCGCTCCTCTCCGGTGGCCACGCGGTGATCGCCCCGCCGGGCGCGGTGACACCCGGGCTGATACGGGAATCCGTGGCGGCACACGGCATCTCGGCGGTGTGGCTGACGGCGGCACTGTTCCATCTCTTCGCCCAGGAGGACCCGGAGTGTTTCGCCGGTCTGGGCGAGGTGTGGACCGGCGGAGACGCGGTGAGCGCGGAGGCGGTCCGGCGGGTGCGCGCGGTCTGCCCGGAACTGGTGGTCGTGGACGGCTACGGGCCGACCGAGACAACGACCTTCGCCACCAGCTACCGCATCGAACCCGAAGCCGACTTGTCGGCCGTGATACCGATCGGCCGGCCCCTGGACAACATGCAGATATTTGTCCTGGACGGACATCTGCAACCGGTCCCGGTGGGTGTGGCTGGTGAGTTGTTCATTGGTGGGGTGGGTTTGGCGCGGGGTTATGTGGGGCGTTCGGATTTGACGGCTGAGGTGTTTGTGGCGAATCCGTTTGGTGGTGTGGGGAGTCGTTTGTATCGGTCGGGGGATTTGGCGCGGTTTTTGCCTGATGGGAATGTGGAGGTGTTGGGGCGGGTCGATGATCAGGTGAAGATTCGTGGTTTCCGGGTGGAGTTGGGTGAGGTTGAGGCGGTGTTGTTGTCGCATCCGTTGGTGCGGGGTGCGGCGGTTTTGGTGCATGGGGAGGGTGGGCGGAAGCGGTTGGTGGCGTATGTGGTGTGTCGTGAGGTGGTGGCGGGGGAGGTGTTGCAGGCGTTTGTGGGGGAGCGATTGCCGGTGTATAT
>NZ_JBHVQT010000026.1:0-62453 GCF_042886315.1 Streptomyces sp. NPDC058001
AAGACGCTCGACTGGGATAACCCAGCCGAGCGCCTACGTGATCTACTGACCGCCTGAATCTGGATCGGTGTTGCGACGATCACTAGAACCCAAGCACTTGTCGGGGGCCCGCCGTCGTTCACCTCAAGGTCGGCACACCGCACAGTTGCCGAAGCTAAGAGGTCATCTCAACTGGCTTGATCGTTAGGCTGGCCGCCATGATGGCGATGGTGGAACGGTCTGGTGCCGACGGGGTTGTGGGAGCTGTTCCAGCGGGTGGTTCCGGCTGCTCCAGTACGCCCTCAGGACGGTGGCCAGCGTAGGTACGGGGACCGACAGGTGCTGGCGGCCATCGTGTTCGTGGCCATGACGGGCTGCACGTGGCGGCAACTACCGTCGGATTTCGGTCCTTCTGGGACGACTCAGCACAGGCGGTTCACCGAGTGGAGCCGGGCCCGGGTATGGGGCAAGCTCCACCGCTTGGTCCTGGACGAACTCGGCGCGCGCGGCGCCTTGGACTGGTCGCGGTGTGCGATCGACTCGGTCAACATGTGGGCAAAAGGGGGTACCTCACTGGCCCGAATCCCGTAGATCGCGGTAAGAAAGGATCAAAAATCCATTTGATCACTGAGCGGACCGGTCTACCCCTGTCCATCGACATCTCCGCCGCGAACACCCACGACAGTCAGGGCCTGGAGCCTCTGGTGCGAGGAATCCCGCCGATCCGGTCCCGGCGCGGCTCCCGTCGGCGACAGCCCGCCAAGCTCCACGGTGACAAGGGCTACGACTATGAACGCCTGCGCCGATGGCTCCGCTCCCGGAGCATCACTCCGCGCATCGCTCGCAGGGCATCGAGTCCTCCCAGCGGCTGGGCCACCGCCGTTGGACCGTGGAGCGCACGGTGGCATGGCTCGCCGGATGCCGCCGCCTGCACCGCCGCTACAAGCGCAAGGCAGAACACTTCCTGGCCTTCGCCGGGATCGCCGCCGCCCTGATCTGCTACCGCCGTCTTGCCAGGTAGACGGTCCACCAGTTCTCTGTATCCCGTTGCAGCGGGCCGTTTTGCGGACCAGCATGGCCGTCATGGAGCGGCCACGGCAGATCATCGAGTGCGGAGACTTCGTCCTGCGATGTTGGCGGGGGCAGAGCGACTTCGCTCCGGCATTCAAGTTGATCGAGGAGTCTCTGGACCACTTGCGCCCCTGGGAGTCGTGGGTCGCCCGTCACAGCGCGAAGAGCACCCGCGAGTTCCTCGCGACGTCAGAGTCGAAGTGGACAAGCGGTGACGTGTACAACTACGCCATCGCCAAAAACGGCACTCTCATTGGCATGTGCCAGACCTACCGTGGGGCCGAGCCTCAAGGCCGGCGCCTGGGGTACTGGTTGCACCCTGCCGCAACTGGCCAGGGCATAGCTACCAGAGCAACGGCGGCCATGGTCACCGAGATGTTCACCCTGCCGGACGTGGAGTACCTGGAAATCGCGCACGACCTATCCAACACCTCCAGCGCCGCGATACCGCGCCGGTTGGGCTTCACCGAAGTCCTGCGTGAACAGGGAACACCGCCCGCAGTACCCTCCGGCAGCGGGATCGTCGTGGTCTGGCGGCTGAACCGTCCTACGCCGCTCGTTAACACTCCCTGCCCATAACCATCCGAACCGACCGAGCTCAGTTCCAGTCTCTTCGGCACCAAACGAGACGACCTCTACAGTTTGTTACACAAGGCTCTGAGCTGGGCATCTCATCTGTATGGCCGGGGTGTTAAGGGCTGAGCGGTTGTGGGTGGAGACGTTCACCGGGCTGCGGGTGCGGAAGGGCCGGGACGATGCTCGCATGACCGGGCTGAGCAGCGTCGGCCTCGCCCGCCAGGCCCTGGTCGCCGCCCGTGCAGCGGCACGGCACTACGACGGCGGCCAGAAGACCAAGCAGCGGCAGCAGCCGCGCCCGGTTCGTACAGTGCGCCGGGACCGGCGCGAGCTGATGGATCCGGGGCGGCGACCGGTGCGCCGGTCCGACCCGCGGCCCGCGATCCGCCGCTCCCCGGCATCGCGAAAAAGCTGACCATCAAGGCCGGGAAGAACGCGGGCAAGCACCCCTCGGTCGCCTCGCTGTACCGGGCGCTCGCAGAGGCCGAGGCCGTCACCGCGGACAGCGTCCTGGCGCTGCGGAGCAAGCCCGTACGCAAGGACAAGACCGCCCCCGTCCTCGAAGCAGCTTTCCAGGCCACCACCGACCACTGGGGCAACGCCAACTTCCACGTCAGCTTCTCCCACCTGGACCCCGGCACCTACGAGGCCGTCCTCAACGGGCAAGACCGTCAAGGAACGCGGCTGCATGGGGGGCCGCGAAGGCGCCACCGCGTTCTGTGGGCCAGCCGGCATCGCCGCCGGCAACTACTCCACCGTCCAGCCCTGCCCCATCCGTCTGGCCATCACCATCTGACCCGCGCGCCTGTGACCTGGGTGCGGCCCCGGCCACAGGCAAGACCAGCCCCCACACCGCCCGCCGACTGCGGACCGAACTGCTGCGCCGACATGCGGCGCGAGCCACCCTGCGCATTTGCGGAGAAGCCCGCAACCCACGCCGAACTCGAAGCCATAAGTGCGCATCGCCGCGGGTTCCCGGGCAGCGTCCTTCGCGATTCGGCGACCCGTCGGTTTCCGGGCAGCCGGGCAGCTGATCCGGCCGCTGATCCGCACGCTGCTTCCCCCAGACGAGGAAGCCGTCGCGTGCCTGCCGCGGATGGTGATGCCCGGCGACCCGGGAGTCGAGGTGGAGCCCCCAGCCGTGCACGGGTGTCACCGCCTGCCTCGTCGGCGTCGCGGCGAGCAACCTCGGCGCGGACGAGGAAGGAAGACGGCTTCCTGGCCACCGGAGACCGTCACCGACAGCAACCGACAGCAACCGCGTCAGCAAGGCCGCTTCCGGCCGGAACGAAGGAGCCGCCCCAGGGCGCGCCATCCGCGTGGTGTCCGGGTGAAGCGGACGCCGGGCCCGGCGCGGTATGCCTGCGGTGCGGTCGTGAGACTTTCACCTGGTGTGGCCGACCTCCGGGAAGTCGGGTGAGGGGCCGTCGAGCAGCCGCCCCCGGTCGCGAAGGTGGAGGTCGAAGAAGGCCCGCGGGTAGGCGCGTTGGAACGCCTGCGCCCGGTGCCGGGGAATTGTCCCGACGTCTGTCTCCAAGTCGTGCGGGGACATGCCCAGGAGAGGGGCGATCAGCGGGAGAATCAGCACGTCGTCGCCGAACGCCTGGTGCGCGGCTCCCCGCACGGTGAGGCAGAGCCGCCAGCCGCGCAGACGCGACCAGAACGCGCGCAGGGCGGGATTGTTGTCCATGCCGCCCTTCCCCGGGGTGTCCACGACCAGGAACGGGCGGTCGAGCCCGGCGTCCACCACGGGGCCCGCCGCGCCTCCGTCCAAGCTCGCTCCCGCCGTGATCCGCCCGTCGGTGAACATCGTGGCAGCGGTGGTGGCTCCGCCCAGGGAGTGGCCGAGCATCCCGACTCGCCGCAGGTCGAGCGTTCCGGGCAGGCCCGCGGGCAGCGGGGTGCGACAGACACCGGGGCGCCCGCTCGACCGGAGCACGGCGAGCCGGTCGAGGACGAACCGGATGTCGGCGGTGCGGACCGAGAGGGCCTTGGCGTAGTCGCTGATCCCGCCCGCGGGATTCATTTCGACCCGGCCACCGGGGAACTCGACCACCGCCGCGTCGTAGGTGTGGTCGACGGTGACCACCAGATAGCCGTGGCTGGCCAGGTCTTCCACGATGCCGGTGCCGAACGAGCGTGACGCGTTCGCGCCGGGAGAGTACAGCACGACGGGCAGGGGGCCCGGCGGGCCGCCTGCGGGAGCGCCCTCGTGCGCATGGGCGCGTCCCAGGCGCACCCGGCCGGGAGGCAGACCGAGGAAGCTCAGATACCGGTCGGCCGCCGCCGGCGGCATCCAGGGAACGGCGGGACGGATCGGACCGCCGCGAGCGGGGTACCAGATGCTGATCATCAACTGGCGGCAGGGGCGGGAGGGCACCCAGGGGTCCGGCCGTGTGGTGTCGGCCAGGTGGAACGAGACTGTGCCCAGCGGGTACGGGCCGCTCGGGGCCGGCAGTTGGAACCGCACGGGTTCCTCCTCCCGTGGTCGCGCGACGGCCGCCGAAGCGAGCAGGCCCGGGATCGCGGCGGCGGTGACCAGCCCGGCGCACGAGGTCAGAAGTGTTCTCCGGTTCATGCACTCCACTGTTCCGGCCGATGGGCCCGCCGGCTTCGTCCCCGGGCAGGAACCCGGTGTCAGCCCAGGAGGGTACGGCGGGCATCAGCCGCGCGGATGACTCAGCCCCTGAGATGACGTCCTCCGGGCTGACCGGCCCCGGGTCCCCCCATGGATAGCGTGGCGGTCATGGACGACGGGGAGTGGCGGCCGCTGGTGGCCGGACGTCTGCGGAAGGGGCACTGGCACGGCGTGGACACCGTCGCGGCCGTGCTCCTCGCCCTGGCGTTCGCCGCGAGCGAGACGCGGGGCGGCTGGGACACGGCCACCGTGGCGGCGGCGGTCTGGCTGCCGGTCGCGGTGCGGCGCCGGTGGCCCGTCCCGGTGTTGTACACAGTCCTGGCCGGAGCGGTCTGCGCCCTGGCGTTCACCGGCTGGGAGGAGTCATGGATCCCCGTCGGGGTCGCCCTGTACACGGTGGCGGCGCAGGAATCGCAGCGCCGCTCCGCGACGGCACTCGGCTGTTCGCTGGGCGCCGTCACGGCGGCCATGATCCTGATACCACGACCGGTCCCGGCGCCCGAGGCCGCCTCAGGCGCCGTCTTCGCGTCGCTGCTGATGACCCTGCCCTGGCTGATCGGCACCGCTCTCAGAGAGCAGCGGTCGTACGCGGAACTCGCCGCCCGGCAGGCCGTGGCCAACGAGCGCCTGCGGATCGCCCGGGAACTCCACGACGTGGTCGCCCACCATCTGACCGTCATCACGGTACGGGCCGAGATCGCCCGCGCGGTCACCTCCAGCAGCCCGCAGGAAACCGAGCGGACCCTCACACTGGTCGGGACCGCAGGGCGGACAGCTCTCACCGAGATGCGGCGCATGCTCGGCGTCCTGCGAACCCCCCGGGACGGAACCGAGCTGGGAACCGCCCCCGGCCTGGCGGACCTGATCACGCTCACGGGCGACGCGGGCCCGCGAGTGGAACTGTCCGCCGACCCGGATCCGCCACTCCCCCCGGGCGTGGAACTGACGGTCTACCGGATCGTTCAGGAAGCCCTCACCAATGTGGTCAAGCACGCGGGATCGGCGGACTGCCGGGTGACCCTGTCCCGGACGGACCCCGAAACCGTCGAGATCGAGATCGTCAACGACGCACCGCCCCGGCTCCCCCCACGGCTCCCCGGACGGCGGCCCGGCGGCGGGCACGGGCTGACCGGGATGCGGGAACGGGCAGCCATGTGCGGTGGAGTCCTCTCCGCCGGCCCTATGGCCACAGGCGGCTTCCGGGTGCACGCACGGCTGGCCTGCGGACGGGGGACAGCCCGGTGAACCCGCCGATCCGGGTCCTTCTCGCCGATGACCAGGCGCTGTTGCGGACAGGCTTCCGGCTGCTCATCGAAAGCGTGCCGGACCTCACCGTGGCGGGCGAGGCCGCCAGCGGCGACCAGGCCGTCGATCTCGCGCTGCGACTGCGGCCCGACGTCGTGCTGATGGACATCCGGATGCCGGGCACCGACGGCCTGGAGGCCACCCGGCGCATCTGCGCGGACCCGGACGCCGCTGGCACCCGTGTGCTCGTGCTGACCACGTTCGATCTGGACGAGTACGTGTACGCGGCGCTCCGCGGCGGAGCCAGCGGATTCCTCCTCAAGGACATCCTCCCCGCCGATCTGCTGACCGCACTGCGGGTGGTCGCCTCCGGCGACGCTCTGCTCGCGCCCACCGTCACCCGCCGTCTGATCCGCGAGTTCGCCGGACACCATGAGCCACGCCCCCGACTCGCCCAGGAACTGTCGGGCGTGACCCCAAGGGAACAGGAAGTGCTCCGCCTGGTAGCCCGGGGCCTGCCCAACCGCGTCATCGCCGAACACCTCGGACTGAGCATCGCCACCGTCAAAACACATGTGAGGCGGCTGCTGGCCAAACTCCACGCCCACGACCGGACCCAGCTGGTCGTCATCGCCTACGAAACGGGCCTCGTCTCCGCCACAAGCGGCAACCACCCATCCACCCACTGACACCCCGCCACCAGGCACGTAATGCCATCGGCCCGCCGACCCGGACACAGGCATGCCCAGCACGCGGGCGAAAATCACCAACTGCCGCCGTCCGCCATGGACAGCCAACAACTCCCCGACCACGCCCGGCGGCCAAGGAGGCGCTCGAAGCCCTCACCTTCGAGTTCGATTCGTGGTGCCAAGGTGGTTCCCCAGTTCACGGACACAGGACTGGAAACTCGGCCTTGACCCAAAGAGCACGGATAGCGGCGGACTTATCGTCGGTGGGGGCATCGTCGGTGCTCCAAATTTTGGCCTGGGTGGAGTTGTTGACGGATGGCCAGCCCGGATTTCCGGTGGTAGCGAAATCGGCCCACGCGCGCACCATGCGACGTGCCAGTCCAAAGTCCGCGTAGGTGGGTACGCCGCCTATGAGGAATGCCAGGCAGTCGCTGTCGGGGTTGCCGAAGGCGAAGGGGATGTCCGCACAGTGCCAGGCCCGCACGACTCCGTCCGGGCCGGTGCGCCGGCGATCGAAACGCGACAGGAACGCCCGGCCGCCGGCTTGGGCGTGAAGCTCGACGAGTCGGTTGCTGTACTCGCCGAACAATAGATCACCGAAGACGGCAAGGTAGACGTCGAGCAACGGGGCATGGGGCATCGCAGCGCGATAGCCGAGCACCAGGCCGTCAGGGAGACTGAAGTGTTCGGCGAAGAGGGCCAACTGTTCGTCGGTGGCGATCTTCGCGCTGCTTCCGACGGCGTCGAGCAACCAGTACTCCTCCGTGGTGTGGCAGACCAGCAGGTCCACGCCCCCGGGTCGCGCCGGCGGCCATCCTCGTGAGGGGGTCGGTGGGCAGGACATCGCCGTCAAGGACGGGGGCGTACAGCGAGGGATCGTAGTGACGGGATCCGGACGCGGGGTTCCGCCGGTAGTCGTCGACCACTTGGTCGGAGGCGGTGATCAGGGCCTGCGGAGTCGCAGATGTCAGGCCCTCGGGTGTGGCCGGGCAGCGCGCCGCCGCAGCGACCTCGCGGGTGGTTGCCGCAGCGATTTCGAGCGTGTAGTAAGGGCTGGCGGGGCTGTGGACGGTGGCACGGTGGAACAGGCCACGGGCGCGTTCCATCACCATCAGGCAGGCAACCGAAGCGGCCCCGGAGGACTGGCTGGCGACCGTGACGTTGCCCGGATCGCCACAAAGGCGGCGATGTTGTCACGAACCCAGGGCAGGGCGGCGACCTGGTCGAGCAGGCCCCGGTTGTCCGGGTAGACGGCTGCTTCGGCGGCGGGGATGTGGCCGAAGCCTTCGAAGCCGAGCCGGTAGTTGAGGGTGACCGGTGTCAGGGCGGTGGCGTGGTGCTCGCCCTTGCCGACGTCCAGGCCCAAATAGACGTCGACGGTCTCGTTCTCGGTCACGCGATCCTGACTCCCCAGCTCCACACCATCCCGGCCTACCTGCGGCATCAGCGTGCCGGCATCCACGTTACGGAGAGCTGCCTTACCCGGTGCGGGCTCGGCGCTCATGTCTCTGATCAGCGGTCTGCCAATGCCTCCGAGCCCGGTGACAGCACCCTTTCGATCACGACTGACGGGCGACCGGAATCATGCCGGGACCGGAGGCCGGGAGCCCCATTGCGGGGCCACGAAGAAGGTGACGGGGACCACATCGGCCCCTCGCCCGTCGATCGGGCCCTCCCGGGCTCGGTTGGGGTGTCGATGTGGTGGCCGTGTGCTTCCAGGGGTGGGCGGACTTCCTGTTCCGCGCGGCTGACGGTCATGGCGGTGACGCCGAAGAGTTGGCCCAGGAGGTCCAGGGTGGCGAGTTCGCGCGGGCTGGCGGGATTCCGCTCGGGTCCCGGTAGCTGAGCGGCGGCAACATGACCCTGTCGGCGCCGGGCAGTTGCATCGCTGTGGCGATCCGTGTGTCGGCGTTGACGTGCTTGAAGCCCGCGTACGTGCACTGGTTGGTGTGGAGTCCGGAGCACAAGGGAACGCGCGGGTTCAGGACGGTGTGGTGACCGGCGCCGGTCGGCCGGGGCGCTCGCACCGGCGGCGCTTGTCGGGGAGCAGCTGGGTAATGCCCTGACCGTCGCAGTGCTCCAGCAGGGGAACGGTGACGCGTCGGGTGGTGTCCAGGGCACGGCTCGCCGTTCCCACGGTGAACGGCTGGTCGAGTTCGCTCAGCCGCTCGGCCGCCAGCCGGGGGGCGTCCGGTAGCAGCACCACGTGTTCCGCGAGTCGCAGTACTGCTCCGTGGCGGACCGCCGTGGCGAGTTCGCGGCGACCGAAGCCGAGTTCCGTGAGCTGCTGGGCGTGGGGCGCGGCGAAGGGCCGGCGGGCCAGCTCCGTGGTGAGTCGGTGCACCGCGTCCGCTACAGCGGCGGGCAGCGCCGCGGGCCCGGCGGTCACGCGCCCGCGGCTCATCCGCAGGGGCGGCGTGACCAGTGCCTCCACCAGGGAGGCGGCCGGCAGCCCAAGACGGTGCCGAGCGGCCTCCACCGGCATGCCCTCCTCGGTGGGCCGCTCGGAGCGGTACGCGGTGACCAGTTCGGCCAGCCGGGCGCTCAGGGCGGCCCAGTGGGCGGGGTCCGCGAGCCAGTCGCCCGCGACCGGCGTGGTGTGGACGGCCACCCCCATCGCGGTCAACTCCCCGCGCCTGACCAGCAGCCGACGCCGTAGCTCGGCCGCCTCGCCCGGAGTGCCGCGAGCGTCGCCGAGTTCGGCCGCGCGCCGTGCCGCGGAGCCGCGGAGCCGCAGTTCCGGTGGCTGGGGGTCGAGCACCGTCAGGCCGGCCAGCACACGCCGCAGACCGGGATCACGCAGCACCGCGCGGTCACCGATACGGAGCGGCAGTGGCGCCGGAAGGGTCAGCCGGACGACGTCCGTACCGAGCGGCCGTACGCGTACGGGCACGGCCGCCGAGCCGATGTGGGCGACAGCGGTGCGGGGCAGCGCCGCGGCCGGTGTTCCGCCGTGGACGCGCACGTCGCAGCGGAGGCAGGGAAGGAAGCTGTCGGGGGTGAGCAGGGCGTCGCCGCGGCCCGTCGACTCCTTGTCGAGGTCCCTGACGTTGACGGCGACCCGGGCGGTGGCCCGCACCAGATCGGTCTCCTCGCCGAGGGCCTGCAAAGCCCTGACGCGCACGGTACGGCCGGTCTTGGCGGTCACCAGGACGTCGCCCCGGCGGAGGCGCCCCGCACCGAGCGTGCCGGTGACCACCAGCCCGCTGCCGCGCACGGTGAAGGACCGGTCGATCCACAGCCGCACCGGGGAGTCGGCGTCCCCGTCCGGCAGCCGCGCGGCCAGTCGGCCGAGGGCGGCGCGCAAGTCCGCGAGGCCCGCGCCGGTGCGGGCACTGACGGCCACGGCCTCGACGCCGCCGAGAGTGCTGGACCAAATCCGGTCCTGTGCCTGCGCCGTGGCGGGGCGGGGGTCGGCCAGATCGCAGCGGGTGACGGCGAGCAGTCCATGCCGTACACCCAGGGCGTCCACGGCGGCGAGGTGCTCGGCGGACTGCGGCTTCCAGCCTTCGTCGGCGGCGACGACGAACAGCACGGCGGGCACGGGGCCCACGCCGGCCAGCATGGTGGGGACGAACCTCTCGTGTCCCGGGACGTCGACGAACGCGAGCCTTTCACCCGATGGCAGATCCGTCCACGCGAAGCCCAGGTCGATGGTCAGACCACGGCGCCGCTCCTCTGCCAGCCGGTCCGGGTGGCTGCCCGTCAGCGCGTGGATCAGTGTGCTCTTGCCGTGGTCGACATGCCCCGCCGTCGCAATGACCCGCATGGTCACAGCCCCGCCGCGCGCAGCACCGCGGCAAGGATGTCGCCGTCGCACGCCTGCGGTACGCACCGCAGGTCCAGAAGCAGTCGGCCGCGCACCACCCGGCCGAGTACAGCCGGTTCACCGAGGCGCAGCGGCGTCGCCAAGTCGTCGGGGAGGCTGAGCGCACAGGACGGCAGGGCGGTCCCGGGGGCGCCGCCTCCTCCCACCACCGCCTCGCAGGGCACGACGTGCGCGTCCAGACCTCGGCGCGCCACGTCCTCGGCCAGGCGCAGCGTGCGGATGCGCAGCCGCGGCAGCGGCATGTGCACGGCCGCGTGCACAGGTGGCTCGGGACCGCGCAGTGTCGCTTCCAGCGCGGCCAGGGTGAACTTGTCCACGCGCAGGGCGCGGGCCAGCGGATGGCGGCGCATCCGCTCCACGACGGCGGCCCTGCCGAGGACCAGCCCCGCCTGCGGACCGCCGAGCAGTTTGTCCCCACTGGCGGTGACCAGTGTGGCCCCGGCGCTCAGGGACGTGGCCGCATCGGGCTCGTCCGGCAGCACCGGGTCGGGCGCGAGGAGACCGGAGCCGATGTCGACCACCACGGGCAGGCCCAGCGACGCCAGTTCGCCGGCGTCCACTCCCTGGGTGAAGCCGCTCACCGTGAAGTTCGACGGGTGGACCTTGAGGATGAAGCCGGTGTCCGGGCCGACGGCGTCCGCGTAGTCGGAGAGACGGGTGCGGTTGGTGGTGCCGACCTCGTGTATCCGGGCGCCGCAGGAGGCCAGCAGTTCGGGTATCCGGAAGCCGTCGCCGATCTCCACGAACTCGCCCCGGCTGAGCAGGATGTCGCGCCCCCGGGCCAGTGTCACCGCCGCCAGGGTCAGGGCGGCGGCTCCGTTGTTGACCACGTGCACATCCTCAGCGGCCGGCACCGCTTCCCGAAGGGCCGCCATGGCGCTGCGGCCGCGCGACGCCCGTCTGCCGGTTCCCAGGTCCAGCTCGACGTCCGTGTATCCACCGGCCGCCGCCATCGCCTCCAGCGCGGACCGCGACAGCGGGGCTCGTCCCAGATTGGTGTGCAGCACCACGCCGGTGGCGTTGTGCACGGGGCTCAGCCCGGCCGCGCGTGCCGGCAGCGCGGCAAGAGCGGCACGGACCGCGTCACCCGGGCCGATCCGTCCGTCGCGTACGGCCTGCTGGGCGATGGCGACCGCCGCCTTGACGATGGGCCTGCCCAACCGTGCGGACGCCTCGCTCAGCAGGGGATCGCCGAGCAGCACCGTGGCGCTCGGCACCTGCCGCCGAGTGTCCGTCGGCGGCTGCCGAACCTTGTCCGCCACCCGCGCCACCCCGATCGAAGTCAGCGGAGGCGGACGGGAATCGAACCCGCCTGGCCCGGTTTCCGGACCACACCGATTTTGAAGATCGGGAGGGGCACCAGCCCGCCCAACGCCTCCGGAGCAAGATTGTGATCGCCGCACGCTGCCGGGGCAAGGGGTGAAATGATCGTCGTATGACGACTGTTGGCCCCGCCGCCGGGTCCGCCGCGCCCGTACGGCTGACCGGGTACGCACGCGGCGGCGGCTGCGCGTGCAAGATCCCTCCGGGAGAGCTGGAGGCGATGGTCGCGGGACTGCTGCCGCCCCGGAGCCCCGGACACGCCCTGGGCGGCGACGAGGACCGGCTGCTGGTCGGACTCGACGACGGCGACGACGCCGCCGTCGTGCGCACCGGTGACGGCACCGCCCTGGTGTCGACGGCCGACTTCTTCACGCCCGTCGTCGACGACGCCCGCGACTGGGGCCGAATCGCCGCGGCCAACGCCCTGTCCGACGTCTACGCGATGGGCGGTCGGCCCCTCGTCGGGCTCAACCTGCTGGGCTGGCCCCGTGTCGTTCTGCCCACGGAGCTGGCCCGGGAGGTCCTGGCCGGAGCGCTCGACGTCGCCCGTGACGCCGGCTGCTTCGTCGGCGGCGGCCACAGCATCGACAGCCCGGAACCGCTCTACGGAATGGCCGTGACCGGCCTGGTGGATCCGGACCGGCTGCTGCGCAACGACGCCGGCCGGCCGGGTGTGCCGCTGACTCTGACCAAGCCGCTGGGTGTCGGGATACTCAACAACCGCCACAAGCGGACGGGCGAGGTCTTCGCGCACGCCGTCGCCGTCATGGCGGCGCTCAACGACAAGGCCAGTGCCGCTGCCCTGGCGGCGGGCGCCGTGTGCGCCACCGATGTGACCGGATTCGGTCTGCTCGGCCATCTGCACAAACTGGCCCGGGCCAGCGGCGTCACGGCCGTGGTGGACGCCGCCGCCGTCCCCGTGCTCGACGGCGCCCGGGAGTCGCTGCGGGCCGGGTACGTCAGCGGAGGCACCCGCCGCAATCTCGACTGGGTGCGTCCGCACCTGGACGCGGGACGGGCGAGCGACGACCAGTTACATCTGCTTGCCGACGCGCAGACCTCCGGCGGGCTGCTGGTCGCCGGGGAGATACCCGGACATCCGGTCATCGGGGAACTGGTGCCCGCCGTGGCCGGCACCACGCTGGTGATTCGCTGAGCGCTGCGGACGGCTGCGGGTCCGAGGACGAGGCCCCCGGGCCCGCGGCCCGGCCGCTACTTGTAGCGGATGTGCAGGTGGTTGTCGTGGTTCGGGTAGCTGGTGGTCAGTCCTTCCGAGATCAGCTGAGGATCGTTGAAGAAGATCAGCGCGACGTGGCCGGGGGCCTTCGCCCGGATCTCCTGCACGAGGCTGCGGGTGGCCGCGCGGTCGTAGGTGCTCGACTGCCAGGTGATACGCCCGGCGGTGCACTGCGCCGAGTCGGTGCGGATCGGCCACACGTCCATGTCCATCCCGACGTTGTGGCTGGCGTGGCCGGGTATGGCCCCGCCGTGCTCGAAGCCCGCGTCGCCGACCGGCAGTTTGCCGTTCCCGGTGGTGGCGAACGTGGCGGCGGCGGCCTCCAGTTGAGCGACGGCGCCGGCTGTCGCCCAGTGGGCGTTCGCGTTGCCGTCGGGGCTCTGTGCGCACATCGAGCCGGCACCGAAGTCGGTGTTCTCGTAGTGCCACAGCAGGTTCTGCCAGGTGGTCGGCCCGACGACGCCGTCCGCGCCGATTCCCGCATGGGACTGGAAGGTGCGGACGGCGGAGTCGGTGGCGGGTCCGAAGGCCCCGTCGGCCGAGAGGCCGGCGCCCCGCTTGGCGTTGAGCAGCGACTGGACGGCCTTCACGGCCGGCCCGTTGTCGCCCTGTCGTACGGTGATGGCGAGCGCGCCCCACGTGGCGGGGCCGACGATGCCGTCCGCGGCCAGGCCCTTGGACTGCTGGAAGCCCACCACGGCGCTCTGCGTGCCCGAGTTGAAGACGCCGTCCACCGCCACGGAGCGGCCGTGCGCGGCGAGCAGGTGCTGCAGCGCGACGACGTCGGAGCCCCGGTTGCCGTTGCTCGTCAGCGGGAACGCGGCCTGTGGGAAAGCGTTCGCGGGGACGCCCAGCCCGAAGAGCAGGCCCGCCATCGCGGTGAACAGCGTGATGATGCGTGCGAGTCGCCTCACGATTCCTGCCTCACGTTCCTGTTCGTTTCTCGGCTCACTTTCCTGCTCACTTCCCCGACTGAAGGGCGCTCCAGGTGGCGGGGCCGACGATGCCGTCGGCGCCCAGCCCGCGCGAGGACTGGTAGTCGCGTGCGGCCTGGGTGGTGCCCGGGCCGAAGGCGCCGTCGATGGCCACGGTCCGTCCGAGCGCGGCGGTCAGGGCGCGCTGCAGCCGGGTGACGGCCTCTCCCGTCGAGCCGTTCTGGATGGTCGGGGTGGATCCGCTGGACAGCAGAGCCGTCCAGGTCTTCGCGCCGACCACACCGTCCGCCCCAAGCCCCTTGCTGGTCTGGAAGTTCCGGGCGGCGGTGGTGGTGGCGGGCCCGAAGGCCCCGTCCGGGGTGCCCGGGTCGAAGCCGGCTGCCTTGAGCAGGCACTGGGCCGCCTTGACCTGGTCTCCGGACGAGCCGTTCTGGACGGTGTTGTACGCGGTGAAGTTGAAGTTCGCCCCGGTGCAACTGGGCGGGGGCACGGTGCCGTTGCCCACGTCCAGGTAGTCGCGGTCGATGGTGATCGAGTAGCCGCCGTAGGACTCCGTGACCTCACCCGCGTACTGGTGGATCCGCTGGTGGTTGGACCAGTAGGTGGACGGCACATAGGAGCCGGTGTTGGTGTCGGCGGCGCCGTTCCACCACGCGTAGAAGAGGTGGTCGACCCGTGTGTAGGCGCTGTTGTTGTACTCGCCGGCGGCGTCCTGGATGCCGGAGGCGGCGCTGGAGTAGAGGCCCGACAGATAGCCGCTGCTGTGCAGCCGCTCGGTCCAGCCGGACAGGTACGACATCACGGCCGCCTTGCAGGAGGCCGTGGAGTTGTACGCTTCGATGTCGCTGTAGATGGCGCTGCCCGCCGGGATACCGAGGTTCGACGCGGCGGTGATGGCGCCGGCCGCGGCGGTGACACCCTGGGACTTGGCCGTGGCCGGATCGGTGGAGATCTTCAGCGAGTAGCTGGTGCACGGTGCCTGGCGGCCGACGTCGATGGGGAACAGACGCCATCCGTTGTTGGTCTGGGCGGTCACCCAGCTCGCCGTCAGATTCGGCTGGGCGCAGCCCCGGAAGGAGCCACTGATGTAGACGCCGACCGCGCTGTACGGCGAACTCGCCTGCCAGGCGTTCATGGCGGCCTGCGAGGGCGCGGTACAGGCGTCGAAGCCCTTGCCGAGGTAGCTGCCCGGTTGCGGGCCGGCCGCGGCCAGGGGGGCCACGTCGGACCGCTGAGCCGCGCTGGGCAGCGCGGTGCGCTCGGCGCCTCTGGTGAGGTCGGCCGAGGCGAGAACGCCGCGCACCAGGCTCTCGGTCTGCGGGGTGTGGGCGGCGGTCACGAGGACGCCGGCGTCCTCGACCGCGATCTGGATGGTGTCGTTGCTGGACGCGGCGCTCGGGGCGGTGGCCTTGCCGCGCTGGGTTCGCGCGGTCGCCGCCGTCGCCTGGCCCGCGGAGCGGGCGGTGATGGGCTGCACGACGATGCCCGCCGTACGGCCGACGACTCCGGAGGGGCAGTCGTTCTGGTCGGCGGGCTCGCCCAGGTAGACAGCGGGTCTGTCGAACCGGAGGCAGGCGCGCGGGTTCTCGGCCAGATCGACCACCTGCCAGTCGGCGGGCACCTCGACGCGGTAGCCGTGGTAGGTGACGGTCTGCCGGCTCTCCGACGGGGAATCGGCCAGGGCGGGGCCGGGGACGGCGAACGCGCCGATACCGGCGAGCACCGCCAGCAGGGCCGTTCCGGCGCGGGCGCGCCAGGGGGTGCGGGACGACATCAGGGCACTCCAACTCGAAAGTGGGGGAGAAAATCTGAGGACTTGCGGGTCAGACGCCGCAATTGGGCGCGGACCAGGAGCGGCTGGCGCGTCCGTCCACGTGGGTGTGGTCGTTGTGGTCGGGGTAGCCGGGGCCGAAGATGCCGCCGAAGCCCTGATAGCGCGCCCGTTGGGCGAGCTGGCACAACGACGGGCTGCCGACCAGATCGGCGGCGTCGCCGTACAGATGCCGGCTGTTCGATGCGCCGCCCACCGCGTTGTTGCAGGCGGTCGAGCGGAATCCGCTGGTCACGACGAGCGGCACGTCGCCCATGGCGTGCCGCATGGCCTCCAGCTTCCACATCGTGCGCAGACCGTTGGACTTGGCCGTCGCGGCACTGACCGCACCGCCTGACCAGTCGGAGTTGCACGTGTTCAGCTCGGCGTAGGTGAAGTGGATGGGGGTGCAGTCCGGGTCCTGCAGTGCGTAGATCTTGCTGAACGTCTGGGAACCCGCGACGCCGTCCGCCGTCAGCCCGTACGCCTGCTGGAACTTGGTGACCGCTGCCTTGGTCCGCGGGCCGAAGTTGCCGTCGACGGTGAGGATCTCGCCGTAGTCGACATGCCCGGCCACCCGGATCTGCAGCTCGGTCACGTCGGAGCCCGACATGCCCTCGGACAGGGTGCGGCCCCACGTGTAGCACTCGTCGGCCTGGGCCGGGGCGGCCGTGACCAGCATGCCGCCCAAGGTGGCCGCCATGACCATGACAATAGAGAGAACAAGTTGCGTCGTACGCCTCAACATCGCACCTCCGCTATGAGTCCTTCCCGATGCCCCTCAAGAGGACTGAGGGGAGTTTGACGTCCAAGACCATCGCGTGTCCACACCGCCTTCACCTGCCACAGGATCAGACCTCCGGCACAACCGGCCCGCAGACCACGGTCGTTGCGTTCCGTGGTGCGACATGATGTTCGGCCCCGACGCGGAATCCCCGCCGCCGACCGGGGCCGGGCGAGCGCGGCGCTACCTGTTGGGCCAGGCTCGACATGCGGGAACGGATGGGGCGCGGGCGCATACGACCGCCACCATGACCGCCATGCCGGCGGGGCGGGTTCGTACAACCTCCGCGCCCTGTCACGACATCGGGCGATGACGCTATCGGAAGATCGCGCAGGCGGCAGCGGCGATCAGTGCGGAGCACAGGACGGTCATGCCCCTCAGCCGCCGCGCGAGCAGGTCGTCCCAGCGCTCCCCGTCTCCGGAGAGCCTGCGCAGAGCCGGGGTGAATGCCCGGCCCGCCCCGAAACCGAGTCCGGCCGCCAGGGCGGGCGCGTAGGAGCCCCCCGACAGCAGCACCGCGACCGCCATCGCGTACGGCGCGCTTGCCGACACGTAGGTACGCACGCCCGTACCGAGTTCGAAGCCGAACTGCAGGGCGCCGCACGCCAGATGGCGACGCAGTACGTCCTGCGGTATCTGCCGGGCGTTCTGCGGCATCCGTAGCGGCAGCTTGCCCGCGTCGCGCAGTGCGGCCAGCAGCGCGACGGCCACGATCAGCCCTTGCCGCACGTCGGCCGGGAGCGGTGTGAAGAGACCGGACAGGAGCCACAACACCCCGGCCGTCAGCACCCCGCCGACCAAGAGGCCGACGGTGAACACGCCGAGGACCAGCGCCTGTCTGTACGTTGCCCGCCAACCTGGCGAGGCCAGCGCGAACGCGCTGTTGCGCGTTCAAACCGAACCGGAGAGCGAGTAGCCGGCAAGACCGCCGGTGATCGCCCAGGTCAACACGGGGGCGTAGAGGACGGCGGCGATCGCCGCGATCCCCAGGGCCACCGCGGGCAGGGCGGGATCGGTGAGCAGCGCCCTTACGGCACGGGCGCCGCTCGGCCAGGCCACGGGACGGCCGGACTCGCTCATCTAGACGGTCCCGGTCAGTGTGAGCCAGGTGTTCTGACCGACCACACCGTCGGCGGTCAGGCCGTGCAGGGACTGGAACGAGACGACGGATTGACGTGTGAGCGAACCGAAGTTGCCGTCGACCGTCAGTGCCGAGCCGTACTTGTTGAGCTGCCGCTGCGCGCCGCGTACGGCATCGTTCACATCTCCTTGGCGCACGGTGACGACGAGTACCGGCCAGGTCGCCGGGCCGACGCTGCCCGTGGGGCTGAGTCCCTTCACCGACTGGAACGCGTCGACCTGCGCCTCGGTGTCCGGCCCGAAGATGCCGTCGGCAGTCGTCGGATGACCCTGGTGGGTGAGCAGGTGCTGGATGGTGTGGACATCGGGCCCGGTGGCGCCGCGACCGAGGGTCGGCCAGCTGATGGTGCCAGGGCAGTCACATTCGGTGGTCCAGCGGCAGATGGACTTCACCCAGCCGGAGCCGGTGTTGCGGTACCCGTCGTGGCAGCGCCGCTCGATACCGCAGCCGCAACTGCCGCAGGCCGCGCTGTAGCGCCACAGCCAGCCGTCGTAGGTACCGGCGTAGCACTGGTTGGGCCGCAGCATCCAGGTGACACCGTCCGACCGGTGGAATCCGGTGTTCGTCCCCGATGTCACGCACGCGTCGGCATAGATGGTGCTGGGCCCGCAGCCCGGGGAGCAGTTGTGGTCCGCGGCGTAACTCGGGCACGCACCGGTCCAGATGTCGTAACCGTCGGCATACGCCTGCCGGGCGGCGGTGAACACCCCCAGCGCGGCAAATCCCGCGGCGGTCGCCGCCTGCAGCATGGTGCGCCTGGACGGCGCGAAGGAGGGAAGAGCCCCGAGCCTGGCCCGGGAGCGGCGGCCACCGCTCCCGGGGCGGCGCAGCGTGGGTACGTCGTCCAATGAAGTCACGGCAGGCTCCTCGGCGTCGCGGGCTGGATGTCGTCGAGCAACCGCAACAGAGCGGTGGGTGAACCGAGCGGCTCCGAACGCGTGATCCGACCCTCCGGATCGATGGCCACCGCATAGGGGGTGGCGTGGATGTCGTAGGCCGTGAACAGCTCCGGACGGTGATCCCTGACCGGGACGACGCTCTCGTCCGCCTGCGGCCCCGCGCCCGCGTAGAGCCCGAGCATCTGCGGGACGGCGGCGCCCTGACGGACCGTCCAGGCGCCGGCCTCGGCGAGCACCTGTCCACAGGTACGGCAGTCGGCATCGAGGAAGAGCAGCAACCCGGCGCGGCCCGGCGTCAGGAGCGTCGAATCGAGGCCGGGCGCCGATACGCCGGGTGCGATGCCCACCCGCCCGGGGTGGTGCGGCTGCGTTCGTGACAGCTGGTGGACCTGCCTGATCAATCCCGAGACGACCAGCGCGAGCAGCGCGATCGCCGCCCACGAGGCGATCACGGCGCTGGTGGTGAAGTTCATCGGGTCGACACTCCTTCGGCAGTCCGGTGCACGGTGGTTCCGGTCGGCTGGTGAACAGTGGCCCCGGTCGGCGCGTGAACGGATGCCGCGCTCGGCTCGCGCAGGGCAGCGGGCAGGGACCACAGCAGCGCGGTGCAGGCACACGCGGCGAGCATCAGTGTGATCAGCTCCGCCGCGGAGAGCCGTACGGGGCCGGCCCCGGCGATGACCGTGCCGGCCAGCGCGAGCCCGGCGAGGGCCACGGCCCGCCGGGTCACCCAGTGGCTCAGGGGCACATCCTGGTGTGAACAGCCGCACGGCCCGCCGCCGCCGAGGGCGAGGACGTGCCGCGTGTAGCCGGCGTAGAGCCCGAAGAGGATCGTCCCCACGGCGAGTACGGCCTGCAGCCCCCGCTGATGACCCGTCAGCAGCGCGGCCGCGCCGACCACTCCCAAGGCGCCCTCCGCGAAGGGCAGGACGGCGGCCGCGAACCGGCGGAACCGCGGGCCCAGCACGCCGTGCGCCCGGAGCGCCTCACCCAGGGCAGCAGGACGGGCGGCGTGAGAGCTCGCACCCATGAGCAGGCTCAGTATGACGATCGAGGCGGTCAGCCCGCCGTAGAAGCCGATCACCGCCGGCTCACGCGGTGTGCCGCAGCGCGAGCCGCCCGACGAGTTCGGGCACCCGCTCGACGGAAGTCGACGCCAGCGGCACCAGCGTGGCCCAGATGTCGGTGGAGGAGAGCACGAAGAACGGGCTGCCGTCGGAGAGCGTGTCGCGGAACAGCTCACCTGACGCGACCGTCACCCCCTTCCAGGGAGGAAGTTGGGCGGTGTGCTCCTTCGTCCGCCGGGACAGTTCCAGCAGTCCGAGGCCGGGCAGCTCCTTGATCAGCGTCGCGGGCCGCGCGAAGGCGCTTCGGGCCGACAAATCCGGCTGAAGGCTGAGCCCGTACTCGCTCTCCGCGATACGCACCGCCCGGAGCAGCCCAAGCACCTCGGCCACGCTCAGGCCGTACAGCCGGGTCACGAGTGCGTGGCGCCGACCGCGCCACACAACGAGCGACGGCCGCTCCACGAGCCCCGATCGCGGCTCGCGCTCGATCGACTGGAAGACGCGCAGCGTACCCTTCTGGAAGGTGAGTTCGGAGTCGGGTGACGCGACGCCCAGGGAAGCCGCGACATCGTCCCCCAAAGAGGCCGGCCCGGCGGTGAACTCGACCAGTCGGCCACCGACCACCACCTCGACGGCCGAAGTACACGGCGACGCGAGGTCGAGATCGCCCTCCAGGTGATAAGTCCCGCCGTCGAGGGCGCGATGGGTGACGAACGATGCGACCATGTGCATCCTCCCGGGGAGGGCGGGGGGTCTGTGTGACACCGCTGCCGCAGGGGAACCTAGACAATAGTCATGCCCCTGTCAATCATGACGCAGGGCCGGCTCGGCGGTCAGGATGCGGCGGGGATCAGGGTTGTCAGGGCTCCTACGGGGCCCACGTCCGGGGTGCCTCGGGCCACCAGTGCGCCGCTGGTAGTACACACCGTCAGTCCCGACACTTGCTCGGCGAAAGTCACCTTTGAGCAGGTCGGGTTTTCGCAGTACAGGCGGCGTATGGACAAGTGGATGCGCACAGGCCAGCCTCCGGGCGTGACATCGGCGAGGCACCGTACACAGCGGCTGTGACACGACTGCACGGGCTTCGCCGGTGGTCGCTTGCGGCGAGTCCGCTCTGCGGACGGCGCCGTCGCGTGGTCGAAGACGCGCTGGCCAAGCGACGCAACCAGGTCGGTCATCCCTCTGGCCATCATGTTGACACGCCAGTCGGGGCCGCCCGGACGGTGCGGGAGCTGGCGGAGCTGATCAACCAGCTCTGCGGTCAGGCCACTCCCGGAGGGCGCCTGCCGTCGGCGTCCCTGCGCCGGGAGATTGTTGTGCTGAGCTGAAATGGCACCGGGCGGGTGCGCAGGGAGGACGCCGGAGCACTTGTCATCCCCGCCCCTTTGAAGGAGCAGGAGGAGGACAATTATCAGTACGTCGTAGGTACGGGCCATCCCCTTCAAGCCGGACATACTGGTTCGGCAATCACGTCGGCGAGCGCGCCACGTACCGCAGACAGCGCAGCGCCGAATGGGCATCAGCGGCTCCGTTGGCGGCGGCTCGTCGCGTACATCCGACGCGACCGACGCAAGGCACTGGGTTGACAGTACGGCTCACCGGCAGGGAGTGGGGATGGATCTGCGTCAGATGCTGCGCCACCGGGTCGGTGGACCTCGCCGTGGTCGCCCCGGACCGCCAGCAGCAACGCGGCCTGGCTGGGCCGTCCGCGCCGCCGTCGACCGCGCCTTCCGTGCGGCGGGCGTCGACCGGGACGCCGTCTTCGAGGTTAACGACATCGTCGCCACCTCCGAACGCGTCCGCCACGACCTCGGTGTCTGCGTGCTGCCCGAGCCCATCGCGGCCCGCTTCCCGGATCTGTCCCCGCGGCGCTTCGTCCAGCACGTCCCGCGCTGGAACGTGATGGTCGTCCACCGCGGCGGCGACCTGTCCCCGGCGGCGGGGGCGCTCCTGCCGTGGATCACCTGACAGGGAGAGAGCGAGCGACGGGAGTCCGCCGACCCGACGGTCCCCCGCACCCGCCACACCGTCGCAGTGACCCGTAGCCGTGCCCGCCGCACCGCTACCGTCAACGGGTCGTGCGGGGCCGGACGTTCCGCCGCAGACACCCGCCATGAGTCCAAGGCCACCCGCAGTTCCGGTCACGCCGCCGCGAAGAACCTCCGGCCACCCGGCGTTCCGAGCTGCGAGCGGGCCGCGAGGTCCATGCCCGCTCCGGACAGCGTGACCAGCTGGACCAGACGGTCCTCCTCCCACTGGGCCAGGCGCTCGGCGGGCAGCGGCCGGTCCGCAGCCCAGTCCCGCAACGCCGCCGCAAGGCCCGCCGCGTCACCGAACGCCTTGGAGGTACCGGACGCCGTGTGCGGCCGTACCGTTCCCGCCGCGTCGCCGATCAACGCCGCGTGGTCGGCGACCATCCGGTACGGCGCGAGGTCGAACACCGGCTGCATGAAGACGTCCGACACCTCGATCAGCCGCGTGAACTGCGGCGGCAGCGCCACCTCCGCCGTCGCCATCAGCTCCTTGCCGACCTCCGGCAGGATCTCCCCGGGCGGCAGAAACGTCGCGTACGTCCGCCCCGACCGACTCGTCAGCAGTCTGGGCAGATCCCGCTCGGCCACATTCGTGTACCAGACCCAGTTGACCCGCCGCGCCCCCTCGCTCACCTCGCCCCCGGCGCCGGGTACCAGGTAACACAGCATCTGCTGCCCCTCCGTGCCGAAGGACGTGAACCGCCCCGAGAGCAGGTCCAGCAACTCGTCCGGCACCGCCGACTCCGGCTCCAGCCCGCGCCAGGCCACATACCCGGAGTACGAAGGACGCGTCGCCGGATCGAGCAGCCGGCGCGTCGCCGAGCCGATCCCGTCCGCGCCGACCAGGAAGTTGCCCCGCGTCGCATACCCGTCCCCGAACTCCGCCGTGACCTCCGCACCCTCCACGGTGACCCGTCGCAGCCTGCTGTCCAGCTGGTAGCAGACACCGTCCAGGGGCTCGCGCAGCGTCCGGTAAAGGGTGTCCCAGGACGTCATCAACTGTGGCATCGCATAACGGTCCGGCTGCCCGTGCCGGTGCAGATACTGGCGCTCCCGCAGTTCCACGCACACCTCACCCGCCGTGACACCCAGCCGCCCCAGCAGGTCCTCGACCTCCGGCTGCATCACGATGCCCGCGCCCCGCGCCCGCATGTTCCCCGCCGACCGCTCGTACACGGCGACATCGGCGCCCACCGCCGCCAGCTCATGCGCCGCCGCGAGCCCGCCGAGGGACCCTCCGACGATCACGGCCCTGGCTGTCCTGCTCGGCTCCATCGCACGCCTTCCCGTAATCGCTCCGCCCGCACCCGCCGCCAGGCGGCGCGGTCTTACCATCCTGACCGGTCGCCCTGCCACTCGCACGGCCCTGTCCCCGCACACCCGGCAAACCCGGGCGGCTCTCATCTGCTCAAGAGATAACAGATATCGAGATCCATTGTCGGAAGCGGGGAAGCGATCCACCTCCCCCGGCGCTGACACCCCCGTGAGAGCGGCGAGCACGCCGCTCTCAGTAGGCAACCGACGAAGAAGGTCCCGTGTCCCAGTCATCCGTTCTGCAATGATCCGCACGGCAATGGACCGACGGCGCGAAGCCGAACCCCGGCTCCTCCACCGAAGTCCCGGGCTGGCTGGTCGCTCTGCTGGCCGTCGCCTCCGGCACGACCGTAACCAACCTCTACTACGCGCAGCCCCTGCTGACCTCGCTGCGCGAGGTCTTCCACGTCTCCACCTCCGCCCTCGTGCGCAAGCACCCGGCACTGCTGCGCCGCGGCCTGTACCAGGCAGCCATGTTCGCCGTGTTCAGCGCCTTCTGGACCACCGTGTCCTATCCGCTGATCGGTCCCGGCTTCCACCACTCCACCGTGGGTGTGGGCATCTTCGCCTTCGTCGGGGCGGCGGGTGCGCTGATCGCGCCGGTCGCCGGACACTGGGCCGCCCGCACGTGGGGCCGCCCGATGACGGGTGCGTCGTTCGTCGTCGCCGCCGGAGCGTTCGCCCTGGCGGGCTTCGGACAGCACAGCATCGTCGCCATCGCCATCGCCGCGATCCTGATCGACATGGTGGTGCAGACCACGCTGATCCTCGGCCAGCACACCATCTACGGCCTGGACCCCGATGCCCGTGCCCGCCTCAACTCGGTCTTCATCGCCACCTTCTTCCTCGGCGGCGCTCTCGGTTCCGAGGTCGGCTCCCTCGCCCACAAGGCGGCCGGCTGGGGCGGGGGTCAGCCTGTTCGGCGCGGTGATGCCGCTGCTGGCGCTGCTGTACTGGCTGACCGAACGGCGCTCCAGCGCGGCCGGGGACGCCACCGCGAAATGACATGGCACGGCGACGGCGACCTTGCCGCCCACCGACTCCGGTCACGTGTCCTCCCCCACCCCCGCTCGTCTCTCCCGCACGGCTTCGGGCCGGTCCTTCCTCTGTCGGAGGCACCGGCCCGAAGCCATGACAGCGACTACCACCCGGTCACCGACGCCCCGTCACAGCCCGAGGAACGCCCGTGCGTTGGAGATTAGGGTGTCCGCCGCCGGACCGTGGTCCGTGGCGAACCGCACCGGGTCGCTCTCGGCCATGTCGAAGGGACAGTCGCTGCGGCAGACAATCCCCTCCTTGGACGCGTGTCCGGCCAGCAGCCGCAGAAGATGCGGGTCGTGGGTGACCGTGTCGAAGTACAGCTCGCCGAACAGTTCGTCCGGCGGCCGGGTCGAGTCACGTCGTACGTCCGCCCGCGCGTGCCAGCCGTGCGTCCAGCGGCCCAGCAGGCCCGGCGCGCACCCGCCGCCGTGCCGCCAGGTCCCCCGTTTCGACGCCCGCATGTTCAGCGAGTCGATCGCGCACCGCGACCAGTCAATGGCGCCGCGAGCGCCGAGCTCATCCAGGACCAGGCGGTGGAGCTTGCCCCACACCCGGGCCCGGCTCCACTCGGTGAACCGTCGATGTGCGGTCGGCCCGGACGGGCCGAAGCCTGCTGGCAGTTGGCGCCACGTACAGCCCGTCGTGGCCACCAACACGATGGCCGCCAGCACCTGCCGATCCCCATACCGGCGTCGGCCACCGCCTTGGGGCCGTACCGGAGCGGCCGGGACCACCCGCTGGAACAACTCCCACAGCCCATCCGGAACCAGCTGCTCCACCATCGCCATCACAACCGCCAGCCTATTGACCAGTCCAGTTGAGACGATCTCTCAAGGGAGGCGCGTTGTCGACGATCGGCCAACTGAGCGACCGGAGTATGGTGCCGCTGGTTTGTCAGTGGGCGGTCGTACGCTCAGTCCGTGAATATTGATGATCTTGAGTGGCAGTCACGGGGTCTCGGTGGATACCCGTCCGTGTTGGTCGACCTGCTGGTAGAGCAGGGGCACGTAGAGCTGCTGGTCCGGGCGGCTTCAAGGGGAGCGTGGTCCTGCGCGAGGGCGGCCGCTCGCGAGCTGTGCAATATAGCGGAGTTCGAGCGGGCTCTGGGCGTACTAAATCCGTTTGTCGAGCTTGGTCGGGAGCCAGCACGCTGGGCGGCTGCCGACGTCGTGCTGCAGGCGGGACGGGTGCAGCAGGCGCTGGACTGGGTCCGCCCGGACGATGTGGGGCTAGCTTCGGAGCACGTGTGCCGCGACTTTGCGGAGCTGCTGGTCAAAGCGGGGCAGGTGGATGAGGCGATCGCCGTCCTCACCCCGCATCTGGACCGGTCGTGGATGCTGTCCGTCCTCTTCGAGCTGACCGAGGGACAGAACCGGGACGAGCGGGTCCTCGAACTGCTCGCACCGAGGGCCGAGCGGGCCCGCAGCGCCCGCGGTGAGGAACGATGGAACCTCGAGGCCAGTAATGCGCAGGGCCTTCAGGCCCAGGTCCTGGAACGCGCGGGCCGCGTCGACGAGGCCGTCCGGGTACTTGGGATGGACATAGCTGCCGGCCGCTTCCTGGTCCAGAACACGCTCACCGCCTATGCCGAACTCCTCCAGCGCAACGGCCGCATGGACGAACTGCGCGAACTGGGCATGGGGGAACACGCGCACGTTGGCTTGCCGTACTACGCCAGGGCACTTGAGGACCACGGTCAGGCCGACGAGGCCGAGACCGTCCTGCGGCGTTTCATCGCGGCCGACGAGTGGGACCGCTTCCGCTGGCCATTGATCGAACTGCTGAGGCGCCAGGGCCGGATCGAGGAAGCCGTCGAGGTGGGACGACCCACGTTCGACCACCACGACGCTTGCCCTCTCGAAGGCGTCATCCACCTTCTTGCCGAAGCCGGGCGTTTCGATGACGCCCTGGCCATCCTCGACGAGCGCGATGCCGAGTACATCGACGAGCACCCGTCCTGGTTCCATACGAACCGGATAGGGCTACTGGGCGAGGCAGGCCGGTACGAGGAAGCCCTCGCCTACGCCACCGTGCTGCCGACGGACCTGTACGGACTGACGTCCAGCACGGCCTGGATCCTGGAGCAGTCGGGACGCGTCGAAGAGGCTCTCGGCCTGCTCCGCGCAGATGCCGAGGTGGAGGCGTGGGAGGCGGCCGCGCTCCTCGTCAGGCACGGACGTGCGGACGAAGCAATCGACAGCATGCCCTCCATCGCCGATCTCCGCGCAGCCAGTCGGTGGGGGTAGTCGACACCGTTCTGCTCTTGGACCTGGCGCAGTGGCGAGATCCTATGTGGATGTCAGAGCGTGTACAGGTTCGCGAAATCGATGACGATGAGGGCACGCGGTTACTGCGGATCATTCGCAGGGGCACCGGGTCGGTGGTGACCTGGCGGCGGGCCCAGATGGTGTTGCTGTCCGCGCAGGGGGGTGCCGGTAGCAAGGATCGCCGCGGTGTCGTTCACCAATAGGACTCCGTTAGGTCTGTCTTGATCTTGGCGTTGTGGGAGTCCTGCTGGGCAGGGGTTGGTGGCAGGTGGTGCAGATGCCGGTCCAGCACCTCAGAGTGTTCTGGAGGGTGTCGAGGACCTGATAGCGAGTGAGGCCGGCGCGAGGACTTTTGGGGACAGGCGCTGTTCGGTGAAATAGGCGTGGGCGGCGGTCACGAGGGTGACGTGGTGATGCCAGCCCTGCCAGGTGCGCCCGTACGGGGAGGTGAATCTCGACGTGGACGCTCGGTTGAATCTGACCCTCAGGTACGGTGCCCGGCCTCCGTGGCGCGGCCGCGGGTGCTGCACCGAGTCGATCGGATGCGGGATCATGAAGCATGCGTCCGGATGCCTGGCACCTCACCGAAGACATCGACGACTTCCTCGCCCGCGCCGGAGACTTTCTCCGCTCGCGCCCCGCTCTCCACAACACGCCGCTCACCACACTGGAAAAGTGGCGGACCCAACCGGGCGGGTTCACCCCAGGAGCCGTCCTCTTCGGCCGACTGGAGTCGGCGGGCGAGACCCAAGCGATCTTCTACCGCCCGCCGACCCGCCGGCTGACCCTCACCCCACTCTCCCTCGAGCGGGCCGACGCCCTCGCCGTCCATCTGACCGGCCTCGGCCACACCCTCGCAGGCGTCACCGCGGACCACGACACCGCCACCGCATTCGCCGAAGCCTGGCAGCGGCACACCGGCGCGACGCCCACACTCCGCGTCCGGATGCATCTCTACCGCCTCGGCATCCTCACTCCGCCGAACCCGCTCCCCGACGGCCACAGCCGCCCGGTGGGCGAGCAGGACCACGACCACCTCATGCGCTGGTGCCGTGGGCTCGCTGCCGACCTCGGCGAGACCGTCACCATCGACGCCGCCTCCTGGGCCAGCACCCGCTTCGCCGAGAAGAGCTACACCTTCTGGGAGACTCCCGACGGCACCCCCGTCTCCATGGCAGGCGTGAACCCGATGATCGCCGGCATGGTCCGGGTGGACCCCGTCTACACCCCAGCCCACCTCCGCGGACGCGGATACGCAGCCGCCGTCACCGCAGAGGTCAGCCGGGCCGCGCGCGCCACAGGCGCCACAGAGGTCGTGCTCTTCACGGACGCGGGCAACCCCACCAGCAATGCCCTCTACCAACGCCTCGGATTCCGCCGGATCACCGACTGGGCTCCGTACGACTTCGCCTACGCCACACCAGAAGCCAGCTAGGAAGCAGGAACGCGACCGGCACAGACAACACCACACCATCCCCGGACTTCGCACCCAGCCCCTGCCGGCCGGAATGTCGATGAAGCGGACGGCACTCTGCGGCGTCGGCCGGAGCCGTCCGCCGTCGGCATCAAGGCGGTTCAAAGACAACAACGTTGGCTACGGGGTTGGGTGACGCGGTGGTCCGGCTCCGCTGCCGACAGGCAGACCTCGGCCAGAGCCGCCTCCCGGACTCGTCGACATCGAGGCCCGGGCCCGGCCGGTGCCCTCCCCAAGGCACCGAGAAGTGACGCAAGCGCTCTATAAAGCACGGCCTGGGTGCGTGACGGAACGTAGACAGTCGCGGCTCGACGGCCTGGCCGAGGTCCTGAAGGGTGTGGCTGTGGCCACCGCGATGCCGGTGTTCGCCCCTTCCTGCAAGTACCTCTGCGCTACACCTGTCCTGCGATCAGCGCTGCGGGAAGCTGCCCGTGCAGCACCGGTTCCTTGGGCAGAGTGAGACGGAACCGTTCCTCAACGACGGTGAGGGACTTACGGTGTGCGGTGTCCCGGTCCGTCTCACCGGGGATGCCCGCGGTCTCGACGTCGCCGCGGATCAGATCGGGGCGCGGCCCGCTGATCTCCAGTGACCAGGCCATGAACATGTCGAATCCACACATGTACTGCCCGTCATGGAAATAGGTGAAGACGGGCGGGGGCAGCTTCGGGTTCTCCTTCTCCCAGTACAGCTGGAATACGTCCGCTCCCCCGTCGGAGAGGCCGTCGGTGTATCCGGGGCCCATCCGGCCAGGCCAGTTGTCGCCGTGCGCTACCGCGAAGGCCAGCCCGCCGGCCTCCCCGTACCGCACCGCGATGCTGTCGCTGGTGCCTCGCTCCCGGTCCCGCCGAGCCAGGCGTGCCTCCACCTCAGCGGCGGTGTGTTCGCCCAGAGGGGCGGGCGCCTGATCGCCTGCAAGGCGGGTGACCAGCTGCTCCGGGGGCAGTCCGCGGGCGACGGTGATGCAGTAGCCGAGCCAGGACAGGTCAGTGCGGGCGATCCACGCGATGCCGTCGTCGTTCATCTTCTTCCTCCAGCGGATGCCGGGGGGCGGCGCGCCTGGCGTCGACCCCCGGCCGGTGCTACCGGACTTCTACCTGATGTCGCACTTCACGACGGCCTGGGAGGCGTCGCAGTTTCTCGAAGCCGGGCGTCTTCACAACAGATCCTCATCCAGCAGCCGAAGCTGCTTGGCGAAGGTCGAAAAACGGCTCATCGAGGTGGAGTTCACCCAACCCGACATCGTGGAACGGCCGCACACCTCCTTGAACGTCGGTGCGGCCCGGCGGTCATCGTCGAAGAGGTGCCAGTTGCCGCTCGACGTAAGCTTCCTGGAGAACGTCTGCAGGCACTGGTCTCCCGAGGCCACCGGGTTGGTGCCCTCCATGTCCGCCGGCATGCCACCGCTGTTGTACGTGGAGGCGAAGGCCAACTCGTCACAGGACAGTGTGTCGGACTCCGAGATGTCCGTGACCGTCGTGGCGGACTGATGGTCGGACTTCGCGGCCCACCCGTCGGGGCAGATCACCCTGCGGTTGGCGTCGGGGTCACGGCCCTACTTGTTGCGCTCGCCATGCGCGCCCGTGGTGCCGCGCCGGTCCGGTTGCCGGCGTCGGTGCGCAGGCGGCGGAAGACCTCGACGGAGGGCACCCCCTCCCTCAACTCGTACGGGTCCTTCACGCTGTCCACTTCCGATCGTGCGATGGGTGCGGGCCCGGTCTGATGCGGTGCTCGGCTCATTGGTCAGTGTCCTGCTTCGGCATGATCTCGGTGGTCGCTGAGCTGTGCTTCGAACCAGCCGTGCAGGGCATCGACCAGGGCGGGCTCGTCGGTGGTGCAGGTGAGGGTGGCCCCGTCGGACCGCTCCTTGTAGCGGACTTCGATGCGCTCGTAGCCGTCCTGAAGTTCCGCACGTCCCGGCATGCCGCAGGCGTAGCCGTTCGGCTTCGCCTCCGCGGCCCGCCCCTTACCGGGCCCTTAGGCGTGCGGCCTGGGTCTACTGCTGCTTGGCGGGGATCAGCCACCAGACGATGACGGCGGAGACCGCGGCCAGACCCGTGGCGACGAGGAACGCGTCGTCGAAGCCGGAAGCGGTCGCGTCTCGGGCGGCGATGCTCGTGGCAGCGGCACTGGAGACGGCCGCCGCCCCGACGGAGGCACCGAACTCGTGGAAGGTGCTCACGATCCCCGACGTCACCCCGGCCTCATGGGGAGCGACGCTGGCGAGCGCGGAGGCGGAGGCGACGACAAACAGGGCCCCCAGACCCGCCGCGGCCACGCTCACCCCCGTGACCATCGCGGTCGTTCCCGACCACAGCACCGGTACGAGGAATCCGGCGGCTGCCACCGCCAGCGCGACCACTGCCAGCAGCCGAGCTCCCAGACGACCGATCACACGACCGGCGGCCGCGGCGGCCACCATGGTCAGCAGCGCGACCGGCAGGAACAGCACACCGGTTATCAGGGCACCGTGGCCCTGCAGGTTCTGGAGGTAGAAGGAGCCGAGGAAGAAGGCCCCCACCATCAGCGCCGTGGTCACAGCGATCACGAAGATGCCCGCCACCACCGGCCGCCGGGTAAGCAGCCGCAGGTCCATGAGCGGCGCCGCCGCCCGGTGCTGCCAGAGAGCGAAAGCCGCGTAGACGACTGCCGCAGCGACGGCCAGGGCCACGGTGACGAGGTCGAGCCAGCCGTGGTCGCCCGCACGGATCAGGGCGTAGATGAGGGCGCCGGTCGCGACGGCGACCAGGAGGGTGCCGGGTATGTCGAGGGAGCCGGTGGCCGCGCGGGGCAGGCGGGGCAGGATCCGGGCGAGTGCGACGAGGACGGCCAGGCCGATGGGGACGTTGACGAAGAAGACCCAGGCCCAGCCCGGACCTGCTGTGATCAGCCCGCCCAGCAGCACGCCGAGGGCGGCACCCCCGCCGCCGAGCGCCGACCAGATGCCCAGCGCGCGGTTGCGTTCGTCGCCGTCGAACAGCCGCACCACCACCGACAGCGCAGCGGGCGAGATCATCGCGGCACCCGCCCCCTGGGCGATACGGGCGCCGAGCAGCAGCGGGGCGCCAGTGGCAAGCCCGGCGGCCAGTGACGCGGCGGTGAACACGACGAGCCCGGCCAGGACGACATGCTTAGGACCGAACAGGTCCGCGGCCCGGCCGCCCAGCAGCATCAGGCTCCCGAACGTCAGGGCGTATCCGCTGACCACCCAGGTCAGCGCCGCGCGGTCCAGGTCCAGTTCGGCACCCATGTCCGGCAGGGCGATCGCGACCACGGTGATGTCGAGGATCAGCATCAGCTGGGCCAGCCCCAGCAGTCCCAGGGCCGTCCAGCGCAGCGGATGCGGCGCATCCTGCGCGCGGCTGGTGGTGGTTCCTGTGTCGCTCATGACGCTCACTCCTCATAACTAAGTCGAACAGTAGTGTTCACGTTATACGCCCCGGGGGTATAAACCAAACAGTGCTGTACGACTTACCGGGGTAGGATGGGCGCCATGGGCAGCAAGAACTCCACGGCTACCAAGCGCGCCGACGCGCTGCGCAGCATCGAGGCGATCGTGCAGGCCGCCGCCGAATGCCTCGGGCAGAACCCGGAGGCGAACCTCAGCGAGATCGCCCGGGCTGCGGGCGTGGGCCGGGTGACGCTGTATGCGCACTTCGCCTCACGGACGGAGGTCGTGGACGCGGCGATGAGCCGCGCCATCGACCGGGGCAACGAAGTCCTGGACACCATCAACCTCACCGGTGACCCGCGGCTCGCCCTGACCCGGTACATCGAGGCCGGCTGGCACCTGGTGGACCAGGCACGGGCGCTGCTCGCCGCCGCGCAACGGGAACTGTCCGCCGGGCGCATCCTCGAACTGCACGCCGGGCCCGCCGCCCGGGTCGAGGCGCTGGTCGCCCGCGGCCGCGCCGAGGGAGCCTTCCGCACGGACCTGCCGACCGCCTGGATGGTCAACGTCCTGCACGCGGTCATGCACAGCGCGGCAGAGGAGATCCGCGCCGGCCGCCTCACCTCTGACCGGGCCGCCGCCCACATCACCGCCACGGTGCTTGCCGCCTTCACCCCGCCGGGCACACCAGTGCCCGAGACCGACGGCGCGGACGCCTCGTCACCGGCGCCGAAGGAGCCGTGATCTGCCAGGAGTCCTCGGTCCCTCCGCGGTGCGGCGACCTTTCGCGTGGGCGGTCAGGCGGTGAAGAGCAGCGTCTCGTGCGGGGTGAGGCCGCCGCGCGGCGCTCGGCCTCGGAGGCATGCGGCATCGCCGCGTCGACGGCGGGCCGCGACCGCACGGCGCTGGTCGCGGCGGTCGTCCTGCTTCTCCGCGCAGCGCGAGCAGTCCTGCCCGGAGTCGAGCAGCACCCGGTCGTCGCACCGCACGTCGCCGCACCGCTGACGCTGCGGCAGGGCCAGACCGATCAGCCAGCCCACCGGGCCTTTGACCGGCACGGCCAGCCGCATCTGGTCCTATAGGCGCCGGGCGACCCGGTCGGCGAGGACCTGCGGCGCATCTGTACGGCCGGCGCGACCCGGCCCCGGGACCGGACACGGCCGACGACGCCCTGGCCGAACTCCTCACCGCCATCGCCCGCCGCCAGCACGAACACCGCGAACGCACCGCCGAACGCCTCACCGCCGTCCTGGAAACCGGCCTGCTCTCCGGTGAACTCGCCGAACTCGCCCTGTACTACCGGGCCAAAGCCCACAAGGACCTCGGCCGCACCGACACAGCACTCGACAACTACCGCCAGGTCGCCGACGCCGACGGGCGGCTCACCCCGCGCGCCCGCCGCGGCCTGGCCAACCTCGCCCGCATCCGCGGCGACTTCCCCACCGCCCTCGCCGCCGTCCCCACCCTCGGCTGGAAAGGCCGCCACCCCGCGTCCTGGGCCACATCAAGTGGCCCCACGGCGACATGGACCATGCCTGGCTTAATTCACGAGATTGGACAGCAGATGTGGACCACTTTGGGTTCTGGATCAATTTCTGTGGGTCGGCCACTCTGCGTGACGGTTGACTTTGCGGACGGCTCTCGGGAGGTCGCCCGAAAACAGCCGTGGGCACTCCTGTCGTGGCTGACAGTTCTCGGCTGTGAACGAGGTCTTGCTCCGCCTGGAGGAGTTGCTGTTCCTGTCGGCTCCAGAGGTTGCCGTGGTGTCGGTGAATGAAGATGACGAGGCGACGATTCGTATTGGCGTCAGTTGTCGTGCAGCCGGAGCCGTGTGCCCGGGGTGTGGAGCTTGGTCAAGCCGGGTGCACGGTTCCTATCAGCGGTTTCCTGCTGATCTGCCGTGCGCGGGGCGCCGTGTTGTGCTGTGCCTGCATGTCCGTCGGTTCACCTGCGTGGATGCTTTGTGCAACCGGCGGACGTTCGCCGAACAGGTCCCGGGGCTGACGCGTCGCCACAGCCGGTGGACCGAGCGGCTGAGGTCGGCCCTGGCCGAGGTGGGCCTGGCGCTCGCCGGCCGGGCTGGTGCCCGCATCGCGGATGTCTTCGGGATCTCGGTCAGCCACAGCACGGTGCTGCGGCTGGTCGAGGCCCTTCCGGATCCGCGACCAAGGACTCCGCGGGTGCTTGGCGTCGACGAATACGCGATGCGAAAGGGCCGGGTATACGGGACCGTGCTGGTCGACGTCGAGACCGGCCGGCCAGTGGACCTGCTGCCGGACCGCGAATCGGCGACGCTCGCAGCCTGGCTCAGCAAACGCCCTGGGATCGAGGTGATCTGCCGCGAACGTGCCCCTTTCTTCGCCGAAGGCGCCAGAACCGGGGCACCGACCGCCGCCCTCCAGGTCGCCGACCGATTTCACCTCTGGCACAACCTCGGTGAGGCCGCGGAGCGGTGCGTGTCGCGGCATCGGGCCTGCCTGCGGGTACCGTTCACCCTGCCACGCCAGGAGTCCGCCAAGGCTCCTCAGGCAGCCGATGGGTCGACGACGTCACCGTGGCCCACGGGGCACCGGTTCGCCGACCGCACCCGTGAGAAGCACGCAATCGTGCACGCGCTGCTGGCCGAGGGCCACAGCAGGCGAGCCATCGGCCGCCAGCTCCACATGACTCACCGGACGGTCAAACGCCTCGCCGACGCCGCTGCCCCAGAGGAGCTCTTTCATGGGCAGTAGCAGAACCGGCCTACGAAACTCGACGACTTCAAGCCGTACCTGCACGAACCGTGGGCCGAGGGATGCATGAACGCGTGGACGCTCTGGGAGGAGATCAAGGAGCATGGATATGCTGGTGGCTACGGAACCGTACGCGCATATCTTCGCTCCTTCCGTGGACCGACGCCGACGGGCACGCGGCCACCCACACCTCGGACGGTCAACAGGTGGATCCTCACTCACCCGGATTCCCTCCCGGAGACTGAACGGCTCAAACTCAAGTCCGTCCTGGTGCACTGCCCTGAACTGGAGGCTCTGACCAGGCATGTCCGTACTTTCGCTCAGATGCTCACTCAGCTCCAGGGCAGTCGACTCCGCGAATGGATGGCGGCGGTCCGCGCGGACGATTGCCCAGCATGCACACCTTCATCAACGGCCTCGAACGTGATCTCGACGCCGTCATCGCGGGTCTCATCCTGCCCTGGAACTCGGGGATCGTCGAAGGCCATGTCAACCGGATCAAAATGATCAAGCGTCAAATGTACGGCCGAGCTGGCTTCTCACTCCTCCGGAAACGGGTCCTCCTGGCGTGAAGGGGGTCAGCCAGGGAGAGACCAAAAGCCACAACGGCTCGGCCGTGCCCCTCGCTTCCGTTCAAGCCCAGTTCGGCAGATCGGTACCCCACTGGGTAGGTGCACGGTTCCAGTTCGCGGGTGCGCCGTCATAGTGGACCGGAGGCAGAACATGACGCAGCAGACCGTAGGGCGATTCGGTCTCGGTGAGCCAGGATCCGGGGTCGTAGAGGTCGGCTTCGCCCTGGGCGGGGGTGGAGCGGATGTCATGCAGCAGCCAGGACGCCGTGCCTGCCAGGGAGAGCCGAAGATGCCGCCCGCCGCCGGTGGCCTGGCGGTCGCTCAGCGCACGTAGGACGGCGGCGGCGAGCAGATACCCGGTTCCGTGGTCCAACGCCTGCGCGGGCAGTACACCGGGGTGGCCGTCGGCCGTGGCCTCGATCGCGGCGATACCGGTACCGGCTTGAACCAGGCTGTCGAAGCCACGGCGTTCGGCCCAGGGGCCGGACCAGCCCCAGGCGCACAGTTGGGCGACGATCAGGCCGGCATGCCGGGCCAGGAGCGCGTCGGGTGTCAGTCCGTGCCGGTCCAGGGAACCGGGGCGGTAGCCGGTCACCACGACATCTGCCTGGCTGAGCAGGCCCTCGAAGGCGTGCCGGTCGCCAGGGCCGGTGAGGTCCAGCAGGGTGGAGCGTTTCCCCATGCCGGTGTCAGCGTGGGCATCTGCGTCCTCCGCGAGTTGCGGGGCGTCCACGCGCAACACATCGGCGCCCAGCAACGCCAGTGTGCGTGTGGCGACGGGACCGGCGATGACGCGCGTCAGGTCCAGCACCCGCACTCCTTGGGCCGGCACGGATGCGGGCGCCAGCAGCCGGGGGCTGCCCCGACCCACGCGCCGCGTCTCGACCAGAGCGGGTCCGGCTGGAGCGGGTGCGGAAGCCACCGCCACGGTCAGGCCGCCTCCCGCGTAGACGGTCTCCTGGACCTCCCGAGCCGGACGCGATGCCAGCTCCTTCGCGAGCACACCCACCAACGCCTGGTCCTGTCCCGTGTCCGCGATACCCAGGGCGCTGAGCAGACGGGCACGGTGGTGCGGGTAGTTGGCATGGGTGCGCACCCATCCGTCGGCTGCCTGCCAGAACCCAGACAGCGGAGCGAACGACGTCGGCGCCCGGCCGTCGATCCGCAGGTGGCGTTCACTGACGAACGCGGTGGCCACCGCCGCCTCGTTCACCCGCACCGCCGGCACCGGCACGCGGTTGCGCAGCGCCAACAGTTCCGCCGCCGCCAGCGAAGACACTCCCACGCAGGCCCGCGCCAATTCCCTCACCGGCAAACGCGAAGGCAGGACAGCGCCCGCCCCCTCAAAGCACACCCTCTGAACCAGTTGGCCCCGGCCCCCCAGAGCCGCCCAGGCGTGTACGGCGGCCGCGTCCTCGGTGTACGTCATCCGCTCATTGTGCGGCGCAACCCAGGATGAGTCCCCAGCGGGCTGTTGTGGCTTTCGCCCTCACCTTGGCTGACACCCGGAAGGATCACGAAACGTAATCGACCACAGAAATTGATCCAGAACCCCACATTTTGGGAGGCGCGAGAGTCTGGCGCTGTTCGATTGCCAGACGGCTAGATGATCTAGTCCAAGGGGTCAGTGATCGTAAGCGATCAGTGAGCGTAGGACGGTTTGTCCGGTGGCGTCGTTGTGCCAGATCGCGGCGGTCAGCGCGAGGATGCGTTGCATGACGCGGGCTATGACACCTCCGGGTGTGCGCCCTCGGTGCCGTTCGAGGTCAAGCTGTCCCTTGAAGGTCTCGTTGATCGATTCAACGACCTGTCGCAGCGGCTTGGACAGGGCTGCGCCAGGCCGTACCCATTCACCTTTACGGGCAGGCCGCAGCAACTGGACTCCATGCTCGGACAGTTCGCGTTCGAAACCACGGCCGAAGTAGTTCTTGTCGCCGATGAGAGTCTGTCGGGGGCGCTCTCGCAGAAGCTCGCATTCGGCTGCCAGGAGGTCAAGGAGGTCTCGCGTTCGTCGGCCTTGGCTCCGGCCAGGGCGAAGGCGATGGGCAGGCCCTGAAGGGTGCAGACCAGGTGCAGGCGCAGGCCCCAGAAGAAGCGGCTGTGGCTGGCGCGGTAGCCGTATTCGGCCCAGCCTGCCAGGTCGGAGCGCTCGACGGTCTCGCGGGAGCGGCCGCATTCCACCGGGGTGGAGTCCACGACCCATACGTTGTCGCTCCACACCGAGGTGGTGGCGGCCAGGATCCGGTTGACGCTTCGCATCAGACCGGCGGCCTTGCGCAGCCGCTTGTTGTAGCCGGGCTGCTGGGGCAGATAGGGGAAGAGGTGGCGCAGGTGGGCACGGGCATGGCGGAGCCATTTGGCCTCGGAGGTGTAGCCGGGTATGGCCTGCATCGTGGCGAGGGTGACCAGTTCGGCATCGCTCAGGCGGGGCGTAATGCCGACCGGCGGGCGCCACGGCGCCAGCCCAGGATGCTCCTTCAGCATGTCGTCGGTCGTCGCATAGAGTGCTGTCGCGAGGGTGTCCACGTCGTTCGTCACAAAACGATCTTGGACACCCTCGTTCTCGTCTCCGCAGGCACCCCTTGGACCACACCGCCAGGAGGAACCAGTGTCGGACCCGCAACTGCTCACCCCCGAGGAGAGGCTCGCCGACGCGAAGAAGCTGTTGAGCCTCCCGCGTATCGTCGTGATCTGCGGCTCCACCCGCTTCATGACCGAGATGAACGAGGCCGATCTGCGGCAGACCAAAGCCGGAAATATTGTCGTCAAACCGGGCTGTGACATGAAGTCGCCGCACGAACTTTGGTCCGATCCTGTCGAGGCCGAGGCGCTGAAGGTTCGACTCGACGATCTGCACCGGGCGAAGATCCGGCTCGCTGATGAGGTGCTCGTAGTCGGCGACTACATCGGAGACAGCACCCGAGCCGAAATCGCCTACGCCCGGTCGCTGGGCAAGCCCGTGCGGTTCACGCACCCCGAAGTCGACCCCGAAGTCGACCCCGACGCCTGACCACCCGCCGCCACCTCGACAACCAGAGCCGGCAGCCCGCCGCCTGACCGTCTCGCGGTGGCTTCGGCCGCCGCCCACCCCACACCCTCCGCGGGCATCCCTTGGAATTGATCATCTAGAAGAGGTCGGCCGAGGTGCCCTGCGTGAGGTTCTCGAGGGTCGTGCGCAGCCACGGGCTGCGAACTGCCGATAGCCGGACCAAGGTGTGCTGGAACGTTCCCCGGTCGGCCCGGAACAGGCAGTTGGGAAGCAGCGGGAGGGGGTCGTCTCGTAGGACGTCTTGGGGTATGCGGCCCGACGCGGGAACCGGCAAGTACGGCTGGGGAGAGACCAGCCACAGCCACACCCCCAGCGGCAGGGGCACCAGGTATGCCGACGCAGTCGGGCCGGCGGGGGTCCAGGTCTGACCCGTCTGGGGATGGACCGGTACGAGGAGGATGTCGACGCCCGGGTCCGGGGAGGGCCGTCCCGGTCCAGCCAGGACGGCGCGCCGTTTCGGGGGGCCTGCGGGCAGCAGGGCGTCGAGCGAGCGTTGGAACACCTCCGCGGTCAGACCGCCCGGCATCTTCACCGGCTGCCCTTGGGAGGCGACCAGCAGGTGGGCGAGCGCCCGGCCGGCTGCCGCCTCCCACTGCGGGCTCCACGACCAGTAGTGGTTCGATCCCAACCGTCCTCCCCACGTGGCAATCGGCTCGAACGGGGGCGATTTCTCCCCCTTCTCTGCCAGCTCCGCCCAGGAGAGAGGCGCAGAGTGGATACCGTCAACGGGCACGCGGTGCACGGCGTCCGAGCAGAGCCGCACTGCCTGCCAGAGCGAGCAGTCGTCGACCCTCGTCGCCACGGGGAGGTCGCATGCCTCGCAGGCCATGTTGGGCCCGTCGGCTCCGCCGAGGCCACAGCAGGCACCGCCGCGCTTCTCAGGAATCAGCCGGGTTCCACGGATATCACCGGGCGCGATGACACTCGCCCCGGGCGTACTGTCGGACAGGGCGTGGACCGGCGCGTAGATGCCGCGTGCCTCCGCCTCGTCCGGATCGATCTCGTCCCACATCCGCCACGGCCCTCCCCAGGGGTCCGGGTCCACGGCAAACGTGCCTGACCGCATGAGCACCGGCAGCTGCGCCCCGTTCCCGTACGTCTGACGGGCGTGGACTGGCAGTGAGACCTGGGACAGCGGGGTGGTCAACTCGGCGCCGCATCCCGCACATACGAAAACGAACAAATGTCCTCCACCTGGGAAACAGACGCATCTTCGCAGCTCGCCGGCAGCCAGCCAACATTTTTTCTCATCCATTGCGGGAATGGCAGCTGCCACCGTCGTGGAGTATCAACGCAACGCGGGCAAGTGCCAGTTGCCGCTTCTGACTGCGGCAAGCGACTCACTCAGTGTTCGAATTCCCGGTGTGCTGCGGCGCCTTCCAAAGTGGTGAACATCTGCTGCCCATTCTCGTAAACGAAGCCACCATGCCCTCACCGCCTTCGAGGACGCGCGGGCCGAAGCCGAACAGCACGACGCCCCGGGCGAACAGGCCATCGCCCAGACCCACATCGCCCTGGTAACCGCCTTCACCGACCCAGCCCGCGCCGACGACGAACTCGCCCTCGCCCACCAACTCCTCGACCAGCGCCACCACCCTCCTCGCCGACATCGCCGCCCTCGTACACGACACCGGCACCAACCACGACGTCACCGGCCGCGCCACCGTCCTGCGCACCGAGATCACCGTCACCGGACTCCCGTGGCTCAGCCCGCTCCTGGAGACCGCCCTCGCCTTCCACCACGCCGTACGCGGCACCGAAGACGACCTGACCGCCAGTTCGAGGAAGCCTTCGTTCACGGCCCCGACCCGCTCCACCTCGCCGAGGTCTTTGGCTTGCGTGAGAAGACCGCGATCCGATATGCGAACGCCGCACCGCGCTCTTCTGTCGCGGGACGCCCTCGCGACTTCACCGCGAACCCACGGCCCAGTCCCTGGAATCCAGGGCACCCGACCATCGGGTGCCTGCTGAAAACCTTTCAGTTCTCGCGAACTCGCTGAGAGATAACCGGGGTTGAGGAACACCCGGATCGGATCGTGTGCTGAAGCCGGATCGCCGTCGGTCGTCACCCGACGGGCCGTCGGCGGTCGGACGAACCGGAAGTCCTCCCTCTCCAACAGGGCCGAAAACCGGGGCGCGGCGAGATCCCTTGCCATGTGATGATCCTTCCGGCGCGCCGGGGCTGCCGACGCGTCAGTCGCGTTACCACACCCTTGGGGGGTAGCAATGAGACTGTTCTCTGCTGAACGCCCGTTACGTCTCAGATCCGGCGCCGCCGTGGCGGTGGTCGGTCTGCTGACTGCCGGCCTCGCCGCACCCGCGTTCGCTGACGACGACTCGCCGCAGACCGACCAGTTGTGGATCAACAGGCCGTACGAGCAAACGCTGCCGCTCGGCACCGACGGCGGTCAGCCGCAGTCCCGCACCCTCAGTGTCGGCCTCTATCACGACAACGAGAACTTCACGGTGACCGACGGCAGGCTTGCCGTCGACGTCTCCGATCTCGCCGGGGTCGCCGAGGTGACCTGGCCCGACAACTGCACGCCGAGCGGCGCGAGCGCGGTGTGCGACATCTCCGTGGTGCCCGCGATCGGGGGCGACTACGAGCACCAGGTGTTCCTGACGGTGCGCGCGGCCGACGGCGCCGAAGTCGGCGCGCAGGGCAGGATCACCTACGAGGCGACTGCCACCGGCGGGCCCGACGGCACGCTCACCGCGCCGCACGAGAGCTTCGACACCACGCTCACCCTCGGCGTCGGGCCCGACCTCGCCATCGACCCCATCGCCGACATCAAGGACAGTCAGCCCGGCGACGAGCGGACGATCCCGTTCAGGTTCACCAACAACGGCAACATGAGCGCGAACGGTTTCACCGTCAAGCTGTACGCCTCGTACGGCCTGACGGATCTGACCCGGTACGACGCCTGCACCTACAGCACGACGGACGGCAACGACTACGCGCCGTCGAACAAGGCAGTCTGCACGTTCGACCAGGTGCTGGCGCCGGGCGACTCATTCGAGCTGCCCGAGCCGCTGAGGGTGCGACTCGCCCCGCACGCGCTGAACGAGCGGCTGGACATCGACGTCGAGCCGGGCGACGGCGCCCAGGACATCGACTCCCAGAACGACTACGTGGCCCTCCAGATCGGCGCGGAAAACACCGCGGACTTCTCCGTGACCGGTGACGCCATATCCGGCGCGGCAGGCGAGACGGCCACGGCCGAGCTCACGTTCAAGAACAACGGCCCGGCCTGGTTCGGCAACCTCGGCTCCGGCGACCCGGCCGCCCAGGTCCGGCTGATCGTGCCCGAAGGCACCACGGTCACCGGCGTGCCGTCCGGCTGCGTCCCGCGCACCCTCGGCGGCGGCTACTACCCGAAGCAGACGGGCGCCCCGCGCTACGACTGCAACCTGCGGTACTGGGTGCTGCAGGACACCCGGCGCACGTTCGCGTTCTCCGTGCGCATCGACACCGTGGTGCCCGGCGCGACCGGTGCCGTCAGCATCCACCCCACGTTCGGCGAGTTCGGCGAATACCCCTTCGACTTCGACCCGGACCTCACGAACAACACGGCGGTCCTGGCCGTCAACTGACCAGCCGGGGGTTCGGAGCAAGCCGTCCGAGCGGCTGCTCCGAACCCGTGCTTCACAGTGCGGTCTCCCATCGGGCTACAGCGTCGCATCCAGCGCGAGAACCTCGCATCGCATGCGATGCCCGTTCGGGGCGGAGCCGCGAGATCGAAGGTGAGCACAGAGCGGAGCCACCGGCGATGAGGCATCCGACGCCCACCAGCCGCTCGAACGTGTAGAGGCGAACCTGGTCTTCCAGGTGATCTCCAAGCGTTACGAAAAGGGCTCGATCATCCTGACTTCGAACAAGACTTTCAGCAAAGCGCACGTTCCGACGAACCCGTGCGAGATACTGCCGAACTGCGACAGGTTCGACGAGGCATAGCGGGAGCTCTCGTAGTCAGACGTCCTGTGGCCATCCGCCCAGGGCCCGCCTCAGATGCTCGTGAAAATCCAGATCGTCCGTCGCCGCGGCGAGGCAATAGGCAGTCGGCCCGACGCGCCAACCCGAATCGTGATCGAAAGGCGGTCGCTGTCCCGCTGCGTTATGCGCAAGCTTGGCCACCAGTTCCGCCAGTGCAAAGTACAGAGCGTTTTCCGCAGCCAGCGGGTGTTCTCTGCTCAGGCTCCTTCGCCGGATTCGGTCGAAAACTTCGCGGCCCCGCGGCCACTGGTCTTCACGTTCTGCCAGGATCAGAGCCTCGTCGATCTCTGGTGACCGCCCCAACTTCCGGGCCGCAGCAGCAAGAACGCTGCCTGCCCAAACAACGGGGTTTCGCTGTTGCTGGAACAAGTTCCGCCCCCAGATATAGAGACGCTCATTCGCCGGCAGACCAGCCACGATCACTCCAATTCTCGTGGAGGAAGTGGCGGAGATCGGCAGCGAGGTCGGACATCTGTTCGCCGGCCTCCAGCCATGTGGTGACGGAACCCTCCCAGCCGCCGGCGGCAGTCGGCCAGGGCCGAAGAGTCCAGGTCAACCCGACATGCCCGCCCGACCGGAAGACCGCTCTGAGGGTGACGTCGTGATCGTTGTTCTGCCAGACTCGCTCTCCGTCCCACCCTCGAAAGTCCCGGGCCAGCTCCTCCAGAAAGGGCACCAGGTCCCCGTCCCAGATCCATGCGACGACTTCGTCGACACGGGCATTGAGCCCGGGTGCGCATGCCTCTATGGCGTAGCGCACGCAGTCTTCGTCTGGACGGAAACGGTCACAGAACCTCACCCTGACCGCCGGGTTGGTCTGGGAGTGGACGACTACCTCGGTCAACTCGTTGAGGCCAGCGTCGTGAGTGCTCATCCGCTGAACACTAGGCCAGCCGGTCGCCCGCCGTCACCGTGATTCCGGCCGGGCAGGCGGCCGGGATCGACGCGGTTGGCGAGGTAGATCACGGTGGCTTCGGGGTCCATGCCGAAGGCGGCGGCGAGTTTGGGGTCCATGGTGTTGACCAGGTCAAGTAGTCGAGTGCAGCGGATCATGCGGGACGGGAAGCCGCAGGCGTCGAGGACGTGGCTGAGATAGGCGATGGACCCCGGTCGCCGGCCGGACTTCGTCTGGCGGGTGCCCATCACGTGGGGATTGTCAGTCCGCTGAGCATCGCGGTGAGCCAGACAGCGTTCCAGCACTGCCCGTGACGCCGGGTTCAAGGAGACCGGATGCGGGCGGTCGCCGAGCCTGACGGTCCTCGCCTGCGGGGCCAGATCATCGCTCTGCAGCATCTTGACCTCGCGACTTGAGGCACCGTGCAGCAGCGCGAGCATGCCCAGCAGTGCCTCGTGCGGGTGAACGGTCGGTTCGGTGGTCCAGCGGCGGAACAGGACGCGTTGCTGATCCAGTGTCAGCGTCGCCCCGGTGAAGCCGCTCGACCCTCGGCGAGCGAGCGAAGCGGAGGAACTGTCCGAGCACGACCAGCCGACGTTTTCGTGCCTTTGGCGAGCCGGCGAGCCGGCGAGGAAGGCTTCGACGTCGTGGACGTCGGTCAGCGCCCAGTCCTGCTTGCCGCGTTCGCCGGCGAGGTCACGCATGATGGCCAGCGCCGTCTCGACGGTCGCATCGCTGCGAGGTCGTGTTCCGGCACGGCGGGCTCTCTCGCGCGAGCGCATCATGAAGTTGGTGAACGCATCCACCCCTGGCCGCAGGGTCTCGGGGACGGCATCGATGCGGCACTGTCGGCGGCCGGCCGCGAGCCGCTCGGCCTGATCGGTGGCCATGGCCATGCCGTGACTGGTGGAGAAGGTTTCCAGCGCGCGGGCGAGGGAGCCCATCGAGCGTCCTGAACGACGAGAGCGTTCGAGCAGGGCCTGCGGGTGGTTGGACTGCTCGTCCAGGAGAAGTCGTCCCAGGAAGGTGATCATCATGCAGGCGCGGCTGACGCAGTACTTGGCGGCGAGATCGGCGGCGAAGTCCCGCAGCCAGTCCGGGGGTTCGGCGAGTTCGGCGATCAGGTTCTCGGCCCGGACGAAGAACAGCGCGGACACTGACGCGGAGGATATCTGCAGGCCGGCCCGTTCGGCCAGAAGCCGCTGCAACTGGGAGCCGGCCCACACCTGACGTTGGGCGGCGGCCATGCGCAGCCGCCATCGGATCTTCATGCAGTGCCGCCCTCATCGGCGGTGAGTTCGCCCAGCGTGGTGGTCACCGCGCGGCGATAGGCGTCCTTGATGAACGTCGCGGACGGCCGGACGTATCTCATGGTCGAACTGACCGTCCAGTGACCGAGGAGTTGCTGGATCGCCAGGAGGTCCACGCCGCGTTCGTAGTTGTGGGTCGCGCAGGCCCGCCGCAGGGCATGCGGGCTGAACCTGTCAGTGGCCGGGCGTCCTTCGAGTTCCATCAGATAGCGCAGGCGGTTGCGGGATCGTCCCGCGGTGGAGGCTGCCGCCGGACTCGTCCGCGAACAGCACCGGCACGTTGGGGAACTTGCGACGCACGTCGTCGAGGAACCAGTGCAGGACGAGGTCAAGGCCGTCCAGCACGGGCACCCAGCGCGGCCGCAGGCCGGAAGTGCGGGCGCCCTTGCCGAATCGCACGTGGAGTTTTCCGAACGGGCCCCGCGAGAAGCGGACATCGGGACGGTCCAGCAAGGAAGCCTCTTCCGACCGCAGGCCAGCGTGTTGCGAGCGGTGGCGATCCGGACCTTGAGGAAGTCGAAGAAATCCGCCACCCGTTCCGGGGTCGGCGGCGCCATCATCGAGACCGGCACCGACTCCTACCGCCTCGCCACCACCCGCGCCCGCGCCGAAGAGCAGGCAAAGGCCAACTGACAGCCTCTGCCCACTTGCTCTGCGGTCCGCCATCCTTGCGGCAGAAGTGACCCGGGGCTGGGCGGCGTTCTATCGGCTCAGCTGCGAGCGCAGCACGGTGATGAACCAACTGAAGACCGGCGCGAGAGTAGGCGGTACCGGCCATCCGTTGATGGTCGACAGAAGCTGCCAGTAGCGCTCCGCCCTGGGGTCCGCGCCGGTCTCCAATCGGGTGACAAGCCACTGCCGCAGGTCGGCGTCGTCGGTGCGTCCGAAAGTCTCCGCATAGAGACCAGCGAGAGAGTCGACGATGGGCGCCGCCAGGTCGGACGTCGGCTGGATTCCTGCTTCGAGAGCTTCGTCGACCTGCTCACACACCGCTCTGGTCAGATCATGATGCAGGCCGGTCGTGTCGCCCTGCGCCCGCTCCGCTGCCTGGTGTTCGGCCATCCTTCGGACGGCGGCCCGGAAGTCCGTGTCCTGGCAGAGTTCTCCGAGTTCGACCCATGCCTCGACCTGTTCGGGAGCCGGGTCGTCGGGGAGCTGGGGCATGGCCGAACGCATCATGGCCACGAACTCCGGGCTGGCGTCGAGACCGCCGAAGGTGTCATCGATGAAGTCGTTCACCAGCCGCTGCCGTTCGCTGTCAGAGAGCTTGGCGAGTCTGTGCATGAGATCCAATTCCTCGGGTGTAGGGCCACGCTTGGCTACCGCTCTCAGTACGGATCGCCGCAGACCGAGAGTACGAATCTGCACGTCCAGGGCGTCGGCGTGCGCCGAAGCCACCTCGGGGACGGAGACTTCCCGGTCGAGGACCTTCCTGATGGCGGAAAGATCCAGCCCGAGGTCGCGCAGGGTACGCACGAGATCGAGACGTGTGACGGCGCCGATGTCGTAGAGCCGGTAGCCGGCCGGGCTCCGGTCAGTCGGCGGCACGATTCCCGCGTCGGAGTAGAAGCGAATGGTCTTCACCGTCAGCCCGGTCCGCCGGGCAAGATCACCAATCGCGTAGAGCGCGTCGCCGTTCATGTCCTCCACTTTGCTGTCTCCCCCTACTGGAGACTCAAGCGGTCAAGCCCTCCGGCTGATCGAGCCCAGGAGTCCCGACAGGGATCCCACCCAATCTCCCGAAGTGCCGTCATTTTCCCGGGTTCTGGTCAGGTTCCGTGCAGCAGTGACTGAGCGTTGCGAGCCGGGAGGCGGCTGCCTCGTTGGTCAGGGCTGGATCTAATCCGGCCCTACGAGGTTAAGGTGCTGATTCACGAAGCGAGGAGAGCTGGCGTGCACGACAGACCGCGGATGGAGGAGGCCCTCGATCTGCTGCGTGCCGAGCTGGAGGTCGGGCGATCGACGAAGACCGAGTTGACCACTCGGGCTGCATGGCTGGCCTTCATGCGATTCGGGCGGCAGCGCTTTGCCACCGCGCCCACACGCGACTCAGACGGCTTACTCTTCCAGTACGGCACGTACGCCTTCAGCGGGCGACCGATGTTCACTGTGGACCTCACGCGACAGTTCGACATCAGTGACGACGACGGTGAGCACGACCACTACGTACAGGTTCACTGCGAACTCCGCTACGAGTGCGAACCCGCCCTGGACGCCCTGGGAGGCTTCGACTCCTGGTTCTTTCACGACGCCGATGCGGACCTCGACGAGTGGCTCGCCGCCATGGAGGGGCACCTTGAACTGTTGCTTGCCCGTGGGCCCTCCGAGATCAATGTGTACGAGCAGCCGGTGTAGGTCGTCACGCAAGCAGGACTCGCTTGCGCAGGAGGTCGAAGCTGGCGTGGCCGAATATTTGGCGCTTGAGCATCTTGATTCTGTTGACGTGGCCTTCGACGACACCAGAGTTCCAGGGCAGGGTGAGGCCGGCGATGACGGCGTCACGGTCGCGGTCAATGCCGGGTCTGTCGAACGTGGAGCTTGCCCGTGCAGTCACCGCCCGTGCTGTCGCGAGCGGTGAGAGGAACGTCAACCCGGACGAGAGCCGCGTCAGGCGATGGCTGGCCGGCGAAACCCCTCGGGCCCCTGTACCGACCTTGGTCACCGACACCATCGGCGGTCGTCTGGGCCTGCCCCTGACCTGCGCCGACCTCGGGTTCCCCGCCCCGGCGTGGCGCGTCCGTGGACAGCCCCGATCTGCCCTGGCAATCAGGGAGCACCATCGACGCCATCGCGCATCTCACCCGGAGTGAAATCATGTTGCCGCACACCCGACACAGCGCGGAGGCCGCGCACGTTCACCGCTCCGAACAGCTCCTCAACCCGCTCCAGGAGTGGGTCACATCAAAACCCTCGCCGCTGGCCGAGCGCCCGGCCGAGCACGCCCCTTCCGGGCGCGTGGGCAAGAGGCAGGTCGAGGACATCCGGGCCATCACCACGATGTTCCGCGACGCCGACAACCGTCACGGCGGGGCCCTCTCCCGCCGCGCCGTCATCGCTCAGATGTCCGACGCGACCGCCATGCTCGATTCCTGCTCCTACACCGAATCCACCAGCCGTGCCCTCTTCTCCGCCGTCGCCGACCTCGGCAGCGTGGCCGGCTGGATGAGCTTCGACGCGGGCCTGCACAAGAGCGCACAGCGCCTCTTCATCACCGCACTCCACGCAGCGGCCGAAGGCGGCGACCGGGCGGTGGGCGCGCACATCCTCCAGTGCATGGCCCGACAGATGTCCCACCTCGACCACTACGAAGACGCTCTCGATCTGGTCGCCCTCGCCCAGTACTGGGCACGCCGACAGATCTCCCCAGCGACCAGTTCCATGCTCGCCTCCCTCGAAGCACGGTTCCACGCCATCCTCGGAAACCTGGACGACAGCGAACGCGCGGCCGGACAAGCAGAAGAGATCTTTGATCGGATCGACCCCGCCGACGAGCCTGCCCACATGGCCTTCTTCGACGCAGCCGAACTGTCCGCCACCATCGGAGTCGCCCACCAGATCGCCGCGAAGAAGAGCCACGGCTCACACCGCGCCCGCCGGGCCGAAAAGTCGCTGAGTCTCCTGGGCCACGCACTCAGCCTCCGGCCCGAACACCGCGTACGCTCCAAAGCCTTCGACCACCTCGGCTTCGCCCGAACTCACCTGACCGTAGGAGAGATCGACGGAGCCCGAGAAGAGACCGACACGGCGCTTACTCTCTTCGGATCGATCAGCTCCAAACGGGTGGCTGACCGCCTCGCCGAACTGCACGACGAGGCAGAACCATTCATCGGCAACCCGGCCATCGCACACATGCGCAGCAGCATCGGGCACGCAGTGTCCAGTGCAACTGCGTAGCGGACCCGGCACGGTGGTGAGCCCAAACAGGCAACCACTCCTGCCAGCATCCGACGCACCTCCGGCTGGGCACAGCGGCGGAGAACCGGGCGGAATGGCTTTCCCGGCGCCGCGACCCCGGCGGCCGTCTGGCCGACCTGTGCTGGCGCCAGCACCAGGTCTTCGCCGATGCCGGAGGTCTGACCGGACCGATCGCCGTCATGCCGTTGATGCCGCTGGTCAACCTCTCCCGGCTGCTGACCCGTGACGGCCAGGGCGAGGCCGCCCACGATGCGCTGATCCGCCTCAACCACGCCGCCCGGCAGCGGGAGAGGATCGAGATCGACGGCCGCACCGTCGATCTGTCCGCCCTGACCGTCGCCGACGACGATCAACGCCGGGTGCGCCGGGAGCTGTGGGGCACCGTGCTTGTGGACGCACTGCCAACCCCCGCACAGGCCCGTCCCACAGCCTGACCTCGACCGCACCCTGAGCGAGGCCACCACGCTGCTGACCCGCCCGACATCGGAACCGCCGTATTCCAGACCCGGGCCGACCTGACCACCCCGGAACTCAACCCCGTCGTCGACCCGTACGCGGGCACTCCCGCTCGAAGCCGTCGCCGACGTGGCCTCAGCCTGCCCTGCTCGACGCCCACGCCGCACGTGAGGTCCTGCACCACCCGACCACGCGCATCACCCTAAGCTCCGACCGGCACTACGCCCTCAACGCGGCGATCACGGAAGCGGGACTGGGGGGCGGCATCCTGCCCGCCGGCCACCGGCGGTCGCTGTCCGACTCCGTCACCCTCGCCGAGACCGAACTGCGCCATCTGCTGCGGGACGACAAGGCAGCGCCCGCCAATCCCCCGCGAGAGGTACCGCAACCCACATGAGTGATCGAACGCAGCATCACCCCAAGCCGCACCCGGCCGCACAAGGACAGCGCCCGCTATTCGAAACCGAGTTCTAGATTTCGCCCCCGCGCACCCGTGACGGCGACAGGAGAACCTCCGTTACCCGATCACCTGTCCGTATCCCACACCGAGGAGCCTCCATGCATCCCGCACGCCGCCCCGCACTCGTTCATCCTGCGTTCGAAAACACCGCCGGCTCCTCGGACACCACCGCCCGCCACACCGCCCTCCTGACCGACGGGACACGACCGGATACGAGGTGCCCGGCATGACGGACTCCACCCGCCCCTCGTACCAGGAGCTGAACTCGCCCATCGCGGGAGGCTGCCGGTGAAGAGGTTCTTCGGACCGGTACGGATGGCCGAACCCAAGGTCTCCGACGCCGAGGAGGAGCTGTTCGGCGGGCCGCTGCGCTACGACATGGGCTGGTCCCGTCACGAACACGCGGGCCTGGACCTGACCATGATGTCCGCGCTGCGTTCCATGCCCGCGCTCGTCGGCACCACGCTGCGTCTGGCGTGGAGCGCCGATCGGCGGGCGCTGCTCACCGTGGCGATCAGCGAGATCGGCCAGGGCATCGCCGCGGCCGTGGGGCTGCTGGCCATCAACGCCGTCATGCACGCCCTGCTCGCCGGAAGTGGCGATGCCGCCCAGCGGATCCATGCTCTGCTGCCCGGGTTGCTGGCCGCCGCGGCCGTCGGTGTCGTCAACTCCGCCCTGTCCGCGTGGTCCACGTACCGGGCCGGGCGCCTGGAGCCGATGGTCGAGCGGATCGCCACCACGCAGTACCTGGCCGCTGCCGCGGGCGTCGAGCTGGAAGCCATCGACGACCCCGACTTCCGCCGGCTCGTGGACATCGCCCAGCACGGCCCCGCCTCCGCCCGGCGCATGATCGGCGCCTGCGTCGCCGCATTGAACGGCTTCATCTCCCTGATCACCACCGCCGGCGTGCTCGCCGTGCTCCACCCCGTCCTGCTGCCCATGCTCGTCCTCATCGCCGCGCCTCGCGGCTGGGGCGCCATGCGCGTAGCCCAGGAACGGTACGTGTCGGTGATGAGCTGGATCGAGCACGCGCGGGCCAGCAGCCTCATCGGCAACCTGCTCACCGAGCGCACCGCCGCCCAAGAGGTCCGCCTCCACGCCGTCGGCACCTTCCTCCTCAGCCGCTACCAACGGATGGCCGAGAGCGCCGAAGCCGAACAGGAACGCCTCGCCTCCAGCAAGGCACTGACCGAATGGGTCGCCTCCGCACTGTCCGGCCTGGCCATGGCAGCGACGTACGGGGCGATGTTCGGGCTGATCACAGGCGGACACATGAGTCTCGCCATCGCCGGCACCGCCGTGATCGCGGTACGGACCGGGTCGGCCAGCCTGGGCATGCTGGTGATGAACGTCAACCAGCTGCACGAGGAGTCCCTCTACGTCCGCGACCACGGCCGGTTCCTCACCCAGGCAGCACAGCGCACCATCCCCCAGGGCGGCGACCCGGTACCCGCACAGATCAAGGAAATCGCCCTCGACCACGTCACCTACCAGTACCCCGACCGTGACGCCCCTGCCCTGGACCAGGTGTCACTGACGCTGCCGATGGGATCGGTCACCGCCGTGGTCGGTGAGAACGGCTCCGGCAAGAGCACCCTCATGAAACTCCTGTCGGGCCTGCTGCTCCCCCAGGCCGGCACCCTGCGCTGGGGCAACGCGGACATCACCGGCCTCAACCGCTCACAGGTCTTCGAACGGGTCTCCCTGCTCACCCAGGACTTCCAGCGCTGGCCAGTCACCGCCGCGATGAACATCCGCCTCGGCCGCCCCGCCCACGCCGCCACATCCCAGAACCTCAAACCCTCCGTCGACTACGCCGCTGCAGGGCCGGTCGTGGCCAAACTCCCCAACGGCCTGCACAGCCTGCTCGCCCGCGTGTTCCGCGGAGCCATCGAACTCTCCGGAGGGGAATGGCAGAAGATCGGTCTCGCGCGCACCCACTGGCGCAGCTCGACATCGCGGACGGACAGCGTCCTGATCGTCGACGAGCCCACCTCCGCTCTCGATCCCGAAGCCGAGATCGAGGCATTCGACCGCATCCGCCGGCTCGCCGCTCCGAACCGGGCCGTCGTCCTGGTCACCCACCGCATGTCCGGCATCCGCCACGCCGACCGCATCTACGTCCTCAACGACGGGCACCTCGCCGAACACGGCACACACGACGAACTCATCGCCGCACAGGGGCGGTACGCCGCCATGTTCGCCGCGCAGGCCGCCCAGTACGCCCCCAACCCCGGCATCCCCCATCCCGCCACCGGCACCGTCACGGATCCCGCATGACCCGACCGACCGAAAGACCCGACGTGACGGCACATCCCGCCACCGGCACCGATGAGACGAACACTCTGCGCCACCATCTGGCCGACCAGCTCACCGCGGCCGGCCACATCCGCACCCCCGCGATCGAGCACGCCTTCCGCACCGTGCCCCGGCATGCGTTCGCCCCCGAAGCACCAGTCCAGAAGGCGTACGCGAACGACATCGTCGCCACCCGCCACACCGGCGACCGCCGCATCACCAGCTCCATCTCCGCCCCCTGGCTGCAGGCCGACATGCTCGAAGCAGCCCGTATCCAACCCGGCCACCGCGTCCTGGAGATCGGCTCCGGCGGCTACAACGCCGCCCTCATCGCCGAACTCGTCGGTCCGACCGGCAGCGTCACCACCCTCGACATCGCCCCGGCCGTCACCGACCGCACCACCCGCCACCTGGCCCAGACCGGATACGACCGCGTGCGCGTGGTCACCGCCGACGCCGAACGCCTGCCCGCTGACGCCGTACCGGACGGAGGCTTCGACGCCATCCTGGTCACCGTCGACACCTGGGATCTGCCCTGGATCGGCGCTCTCGCCGACGGCGGACGCCTCGTCGCACCGCTGCGCCTGCACCAATACACCTGGGCCATCGGCTTTACCAAGCGCGACGGCGCCCTCCACAGCAACGAGCGGCTCATCGTCTGCGGCTTCGTCGCCATGCAGGGCGCCGGCGCCTGGACCTCCGCCCGCCGGACTGTTGCGGGCACCGGCGTCCACCTCACCTGGGAGGACGGCACCCCACGAGCCGTCGACCAGCTCGCACCCGCCCTCTGCCCGCAGATCACCATCCACCCACAGGCCGACGGTGGTCCCACGCCCGCGACCCACGATCCGCACCTCTTCATCAAGAAGCACACCCGCGTCGCGACCGACTGGCCGGTCATTCCCGGCACGGCGGCCCTGCTCACCGACGACGAAGGCCGCTACCTGCTCCACCTCCGCTCGGCCAACAAACCGATCTGGCGCCCAGGCCAGTGGGCCCTGCTCGGCGGCAACACCGAGAAAGGCGAGACCTGCGACAAGGCCATCATCCGCGAACTCGACGAGGAGATCGGACTCGCCATCCCGGACCTGACGGCCTTCGCCACGCTGGACACGCTGCACGCGGACGGGTCCTTCAAGGACCGCGTACGCGTCTACCACGGCACGCTCAACACCCCCGCCCACGAGATCGAACTCCGCGAGGGCATCCAGCTGCGCTGGACCCGCATTGAGGAAACAGCAGAAATGACCATGGACCCCGGCGCCGCCGCGATCCTCCAAGCACATCAGGACGCCCCGCATCCTGACCGCGGCAGTGCCGACAGCCTCGCCACCGTGCAGGTCCGCGAACCGGGCGATCACCGCAGCCGCAGTATCATCGGCGCCCACCTCGTCCTCATCCAGAACGGGGCCGTCCTCCTGGGCAAACGCCACCCGAGCAGCACCTTCGCCCCGTCGACCTGGCACCTGCCCGCCGGCCACCGCGAAGACATGGAATCCGCCGTCACCTGCATGGTCCGCGAAGCAGAGGAAGAGACCGGACTCCGCATCCCCAAGAGCGACTTGACGCTCGTCCACGTCCTCGACCTGCTCGACCCTGGGAGCACGATCCCGCGCATCCAGTTCTTCTTCGCTCCCTCCCACTGGGAAGGAGAGCCCCTCGTATGCGAACCAGAGTGCTGCACCGAATGGCGTTGGTGGCCACTGGACGCCTTGCCCGAACCCACCGTGGTCTACACGCGCGTCGCATTGGAAGCCATCTCCCGCGGCACGCTCTACACCCCCATGGGCTGGCCCTGACGGGGCCACACACCACCAACCAGCCCAGGCGGCTACCAGCGGCCTACCCCTGCGCTCCCGTCCCCCCGTACAGCTACCGAGAAGGGCGTCTCCACACATGTTCACCACGCAGGACGCATGGGACCGCGGCTACGCCGAAGGGCGCCGTTACCGGCCGCTCACCGACCCCGAACGCTCGCTGCTCGCCGACGTGCTGCCCGCCGCCGAGGGACGGGCGCTTGACGTAGGGTGCGGGACCGGCGAACTCGCCGCGCACCTGGCCTCGGCCGGATGCACCGTGGACGCCGCCGACTGGTCCGAGACCGCCCTCACCGAAGCCCGCACCCGCCACGGCGACACCGCCCGCTGGCTTCGACTCGACATCGAGGAAGACGACGCGGCATCGCTGAACGGCGACGGCTATGACCTCATCACCCTGCGGTTCGTCGCCCCGTTCCTCAGCTCCCGCGACCGCACCCTGGATGCCCTGGGCCGCCGACTGCGGGCGGGCGGCGCCCTCGTGCTCATCACACCGCTCGCCGCCAACACACCACCCGAACGGCGCGGGACCGCCCTGGAAGGGGCCGAACTCGACCACCTGCAGAACCGATGGACCGCTGCCGAGCGACACGATGTCGACGGGTTGGTCTTCCTCGTCCTTCATGGGCCACGCCAGAACGAGGCCGCACCACACGTCGCAGCGCAGCGCACACCGTCGAAAGCCCACAACGGGGAACCCGACTCCCGGCGCCAGCACCACTTCCACCCCGTCCGTCGCCTACCACCCGACCAACCGGGGCGGGTCTCCAGCCGCCCCCGCAGCGCAAGGCCACCGCTGCCGCACGCGGCCGTGGGGGTCGGCGCGATCCTCCACTGCGAGCAGGGACTGCTTCTGGGCCGCCATCGTCGCGGCACCCTCGAACTGCCCGGCGGAACCGTCGAGGCCGGGGAGTCCTTCGAAGCCGCAGTAGTCCGCGAACTCGGCGAGGAGACCGGCTGATCACCCGCCCCACTGACGTCAGGCTCCTGGGAACCCTCGTCGACCACGTCGAGGGCATCCTGCGAGTCACAGTGGGCGCGCTCGTTCACGCCTGGCAGGGACGGCCGACCACGCAACCGCACGAAAGCATCGCTGACTGGTCCTGGTATCCCCTCGACCAACTTCCCGACGACCTGTTCGAGTGCAGTGCGCAGATCCTGACCGCCTGGCAGCCCGCCCTACCCATCGACCACACCCCCGCACACTTCACCCCCTATGCCAACGGCTGCCAAGACCACCACGGCCACCAGGAGTGAACCCACCGACCAGCCAGCTCCCACGGCCGCGGGAACCCACCGTCGTGAAAACGATCGCCGTGTATCCGGATCCACGGCCACTCGGCCGCACAGTCCTGCCCTGGGGCGTGCTCGAACCGAAGCGGGGAAACCGCACGTCCACGCTCGCCCTGCTGGTCCTGGTCCAGTGCGAGGGTTCCGGTTCCCTTCAGAAGTTGCCCATGTGCCGCGCAGTGCGATGCCCCAACTGCTCTCTGAACGTCGAACAGAACCCGTCGGAGAGCGGCGGCCAGCCCCAGAAGTCGAAGGCGAGGGCACCCACCGCGAAACCGGACTCCCACTGCCACTCGGTGACCGGGACCGAGGCACCGCAGGTGGAGCAGGGGGCACTCCCCTCGCCCGTTTCCTTCCAGGCGGCGATGCCGTCCTTGAACGGCGGCCAGACCTCCTCGTCCGCCTCGAACTCCTCGGGATAGTTGATGATCACAGTCCTGGAATCGCACCGCGGGCAGACGGCGTACTCCGCTGCCGGTAGCTGGCGTTGCGACGACCGATTGAGTCCAAGCAGTACACGTCGGCCGCGTTCGCGCAGGTCTGCGACGGTTTCGGGATCCGCAGGAGCATGGGTCGGGTCGGGTCGGGTCGAGCTATGACAACGCCCTCGCCGAGTCGTTCTGGCAGGGACTCAATAGGGAGACGATGCGCCGGAGGCTGTTCTCGACGATGCGTCAGGCGAGGCTGGAGATCTTCCAGTGGCTGACCTACTACAACTCCCGACGGCGCCACAGTGCCCTCGACTACCTCTCGCCAGTCGAGTTCGAACAACGGCACCAGCGAGAACGTAAACCCACACTCGCAGCATGAACCCCCGTGTCCACACCCCGGGGGACGCCCCAGTCCTCACCCCTCCCCCGACCACGGCACGCCGAGGCTGCAAAGGGCTCATCGGCTGTGTCGGTGTCGGTGTCGGCGGATGCCGTTCCGCGATGACTCCGGGGGGCCGATGCGCCAGATCCCGGCCGGTGACGTGAACTGCCGTGATGTCGGAACGGTGCGCGCCTGGCTGACGCCGGACTGGTCCGGGAAGCGGTGGATCCCCCCTCTTCGGGGGGCGCGAGGTTCTCAGCAGCGCCCTCCGGTGAGCGCCTGCGCCATCCGTTCCAGGAGAAGACGGCGCTCGTGCGGGGTGGGCGCGAGTTCCGCGGCCCGCTCCAGTTCGGCGGCCGCTTCCGCGTTCCGTCCCAGGCGCAGCAGGATGTCACCCCGCACCGCGCCGAGCAGGTGGTAGCGGGCCAGCCTCCGATCGTCCCGCAGGGCGTCCGTCGCCGAAAGCGCGGCCTCCGGCCCGTCACCGTAGAGCAGTGCCACCGCCCGGTTCAGCTCGACGACGGGCGACGGCGTCAGCTGGGCGAGGGCGTCGTAGAGCGCGACGATGCCGGCCCAGTCCGTGTCGGCGAACGCGGCCGCCCGGGCGTGATAGGCGGCGATCGCGGCCTGGAGCGTGTACGGCCCGAGCAGACGGCCAAGCCCCGTGGCCCGCTCCAGCATGGCCAGACCGTGAGTGATGAGCGTACGGTCCCAGCGCGAACGGTCCTGATGTTCGAGCAGCACCGGCGCCCCGTCGGCACCGGATCGGGTGGGGAACCGCGATGCCTGCAGCTCCATGAGCGCCACCAGACCGAAGACCTCGGGTTCGCGCGGCAGCAGCCCGGCCAGAATCCGCCCCAGACGCATCGCCTCCCGCGCCAAGTCCCGTCGTACCCAGATGTCCCCCGTCGTGGCCGAGTAGCCCTCGTTGAACACCAGATACACGACGCCCAGGACCGCGCCGAGCCGCGCCGGCAACTCGTCCGCCGACGGAGACTCAAAGGGAACGCGCGCTTCCGACAGCGTCCGCTTCGCCCGGGACACGCGCTGGCCGAGCGTGGCATCCGGAACGAAGAAAGCACGGGCGATCTCGGCGGTCGTGAGACCGCCCACCAGACGCAGCGTGAGCGCGACCCGGGACTCCGGCGGGAGCACCGGGTGACAGGCAGTGAAGATCAGGGTCAGCAAGTCGTCGGGAACGGCATCGAGCGCCTGATCCGCGGCGTCCGGAGCCCGGTCGTCCGAACTGGCCGCGATCAGCGCCGCCTTACGGCGGCCGGTCTCCTCCCGTCGCGCCCGGTCGGTCGCCTTGTGCCGGGCGGTGGACATGAGCCACGCGCCCGGCTGCGGCGGAACGCCGTCCAGCGGCCACCGTTCGAGCGCGGCCACGAACGCCTCGGACACGAGATCCTCCGCAACGGCGACATCCCCGATCCGCCGGGCGAGCGCGGCGATGAGTCGTGGCGACTCGATCCGCCACAGCGCCTCGATCGACTGGCGGATGTCCATGATCAGCCCTCGCCGGCCCGCGCCTGGAGCTCCTGACTCTTCGCGAGCGTCTGCGAGTCGACGGTCTCAGCGAAGTCTTCCATGTCGAAGAACGGCCGGATCTCCAGCGTCTGCGTCGCACCGTAGCGGGGGTCGAAAGGGCACCGCTTGGCCCACTCCACAGCCTCCGCGAGGGAACTGACCTCCCAGATCCAGTACCCGGCGATGATCTCCTTCGACTCCGTGAACGGACCGTCGACAACCGACGTCTCACTCACCGCGAACACCACCTGCGCCCCGGCACCGCTGGGCTTCAGCCCTTCCCCACCGAGCAGAACACCGGCATTGACCAGCAGCTCGTTGTACGCCTGCATCTTCTCGAACATCTCCTGCGACGGCTGACCCTTGCCCTCGTCACCGCCGGACCCTTTCGTCATCACCATGACGCGCACGCCGCGGTCACTCCCCCGCCGGCCGGTTCACGCCGCTGACACGGCGCAGGACGTCCGCGAGAAACTCGCAGTCGGCCTGACCGCCCTCACGGATATCGGCGGCCTTCCGGTCACCGTTGCCCAGCGACCGCAACTGCCCCGGCACCGCCTCGACACCGGCCGCATCGAACACCATGAACGAGACCTTCGCCTTCGCGACATGGATCACGGCCATATGACGGCCGTCACGAAGGAAATGGGGCTTACCGTACTGGATCGCCTCCTCGACACCGGGAACGGTGCGGTGCACCATCTCCCGCAGACTCGTGCACACCTCCGCCTGCCACGGCTCGGCCTTCTCGATGTAAGCCGTCACGTCGTCATTCATCATCCTGCTCCTCCTCAAGTCCCGATCTCTCCCGGCCCTCTCACAGCCGGCCCTGTCACTCAAGCCCGGTCATCCCACGACCGGACGACACAAAGCCCCACGACACCGGAGCCGACAACAACCAAACCCGTCAGCCCGTCACTCCGACCCGCCCGGAACCCCCCCTTCCCAAAGACCCCCCCTCACCCAGACCACCCGGCAGAACCCGACACGCCGCGCACGGACCAGACCCGCCGAGCAGACCCGCTGCGGCCAGACCGGACCACCGGTGAGCAGCCGCGCAACGGCTGGACCATCGGCGAGCCGGCCACCCGCCCCACACGGGGACACCGGCACCGCGCCGCTCTCTCAACTCCCCGACCCTACCGACCGGTTCGTCGCCACAGCCCACGATCGCCCGCCACACAGTGATACCGCCACACTCCGAAACGACGACCCTGCACATCCCAACCCACCTCCCTCCGAACGCGTCATCAGGACCCGCGGCCCTGACACCCACACTTCGAACGGGCGACAGGGATTTCGACAACAGAACCAAAAAAAGACGCGACACCGACCAAGACCCCACCCCCGGCCGGGAAAGACACACGCCGCACACCGGCCGCCACGCCGGCGACGGGAAGCCAACCAGTGCACAGCCGAATCGGCGGCAGAGACCGACAAGGCCACCCGACACCTGATAGTCCGTCCGCAACACCACCAGCCCGACGAACAGGCAACCGGCGAACGCAAGCGGATCCCCTCGAAGATCTTGCCGCCATGCCGCAACACGCCGAAGGTGCCCGAAGTGCTGCCGCTGCCCCATCTGCAAAGGGACTTCAGAGACGGTTCCGGCAGCCTGGATCCGCCCACCGTGGCGGAAGTCCGCCGCCCCCTGGCAGATCGCCCCACCTCAAGGCCAGGCCAACCGCTTCGCCTTCACGTCGTGAGCTGGTCACGATGGCGGCGCAGACGTCAGGCTGTCGCCCGCTCTTGCTACTACCGGCGACGCGCCCACTCGCTGGAGGGTGCGGTCCCCCAAGACCTCTCCTGACCCACCATCAGCTCGGGGACCGTGTGGGCACGGCGTCCGGGATCAGAGGACGTATCCAGGCGTCGAAGCGATCCTGAAACTCAGCCTCCGCCACTTCGATGATGTCATCCGGATCGCCCGCGGGGACGAGCCCACCTGCGGATCCAGTAGGTACCGGCGACCACTCGTGGGCGCATTCCAAGCAGATCAAAAGGGCGCCCATCTCGTAGGTGTAGGCGCTGGAGCAGTGGGGGCACGGCGGCAGGTTCTCGGGCACTGGGAGAGTGTCACCTCGCGATACATGAATTGCAAAATTATGCAATTCAATAGATGCTGTGGTGTGCTGTGCTCCTGAGCGGCCGGGGCTCAGGGCTGCGTGGAGGAGTGGGTTCGTGTCGGTTCCGCTGTATCAGGCCAAGGCCGAGTTCTTCCGGATGCTCGGCCATCCGGTCCGTATCCGGGTGCTGGAGCTGTTGCAGGACGGACCGATGCCCGTGCGCGATCTGCTCGCTGCGATAGAGATCGAACCTTCGGCGCTGTCGCAGCAGCTGGCTGTGCTGCGCCGCTCCGGGATCGTCACTTCCGCCCGCGAGGGCTCGTCTGTGGTGTACGAGTTGGCCGGCGGGGATGTCGCGGAGCTGCTGCGGGCCGCGCGGCGGATCCTCACGGAGATGCTGGCCGGGCAGAACGAGCTTCTGGCGGAGTTGCGGGAAACCGAGGCCGCCGCGAAGTGAAGACCTCACTGACTCGGCTGCTGCAAGTCCGGGTGCGGAACCCGATGCGCGCTCTGATGCCTGCGGGCGCCGACCTCGCCGAGATGGGGCGCAGCCCGCGGCGTGACCTGCTGGCCGGGCTGACGGTGGCAATCGTGGCGCTCCCGCTCGCCCTCGGGTTCGGCGTCTCCTCCGGTCTCGGAGCCGAAGCGGGCCTGGCCACCGCCGTCGTCGCGGGCGCGCTCGCGGCCGTCTTCGGCGGCTCGAACCTCCAGGTGTCCGGCCCCACCGGGGCGATGACCGTCGTCCTGGTCCCGATCGTCGCCCAGTACGGTGCGACCGGTGTCCTCACCGTCGGGCTGATCGCCGGCCTCATGCTCATCGCCCTCGCCGTGCTGAAGGCGGGCAAGTACATGCAGTACATGCCCGCCCCTGTGGTGGAAGGCTTCACCCTGGGCATCGCCTGCGTCATCGGTCTCCAACAGGTGCCGAACGCCCTGGGGGTCGCCAAGCCCGAGGGCGACAAGGTGCTCGTGGCCACCTGGCGGGCTGTAGAGGAGTTCGCGCACACCCCGAACTGGACCGCCATCGCGATCGCGCTGGGCGTGACCCTGGTCATGCTGATCGGCGCCCGGTGGCGGCCCACCATCCCGTTCTCCATCCTCGCGGTGACGGGTGCGACGATCGTCGCGCATTTCCTTCACCTCGACGCAGCCCAGCCGATCGGTGACCTGCCGGGCGGACTCCCGGCCCCCTCGCTCAGCTTCCTGGACCTGTCCGCCGCGGGATCACTGCTCGCCCCGGCCGTCGCGGTGGCGGCCCTCGCCGCTCTGGAGTCACTGCTGTCCGCCCAGGTCGCCGACGGCATGACGGTGGGGCAGAAGCACAATCCGGACAAGGAACTCTTCGGGCAGGGCCTGGCCAACATCGCCGCACCGCTGTTCGGCGGCGTCCCGGCGACCGGCGCCATAGCGCGCACCGCCGTGAACGTCCGGACCGGCGCCTCCTCGCGGCTGGCCGCCCTCATGCATGCCGCCGTGCTCGCCGTGATCGTCTTCGCGGCGGCACCGCTGGTCTCCAGGATCCCGCTCGCGGCACTGGCCGGGGTGCTGATCGCGACCGCGGTGCGCATGGTCGAGGTCGGCTCGCTGCGCGCCATGGTGAAGGCCACCCGCTCGGACGCGCTGATCCTCGTTCTCACCGCCGTCGCCACGCTCGCCCTCGACCTCGTGTACGCGGTGATCATCGGCCTGGTGGTGGCCGGGGCGCTCGCGCTGCGCGCGGTGGCCAAGCAGGCCCGCATGGACCAGGTCGACTTCATCCCGGACCTGCCCGGTGAGCACAGCGCGGAGGAACACGCGCTGCTGGCCGAGCACATCGTCGCCTACCGGCTCGACGGTCCGCTGTTCTTCGCCGGCGCTCACCGCTTCCTCCTCGAACTGAGCGACGTCGCGGACGTGAGGGTGGTGATCCTTCGGATGTCGCGCGTCACGACGATGGACGCCACCGGCGCCCTGGTCCTCAAGGACGCGGTGGAGAAGCTGAACCGGCGCGGCATCGCGGTGATGACGTCCGGGATCCGCCCCGGCCAGCGCCAAGCCCTCGACTCCGTCGGCGCATTAAAGCTGCTGCGCCGGGAGGGCCGCGAGTACGCCACCACGCCGGAGGCGATCGCCGGAGCCCATACCTACCTGGAGGGCGCCGGGATGCTGTCCGCCGTCCAGGACCAACACGGCAGTGGTCCGGTTCAGGAGACCGTCCGATGAACCGTCCTGCCCCCCGCCGCATGCTGGAGGTCTCCGGCACAGAGGCCCTATGGCTGCTCGAAGGCTCAGCCCAGGGACGCCTGGTGTATGTCCAGCGGGAGAACGCGGTCCTGCGCCCGGCCGTTCATGTCCTGCACTACGGCCGTCTGATAGTTCGCTCCCCGGCGCAGGCCGCCGCCCTCTCAGGGCGCACCACGCTCACCTACCAGGCCGACGAGATCAAGGTGGCGGACGGCACCGGCTGGACGGTCACCGCGACCGGCCCGGCCGAAGTGAGCACGGACCCGGACGAGGCGGCGCACTACCGGCGCACGCTGTTCGGCTGGGCCCACTGGCCGCACGACACAGGCGTACGTATCCAACCCCAGAACGTGGCCGGGTTCCGCCTCGCCCACCCGGAGGCGTCGTGACCGCCCAGCTCGAAGCACTCCCGTACCGGCACGTCCTGACCTTGCCGGCCATGGGAGCTGCCGTCCGGATGGCCCGTGAAACAGCCGAACTGGTCCTGATGGAGTGGGGAGTCAGCGCCCGTCATGCCACGGTCGACCCGGCGCTGCTGATCCTGAGCGAACTGGTCACCAACAGCGTCCGGCACGCGGCAGTCCTCTCCCCGAACGTCACGGTGGTCTTCGCGGGCGATGAGGACACGTTCGCGTTCGGCGTCCACGACCGCCACCCCTACCAACCCCCGCTGTATACGCCGGTCACTGAGACAGGCAATACGGGCCTGGCGACCGTCGTCGAACTCGCCCTGAGCCTCGACGGCACCGCCGTGGTCCGCGGCGACGCCGATGGCAAGGGCAAGAGCATCTGGATCACCCTCCCCCTGTGAACACCCGCACGTCCCGCAAGTCCCGGCACGAATGAGGCAGCGAGCATGACCATCCAGTGGCGCTACACCACCCACGACAACCTCGGCGTCCTGTCGGTGGTCGGCTACCTCGGCCAGGACGCGGTCGACCGATTCACCGGCGCCGTCGGCTGGGTGATGGCGCGCGGCGACGGACCCGTCGTACTCGACCTGACCGACCTGCGCGGATGGTCCACCGGCGGCCAGCTCGCCATCGCCCAGGCCGCCCGCCAACTCGCCGAACAGGGCCGCTCCCTGGAACTCGCCGCGATCCCCTCCGACGGCTCCCTCGTGCCCGACAGCACCTGCCCGGCCATCCCCGTCCATCACGACCTGACCGCCGCGCTCACCGCACACCACGTCTCCGAAGAACAACGGCAATGGCGCACCACCGACTGGCCCGAAGACGGCCAGCAGCTCGGCTGAATACCCGATCGCCGCTGCCCCGCTCTACGACTGAGATCTAATCCATGATCGAGAACGCTTGTTAACGCTAAATGGTGCTGTCCTTGCAGGTCAGTGCCACCCAGCATGATCTTTAATCCTAGCCGTGACGGCCGGAGCCCGACCGTCCGTTCACGCATCGCGCACGCGTAGACGCCCTTCCGAACAGACTGAGTGACGACCTATTTCCGGTCGTACCGGTCTGTACCGAAGGCATACTGCTCGACGCGGGATCCGGGAACCGGGCCCACCTGTGGCTCCTGGATCTCACGGTGATGACACTCCCTGAAAGCGGCCACCGCCTGCTCGGAGGTGACCCACACCTGCTCGATGGATCTCCCGACCCACGGACCGCCGACCCGGGCCCACCCCTCAGACAGACTTTTGGCCAATATGCAGAGGCAACTACGTCGGTCACCAAAACCATCTTCGACAGCCGCACCTTTGTGCGGCATTGCCAACTGCATGTCAGACGCCTTTGCCCAGTCAGCACACGGCCACGCCGCCGGGCCCGCGCGAAGAGACCCAACAACCGGAATATTACGTTCCGAATGTGAGTGAATGCGGAACGTTCCGACTCGTTCAACTCTCCTCGTGGGCCCAACGAAAGGGCACAGCCATGTCTTCGGCCATGCGCAAGACGACGCAGACTCCAGTGGTACAGCGGCTGGCTGCCACGGCCGCCGCACTGGGCAGCTGCCTGGCCCTCGCCGGCCCGGCGGGAATGGCCGACGCGGCGCCCGCCGACCCCGTACCGACCGTCTTCTTCGGCGACTCCTGCACCGCCAACTACGGCATCGCTCCCTGGAACCAGGGCGGCGACAGAACCTTCTGCTTCCAGGCGTGTTGATTGCCACTGAAGGTGAGCATCCCTGTGCCACTCGGGATGAGCATGCGGCGTGACGAAGAAGCCCCGCTGGTGGGGGGCGGATTCCAGGGGTCGTCGCAACACGTGATCACTGACGTGTGGTGGCGAGCAGTTTATGCAGGCGCTCGGCTGGGGTTTCCCAGCCGAGCGT
>NZ_JBHVQT010000027.1:0-62350 GCF_042886315.1 Streptomyces sp. NPDC058001
GCTCCCTCAACCCCGAAAGATCATCGTGTCCAACGGCCACGGTCCTCGCAACTCCCACAGATCGCGGGTGTTGCGAGGACCATTAGAACCCAAGGAGTCAAGCTCGTTCCCCGGGGGCCTTCTTGCGCCCTGTGTCAGACGGTCGCGACCGGCGTCAGTGGGCTGCCCTGGGTTCCGGGCAGGTTGAGCGGGGGCGCCGTGAGCAGGAACCGGCTGCGGTTGTGCTCCCGCAGCCAGGCGGCCAACTCGTGCAGGTACCACAACTCGCCGAGCGGAACCCCGAGTTTGAAGAGGCACAGATGGTGGATCGGCAGCAGGGTGTGCCGCTCCTGGACCCTCTCCGAGACGCCCACGCCCTCGACCGCGTAGTTGTCCGCCACCAGCGCCGAGATCTGTGACTCGGCGATCCAGTCGAGGAGCGCCGGGTCGTGTCCGTCGAGGTAGGAGGCCGTGGAGTGGATCGCCACGGGGTCCGGGTTCTTCTCCCAGGCGAGGATCTGGGTGGCGAAGCCGGTGTGCAGGAGGAGCATGTCGCCGGGTTCGACGACGACGTTGTCCGCCGCCATGATCTCCTGAAGGGTCTTCAGGCCGACCGGCTGCCAACTGGTACCCAGGTGATGGGCCAGGTCGACAAGGACGGCCCGGCCCTGAACCCCGTGCTCCGCCATGTGCTCCAGACCGAGGTGGCGGGCGAAACTGAGGCTGCCGCTGCCGTCCTCCTTGGCGTCCTCGCGCGGTCCCACGATGTCGGTGCCTGGGCGGAACCCGTTGTAGTAGACCGGCTCGTCGGCCCCGTCGCCGTCGGCGTCGAACTCGGCGCCCTGGTGGGCGAGTGAGTCCCACTGCGTCGAGTACTGCAGCCAGAGGGTCACCATGTCGTCGGACCACACGTCGATCAGGGGAGGCGCAATGGACTCGCGGGCGATGACGTTGTAGAAGACGTCCTGCTTGTGCTCCAGGTCCTCGGTCGGCCTGAGGATCGGCGGGTACCGCCGCTGGTTGAGCGCCGTCCCGCCGGGATAGTCGAGCGGCAGGCTCAGGCTGAAGCTGATCCCGTGTTCGACCTCGCGCACGCCCTGGAGGACTTTCTCGCGGGTGATCAGGTTGATGCGCCCCAGTTCGTCGTCGTCACCCCAGTCTCCCCACGTCGAGCCGGGCGGACGCTGCTTCCAACGCTTCGTCACGATCACTCCTCCTTCGGCGACAGTCCCCGTCGACAGCCGTCGGCATCCTATTGAGATTGTACCGGTCGGTCAACAAATCTGACATCAACCTCTCCTCACGCCCCCAAGAGAGCAATAGACTGAGCGGTCGAAACATCATGTCAGCTAAGCATCAACCCCATTCGACCTTGGAGAGAAGCATGAGCGGATCCACTCAGGCATGGGTTGCGGCGGGTGTGCGCGCCGCGATCGGCGCGCACACACAGGCGCAAGACGCGGGCCTCACCGACGACGTCGTGGCGCTGTACACCCCCGACGGGGTTCTCCAGGTCCCGGGCATCGACCCCGTCGCAGGGCACGACGCGCTCCGCGACGCCTTCAAGGGGTGGGCGCCGGCGCGACCGCAGCTGCACCTCGTGACCAACACCGTCATCACCTCGTGGACCGAGGACGAGGCGACCGCGGTGAGCGACGTGGCCTTCCTCCAGCGGGGCGAGTCCGGCTGGGGAGTACAGGTCGTCGGACGCTACGACGACACCCTGCGCCGTCACGACACCGCCTGGCGATTCCAGCGCCGCGTCACGACCTACCAGGCGTGAGCACGACGCGTCGGACGAAAGACACGACCTGTCAGGCGTAAGGGCGGACGGCCCCTTTCACATGGGAGAGACATGAGCACATCCATCGAGGCCAGGACCGAGGCGAGCGTCGCAGCGGGCGTCCAGGCCGCCATCGCCGCCTACGCGCACGCGCTGGACGCCGGGCGGAACGACGACATCGCCGAGCTGTTCCAGCCGGAGGGCGTCGCGGAGATCGCGGGCGTGGCCACCTTCGAAGGCCGTGACGCGATACGGGCCGGCTACGCCGCGTTCGCCCCCACCCGGCCACAGTTGCACCTCGTGGCCAACACGGTCATCACCTCATGGACCGAGGACGAGGCGACCGCGGTGAGCAACCTGGCGTTCTTCCAGCGGGACGACTCCGGCTGGGCAGTACAGCTCGTCGGACGCTACGACGACACCCTGCGCCGCCACGACACCACCTGGCTGTTCCAGCGCCGCGTCACCACATTCCTGCCGTAGCGAGCGGGGCGCCGCAGCGAGCAGGACGCCCGTGCCGCCGGAGACAGCGGCACGGGCGTCCTCGCGTCATACGGACGCTTCCCGCGTCATGCGGACGCTTCCGTCGCCTTGGAGAAGGCGAACGCCGCGTAGTCGTTGGCCACGGCGTCGACGATCATCTGCTGGAGCGTCATCCGGCCGGTCGGGTTGAGGAGTTGCTTGACCGGCTTGCCGGGGATGTTCGCCCCGTAGAAGTAGCTGCTCTCCAAGAAGGAGGACCGTGACGAGCTGCCGTCCATCATCTCCGTCCACTGCTGTTCGGCGGCGGAGTCCACCTCGATGACGTCATGGCCGAAGTCGCGCGTGTAGGTGAGCGCGTCCATCACGAAGTCCACCTGGTCGCCGGAGTACCGCGGGTTGTTGCCGAGCGCGCCGTGCGGGCCACCGGGGAAGAAGAAGTTCGGGAAGCCGGCCGTCACCACCCCGAGGTAGGTGCGCGGACCCTGCGCCCAGTACTCCTCCAGCGGGAGACCGTCACGGCCGCGCACGCCGAGTCGGTTGAGCGCGCCGGTCCCGAAGTCGTAGCCGGTCGCCCAAATGATGACGTCGAACTCCTCGACACCGTCGGCCGTTTCGATCCCCGTCTCGGTGATACGGGTGATCGGAGTCTCGTTGAGGTCGACGAGAGAGACGTTCGGCTTGTTGTACGCCTCGTAGTAGCCGGTCCCGAACGGGGGCCGCCGACCGCCGTAGCCGTGGTCCTTGGGGATCAGCTTCTCGGCCGTCTCCGGGTCCTTGACGATGCTGCGGATCTTCCGGGCGATGAACTCGCACCACTCCGCGTTCACGGTGGGGTTCGTCATCATGTCCATGTAGTGCTCGGACAGCTTGGTGAAGCCGGGGCCCTTCCACCTCTCCTCGTAGAACTCCTGGCGCTGCTCGGGAGTGTCGTCGAGGCCGGAACGCATGGCGATGGTGTGGAGGAACCCGCTCGGCGAGGTGTTCAGCGTCTCGCGGATCGACTCGAAGTTCGCCTTCAACTCCGCCTGTTCACCCTGGGTGATGGGCGCGTTGTTGAGCGGTGTGAGCCAGTCGGCCACCTTCTGATAGACCGTCAGATGAGCCACCTGGTCCGCGATCGCCGGAACGATCTGCACACCGCTGGATCCGGTGCCGATCTGGGCGACCCGCTTGCCGGTGAAGTCGACCGGCGTCTTCGGCCAGCGTCCGGTGTGGTGCTGGTCGCCGCGGAAGTCGTCGCGCCCCGGGATGCCGGGGATGAACGGCACCGAGAGAATTCCGGTGGCCGCGACGAGGAAACGCGTGCGGACGTCCGTACCGTCACTCCCCCGCACGGTCCACGTCCCGGACGGTTCGTCGTAGACGGCGGAGGTCACCTTGACGCCGAACCGGATGTCGCGCCGCAGGTCGAACCGGTCGACCACATGGTTGAAGTAGCGCTCGATCTCGGGCTGTCCGGCGAACTGCTCCGACCACTCCCACTCCTCCCACAGGTCCTTGGAGAACAGGTAGCCGTAGGTGTAGCTCTCGGAGTCGAAGCGTGCCTCCGGGTAGCGGTTCCAGTACCACGTGCCGCCTACGCCGGTGCCGGCCTCCAGCAGTCGCGCCGTGAAGCCGGCCTCGCGGGCCCGGTGCAGCTGGTAGATGCCCGTGACCCCCGCGCCCACCACCAGTACGTCGACCTCGTCCTCGGGGTTCGTGCCCGGGGTACGCGCCTGCGGGGCGCGTACCTCTTCCGTGCCGGGCGCCTTCGTCGATTCGCTCATCCGTCCTCCCACGTGCAGTGGCCGCCGCGACTCCGGGCGAACCCGTTTCATAGACCGACCGGTCGCTCTAATATTGAATCGAGAGTAGATGAGGGGATGGGGCCCGATCAATGGCAGCGGACATGGATATGAAGCGCGGCGGTGAAGATGCGTGGCCCTACGCGGCGCGTCCGCCACCTTCCCGAACCCCACCGTGCGCGACTCCCCCGGAATGCCGCGAACGACTTGTCCCGCCGTTACCATTGATTGTACCGACCGGTTGATCTAACTTTCGCTGTATCGCATCTGCGCACGTCATCGGGAGTCACGCATGGGATCGACAGACGCCAGGGAGCCCGTCGGTATCGAGTCCGAACGGGCGCACTCGGCCGTGGCCCCCGCCGGGTCCGCGGCTCACCGGGATCTACGGGACGCGGGCATGAAGGCCATGCGTACGGCGCTGCCCGGGGTGTTCCCCGAGGGCGAGCCCGACCTGCGCGACGGCCGCTTCGCCGACGAACTCGTGGACATCGGCCTGACCAGCGTCTGGGGCGCACTCTGGGCCCGCGAAGGGCTCAGCGGCCGTGATCGCAGTCTGGTCACCCTGGGCATCCTGATCGCCCTGGGCGCCGAGGCCGAACTGAGGACCCACACCCGTATCGCGCTGACGAACGGGCTGACCAGGGACGAGATCGCCGAGGTCATCTACCACGCGGCGGGGTACGCCGGCTTTCCGGCCGCGACGGCGGCTCGCACCGCCGCGCGCGAGGCGCTGGGCGAGTAGACGCAGTAGGCGATCCGCACGTGCCGACACGGCGGCGGCCTCTCTGTGCACCGGCAGACGTTCTGTGCGCAGCACCGGGCCGTCGGCGGCGTCCCGGCACCAGCAGACAAGGAGCGAACATGTCACTTCGGGGAAAGGTCGCCGTCGTCACCGGCGGCGCCCGCGGGATCGGACAGGCGGTCGCGACCGTCCTCGCGGCGCGCGGTGCCGCGGTGTCCGTCTGGGATCTGAACCTTGAGGGCGCCGAGAAGACCGTCGCCATGATCCAGGAGGCGGGCGGTTCGGCGATCGCCGTGGGCGGCGACGCGGCGGACGCCAGCGCTGTGGCGTCGGCAGCGGCGCGGACCCGCGACGCACTCGGACCCGTCACGGTCCTCGTCAACAACGCCGGAATCACCGCCTACCAGGAATTCACGAGCATCACCGAGGCGTCCTGGGACCGCATGATCGGCATCAACCTCAAGGGACCCTTCCTGGTCACCAGGGAGCTGGTGCCCGACATGCTGCGCGCGGGATGGGGGCGGATCGTCAACATCTCCTCGTCGTCGGCGCAGACCGGCGCGCCCTCGATGGCCCACTACGCGGCGTCCAAGGGCGGTGTCATCGGCCTCACCAGGGCGTTGGCGATCGAGTACGCCGACAAGGGCATCACCGTGAACCACGTACCACCGGGCTTCATCGACACTCCGCTGGTGCGGGAAGGCCCCGTCGACGTGGAGGCCGCCGCGGCCACCATGCCGATGAAGCGGGCCGGCCGGCCGGAGGACGTCGCCTACGCGGTGGCGTATCTCGCGTCCGACGAGGCCGGATATGTGACCGGCCAGACGCTCAGCACGAACGGCGGTCGCTACCTGACATGAACCGCGCCGACCATCCGCGCACCCATCGAGCACCGACCTCCACACCGACCTCCGCACCGACCTCTGCACCGATCGATCGAGCAGCCCCGCCGCAACGGAGACCCGCATGACGACCGAGAACGACACCAGGACGGACACCTCCCCCCGAGGTGTCCCCGGGACGGCCCGGACGCGTGTGGTGATCGTGGGCGCGTCGGCGTCCGGCCTCGCCACGGCGGAGGCACTGCGGCGCAAGGGATACGGCGGCCGGATCACGGTGCTCGGCGACGAGCCGCACGCACCCTACGACCGGCCGCCGCTCTCCAAGCAGATCCTCTCCGGTGCGTGGGAGCCGTCGCGCGCCGCACTGCGGACCGAGGAGGTCCTGTCGGCCCTGGACGCCGAGTTCGTCCTCGGCGACCCGGCGGTCGCACTCGATCCGGCCGGACGGACCGTGCGTACGGAGTCCGGGCGTGTCCTGCGGGCGGACTCCGTCGTGATCGCCACGGGGGTACGGGCACGCGTCCTGCCGGTGCCGGACAACCTGTCGGGGGTGCATGTCCTGCGCACACTCGACCACGCGTTGACGCTCCGCGAGGACCTGTTGGGATGCTCCCGGCTGGTGGTCGTGGGCGAAGGTGTCCTCGGCTGCGAGATCGCGGCGACCGCGCGGACCCTGGGCGTGGAGGTGACGCTGGCCGGTCCGTTGGCGGCACCGATGGCGCTCCAGGTCGGCCCGCTGGTGTCGGGACTGCTGGCGGAGCTGCACCGTGAGCGCGGGGTGCGGCTCCGGCTGGGCGAGGGCGTCGTGGGGCTGGTCGGTGAGGACGGGGGGCGGCGCGTCACCGGCGTACGACTGGGCACGGGAGAGGTGCTGCCCGCCGACGTCGTGGTGGTGGCCATCGGCGCCACCCCGGCGACGGAGTGGCTGGCCGGCAGCGGCCTGCGGCTCGACAACGGTGTGGTGTGCGACGCCCGGTGCCGGGCGGCGGAGGGGATCTACGCCGTCGGTGACGTGGCCCGATGGCACCATGAACGGCTCGGCCGCCTGATCCGTCTGGAGAACCGCACCAACGCCACGGAACAGGCTGCCGCGGTCGCCGGTGTCATCTGCGGCGAGGACCGGCCGTATGTTCCGGTGCCGTACTTCTGGACGGACCAGTTCGACGCGAAGCTCCAGGTGCACGGCTTCCTTCCCGCCGATGCGGACGTGGAGGTTGTCGAGGGCGATCTGGCGGCCAGGCGCTTCGTCGCCCGCTATCGCAGTGACGGCAGGGTCACGGGTGTCCTCGGCTGGAACATGCCCAAACAGACCCGGCTGCGCCGTCAGGACGTCGTCGCTGCCTTGGCCGCCCCCGCCCCGGCCCCCGAACCCACTTCCACCTCCGCTTCCCTCCACTGAACGATCAGGAGACATCCCATGAAGGTTGGCGTCGACGAGGACAAGTGTGTCGCGGCCGGACAGTGTGTGGCCGCCGCCGCTGATGTCTTCGACCAGCGTGACGAGGACGGCATCGTCGTCGTCCTGGACGAGAACCCGCCGCCGAGTCTGGCCGACGACGTCCGCAACGCGGCGGCGGTGTGTCCGGCGCTGGCGATCCGTATCGAGGAATGACTGCCCGGCACGGCGCGCCGCACGGCAGTACGTGATGTCACCGTGCGCCATGTCCGTGCGGGTCGACCGTTTCGAGCAGCACCTATGCAGGGCGAGAGCAGCACAAGAGGAGTCACACATGAGCGAGTTCAGCTTCGAAGGGCGGGTCGCGGTCGTCACCGGCGCCGGCCGTGGCATCGGCCGGGCCCATGCCCGCCTGCTGGCGGAGCGAGGAGCGAAGGTCGTCGTCAACGACCTCGGCGGGTCGATGGAGGGCGAAGGCACCGATGTCGGTCCCGCGCGGTCTGTCGTGGACGAGATCGTCGCGGCCGGCGGTGTCGCCGTGGCCGACACCAGCGATGTGTCCACGGAGGCGGGCGGCGAGGCGATGGTCGAAGCGGCGGTCACGCACTTCGGCCGCATCGACATCATCGTGAACAACGCCGGCATCATCCGGTGGGCCGGACTGCCGGACGTCGATCTGGAGAACCTCGAACGCCATCTGGCCGTTCATCTCGTGGGCTCGTTCAACACGACCCGTGCCGCATGGCCGCACTTCGTCGAGCAGGGCTACGGCCGGGTCGTCCTGACGACCTCCAGCGGTCTGTTCGGCATCGACAACAATCTGTCGTACGCCGCGGCGAAGGCGGGCGTGATCGGGCTGGCGCGCAGCGCGAAGCTCGCGGGCGAACCGCATGGGATCAAGGTCAATCTCATCGCACCGGCGGCACACACCCGCATGGCGGGCGGCGACCCGCTGGGCGACAGCGCAGCGCAGTCCGCCGGCCAGCACTTCATGCCGTCGGAGGCGGTGTCGCCGATGGTCGCGTACCTCGCCCATGAGAGCTGCCCGGTCAGCGGAGAGATCTACACGGCGGGGGACGGTCGCTTCGCGCGGCTCTTCATCGGCTCGACCGAGGGATATCTCCACCAGGAGGGACCGGTGACGATCGAGGACGTCGCCGGCCACTGGGACACGATCAATGACGAGAAGGGCTACTACGTGCCCTCCGACCTGATGGCGTGGTCGGGCTCGTTCCTGAAGCACCGGTTCGGCGAGGGCGTGCGACAGCCCTGACGGCCGACTCGGGGGCGCCGGTACACGCCGCTACGCGCAGGTCCGGGGCGACGGTGAGGGGCGGGCGGGACGCATCGGCGCCCCGCCCGCCCCTCGCTGTTCTCGGACCGTCCGCTACCAGGTGACAGGCAGTTCGTAGATTCCGTACGCCTGTGAGTCCTCCTTGAATTTCAGCTCCGAGAATTCGGCGGCGAGCCGCAAGGTGGGCACCCGGCGGAACAACGTGCTGAACACGACATGGAGTTCGATACGGGCCAGCTGTTGCCCGATGCACTGATGCGGGCCCCAACTGAACGCGAGATGGTGCGACGCCTTGCGGGCGAGATCGACCTTCTCGGGATCGGGGAAAGCCAGGGGGTCCCAATTGGCCGCCGGCAGAGCCGCGATGACGCCATCGCCCGCGCGTATGGTCTCGCCGTCGATCTCGATGTCCTCCACCACCGCCCGCCGCGCCAGCAGATGCGGAATGGTGAGGTAACGCAGCAGTTCCTCAACGGCGTTCGCCACGAACTTCGGGTCGTCGGAGTTCTCGCGCAGGGCCGCCAGTTGGTCGGGATTCTCCAGCAGCAGCGCCGTACCGAGCGTGATCATGTTGGCGCTGGTGTCGTGGCCGGCGACCAGGAGGATATGTCCGAGGGGAGCGGCCTCTTCGAGGGTGAGGTCACCGGCCTTGACGTGCGCACCGAGGTCGGAGAGGACGTCCTCGGAAGGATCGTCCATCTTGGCCACGATCAGGTCCGCGATGTAGCGGCGCAGCGCCTTCGTCGTTTCGGCGGCCTGTTCAGGGGTCTTGAACCGCGCGTTGGTGACTCCGGCGTGCTCCTGGAAGAACGCGTGATCCTCGTACGGCACTCCGAGAAGTTCGCAGATCATGAGCGACGGCAGTGGCAGGGACAGGGCCTTGTTCAGTTCCGCCGGGCGGGGGCCCGCGAGCATCGTGTCGATGAGGTCGTCGGTGATCTGCTGGATCACCGGGCGGAGCTTCTCCATCCGGTGCCGGGTGAACGAACTCGTCAACATCCGTCGCCACCGGGCGTGTTCGGCGCCGTCGGTGTTGTTCACCGAGGGCTGGATCTCGGAGGCGTGCGCCTTCATGGCCTCTGTGGTGTGCGGGTATCCCGCCGCGCCGATGTCGGCACTCACGCGTGGGTCGGCGAGGATCTGGCGCTGGGCGGCATGGGTCAGGACGACCCACGGAGTACTGCCGTCCCACGTCCTGGCACGTACGACGGCCTTCCCCGTGTCATGCAGCTCCAGCAGGCCCGGCGGTGGCGCGAACGGGCACGTGCCCGATCGGGGCGACGGATACTCCGGGATCGATGCGGCCGGATCGGTGCCGGCCACCCTCTCGGTCATGGTCGACTCTCCTCTCGTCGTCTGCTCCGATGGAACCACATTTCGACCGAGCGGTACAAGCTTCTATACGGTCAGCAATGCGTTCGGTTCCGCATCGGAAATATCAGCCGAGTGCGACCACGTACCAAAGTGCGTACCTGAGTATTGACCGGTCGGTCTACTTACTGTCACGATCCAACCCGCAACGGGTCCCGTCCGGAGCAGGGGCACGTCCCCACACCGGAAATCCCGGCCGTCGCGGCCCATCCCGGCACGGTTCACCGGCTCTCGCCGGAGGGGCATTCCGAGCAAGGCGATCACTGTCGAACACGCCTACCCGAGAGAGACAAAGATGTCATCTTCTCAAGAAATAAGCGGCAGCGTCCGTCCGGTCCGCCGCATCCCGGTCATCATCGGGATCCTGGTTTTCGCGGACATCGTCAGCGCCTTCGAGTCGACGATGATGTTCAACGCTCTTCCCCGGATCATCGACGCATTCCATACCACCCCCGCCGACGCCAGTTGGGTGCTGACCGCGTTTCTGCTGGTCGCCGCCGCGTCCGCCGCCGTCTGCGGCCGGCTCGGCGATCTCTACGGCCGCCGTAACGTGATCATCGTCCTGCTGCTGATCTCAGCGGTCGGTTCGATCATCAGCGTCTCGACCGGCACGCTCATCGGGGTCATCATCGGCCGGGCGGTCCAGGGAGTGGCCGGCGGCATCCTCCCCTTGTGCTTCGGCGTCGTCCGCGAAGTCCTCCCGCAGAAGCATGTACCGGTGGCGGCAGCCATGATCGCGGGTGCCGCGATGCTCGCCGGTGCGGCGGGCAACATCATCTCCGGCGCCCTGATCGACTCGCTGGACTGGCACTACATCTTCATCGTGGCCGCCGCTGTCGCACTGGTCGCCGCGGCCGGCTGCCTGCTGCTCCCCCGGTCCAAGGCTGCCGCCGCCGGCGCGCGACGCGTCAATTGGTTCGGGAGTGTGTTGTTCGCCCCGGCGATCGCTCTGGTGCTGTTCGGTGTCAACCAGTCCCGGACCTGGAGTTGGAGCGACGGGCGAACGGTCGGCACCATCGTCGTCGGCCTGCTGCTGCTGGCGCTGTGGGCCTGGCGGGAGCTGCGCGCCGAGCACCCCATGATCAACCTTCGGCTCTTCTCCGATCGGAAGCTCACCCTGACCATGCTCGCGACCGCCGTGCTCGCGATCGGCCCCATGGGCGCCACGGGCTTCCTCCTCCAGATCATCATGCAGAGCCCGACCAGCGCGCCCGTCGGTCTCGGGCTGACCGCGACCGACGCGGGGTGGGTCTCGTTCTGCACAGCGATCTTCGGCTTCCTGCTTTCGCCGATCAGCGGCCGGATCTCCGCACGTGCGGGCGCCCGTCACGTTCTGGTCATCGGCAGCGTTTTCGGCATGATCAACGCGATCACCCTCGCCCTGCTCCACGCGACCCTCTTGGGCTTCATCATTTCCACGGTGTTCCTGACGGTCGCGACGTCGTTCATGTTGTCCTCGCTCCCGAACCTGATCATGGAGGTCGTCCCCGCGGCCCACACCAGCGAGGCCACGGGCCTCAATGTGGTCGTCCGTACGGCCTTCTCAGGCGTGGGTACGTCGGTGGCGACGCTGCTCCTCAGCCTGTCCGTGGTGTCCGGCACCCATTTCAGTACCCGCGGCGCGTACATACAGGTGTTCGTCCTCATCGGGGCCTGCTGCTTCGCGGCACTCGTCCTCGCGCTGCTCATCCGCCCGGGTGCGCAAGCGGCCACCGAAGCGCGCCCCGCGGTCCTGGCCACCGACGCCTGATCCCCCAGGTCCCGTACCCCTCCGGCGGGTACGGGACCCGGGCTGTGGCCCACACCCCTCGGCACGGTCCGGGGGCCCGCGTCCTACCGGCGCGGTAGCCCATCTCCTACAGGTGCAGGACGCCGACCGAACGCTCCGCCGACCGCATCAGCAGGCAGTCACGGCAGACACACGACGACGTGGAGGGGGTCCGCGGGCGAGCGTAGAGGCTCACCCAAGATCCGGACCTGGAGACGTATTCACGTGGCTACCTTCCTGTATCGACTCGGCCGTGGCGCCTTCCGCCGGCGCTGGTTCGTGGTGCTGTTGTGGGCCGTGGCGCTGGTCATGGCCGGTTTCGGCGCGGCCAAGGCACCGGCCGCCGACGACAGCAACACGTCTTTCATGCCGGGGATCGAGGCGCAAAAAGCCTACGACCTGATCGGCGAGCGTTTCCCGGGTACCGACGCGAACGGTGCCAACGCCCGGATCGTCTTCGTCGCACCGGACGGCCAGAAGGTGACGGGGGCCGGCGCCCGTACGGTCATCGACGACTTCGTCACCGAGGCGGGCCAGGGTTCGCAGGTCGCGAGTGCGGTCAGCCCGTACAAAGCCGATGCCGTCAGCAAGGACGGGTCGACCGCGTACTCGACGGTGACCTACAAAGTGGCGGCCGGCGACCTGACCGACTCCAGCAAAGACGCTCTGCAACACGCCGTCGACCACGCCCGTGACCAGGGTGTCACCGTCGAGGTGGGCGGCACCGCCCTGGCCGCCCAGCCGGCCGCGGGCGGATCGGCGGAGGCCATCGGGATCGGGATCGCCGCGATCGTCCTGCTCATCACCTTCGGCTCTCTCGCCGCCGCGGGCCTGCCGCTGCTCACCGCTGTCATCGGGGTCGGCATCTCCATGGCGGGAATCATCGCCCTGGGCAGCACCTTCGGCCTGTCGCTGACCACCGGCACGCTGGCCTCCATGCTCGGCCTGGCAGTGGGCATCGACTACGCCCTGTTCGTGGTCTCCCGCTACCGGGAGGAGCGCTCGCGCGGACGTGATCCACGCGAGGCCGCGGGCCTGGCCGTCGGAACGGCCGGTTCCGCGGTGGTGTTCGCCGGCCTTACCGTGATCATCGCGCTGGGCGGTCTGTCCGTCATCGGTGTGCCGATGCTGACCAAGATGGGGTTGTGCGCCGCGGGCGCTGTCGCCGTAGGCGTTCTGGTCGCCCTCACTCTCGTACCCGCCCTGCTCGGCATGTGGCCGAACGCGGTGCTCTCCCGTGGTGTCCGTAAGAACCGGGCCAGGGCGCTGCGCAAACAGCGCAGCGAGAGCAACGGCGGGTCGCGGTGGGCGCGGTTCGTTCAGCGCCGCCCAATCGCTGTGCTCCTGGTGTGCGTCGCCGCTCTCGGCGCGCTGGCCCTGCCCTCCGCCAGTCTCCAGTTGGGCATGCCGGGCGACGAGTCCAAGCCCACCTCCACGACGGAACGCCGTGCCTATGACGCACTCGCAGAGGGTTTCGGTGCCGGGTTCAACGGGCCGCTGACCATCGTCGTCGACGCCAAGAACTCCGACGGCCCGAAGGCCGCCGCCACGGCGATCGCCGAGAGGATCAAGGACACGCCCGGGGTGGTGTCGGTATCGTCGCCCCAGTTCAACCCCACCGGCGACACCGCGCTGTTCTCGGCCGTACCGGCCACTGGCCCGAACAACGAAAGCACCAAGGAACTTGTGCAGACCATCCGGGCGGAGCGCGCCGGACTGGAGGAGAGTGCGGGTGCCACCTTCGAGGTGACCGGCAGCACGGCGATGGACATCGACGTCGCCACCGCATTGCAGAACGCACTCGTCCCCTACCTGATCGTCATCGTCGGTCTCGCTCTGGTACTGCTGCTTGTGGTCTTCCGGTCCGTCCTCGTTCCCATCAAGGCCGCCCTCGGCTACCTGCTGTCGGTGCTGGCCTCGCTGGGCACGGTCGTGGCCGTCTTCCAATGGGGCTGGGGCGCCCAGTTGCTGGGCGTCGAGCAGACCGGCCCGATCATGAGCCTGATGCCGATCTTCCTGGTGGGCATCGTCTTCGGCCTGGCCATGGACTACGAGGTGTTCCTGGTCGCCCGGATGCGGGAGGCATACGTCCACGGCGACCGACCGGCTCAGGCCGTCGTGGCGGGCTTCCGCCACAACGCACGGGTGGTGGTCGCGGCGGCCGTCATCATGATCGCCGTCTTCTCCGGGTTCATCAGCTCCACCGAGTCCATGATCAAGACGATCGGTTTCGGCCTCGCCATCGCCGTCCTGTTCGACGCGTTCTTCGTCCGCATGACCATCGTGCCGGCGGTGCTGGCACTGCTCGGCGACAAGGCATGGTGGCTGCCGCGATGGCTGGACCGGCTGCTTCCCCGGGTGGACATCGAAGGCTCCGGTCTCACCCCCGCACCAACCGAATCCGCCGACGAGCCGGCGCGCCCGGAACCGGCGCGCACCTGATCACCGGGCCCTCCACCGGGAGCGGTGCCGTCGACGACGGCACCGCTGCCCCGTTTGTCATTATGTTGTCGTCTGTGCCTGTTGTGGAGAGACCGTGATGAGTACGAACTGGTGGGACAGGGCCGCGCGGCGACCGCGCACGGTGGAGTTCACGGCGCTGCTGCTGTTGTTCGGGACCACCGTGGCCGGCTGTTTCGTCACCGGCTGGGTCACTCCGGGACCACTCGCGCTGTGGTCCGCGCTCCTGCTGTCCGCCTTCTGCTGTCTGGCACTGCGCTGGCGTAATCGGCACACCTTGCCCGTGGTCGGGTTCGTCACGGTGCTGACAATGGCCGAGGGGGCCCTCGGCTATCTCCTCACTCCCCTGCTGATGGGCCCGCTGATGGTGGCGCTGTACACGGTGGGCCTGCGTGCCGACCGGGTCACGGCCCGCAACGTCTCCCTGCTCGTCGCCGGATGCGTGGTGGTGACCGCGCTCCTCCTCGATCCCTACAGCCACCCCGTGCTGCTCGGCGTCGTCAACCCGGCCGCCTGGGTGCTGCTGTCGGCTCTCCTCGGCAGCTACGTCGGCGTACGACGTGCCTACGCCGCCGATCGCGCCCGGCAGGCCGAGCGGGCGCGTGCCGAGGAAGCCCGCCACCACGTGGTGCAGGAGCGCATGCGCATCGCCCGTGAACTGCACGACATCGTCGCCCACCACCTCGCCCTCGCCAATGCCCAGGCGAGCACGGCGGCCCACCTCTACCACACGCATCCGCACGAAGCCTTCGAGATGCTCAACACCCTCTCGGCCACCACTGCCGAGGCCCTGCGTGAGCTGAAGGCGACCGTGGGCCTGCTGCGCCAGGAAAGCGAAGCCGACGACGGCCTCGCTCCCGCCCCCGGGCTCGGTCAACTCTCCGACCTGACCTCCGCCTGTGCCGCCGCCGGACTCGACGTCGGCGTCACCGTCAGCGGTCAGCCACAGCCCCTCTCCCCGGGAGCCGACCTCGCGGCGTACCGCATCGTCCAGGAAGCCCTCACCAACGTCACCAAGCACGCGGCCACCCCGCGCGCGGACGTCCGGCTCACCTACCTCGCCGACACACTCAGCCTGACCATCTCCAATGAGACGGCCCCCGGAACTCCGCTCGCCGGCACTCACGGGGCCGACCGTGGTTTCGGGCTGATCGGCATGCGGGAACGGGCACAATCCGCCGGAGGCACCCTCACCGCGGGCCCCCACCCCGGCGGGTTCCAGGTCTCCTGCACTCTCCCCCTGCACCCCACCAGCTAAGGCATCACATGACGATCCGTGTCCTGCTCGCCGACGACCAGGCCCTCCTGCGCACCACATTCCGCATCCTGATCGACACGGACCCCGACATGACGGTCGTCGCCGAGGCCGCCAACGGCCAGGAAGCCATCGACCTTGCCCGCGACCATCACCCCGACGTCATCGTCATGGACATCCGCATGCCGGGCACCGACGGTCTCACCGCGACCTCCCGCATCGCCGCCGACCCCGCGCTCTCCGCCACCCGCATCCTGATCCTCACCACCTTCGAAGACGACGAGAACGTCGCCAACGCCCTGCGCGCGGGCGCCAGCGGCTTCCTGGGCAAGGACGTCAGCGCCGAAGGACTCCTCGCGGGTATCCGGACCGTCGCGATCGGCGACTCACTCCTGTCTCCCTCCGCCACCCGATCCCTGATCAGCCGGTTCCTGTCGATGCCCGACCCGCACAGCCGGCTTGTCCCGACCGAGCGGCTCGCCCTCCTCACCGACCGGGAACGCGAGGTCATGGCGCTGGCCGCGCAGGGCAAGACCAACGACGAGATCGCGGACCACCTGGTCATCAGTCCTCTGACGATCCGCTCCCACATCCACCGCTCGATGACCAAACTCCATGCACGGGACCGGGCCCAACTCGTCGTCATCGCCTACCAGACGGGCCTCGTGAGCGCCCACCCGCCGCGTTCAGCCTGACCACCTTGTGCACGGTTGTCTGTGGCGGTCTGCTCGACGCGGATGTGCCGTGATGACCTGGGCGAGAGTGTGCAGTTGGAGGCCCAGTGCGACGGTGCGGCCTCGCTGCGCGAGCAGTGGCCGCAACCGTTGCCGTCAGAACTTGCCCATATGCTCCGCGGTGCGGTGCCCCAACTGCTGGCTGAACCTCGCGCAGAACCCGGCGGAGAGCGGCGGCCAGCCCCAGAAGTCGAAGGCGAGGGAACCCACCGCGAAACCGGACTCCCACTGCCACTCGGTGACCGGGACCGAGGCACCGCAGGTGGAGCAGGGGGCACTCCCCTCGCCCGTTTCCTTCCAGGCGGCGATGCCGTCCTTGAACGGCCGCCAGACCTCCTCGTCCGCCTCGAACTCCTCGGGATAGTTGATGATCACAGTCCTGGTCCCGCACGCCGGGCAGACGGCGTACTCCGCTTCGTCCTCTCCCTGACCACCGACGTGGTAGTCCCGCCCAACGATGACGGCCACCGGCCCCGGCAGCCAGTCCGGGTCCGACGAGTCGGTAACGGCCCGCGCCCAGTGGGGGCCTGGCACATAGCCCTCGTCCACGGTAAGGCTGTACACCCCCTCGCTGGACAACTCACGTGTGATCAGGCCCTCGTTGACCATCCAGTCGACCATCCGCTCCGCCAGCGGCCCGGTCTCCTCTCCGGTCACCTCGACATCAACGATGCGCTGAAAGAAGTCACCCACCGTCTCCACCTCCTGTCGATCAGTCTCGGAGACACACTCTGCCACCGCCCTCCGACACTCGGCCCGGCATCGGTGAGGGAATCGAGGGCGGGAGGTGCTGCGATCGAGATCAGTTGTCGGTGGCGTGGGCTAATGTCCATGCTCGTCGTCGACAGGAGGTGCCATGGGCAGGCAAACAGGCTGGTCGGGAGTCCGGGAACGTGTGACCGCGGTGGTGCGGGCCGAGCGTCGAGCACACGATGGGGGAGCTTCTCAACACGCGGTCTTCGAGCCTGTCCTGACTGCCGCTCAGATCGCCGAGGTCGAAGCGCAGTTCGGTATCGCGCTCCCCGACGAGTACCGCACATTTCTGACGGAGGTCGGTTCCGGCGGCCCCGGACCGGCACTCGAACTCACGTCGCTGCGCCGAATCAACGGGAAATGGGGATGGGTCTGGGACCACGCCGAAGACCATCCCTGGCTGCTGGATCCGAGCGGGCCGTTCGTCGAGACGGAAGACTGGGCTGACCAGCAGAGAGCGACCCTTCGCGCCGCCGGTCACGAACCCACCACCCCTGACGACGAGGAAGACTATCTGGACGACTACCGCGTGGCCTTCGGCGACGCCGGCGACGACGTCTGGCACCTGGAACGCGGGCGGGGCGCGATCCACATCAGCGACAACGGCTGCGGGATGACCGGATGGCTCATCGTCGTCGGACCGCACCGCGGGGAACTCCGAGACCGGGACTGTGCGACCAACCCGCCCTTCGAGCCGTACGTCGATGTACGTGGAAACCGCCACACCTTCCACACCTGGTACCTCGAATGGCTTGAACAACAGGAGAGGGAGGCTCAGTAAGCAACTTGCCCTGGACACCGCACCGCCGTCGACCACCTCACCGACGGCCCCGGCGTAACGTTGACCTGCATGTTGTGCCGTCCGTCGGTGGACAGTGCGGCGGTGAAGGTGAACATCGGGTTCGGTGACCAGCGCCACGCGGATGCCAGGCCGGACACGGGGGCGGCGCCGGGCAGGGCGGGAAGGACGGTTCCAGGGTTCATGGGGTTGCTCCTGAGCTGGGATGAGTCCCCGGCTGCATGAGGTACGCCGGCCGCCCTCCCTGCTGGGATTCATCGGCGGAGGGATGTGTCGGCGCCGGGTCTCCGGCTCGGTTCACCGGGTGGAGAGCTTGTGGACGGTGGTGTCGTCGGGGTTCAGCCGTCGCCCGTCCGCGGACAGCACTTCCAGTGCGCGGAGGCGATGTCCCTGCCGACGGTCGACCAACTGGGAGTGTGGTTCGCCGGGGGCGAAGAAGTTCTGCTCGCCCCACTGCCGCAGTGCCACGATGACGGGGAAGAGCGCCTCGCCCTTCGGAGTCAGTACGTACTCGCGATAGGCGCTGCCGTCCGTGGCGGGGACAGATTCGAGGACACCACCGGCGACCAGGGTGCGCAGCCGCGCGGTGAGGATGTTCTTCGCCACGCCGAGGCTGCGCTGGAACTCCCCGAAGCGCCGGCTTCCGTCGAAGGCGTCCCGCACGATCAGCAGGGACCACCAGTCGCCGATCGCGTCCACTGACCGGGCGACGGGGCATTCGCTGTCGTCGAACCGCGTCCTGGTCACCATGGCGTCCCTCACTCTCAAGATGGTTGCAACATGCTACCAAACAGGGTTACGGTCACCGTCATCACTGGTAGCAAGATGAAACCAGATCTGGGGAGGGGTGCTGATGCCGGACAACGGTGAGGCTGTGACACGACGGACCGAGGCCCGAAGCGAGGGAGGTTCCGCGTTCGTCCTGTCCCGTGGCGTCGTCATGCTGTTCGCCGTCGCCTGTGGGGCCGCGGTCGCCAATGTCTACTACTCCCAGCCGCTCCTGGTGACCCTGGGCCACGACCTCGCGATGAGCCCGGCGCTTGTCGGCAGCGTGGTCACCCTCACGCATGTCGGATACGGGCTGGGACTCTTCTTCCTCGTGCCGCTGGGTGACGTGGCGGACCGCAGACGGCTCATCGTGGCCCAGTTGCTACTTCTGGTGGTGGCGCTGGCCGTCGTCGCCGCCGCCGACACCGCGGCGATCCTGCTCGCGGGCATGGCCGCGACGGGGCTGCTCGCTGTCGTCACTCAGACGCTGGTGGCCTTCGCGGCATCACTGGCTCCTCCCGCCGAGCGCGGACGGGTCGTCGGTCTGGTCACCAGCGGCGTGGTCATCGGAATCCTGCTCGCCCGCACCGCGTCCGGCCTCATCGCCGATCTCGGGGGCTGGCGCTCCGTCTACCTCGCCTCGGCGTCGCTCACCGCTCTGCTCGCCCTGGTCCTGTACCGAGTGCTGCCGCACCACGGTGACGCTCCAGCGACAACCATGCGCTACGGGCAACTCCTGCGCTCCACAGTCACCCTGTTCGCACGGGAACGACTGGTGCGGCTCCGGGCCCTGTTCGGTCTGCTGATCTTCGCCGCGTTCAGCACCCTGTGGAGCAGCGTCGCACTGCCGCTCAGCGAGGCCCCGTACTTCCTGCCCCACCGCGCGATCGGGGCGCTGGGGCTGATCGGTGTCGCCGGCGCCCTGGCCGCGACCGTGGCGGGCCGCCTGAACGACCGCGGACTCTCGCGGCGGACCACCGGCATCGCCCTGGCCCTGCTCGCCGCCTCGTGGCTGCCCTTGGCCTTCACTCGCAGCTCACTCTGGGCCCTGGCCGCCGGGGTGATCCTTCTCGACCTCGCTGTGCAGGCCGTCCATGTCACCAACCAGACCCTGATCTACGCGCTGCACCCGGACGCGGGCAGCCGCCTGATCGGCGGTTACATGGTCTTCTACTCGATCGGCAGCGCCACCGGCGCCATCGCCGCGACCTCCCTCTACACGGTGGCCGGCTGGGGCGCCGTATGCGCACTGGGTGCCGCGTTCAGCTGCCTCGGACTCGTGCTGTGGGCGTTCACACGACACACCACCCCGGACACCGACGCCGCGACAAGGGCTTACCGGGGGGTCAGCACGCAGAACTCGTGACCGTCGGGGTCGGCCATCGCCACCCGGTCGACGTCTTGTTGGCCGATGTCGATGCGTGTCGCCCCGAGGGAGACGAGCCGGTCGATCTCTGCCTGCTGGTCGCTGCCGGCCGGTGGAGCGAGGTCGAAGTGCAGCCGTTCCTTGCCGGTCTTCGGCATCAGGGGCGGACCACCCCATGTGACCTTCGGACCGCCGTGCGGTGAGCGGATCGCGGTCTCCTGGTCCTGATCCCATACCAGCGGCCAGCCCAGCGCTCGGCTCCAGAAGTACCCGGTCTCCTGCGAACCGTCTCCCGCCAGCGCTCCGATGAATCCGCACTCGGCGAGGAAGCTGTTGCCCGGCTCGGTGACACAGAACTCATTGCCCTCGGGGTCGGCGAGCACCACGTGCCCCTCCTCCGGGCGTTGACCTATGTCGATGTGCCGGGCGCCGAGTTCGAGCGCCCTCTCCACCACCTCCCTCTGGTCGTCGAGGGACGTGCTCGTCAGATCGAAGTGCATGTGGTTCTGGCCTGTCTTCCGCTCCGTGGTCGGGAGGAAGCGCAGCCGGAACCCGGTGTCATCGCTGGGCAGCAGCGTGATGCTGTCGGAGGAGTCCCCGGATGTCTCCCAGCGGAGAAAGTCCGCCCAGAAGCGGGCGAGACGGAGCGGGTCGTGCGCATCGAAGCAGAGCGCGTGCAGGTGAGAAGTCATCCGTAGGTCTCCTGGTAGGGGCAGATGGGTCGTGCTGGAACCTGCCCAGCCGGCGTCGCCCGGTCAACTGATCATGTAACGCCCCGCGCTCGTCCGCTGTCGAGCGCGATCGAGACGGCCGCCCGTCCACGACCTCACAGGCTCGCGAAGAGGCCGTCGAGCGGGGGCGGTGTCCGGTCCGGTGCGAGGGCCTCGACGAGGAGACGCCCGTAGCGGATCTTGCGGCCCTTCTTCGTGCCGAGGAAGCGCCGCAGTTGCTGATGTCGAGGGCGGTCGTGCTGTGCGGGCTGGCGCTGGAAGGTCTGCCAGGCGCGGGAGTCGCCCTCGGCGCGGATGATCTCCTCGACTTCTGCCGTGCCGAGCGCGCGGATGAGTTCGTCCTCCAGGTCCGCGGAGCATACGTAGATGTCCTGGAGCGGTGCCTGCGTCCGCGTCAGGCCGCGCTCGTAGAAGCCCTGTTCGCCCTCGTCACAGAGTCCTGTCAGGCGCAGGCCGAGGCCGGGCGGCCCGAGGAGGCCGGCGTAGCGGCCGACGCTCATCGCCCCGCCCATCGGCACGACACACACTCCCTCGGCGGCCAGATCCCGGCCACGCCGGGCGGCCAGCGCCTCGACGGCCGCGAGATCGCTCAGCCCTTCCAGGAGCACCGCGGTCCGCGCCCCCAGGGTTTCCGCCAGAGCGCGCGCCGGCCCGTCGGGACCACCCGCCGCCCAGTTGGTGACCGCGTCCTGGAACGCCCTCATGTCCGCCATGGGGCGAGTCTGCACGTCCACCGGTGGCACGGCACGGGATTTTCGACGCGCCCGTAGTCATACAGGCACCCCGGCCTCCTCCATGACCACGGCCATCTCACCCGGAGGAAGGGCCGGGTTGCCGCCAGCACTGGAGGCCAGCTCGGGCACCGTGAGGGCCTCCAGGAGCCGAGGGAGTGGGAGGCGCGGGTCGCGGGCCGCCGCCTGGCGCGTCCAGACGACCGGATCGTGGCTGAGCCGCTCGATCAGCTCGGGGTCGGCGGCGGGGTCGCGGACCGCCAACTGCCGGTAGATCCCGTCCGGATGGTCCGCGAAGCGGGCGGCGAGTCCTTCGCGGGGGAAGCGGGGGTGGCCGCTCGCCATCCAGGCGGAGAACGTCCCGCCGAGTCGTGCGTACACGCTCATCAGGACCTCCTCCGGGGTGTCGGGGTGGTACACGGCCAGGTGGGTGCGCACGAGGACGTCCGTGTCCTCGGCGAGAAGCCGCAGGAGACCGGGTGGCAGATGGGGGCTGCGGGCCGCGGCGCGGCGCAGCAGAGGATGGGCGGAGGTCGCGGCCCGATGCAGCACGTCCTTGTCAGCGATGCCGGCCGCCACCCAGTCCACGTCACCCCGTGCGTACGGGTCCACGGTGAAGTCGATCGCGGCGCGTCGGGCTTCACTCAGCTCGGCCCGGAGGGATACGGCGATCCGCACCCCGTCGTCGGGGTCGACGGCGAGACGATCCACGAGGTCGGCCGGAAGGGACGGATTACCGGCGAGTTCGACCAGGTGGACGCAGGCGGCGAGGAACCTCTCGGCGTCGGCGCGGTCGAGACGTCCCCGGCGCAGCGCTTCGGGCAGGGCGACGGGGTCGCGGAGCAGCGCCGCCGTGAGCCGTGCGTCGTCAGGGCACGCGCACAGCGCGGCCGACCGGCGTACCTCAGGGTCGGGGTCGTCGAGGAGCGTCGCACGCCCGTCCGCCGTCACTTCGTCCCAGGCCCTCAGCGCGGCGCGTCGTGCGGCCGGATCGGGATGCCGGACCAGGGAGGCGAGGAAGGAGGGCGCCAAGTGGGGCGAGTCCAACAGGGCGCTTCGTACGGCCGGTTCGGGGTCTTCCAGGAGACGCGCGCACACGGCGTCCGGCAGTGGACGGACCTTCGTCCGGGGGTCGCGGGTCCACTCCGGCCCGTTGGCGACAGCGGCCCGCACCTTGGGCGAGGGGTCGTCCGCGAGCCGGGCCCGCTGCCCGGCATCTGCCTGGCCGCTCATCGCGAACTGGACGCGCGCACCCACAACCGGGTGGGCGAGGACAGCCGCCACCGCCGGCTCCGGCAGCCCCGACCGGTGAAGAACTTGGAAGGGCGGGCCGTCGCCCCCGCCGTCGAAGGCGATCAGCCGCAGCAGCAGCGGTGTGGGAAGGGCCGGGTTGGCGGCGACTCCGTCCAGCGAGGAGGAGTAGAACGCGACCATGTCTCAGCTCCCCGCCCCACGACTCTGCGCGCGCAGGCACTCCGGACGCCCACGCGGTATCGACCGTTCAGGTCACGATGTCGTCATCCTGCCACGGACAAGACGAACAAGACGGACAAGGCTGCCCCTGCATGCGACCAACAACCCGCACCACGTCAGGCAGACATGTCCTCGCCCCAAGGCCCGTATCGCCTACGCCGATTCGCGCAGCCGCAGTTCCGCCCCCACCACCAGTTCGTCGCCGGTGAGCGGACTGCTTCCGGTCAGCAGCCGGGCGGTCTGTTCGACGGCGAGCGCGCCGAGGCCGAGCGTGTCCAGGGACACCGTGGACAGCGGCGGTTCGACCAGCGCTCCGAGCCGGAGGCCGTCGAATCCGATCACCGAGAGATCCCGGGGAACCTCCCGCCCGAGGCGGCGCGCGGCGCGCAACGCCCCGATGCCGATGATGTCGTTGAACGTGAACAGGGCCGTCACGTCGGGGTGGGCGGCGAGCAGTTCGCGGAGCGCGCTCTCGCCGCCCTCGACGCTCTGGTCCGCGCGGCTCACCGCCCCGGCGTCCAGTCCGCAGGCGGACATCGCGCCGACGAACCACTCGTGCCGGACGCTCGGCTCGGACCGGCCCGCGTGATCAAGCATGCCGATGCGTGAGTGCCCCGACTCGACCAGATGCCTGATCGCCGCGTGCACGCCCGCCTCGCCGTCGATCCGGATCGAACTGAACCGCTCGGCGGAGTGCTCTCGGTCGATGAGCACCACGGGGAGTCCTCGGGTCAGCTTGTCGATCTCGTCCTCCGGCAGGCTCAGATAGCCCACCACAGCGTCCACCTGTGAGGCGATCACTTCCAGCGTGCCCCGCTCCTCCTCCATACGGTCTCCGGTGTCGTACACGACGACGTGCCATCCGCGGGCCCGCGCCGCGTCCAGCGCGGCGGCGGCGACCTCCGTGAAGAAGGGATTGAGCAGGTCAGGGATCACCAGCCCGACGCTGATCGTGTCCTGCCGGACGAGGCCCCGGGCGAACCGGCTCGGCCGGTATCCCAGTGCGAGGGCGGTGTCGAGGACGCGCTGTTTGGTGGAGACGCCGATGTCGTCCTTGTCGTTGAGCGCTCGCGACACGGTCTGTCGGGACACTCCGGCGCTCCGGGCCACATCGTCGATCGTCACCCTGCGGGGTCCGGTCCCCGTCGACGCCATCGCTCACCTCCGCGTATGGCCGACGCGTGCGCGTCGGCAGGGGCACCGAGTATGCCCCGGGCCGAAGTTGTGGTGCGCCGGATGTGTCGGCGTCCGACGATCTCAAGAGCGATGTCGAGGGCGATCTCAGGAGCCTTGACACTCGACCGTACAGAAGCGCACACTCCCAATCACTTCACAACATCGTGTTTCGTTATCGCTCCCGTGAGCGCTCACGTTACCGCTCACGGACTCGTATTCCAACCAGGAGGCTCCCCGCCTCAGGTGTCAACGTCGACCCGCCTGGCGTCGTCGCCAGACGTTCTCTGGAACGGAAGATATGAGCAGCACTGTCACGCGCACCCGCCTCGCCGCGGCGGCGGCAAGCATCGCCGTACTCGCCGGGTGTTCGTCGTCCGCGCCGGCCGACAAGGCGTCCGCCGCTTCCTGCGAGCCCGCGAAGGGCAAGGTCACCCTCCAGTACTGGAACGCGGTTCCGGGCATGGACAAGGTGGTCGACCTGTGGAACAAGCAGAATCCGAACATCCAGGTCGAGTCGAAGAACATCTCCAACGACCAGTACGGCACCATCGGCAACGCCCTCAAGGCCGGGAACGCGCCCGATCTCGCCCAGATCGGCTACGACCAGTTGCCCAGCCTGCGCACCCAGAACGCCTTCGTGGACGCCTCGGCCTGCTCGGCGGCCACCGCGGCCAAGTCGAAGTTCGTGCCGTGGACCTGGTCGCAGACCAGCTTCGGGGGCACGGGCGTGTTCGCCCTCCCGCAGGACACCGGCCCGATGGCCCTGTACGTGCGCAGCGACATCTTCAAGAAGTACGGCGTCGCGATCCCCACGACCTGGGACGAGTACGAGGCGGCGGCGCGGAAGCTGAAGAAGGCGGACCCCGGTCTCACCATCACGTTCTTCGACCCGAACAACGCCGAGTGGTTCAACGGCCTCCTCTGGCAGAACAAGGCCGAGATGTACAGCTACGCCGACGACAAGTGGCGCGTCACCGTCGAGTCGGAGCAGAGCAAGAAGGTCGCCGAGTACTGGCAGAAGCTGATCTCCGACAAGCTGGTGCGCACCGACCTCGCCAACACGTCGACGCAGATGTACGCCGCGTACCAGAAGGACCAGATCGCCAGTTACGTCGGCGCCTCCTGGGGCTACAGCATGTTCCGCGACAACCTGCCCAAGCAGGCCGGGAAGTGGACGATCGTACCGATGCCGACATGGGAGCCGGGCGGCGCGTCCGGCGACTGGGGCGGGTCGACCGTCGCGTTCATGAAGGGCAGCAAGCACCTGTACGAGTCGGTGAAGTTCAACACCTGGCTGAACACCGACCCGGAGGCCCTCGCGCTGGAGAACGAACTGGGCGGCCTCTACCCGGCGGCCGAGGCGGGGCTGCGACTCCCCGCGCTCTCCAAGGGCGTGCCGTACTACAACAACGAGAAGATCTTCGACGTCTTCGCGGAGTCCTCCAAAAAGATCGACACCACATTTGTCTGGGGACCCACCCAGAAGACGGTGAACCTCGCATTGCAGGACGCGATGGCCAAGGCGGCGGCCGGCGACGGCACGCTCACCGACGCGCTGTCGGCGGCCCAGGCCGCCGCATTGAAGTCGATGAAGGACCAGGCGATCCCGGCCACGGCGGGCGAGTGACCGCGGGATGACCGACACAGCGACCCGCGCCACCCCCGCGGTGACGTCGTCCGGGGACCGTCGCCACCGTCGTCTCGACGGCGGTGGCCCCCGGGCGGGCACCGTCCTCGCGTTCCTGACCCCGTTCTTCCTCCCGTTCGTGCTGTTCTACCTGGTGCCGGTCGGCTACGCGCTGTGGCAGAGCTTCCGCGTCGTGCGCCGCACCGGCGGGCAGTACGGCACCCTGTACACGACCTTCGGAGGATTCGACCAGTACGAGAAGGTGTTCCAGAACCCCGAGTTCTGGTCCAGCATCGGGCGCATCGGGCTGTTCGGCATCGTGCAGGTGCCGGTGATGCTGTTCGTCGCCCTGATCATGGCGCTGCTCCTTGACACTCCCCTGCTGAGGCTCAAGCCGGTCTTCCGCATCACGGCGTTCATGCCGTACGCGGTGCCGGGCGTGATCGCCGCGATCATGTGGTCGTATCTCTACTCACCTCAACTCAGCCCCGTCGTCGACCTGTTGAACGGGTTCGGACTCGAACCCGACTTCCTCGGCCCAGGTGCGGTGCTGTGGTCGGCGGCGAACGTGTCCACGTGGCTGTGGACCGGCTACAACATGCTGATCATGTTCTCGGCGCTGCAGTCGATCCCCCAGGAGCTCTACGAGGCCGCCAAGCTCGACGGCGCCAACAACTGGACCATCGCGTGGCAGATCAAGGTCCCGATCATCGCCCCGTCGATCGTCCTCACCACCGTGTTCTCGATCATCGGCACCCTTCAGCTCTACGCCGAACCGGCCGTGCTGCGGCAGATCTCCTCGAACATCTCCAGCACGTTCACCCCGAACATGCTCGCGTACGCGGTGGCTTCCGGGAACAACTACCAGCAGGCCGCGGCGATCTCCGTGGTCATCGCCGTCATCACCTTCGTGCTGAGCTTCGGATTCATGCGACTGACGTCTAAGAAGGCCGGACTGTGAGCGCCCCTACCGTGAGCCGCGCCCGTACCGTGAGCCGTGAGAGCCGCGTCAGCCGCACGGCCGCCATGGCCCTGATGCTGCTCCTGGCGATCTACTTCCTGCTGCCGATCTACTTCCTGATCGTCGCGGCCACGAAGCCGCAGGGAGACCTCGCCTCCACCAACGGGCTGACGTTCTCGCACTTCGACCTGTTCGAGAATGTGCGCATCCTGTTCACCCGCAGCGACGGCATCTTCGGCCGGTGGGCCGTGAACACCGTGATCTACGCGGTGCTTGGCGCGGCTGTCGGAACCTTGATCTCCGCGCTGTGCGGCTACGCGCTCGCGAAGTTCCGCTTCCGCGGCCGGGAGTTCTTGTTCTCCGTCGTCCTCGGCGGCGTCCTCGTCCCCACCACCGCGCTCGCGCTCCCGCTGTTCCTGCTGTTCTCGGCGACCGGGATCGTCAACACCTATCTCGCGGTGTTCCTGCCCAGCATCGTCAGCCCGTTCGGCGTATATCTCGCGCGGATCTTCGCCAACGCCGCCGTCCCGCAGGAACTCATCGAGTCGGCGCGGCTGGACGGCGCCGGCGAGTTCCGCACCTTCTTCTCGGTCGCGTTCAAGCTGATGACACCGGCGCTGGTGACGATCTTCCTGTTCCAGTTCGTCGCCATCTGGAACAACTTCTTCCTGCCGATGGTGATGCTGCAGAACGAGTCCCTTTTCCCGATCACGCTGGGCCTGTACCAGTGGAACGGGCAGACCGCGCGTGCCCCGCTCCTGCAACAGTCCGTGATCACCGGATCGCTCGTGTCGATCGTGCCCGTGATCATCGTGTTCATCCTGCTCCAGCGGTTCTGGCGCACCGGACTCGCCGCCGGCTCCCTCAAGTGACCGCCCGTCCCGCCCGTCCCGGTCATCCACAAGAACAGAAGGTCCGTCCCGCCATGCCCGACTCTGCCGTGTTCGTGCCCCATTTCCACTGGGACCGGGAGTGGTACGAGCCTTTCCAGGTGTTCCGGCACCGGCTCGTCGCCGCCCTCGACACCGTGCTGGAGACCGCCGAGTCGAACCCGGACTTCCGGTTCACCGTCGACGGGCAGATGGCCGCGATCGAGGACTATCTGGAGATGCGGCCGGAGCACCGCGATCGTGTCGTGGCCCTGGTCGGCGAGGGCCGGCTCGCCATCGGGCCGTGGCTGATCCTGCTCGATGAGTTCCTCTGCTCCGGTGAGACCATCGTGCGCAATCTCCAGATGGGGTGGGCCGCCGCGGAGAGACTCGGCGGCGCGATGCCCGTCGGGTATCTGCCGGACATGTTCGGCCACATCGCGCAGATGCCGCAGATCCTGGCCCGCGTCGGCATCGAGCACGCGGCGCTGTGGCGCGGGGTGCCCGGCTCCGTCGACGGACATGCCTTCCGCTGGCGTGCGCCCGACGGCTCGGAGGTCCGCACCGAGTTCCTGTTCGACGGATACGACAACGGACTCGACCTCCTGCTCGTGCCGGAACGGATCGGCGGTGCGCTCGGCGAGTACGCGGAGATGACGGCCGAGCGGTGGGGTGGCGATCCGGTACTGGCGATGGCCGGCACCGACCACAGCGCACCCGACCCGCGACTCGCGGCCTGGCTGCGGCGCGCGTCCGGGGAAGGGCGTGCGACCGGGGAGGAGGGGAGTGCCATCGCCATCGCGACCCTCGACGAGTACCTCCGCAAGCATGTGCGTGACGAAGTGTCCGCCGTCGTCACGGGTGAGCTACGCAGCCATGTGCGCGGCAACATCCTCCCGGGCGTGCTCTCCGTGCGGCTCGGGCTCAAGCAGCGGATGGCCGTCGCGGAGCGCACGGTCGACCATGCCGAGCGGATGAACGCCCTGTGGTCCCGGCGCGACGACTCGCCGTTCCTCTCCCTGGCCTGGCACAAGATCATCGAGTCGACCGCGCACGACTCCGTCGTCGGCTCCGGCACCGACGAGACCTGCGACCAGGTCGCCGCGCGGCTCGCGGAAGCCGCGCAGACCGCGCGTGCCGTGCGGGACGCTGCGCTCGCCGGGCCCGCCGCACTGATGCCGAGCGACGGCCACCTGGTCGCCAATCCGCTGCCGTTCGACCGCACGACGCTGGTCGAGGTGGACGTCGTGGCCCCGCCAGGGGGCACCACCCTGGTCGCGACCGCCCCCGACGGCTCTACGGCCCCCGTCCAGCTGATCTCCGAAGCACCGACGGTTCTCAGCGACGAGCGCGTGGACGCCTCGCAACTGGACCGTGTATTGCGCCGTATCCACCGCCGCGAACTCTTCGGCCGTCTGATCGACGACTACGAACTCGTCCCCGGTTCCCTCGTCTTCCACCTCGCCGAGGTTCCGGACGGCGGGCCGTTCGACCTGATGGTCCTGCGCCGCGAGATCGCCGCCGCGGCCGTCGCACGTCCGGGTGAGTGGCGGGTGGTGACGTTGCAGGAAGCCAGGGCCACCGCACTCGTGCCCGTGCGGGTCCCCGCCTCCGGCCTTGCCGCCTTCCGGGTCGAACCGGGCCGTGCGGACACCGTCGCGCCCGTCCCGTACGCACTCGCGACGGCGACGGACCGCACGCTCTCCAACGGCCTGGTCACGGTCTCCGTCGCCGCCGATGGCACCCTGGACATGACCGGCCCCGACGGCACGGTACTGAGGGGCGTCGGCCGCCTCGTCGACGGCGGTGACCGCGGCGACAGCTACAACTACGCTCCACCGGCGCTGGACGTCCTCGTCTCCGAGCCGACGGAGATCTCCGTCGAGCTCCTCGAAACCGGCCCGCTGCGTTCACGGCTGCGTGTCACCCGCGTCTACGAGTGGCCCGCCGCCCTCTGCGCCGACCGCGATGTACGCGGCGACCGGACCGTGCCGACACCGGTGGACACCCTTGTGGAGGTGCGGGCGGGCGAACCGTTCGTGCGTGTCTCCACGTCCTTCCTCAACCAGTCCGCCGACCATCGGCTGCGCTTCCATGTGCCCCTGCCCGAACCGGTGGCCACGTCCGCGTCGGCCGGGCAGTTCGCCGTCACAGAGCGCGGGCTCACCGCCGAGGGCGGCTGGGGCGAGTACCCGCTCCCGACCTTCCCGGCCAGTACGTTCGTGTCGGCAGGCGCCGCCACCGTCCTGCTCGACCACACCGGCGAGTACGAACTCGTCGGCGATGGCCGCGAACTCGCTGTCACCCTGCTGCGCGCGATCGGCTCGATCAGCGTCAACATCCATCCCCTCCGGGACGAACCGGCGGCGAGCGAGATCCCCGTACCCGGTGCGCAGGACCTGGGTATCCGCGTCGAGAACCGATTCGCTGTCGTCCCTTCGGCGAGAGGATGGCAGGGGGCGGGCGCGGTCGCTCTCGCGGAGGAGTTCCGTAACGACGTCCTCGTCACCCGCGGTACCGCAACCGCCGGGTGCCAACTGCCGCCGGACACGGCCGGGTTGAGAGTCGACGGGAAGGACGTCCTCGTCTCAGCCGTCCGCCGCGTCACCGACGACGAGCACGGGTCCGGTATCGAGGTGCGGTTGACCGCGATGCGCGACACCGCGTCGACCGTCCAGGTGACGGGCGCGTTCACGGAGGCCACCACCGTCGATCTGCTGGGCCGCCCGATCTCCCGCACCCAGGCCCCGGGCCGACTCGAACTCGCCCTCGGTCCTTGGGAGATCCGCACCGTGGTGCTCCGGTGACCCGCCTCGACCCGACGCGAGACCCCCGTACCGCTACCAAGAAAGAGTCGTGACCTCTTGCTCACCGCGCACTCCCCCGACATTTCGGACATCGCACCCGGGCGCGGCGCGCTGCGCCCGGCGCGCTCGTGGCTGCACTCCGACGCGCCCTCGCGTTCGCTGAACGGGCCCTGGCGGTTCCGTCTGTCGCCCACGGCGTCGCCGACGGAGGACTTCGCGGCCGAGGATTTCGACGATCAGGGCTGGGACAGCATCCCCGTGCCCTCCCACTGGGTGTTGGAGGGTGACGGAGCCTATGGCCGCCCGATCTACACGAACATCCAGTTCCCCTTCCCGATCGACCCGCCGCACGTCCCGGACGAGAATCCGACCGGCGACCATCGCCGCCACTTCGACGTCCCCGCCGACTGGTTGGACGCCGAGCGTGTCGTGTTGCGCTTCGACGGCGTCGAGTCGCTGTTCCGGGTGTGGGTGAACGGCGTGGAGATCGGCAGCGCCAGCGGCAGTCGGCTCGCCCACGAGTTCGACGTGACGTCCGCCGTACGCCCGGGGGACAACGTCGTCGCCGTGCGGGTCCATCAGTGGTCGGCGGCCAGCTATGTCGAGGACCAGGACCAGTGGTGGCTGCCGGGCATCTTCCGCGATGTCACCCTGATCGCCCGGCCGGTGGGAGGTGTTGAGGACGTCTGGCTCCGGACCGGCTTCGACCACGGGCACGGTCACGTCGAGGCGGAGGTCACCGCCGACGCGACGGCCTTCCCGGTCACCCTGCGCATCCCCGAGCTGGGCGTCGAGCAGGTCTGGGCCACGCCGGCCGACGTGGTCGCCTTCGACATCGCCGACGTGGAACCCTGGTCGGCCGAGCGGCCTCGCCTGTACGACGCCACCGTGTCGACGAGTTCGGAGACCGTCTCCCTCCGGGTGGGTTTCCGCACGGTCGAGATCCGCGGCGACCAGTTCCTGGTCAACGGCCGCCGTGTCGTGTTCCACGGGGTGAATCGCCATGAGGCCCATCCCGAGCGCGGCCGGGTCTTCGACGAGGAACACGCCCGCGAGGACCTGGCCCGCATGAAGCGGTTCAACGTGAACGCGATCCGCACCAGCCACTACCCGCCGCACCCACGCCTGCTCGACCTCGCCGACGAACTCGGATTCTGGGTCGTCCTCGAATGCGACCTGGAGACGCACGGCTTCGGCAAGGTCGACTGGGTCGGCAATCCGAGCGACGACCCGACCTGGCGCGCGGTCTACCTCGACCGCATCGAGCGCACCGTCGAACGGGACAAGAACCATCCCGCCATCGTGATGTGGTCGCTCGGCAACGAGGCGGGCACCGGCGGCAACCTCGCCGCCATGTCGGCATGGGTGCACGCCCGCGACCCCGAACGCCCCGTCCACTACGAAGGCGACTACACCGGCGAGTACACCGACGTCTACTCGCGCATGTACGCGTCCGTCCCGGAGACCGAGCAGATCGGCACCGACGGCTCACGTGCCCCGCTGCTCGGCTGCACTCCCGCGCAGGGCGCCCGGCAGCGCACGAAGCCGTTCCTGCTGTGCGAGTACGCCCATGCGATGGGCAACGGACCGGGGGCACTCGACCAGTACGAGGCGCTGGTGCACGCGTATCCACGGCTGCACGGCGGCTTCGTGTGGGAGTGGCGCGATCACGGCATCCTGGCCACCGCCCCGGACGGGACGCCGTACTACGCGTACGGAGGCGACTTCGGCGAGGTCGTGCACGACGGCAACTTCGTGATGGACGGCATGCTGTTGAGTGACGACGTGCCGACTCCCAGTCTCCACGAGTTCAAGGCCGTCGTGGCACCGGTCCGCTTCGGCTTCGACGGCGACAAGGTCGCGGTCACCAACCTGCGGCATACGGCCGACACGTCCGACCTGCGCTTTCGCTGGCGTGTCGAGCACGACGGGATACCGGTGGACTCCGGGGAGTTGGAGGTCCCGTGCGTCGCGGCGGGCGACTCGGGGTGGGTCCCGCTGCCGCGGATCACGGCGGCGCCGCACGCCGAGACATGGCTGACGATCGACGCGGTCCTGGCGACGCGAACCGCTTGGGCACGCGAGGGGCATGTGGTCGCCACCGCCCAGCTGGACCGCTCGGTTCGCCGTCCCGTTCCCGGTGTCCGGGCCCGGACCGACTGGCGGGCCGGCGACGGAACGTCGGCGCTCGGAATCGCCGAGTTCGCGGGTGGGTCTCTCGTCCGGCTCGCCGGCCGCGCCGTGACGGGCCCTCGGCTGGAACTGTTCCGTGCCCCCACCGACAACGACGAAGGCGCGTCGCAGGAGGTCGGTGAGGACGACGACGGTATCGCCGGGGTCTCCCACGCCGAACTGTGGCGTCGCGACGGCCTCCACCGACTGACCACCCGACGCATGTCCGTGGAGCACGCGGTGGACGCGCTGCGCACGATTGACAGGGTCTCCCCCGCCGGCTCGCACCTGTCGGTGATGGTGGAGTCCGTCTGGTCGCTCGAAGACGGCGAACTCGAACTGCGGGTGGAGATCGAGCCTTCGCGTGGCTGGCGGACCGTGTGGCCGCGGATCGGGATTCGTTTCGAGCTGCCCGACGGCTCGGCTCCCGTCGACGGCGCCGAGTGGTTCGGCCTCGGACCGTTCGAGTCCTACCCCGACAGTCTGCGCGCGGCACGCACCGGCCGGTTCTCCGCCACGATCGGCGACCTCTCGGCCGGCTATGCGCGACCCCAGGAGACCGGCCACCGCTCCGCACTGCGCCGACTGGCGCTGACGAGTGGCGACACCGAAGTGCTGCGCGTGGTGGCCCTGCCCGACACGCAGGGACGCCGACCCGGCTTCACACTCAGCCGCCACACCCCGCAGGAGATCGCGCGAGCCGAACACCCCTATGAGCTGCCGGATTCGACGACGAGTCACCTGATCGTCGATGCCGCCCAGCACGGGCTCGGCTCCCGGGCCTGCGGTCCTGATGTGTGGCCCGAGTTCGCGCTCCGCCCCGAGTCCCGCACGATCAGGCTGCGCTTCGCCGACGGGGGTCTGTAAGCACGGGCGGCGCCGGGGCCACCGGTGCGGGAAATCCTCCCGTACCGGCGGCCCCGGCTCTTTCCGCGAGGCGGCGCACCCGCATTCCCGCGCCGCCCTCCCCCAGTGGCGTCAGGGGGCGGTGCCCCAGGCCAGGACGCCGTCCACGTACACACCGATCTTCGTGGCGTCCGCGTACGTGGTGCCGGTGCCTCGGCTGTAGTCGTCGCTCTCGTCGAAGTTCGACCAGTCCGACTTGGCAAGGCGCAACTGCATCTCGCCGGTGGAGGCGCCTGCGGCGACGCTGCCGCTGCCGAAACCGACCTCCAGGTAGTGGCTCGCACCCGCCGCGCCGCCACCGGACTTCACCCCGAGCTTCACTACGGAGCAGCCGACGACGGCGTAGTCGCACCACGTCCCGAACGTGCTCGCTCCGGCCTCCGGTGTGAACCAGTACCGCACCGTCACCTTCGAGAGATCCACGGCCGAGCTGCCGGTGTTGAGCAGTTGCAGACCCATCCGGATCTGGTTGTCGGTGGCGGAGGAGTCGTTGTTCTTGTACTGGACCTTCAGCGAGCCGGTGCCCGTGCCGCCGCCCGCCGTGGTGGTCGCGGTCACCGCCGTCGAGAGGGCCGAGGTGTTTCCGGCGGCGTCCCGCGCCCGCACCCGGTAGCTGTACCCGGTGGACGCCTCAAGTCCGGTGTCGGTGAAGGATGTTGATGTGCTCGTACCGACCTGGACACCGTTCCGGAAGATGTCGTAGCCGCTCACTCCGGTGTCATCGGTGGACGCCGTCCAGGAGAGGGACACTGTGGAGCGGGACGTGCCGGTCACCGTCAGCCCGGTCGGCACGGTCGGTGCCTGGGTGTCGACGGGGCCGCTGCCGTTCAGCGGTGGGTAGGCGTTCTTGACCAGTTCCCGGAACTGCGCGGAGAACCAGTGACCGGCGAGCGGCGAGTTCGGCAGCGCGCCCGTCAGGTTGTTGCCGTTGCGCCCGTTGCCCGTGTACGTCGGGTCACACATGCGGTCGAAGCCCTTGCCCTCGTCATTGGCGATCGGCTGGCTGTTGCCGTCCGACTCGCCGGGCGGCTTCGCCCACACATAGGCGTCGATGCCGCTCGCGGGCGCGCTCACCGGACGTTCGCCGATCCCCGCGCCGCTCTGGTTGCACCAGTTGCCCGCGTGGATACGACGGTCGACCCGGGAACCCTCCACGTACGCGTCCACGCTCGTGGTCGGACCGGAGCCGGTGGGCCGCGCCGTGCCGCCCCAGCCGTTGCGGGCGGTGTCGATGAGCATGCCGATGTTCGCGTTGAAGCCGCCCCGGCTGACCAGCAGGGAACGCAGCGCCTGCGCGTAGGAGAGTTCGTCTACGTAGTAGTTCCAGTCGACCCACTTGGACTGGCGCACGGTGGTGCCGTTCACCGTGTCCGTGACCTTGAAGTAGGGCTCCTTGAGTGCCGAGTAGTTGGCGGTGTTGACGATGAAGCCGTGCACGTCGGCGACGGTCGCGCCCTCCGAGGTGGCGGCCTTCTTGAACTCGTCGACCGCCGGGGCCATGTTGGAGTCCCAGCCGAGCCAGCCGTGGTGGGCGGCGTCGATGTAGTTGTACACGTTCGGTATGGCGGCCAGGGTGTGCAGCGCGTAGCCGACGCCCTTCTCGTAGTTGCCGAGCGACTTCATCTGTACGCAGGCGTCGGTGGACCCGGCGGTGCCGCCCGCGTTGGTGACGATGTTGGGCAGCGAGTCCGGCTCGATGAGCGTGACGATCCGCAAGGACGCGTATGCGGGGTCGTCCAGGATGTCGGCGATCGGGTCGATGTACTCGTTCTTGTACCGGTCGATCTCGGTCGGGCCGAGTTCGCCGTTGGAGGCGAGGGCGGAGCAGTCACGTCCCGGCAGGTCGTAGATGACCACCTGGAACAGGTTCGCGCCCTGGACGAGCGCCGCGTCCAGATGTGCGCGCAAGCCTCTCGCGCCGCTGGTGCCCTGGATGGCGGCGATGCGGTCCATCCACACGAAGGTCGGCTTGTCGGAGATGGCGCTGCCACCCGGCTCGGCGGCGGCCTTCGCGGACCAGTCCGCGTTCACGTAGGGGGTGGCTCCGGCGTAGGGGTTGTCGAGCCGGGTCGCGGCGGACGCCTGTCCCGGCAGCGCGGCGACGGCCAGCGCGGCCACGGTGGCGAGGGCGGCCCCGAGTGCGACGGTCCTTCGACGCAGCCCGGTTCGGAGTCCGGGTGTGGGTCCGGACCTGAGTCTTCCGAGTCTGCGTCGTCCGAATCCGCGCCCGGACAGACTGCGTTGACATGGGTTCATGCGGCTCTGTGCTCCTCTTCTCGTACGTCCCGGAGGGGCGGCCCTCCGGGATGGGGTGGAGGGTGTGCGCAGTGCGGGTCGAGCGGATGGTGCGTCGGTTGTAGCGATGACACCGATGCGTGGGAGCGCTCCCACAAATTGCTCTTCAATCGTGAACCTGTCAAGACATTGGGCGGCAAGGTGCCGGAGTACGGGTGCCTGCGCGGCCGGAAATCGCCCTTGGACGACCGTGAACAGGAGCTGGCCCACCGCCGTGTGCGGGCGTCGAGGGCGAGTTCGGCCCGCTTGCCCCGGCGCCCTACTCGGCGTTGCGCCACAGGCCGACGGGTTCTCCTACATCGGCTTCGAGATCGGGGGCGCAGCACATCGGGCTCGTGCCGGGCTTGGCCGGCGCAGGCCGGCAAGGGGCACACCGGACCGTTCAGCCGCTGGCCGTGCCACGACCCCGCCTCGCCATGAGACGCAAGGCCGCACCCGTCGTCCAGCGGACAGGAGCGGGCGGGGCAGGGATACCCAGGGCCTCGCGGAGCCGGGCGTCGAAAAGGGTGGCGGAGGCGGTTCGGACGGCGGGAGCGGCCCACGGCGGGAAACGGGCCGTCAGAACCGTGCGGGTGGCCTCCAGAAGGGCTCTGCCCTCAGCGCTCGGGGCCATATGGCGGCGCTCGTAGTCGTCCATCCAGCGGGCCAGTCGGACGTACGAGCCCGGTACGGACCCGATACCCATACGGTCCGCCAGAGCGGCGTAGAAGGCGTGGGCGGAGACCTTCTCGCGCGCGGTGGTACGGCGGGCACCGTAGCGGTCGGTCCAGCGCATCGGAGTGACGCAAAAGGCACCCAGGACATACACGAACTCGTCGTTGCCCACCGGCAGCCGGGCATGGAGACGATTCAGCGCCGACACTCCCTCGCGGCCGGCGGTGCTGTCCAGACCGTGCTCCACCAGTGTGTACATGAGCGCACCGGTCGCTTTGGCACGCACCAGCGGACGGTCCATCAGCTTGCCCGTCCCCGCCAGAACGCGGGCGATGGTGGGGATCCCGAAGACCCGGTAGAAGCCCAGATTCAGCCCCAGCTTCAGGTCACGGGGACAGTCCTCCAACGCCAGGTGCCGGTACGCCAGATGGGAGAGGTCGGAGTCGGGTCGGTGAGCCACGTACATGACCGCATTATCGAACGCTGCCCCCTGACCACACCGACCAGGGCCCGGACACCCGACCCCCCACGACACACCCCCGCCACGAACACCGCCAAGCGTGAGGAGGATGTCAGCCGTGCTCCAGGACTTCGACCAAGGCTTCCGAGACGAAGATCTGTTGCCTTCACCAGGCTCTCATCTTGGCGTTGGATACTTCCGGCGTGAGCGCAGGGGGGAACACAACGGGAACCGCGGGGGCATCGTTGGAGGCGGTTGCGAGACGTCAGGGGCCACTACTCAGGAGCAGCGATCCATGGTCACAGTGTGCGAGGGCGGGGACCGTTGACGACTCAACTCCGGCGGTTGACTCTGCGGGCCAGGCTCGGACTGCTTGCCGCGGTCGCCGTGGCCGTCGCGGTCAGCGTTGCCGCTGTGACCGCCTGGTTGGTCACCCGCCAGCAACTGATGCAGCAGCTTGACTCGAACCTGCGCAGCGTGCAGGCTTCGCCGGGGTACGTGCAGCAGCTACTGCGCACGTGCGGGATCGAGCAGCCCGAACCGGACCAGACGACTGACACACCGACTCCCTACACGGTTCAGGTCGTTACCGTGGACGGCACCGTCTGCGCGGCCCCCGGCAGCACACCGATCGAGGTCGTCGACAGTGACATCGCCGTGGCCCAGGGCATGCGGGACGACACGCTGCACGACGCCAAGTCCGAGGATGGGCAGGCGATGCGCGTCGCGACATCGCGCCCTGACCTTCCACCGGGGTTGGGTGGGGCCTATGCCGTTTCCATCGCGCAGCCGATGAGCGGTGTGAGTGACCCCCTGAACAGCCTCGCGCTGCTCCTCCTCGGCGTTGCGGGTCTCGGAGTCATCGGCGCGGCCACCGCCGGACTCGGCATCGCGCGGGCCGGTCTCCGCCCGGTCGAGCGACTCACCAGCACTGTTGAGCACATCGCTCGGACTGAAGATCTCTCGGTGCGTATCCCGGCTGACGGGGATGACGAGATCGCTCGGCTCTCCAGGTCCTTCAACGCCATGGCCGAGGCCCTGGCCTCCTCCCGAGACCGGCAGCAACAACTGATCGCCGATGCGGGGCACGAACTGCGCACCCCGCTGACATCGCTGCGCACCAACATCGAACTCCTCATCCGGAGCGAGCAGAGTGGCCGCCAGCTGCCGCCCTCCGCCCGCAGTGATCTTCTGACGTCCATCGGGGCGCAGATCGGGGAACTGGCCAGCCTCATCAAGGACCTTCAGGAACTCTCCCGCCCCGACGGTGTCCCCGGGAGCCTTGCGTTCCAGCCTGTTGGCCTGCATGAGGTGGCCGAGCGGGCCCTGGAACGCGCCAAGCGCCGGGGCACGGAACTGCGGTTCGCCTCCGAACTGGACCCCTGGTACGTGCTGTCCGACCCCGCAGCGCTGGAGCGCGCCGTGGTGAACCTGCTCGACAACGCTGTGAAGTTCTCGCCCGCCGGGGGAACCGTGAGCCTGAGACTCGCTGGCGGCCGGCTCAGTGTCCGGGACCAGGGGCCGGGTGTCCCCCCGGACGAACTGCCTCACGTTTTTGACCGGTTCTGGCGCTCACCCGCGGCCCGCAGCCTGCCCGGAAGCGGCCTGGGCCTCGCCATCGTCGCGCAGACCGTGCACCGGTCGGGCGGGACCGTGACGTTGCGGCCCGCCGAGGACAGGGGCACGGAAGCGGTGGTCAGAATCCCCGGAGCACCCTCGCCACCACCGAGTTCACCATCACCGGGCGGACGATCCGGCTAGCGCGCCACGCGGTAGCGGAGGTGGACGACTCTCGAACCGAAGGTGCGGGTCTCGACGAGTTCGAGATCCACCCGGCGCTCGCGCTGGGGAAGGAACGGCGTGCCACCGCCCACCAGCACCGAGTAGACCCTGGCCCGGTACTCGTCGATCAGACCCAGCACGGCGGCCTCGGCGGCGAGAGCCGCGCCGCCGATCGCGATGTCGCCATCGCCCGGCTCGGCTCGCAACCGCGCGATCTCCTCCGCCAGGCCGCCGGAGGCCAGGCGGGCATTGCCCTGCACCGCCGACAGCGTGGTGGAGAACACCACCTTGGGGAGTCGCTTCCAGATCGCGGCCCACTCAAGCTGGGAGTCGTCGAGCGATGGATCCTGGTCGGCGGTCTCCCAGTACAACATCGTCTCGTACAGCCGTCGTCCCAGCAGGTGGACGCCGACCTCTCGAATCTCGTCGATCCAGGAACGAAAGACCTCCTCGCCGGGCGCCGTCCAGTCGAAGTCGCCGTCCGGCCCGACGATGTAGCCGTCGAGTGAGACGCTCATCGAATAGGTCACGCTGCGCATCAGAAGTCCTCCTCGGTAACGGGTTCGACAGTAGGACCGCCGGACGCCGCAGAACTCATCGTGACTCGCGGGATCCCCTGGGCCGGAGTCACCTCACGAGATCAACTGCACCAGTCTGGCCCCGGCCCTGCCCGCCTCACGCATCAGTCCCCGGATCTCCGTGTGGGCGGGAAGGTCATCCGGACCGTCAGTCCGCCGGCCGGGTTCGCGCTCGCTCGTGTGTCCGCGTCGTGGGCCCGTGCGATCGACGCGACGATCGAGAGGCCCAGGCCCGCGCTGTCTCCCCGGCCGTGGCGGCGTTCCGCCGCGCGGCGGAACGGTTCGAAGAGGAGCGGTATGTCCGCGGACGGCACCACGGGCCCGGTGTTGTCGACTTCGACGGCGTCCGGGCCGACGCGTACGCGGACGGTGCCTCCGGGGTGGTTGTAACGGATGCCGTTGGAGATGAGGTTGTACACGGCGTGTTCGAGGAGGACGGGGTCGCCCTCGACGGAGAGCGGTTCCGCCGCCATGTCCAGGGTGACCGAGCGTCGGGCCGCCTCCTCCCGTAGACCTTCCGTACATTCGCCCGCGATCTCGTGCAGTGCGACGCGTTCACGGCGCGAGAGTTCCCGGTCGGAGACCGCGAGCAGGAGAAGGCCCTCGATGAGCCGCTCGCTCCCCTCGGCGTTCTGGACCAGCTTGCGCCGCATACGGGCGACCTTCTCCGGTGGCGGGTTGTTCGCCAGACCGATCTCGGCAGCAGCACGTTGGACGGCGACGGCGGTGCGCAGTTCGTGCGCGGCGTTGGCCGCGAACCGTTGCCGTGCCGCGACCAGATGCTCGATGCGGTCGAGCATCTGGTCGAAGGTGTCGGCGAGTTCCTTGAGTTCGCCGGGCGGCGACCGGAGCGCGAGCCGCTCGTGCAGGTTCGCCTCCGAGAGCTGCCGGGCCCTGGCGGTGATGGCGCCGACGGGATGGAGCACCCGGCCGGCCATCCACCAGGCCAGCGCGGCGAAGACGACGGCGAACGCGGCCAGGGACAGGCCGGAGACGGTGAGCAAGCGGCTCAGTGCCGCGTCCCCGGCGACATGGCTGACCGTCTCGGCGACCTGGGATTCGGCATCGGCGAGCCTGCCCACCGTCGTCAGCGGCATCATCGGGGTCGCCGGTCCGGTCGGTGCGTCCGCTCGGGACTCATCCGTGAGCGTGACCCCGGCGACCGCGCGATCGATCTGGGAGTCGAGGCTCTGCTTGAGCAGGACGTACACAAGGCCGGTCAGCAGGACGCCGGCGAGCACAAGGAGTCCGGTGAAGAGGACCGTCAGCCGGGCCCTTTCGCTGTTCATCCGCTCACTCGGACGCGATAACCGCAGCCGGGGACCGTTTCGACCAGGGCTGGGTCACCGAGCTTGGCCCGGAGCTTGGAGAGGGTGACACGGACCGCGTTCGTGCGGTAGCTGGTGTCCTCTTCCCAGACCTGCTCGATCAGGTCGTCGCCGCTGACGACCGCGCCGTCGGCACGCATCAGCGTCTCCAGGACGGCGAACTCCTTGCGGGACAGGGTGAGGAAGCGGCCCTCCCTGGTGACCTGGCGCCGGGCGGTGTCCAGGACCAGTCCGGCCCGTTCGATGACCGGGGGCAGCGCGGGCCGGGCACGGCGTCCGAGGGCGAGGACGCGCGCCAGCAGTTCGTCGTACGCGAACGGCTTGGTGAGGTAGTCGTCCGCGCCCAGGCCGAGGCCGTCCACCCGGTCCCGTACGGCGCCGGCTGCGGTGAGCATCAGGATGCGGGTGAGCAGTCGCTGCCGCACGACGCTGCGGCACACCTCGTCGCCGTGCAGCCCCGGCAGGTCGCGGTCGAGAATGAGGACGTCGTACGCCCCGAGCCGCAGCTTCTCCAACGCGGTCAGGCCGTCGTACGCCACGTCCACGGCGATGGCGTCATGTCGCAGACCTTCCGCGACCGTATCGGCAAGGAATTCCTCGTCTTCCACCAGCAGTACACGCATGGGCACCTCTATACCGGGCGGACGGTTTCGTTGTTGTAAACGGAATTGCTGAGAGAAACGAAAGGCGGGTTCACGGCACGCTCACGGCGTTCGCATTCACCGCACCACCGACGTCGAGGAGATCTCCGTGCAGAAGCAGAACTCGTCCCTGAAGGGCGCCTTCCGGAGTGCTCCACCCCAGCCGTCCGCAGGGAAGCGCCCCGGCCGGACGTATCGCCACCTCGTCGCCGCGGCGTCCTGCGTGGCCGTGCTGGCGCTGTTCGGCACGGCGTGCTCGGACGGCGGGGGCGTGAAGGACTCCGGGTCGTCGAACAGCGCGAAGACCGGGGCCGACGAGGGCCTGGAGTACCGGAAGTGTCTGCGCGACAACGGTCTGGACATGCCGGAGCCGGTCGACGGTGGGGCCGAAGAACCCGGAATCCCGGTCGGCGGTGACGGCAACAGCAAGGCGACGGTGGAGAAGGCACTCAACGCGTGCAAGGACAAGGTTCCCGCCGGTGACACCGGCAGCCAGGAGTCGCAGGCCGACAAGGACAAGCAACTGAAGTACCGCAAGTGCATGCGCGACCACGGCCAGGACATGCCGGAACCCAAGGAGGGCGAGGCGCAGGGGCTGCCGCAGCCGAAGAGCGATGCGGAGGCCCAGGAGTTCCAGAAGGCGAGCAAGGCGTGTGAAGGCGAACTGCGGTGAAGCGCAGGTACGTCATCCTGGGCGTGCTGGCCGTGGTGGGCGGCTCCACCACGTTCGCCGCCCTGACTCTTCCCGATGACAGCGGCACACCGCGGGATTCCGGACTGCCGCCGGCCACGGCCGTCGTCGAACGCGAGAACCTCAGCGAGAGTGTGGTGGCCGACGGGACCATCGGTTACGCGGGCCGGCGGACGTTCAGCGCGACTGTTGCAGGCACCGTGACCTGGACAGCGAAGGCCGGCTCAATGGTACGCCGGAACGGCGGGTTGTACGCGGTCGACGGCAAGAAGGTCCGGCTGATGTACGGCTCCGAACCGATGTACCGGATGCTCAAGGTCGGCATCGAGGGCGAGGACGTACGGCAGTTGGAGGAGAACCTCGCCGCTCTCGGCTACACGGGCTTCACCGTCGACACCACGTACTCGGACCTCACCGCCCGCGCCGTGAAGCGCTGGCAGAAGGCGAACGGCGACAAGCAGACGGGCACCCTGGACCCGAAGGACATCGCCTTCGCGTCCGGTGCCGTCCGGATCGAGAGCGCCGGCAGAACCGTCGGCGACCTGACGGCGCCCGGTGAGGCCGTACTGACCACGACCGGTTCCAGGCGCGTCATCACCGTGAAACTCGACGTCGGGGAGAGTGCGTCCGTCAAGAAGGGGGACCGCGTGACCGTCACCCTGCCGGACGGCAGTTCCGCACCCGGCGAGATCAGCGCTGTCGGCACCCAGGCCAAGCAAGGCAGCGACCCTAACGATCCATCACCCAAGATCACTGTCAAGGTCTCCCTGGACAAAGCGGACAGGACCGGTGCTCTGGACCAGGCACCTGTCACCGTGCGCTTCACCGGCGAGACACGCAAAAGCGTCCTCACCGTACCCGTCGAGGCACTGCTCGCCCTGCCGGACAAGGGCTTCGGGCTCCAGGTCGTGGAGCACGGCAAGACCCGTGAAGTACCGGTCAGGCTCGGCCTCTTCGCCCAGGGCCGGGTGGAGGTCAGGGGCGACGCGGTGCGCGCCGGCATGAACGTGGGGGTGCCGAAGATATGACGCGTGTCGTCGACCTCAAGAGGGTCACCAAGGAGTACGCGGGTGGCGTCATGGCGCTGCGCGGCGTGGACCTGAGCATCGAGAGGGGCGAACTGGTCGGCATCGTCGGGCCGTCCGGCTCCGGAAAGTCCACCCTGCTGCACATCATCGGCACCCTGGACCGACCCACCTCCGGGTCGGTCTCGATCGCCGGGTTCGACGTGGCGGCCCTGTCCGACGGCGAACTCTCCGCGCTGCGCGCACGCCACGTGGGATTCGTCTTCCAGGCGTTCCACCTGGTACCGGGTTTCAGCGCACAGGACAACGTGGCCGAAGGACTGCTCTACTCCGGCCTGCCGCGTGCCGAACGGCGCAGGCGGGCCGCCGAGGCACTGGAACGTGTCGGTCTCGCCGACCGCAGAGAACACCGGCCGCACGAGTTGTCCGGGGGGCAGAAGCAGCGGGTCGCCATCGCGCGTGCCGTCGTCGGCGAACCCGAACTGCTGCTGGCGGACGAGCCGACAGGCGCGCTGGACTCCGCGTCGGGCGACTCGGTGATGACGCTGCTGCATGACCTCAGCGCGACAGGGGCGACCATCGCGGTCATCACGCACGACCTTGAGGTCGCCGCGCGACTGCCCAGGCAAGTGCGGATGCGCGACGGGGAGGTGGTCCAGGACGTGATGAGTGATGTGAGGGATGGCGGCGTGGGGAAGGGCGCACGGAACGGCGGTGCCGGGACCGGTCTGCGGGACAGCGGGGAATCAGGCGTACCGGGCAACGCACCGCCCGACGTTGAGCATGGCGCACCGCCTGACGTGAGGCATGGCACATCGCCCGGCCTGTCCGACAGCGCCTGGACCGGCGCCTGATGGCCCGCCGCAAGCTCACACCCACCCGACTCAAACCCGCCCGGCTCAGCCCGCGCGACGTCCTCCACGTCGGCTCCGGCGGCATGCGCAGCCGCCCGCTACGCGTTGTCCTGTCCGCGCTGGGCATCGCCATCGGCGTCGCCACCATGATCGCGGTGGTCGGTATCTCCGCGTCGAGCAAAGAGCAGTTGTTGCAGCGGCTCGACCGACTGGGCACGAACATGCTGGTGGCGGAACCGGGCGAGTCGATGTTCGCCGGGGAGAGCGTCAAGCTGCCCAAGCACGCCGTCGGCATGGTCAGCCGTATCGACGGGGTGGAGCAGGCGGGCGCGACCGGAACCGTCGAAGAGTCCGTACGACGTAACGAGAAGGTTCCCGAGAACGAGACCGGCGGCATCAGCGTCCAGGCTGCTTCCGAAGGGCTGTTGAAGGTCGTACGCGGCGAGGTCGGCAGCGGCGGGTGGCTCAACAAGGCCAACGGGCGCTATCCGGCCGTCGTACTCGGCCATGTCTCCGCGGCGCGCCTCGGGATCGGCGCGGCGGGGCAGCAAGTCTGGCTGGGCGACCGCTATTTCACGGTCGTCGGCATACTCGAACCGCTGCCCCTGGCTCCCGAACTCGAACGCGCCGCTTTGGTCGGCTGGGAGGCAGCCGAGCGGTTCCTCGGCTTTGACGGCCATCCGACCGCGGTGTACGAGCGCTCGACCCGCGACTCCGTCAGGGACGTCCGTAGCCTGCTCGCTCCCAGCCTCGACCCTCAGAACCCGCAGAACATCAAGGTCACTGACCCGTCCGCCAAACTGCAGGCGAAAGCCGCGATGGAGGGGGCGTTCAGCAGCCTGCTCCTCGGGCTCGGCGGCATCGCGCTGCTCGTCGGCGGAGTCGGCGTCGCCAACACCATGATCATTTCGGTCCTTGAGAGACGGTTCGAGATCGGCCTGCGACGTTCGCTCGGCGCGGCACGGGGCCAGATCCGCATCCAGTTCATCACGGAGTCGCTGCTGCTGTCCGGCCTCGGCGGCCTGGCCGGCGTCCTGCTGGGCGCTGCGGCAACGGGGATCTTCGCACGCGTCGACGGCCTGCCGTGGGTGGTTCCGCTGTGGGCCGTCGGAGGCGGTTTCGCAACGACACTGGTCATCGGCACGGTCGCGGGGCTCTATCCTGCGGTACGCGCGGCCCGCCTCTCGCCGACGCTGGCGCTGCACGCGGCGTAGCACCGGAATCGCCGTCGGGGCGGTACTGGTCGTCGATGAACACGGGCAGTACCTGGATACGAAGGTGCTGCCAGGTGCCTGGGCTGTGTGCGCGGAGAATGAGATCAACCCAGTGGCGTTCGGTGTGAAGATCAGGAAGGCTCGCGCACATGGTTTCGGTATTGCAGAACGTGGCGATTGACTGTGCGGATGCCTATGAGCTTGCTCGGTTCTGGAGCAGGGTGACCGGCCGTCCGCTGCATCCGGAGGACGGACCGGGCGCCCGGGAGACTCAGGTGATGCTGGCGGAGGGCCCGGTGCTGTACTTCAACCAGGTGCCCGAGGGTAAGACCGTCAAGAACCGGATCCATCTGTGTTTGCGCCCTGAGACCTCGCGCGATGAGGAGGTGGACCGGCTCATGGGTCTCGGTGCCGCCTTTGTTGCCGATCACCGGAATCCCGATGGTTCAGGTTGGGCGATCCTCGCGGATCCCGAGGGTAACGAATTCTGCGTTCTGCGCAGTGAGTCCGACCGAGCCGCCATGAATCCCTGACCCTCACTCGCCGTCTTGTCCGGTTTCGTATGAGAGCTGGACACAGCCCTCGTTTGCGTGGCGCTCGCGGTAGTCGGTCCTGTCGAACGTCGACGGGCAGCGACCGCGAGCGCCGAGCGCGGTCGGCTCCCCCGAACTGTTGCTGCGTGGCCGACTCCCGGCGCGAAGTGGCTACGCGAAGTGGCTATACGGCGGGCTCCTTCAGGACCTCGATCAAGCTGGTCGCGCTGTCGTCGACATGGCCGGCCGCTGTGCCTCGCCGGAAAATCTCCGGCACCGCCGATGGCAACGAAGTGTCGGGCATGTCCGAGCTGAGATTGACGAGGACCCGGCCGGACAGTGCCTCGGTGGCCGACTCAAGGACGGCATACATGGCGTGGTGGTCCGTCAGGCTGAGGATGACCACCAGTTCGCTCGCGGCGAGCGTGCCGTGGACCGAGCACCGAGCCGGCGGAATGAGCGGAAGTGGGTGGCGTGGATGGCCTCCGGGGCTCCCGGTCGACCAGCCGACGTCTTGGCCTTGCTCGGGATGGTTCGCGATGATAGGGACAGCCGATTGCCGGCGGCCACCGGTGCGCAAGGCCAGTTGCCCGGTGCCCGGTGCGTGGTGTGCGGTTCGGCGAGGCCCAAGCCCGCTGCACCTCGCTGATCATCGCCGCCCTCACCCGGCTCCGGCTCATCCGTCGAGCCGCCGCCGACCTACATCGCCCGCCGGGAGAAACCCGCCGAGCCCGGCCGCTTCATTCCCGCACGGGTCTGCTCCGGGATCCGGCACCTCCGCCCGCATCTCGCCTGCCCGGACGGCCGGTATCGTGTCACGATGGCGAATTCTTCGCTCCGGGCCCGGGGGCTTGCGAGGTGGTAGGAGCCGGTGCCGGTTTCGATGATCGTGCCGTTGAGGGTGAGCCGGTCGATACGGCCGCACAGAGGCGAGGGTCCGTGAGGGTCTTTCTCCCACCCCCGAAGGGCTCGCTGGCACTCCAGCTGTAGATCGTGATCCGAGAGAGGTGCGTCGGCGAGGGACAGTCGTTACTCCAGCCACATCCCGTCGCGCATGATGACTCTCCCGCGTAGTTCTGGCTCGCCACGCCAAGCGCGCACAGTCCTCGGGGTTACGCGTACATACAGAAAGGAACCCTCTTCCGCGCGTGGATCCCACCCGAACTTGTCGGCGAACGCTTCCGCCGCGCCTACGGGCACCTCCTGGTCCGGGAAGCACTCCGCCTCACCCTGGAGGAGCACCACGTCGAAGGTGTCCGGTAGCGACAGGCGCACGCGCGGCTCTTCGCGGACGTTTCGCGCAGTCACGGAAGTGGCGCTGGTGCACATCCACACTGCTCGCCCGTCCCACAGGAACCACAGCGGCACCTGGTGCGGCCCGTGATCAGGGTGAGCCGTCGACACCCACACATCCCGCTCGCTAACAAGCCGCTCCAGAGCGTCGCGCATTCGCTCCGCCGTCCGGCGGCGAACGATTCCCGTGGTCTCCATGAGGACCGACCCTAGCCAGCAGGCGCGAAGCGCGCCTGAGGCGCAGGACCTACGCCCAGCGACCGATGAACCCTCAGCTTTCGGCTCGGGCGACCAACTTCGGTGCTCGGAGTGGCCGGCGAAAGTACTGAGTCACACTTGTCTCCGGTGATGGCTGGCTCGTGATCGCACCTGGTTGCAGGTCAGCGGGATCAGGTCGCCCGGCGTGGGGCGGTGTCCGTATTTGGCGGCGCGGACGAGGGCGAGGAAGGCGAGTTCACCGGTGGTGCCGTTGCGACGGACCAGGAGCTGGTGGTGGCCCAGTGCCACCTCGACGAGGTCGATGACGGCCCGGTCGTAGAACCGCTGTCCCTCGCGCCGCGTCCGGCCGACGGCTTCTGCCCGGCCCTCTTCGGCACCTTCTTCACCAGCACGTCAGCGCGGAACGTGCCTGCGCCGGTGGCCATTTGGGCTGAGCAGGCCACCGCGAGAACATAGCCGATGCTGCGGTTTGCCAGCGCGGATCGCAGTTTCGGGTTGCCGCCCGCCGTAGACCTCGTCACCCGTGACCCGGCCGACGCGGTGTCCAGTGTCCAGGAACCGTTCGGTCTCACCCGGGCCGGTTCCGGCTTGGCGCTGGACCCCGACGGTGTGGGTGCCCTCCTTCAGGTCACCGGTCTCGTCGACGACCAGCACAGCGGCCTCGTCGTGGAGGTGCTCGAAAAGGGGTCGATCATCCTGACCTCGAACAAGACCTTCAGCGAACAGGGCCAGGTATTCGGCGACGGAGTCCTCGCCACGGCCATCCTTGACCAGCTCCTGCACCACTGCGATGTGGTCTCCATCAACGGTCCCAGTTACCGGCTGAAGAACCGGTTCGCTGCCAACGAGCCCGATACGGATGTCGCCTGCCCAGGAGGAGCCGTCACCGGATCACCGTAATTTCCGGCAAAGGCTGGTCCCAGCCTCCTACTTCCACATCGAGGACCCGGCGGGCCAACCGCCGGGCCTGGTTCCAGCCCTCATCGCTGGACAGAGCGTCCTCGGTCCAGCGATCAGCATTACCCTCGCCACTCATCTCGCTGAAGACAGTGTCGATCTCGCGCAGGCCAGGCAGGACTTGGTGATCGAGGTGCCCCGCTTCCGCCAGCCTCTCCGCCATGCGGCAAGCGTGATCGAAGTCCAGGGTGATCTCGTCCGCGCTCACACCATGATTCACCAGCCAGGAAACCTGGACCGAAGCGTCAGCAGCCACCACCAACAGCGAGTCGATCAGCAGACGTCGACGGAACAACGGACCAGGATTCTCCACTCCACGATCGTCGCACGCACTGCCATCTGAGTGAGGGCAGGACGACACTCAGGTGAGCACCTATATCCGTATCTCGTTGAGCGCACCTTCTCAAGTACGCCGACAGTCAGCCCCTGCTGCGCGGCGAACGCGGCGGGCAGCAGCTGTATACGGCGCGGCCCGCCACGAGTTGGCACTGCCGCGGTGTCGGGCAGGAGCGTTGCCGAGCCCGCCCCGGCTCCCCAAATCGGGCCAGCCTTGGACGACGGTCCACCCAGGCACCCTCCCCAGGCCGACGCCCCTCACCGCACATCTCGTGACAGCTACCTGCCGGGAGCAATCCTGACGCCCACGCGAGAAGCAGTTGGGCCGCCGCCGCGTCAGTGGGCCATGGGATGCTGCCCGGCGACAGGTAACACGATCAGCAGGGGTCAGCGTGCTGCAGCCAGCCGTGGGAGGGGCGTGCTTCAGTGCTGCGGTCCAGGACAGCGGCCTCGTCGGCACCCCGTGGGATGCGACCTCGCGGGACCTCACGTACGCCAGTGGGCGAGCCCCGGGACCTCTCGCGACGGCTTCATGAAGAGTTTCTCATCCGGGGCTCATCTGGACCGGTGGGTGCGCTTCGCAGCATCGGTGGCATGGTCTTCTCCCACCGTATGGCGGCCCTGGCCGCCGTCGTCGTGATCCCGCTCGGGATCGCCGCCACCAGCTTCGCCCTCTCCGACCGGCCGGATTCCCCGAAGGTGCCCGCCAAGGTGGAGCTGGACAGCGGCTCCCCCAGCGCCAGTCCCGACTCCCCGACCCCGAGCGACGAGGTCGTCCCGCCGCCCCCGGCGACCGACGTACCACCCACCACCAGCCCCACCGGCGGAGACGATGACGACGACCGAGGCGGATCGGCCGGGGACGACGACGGCCCCGGCGGCGACGGCTGAGCGGCGGGGCCGGACGCGGATCTCCGCCCGCGTCCGCATCCTGCTGTGGCTGCTCCTGGTGATGACGATGGCGTTCGGCTCGGTCGCGACCACCGTGCGTACGATCCTGCTGCGCGACACGGACCAGCGCATAGGCGATCTGCTCGCCCAGGAGGCCATCGAGTTCACCCAGTTCGAAGAGCAGGGCATAGACCCGAAGACCAAAGGGCCGTTCACCGACCCGACCCAGCTACTGCGGGTGTTCCTTCAGCGCCAGCACGCCGACGAGGAGCTGATCGGCCTGATGGCCGGCCGGGGCGGCGACCTCGCGAAGATCATCCAGCCGCGCCGGATCCCGGCGCTGGTGCCGCTGCACGAGGACACCGACGCCCGCCGCCGGATCTTCGACTCCCCGGACACCACCGGCACCCTGGAGCGCCCCGCGGGCGAGATCCGCTGGGCCAAGGTGGCGATCGCCCCCTACGACGGCGACCCGGAAGCCGCCTTCGTCGTCGCGTTCCACCCGCGGCGCGAACAGGAGCGCGCCGACGAGGTGTTCCGCGTGCTGCTCGCCATCCCCGGCGTCGCCCTGCTGATGACCACCGGCATCGGGTGGGTCGTCGCCGGGCGGATACTGCTGCCCGTCCGGCTGGTGCGGGCCGCCGCCGCACGGCTCACCGAGCAGGACCTCACCCGGCGCATCCCCGTGCACGGACGCGACGACATAGCCGCTCTCGCCGCGACGTTCAACGCCATGCTGGACCGGCTGGAGCGGGCCTTCGCCGCCCAGCGCGAGTTCGTGGACGACGCCGGGCACGAACTGCGCACCCCGATCACGATCGTGCGCGGCCACCTCGAAGTGATGGGCGACGACCCGGCGGACCGCGAGGAAACCCTCCGCCTGGTCACCGACGAACTCGACCGGATGACCCGGATCGTGGAGGACCTGCTGCTCCTCGCCAACGCCGAACGCCCCGACTTCGTCACCCCCGAGCCGGTCCAACTCGGCGAACTCACCGCCGACGCCCCGCACCCGGACCGACGACATAGGCGTACCGCACCTTGGCCCTGGAAGGAGATCAGGCGCCGGGCCGTACCGGACCGATGAGGGTGCCGGTGGCCACCTTGAGCCTGCCATCGGCGAACGACGTGCCAGGGATCTGCCCGCGCGGAGCCCGGAGCGTGAACGATGCCTCGTCCGCGCGGATACCGCGGCGGTTGCTCGGTACCTGGATGTCGAAGTGCACCGGGTGGCCCGGACCGAAGGTCACCACGGTCCCCTGCCTGCCGTAGCGGCCGGCCGTGACCTCACTGTCCGAGCCGTGATGCGAGAACCGCACGTTGGTGGGCGAACCGGCCAGCTTGCACGGCTCGTATCCGCGCGGCGCGGTCAGGGTGACGCGGTAGTGACGGTGCCCCGCGCTGTGGGCCCCCTCGGTGATCTTTGCCGTGTGGTTGGCCGGACGGCAGGCGGAGGGGGCAACACTCCTGCCCGTGGCCGACGAAGTTACCGACGAAGTTACGGGCGAAGCCTGAGCGACTGCCGCACCAGCAGTGCCCGCCAGCACAGTGGCGGCGAGGGTGACGGCAATCTTCTGGTTGGTACGCACTATGAACGCTCCTTGCCTTGCTCAATGGCCCCGCCGGTACTCACCGTCGGCACCACGGTCACCACCATCCCTGCCCGTACACCTTTGCGGGAAATGTCCCAGAATGGGCACAGCCGAGTCGCCGACATGTGAGGGTGAGCGCGGTCCAGCCTTCCGCGTACGGAACCTGGTCAGACATGGGACGAGTCCGGGAGCGCACGCGACGCCCCCGGACCCATTCCCTGACCGCTCCCCTCCCCCGCTCCCTCCACTACCGCTCCGCAGGCTGCCTCAGCCCACCAACGGCAGCGCCTTCCGCGACGGCACCGCGCTCAGCAGCTCCGCTCCCACCGGCTCCCCGCTGTCCGCGTCAAGGAAACTGACGCGGACGACGGGGTCACCGGGGGTGTCACGGCTGGACGTGGCGTCGAGTGCGAACACCACGGAGACCGGCCGGGCCGGCTCCGCCGTCTCGTACACACCCGAGAACAGGAGAATGCGCCAGCCGTCCTCCTCCCAGTGGTCCAGCAGGGCCGAGCGGACCACGGGTGAAGCGGCTTGCCAGGCAAGGGAGTTCTCCAGCAGTTCGACGCTCGCGGCGACCGGCACCCGGTCCCCCTCCCCGGTGCCGAAGAGCGGATGCCCGAAGACACGCAGCCTCGTCCGCCTCAGCGGCAGCAGCCACCACCGGTCAAGATCGGCCGAGAGCACGGTCAGTACGACCGCGGCGGCGGCCAGGAATCCGAGCGACCCGGCGGGCCGCCCGGAGACCGTGGACCACCAACTGCCGTGCGCCACGGCCGCCGTCGCACCGCCCACCAGCACCACTGCGGCGCGTGCGAACGCGCGCCAGGTGATCGGTGCGTCCTCGTTCGCCGAGCAGCCGCACGAGGACTCCGGGGCGAGCGCCCTCCCGTAGCCGAGATAGCCGAGGAAACCGGCGCCGAGGACGGCGGCGGCCACCCCGGGCACAGGGTTCCCCGGTACGGCCAACAACCCTGCGGCGATGAGCAGTTCCGCGGCGCCGGTGCCGCGTAGCACCAGCGCCGCTCGCTCACTGCTGCTCATCATGCGGGCCAGTGCCGTCTTCGGCGCCTGGAGCACGGTGGTGCGGCTGAACAGCTTGACCGCGCCGGTCCAGCCCAAAAGACCGGCAAGGACCAGCGGGGCGAGGCCCGTTGTCAGTGAGAGCATCTGTCCGTCTTCCTCCTCGGTCCCGCCGCTGTCAGTGCCCGACCGAGATACGGACGACGTCCACGGAGTTGTCGGACGGCCGCCAGGCCCCGAGGACCTGGGCACTCTGCCCGATACGCAGCTGGGACAGGTCGGACGTGAGCGCGCGGCCCGCGTACGAGGCGTTCGTGGTGTCCGCGAGGACGTTGCCGACGACTTCGTGCTGGCCGTGGGCGAGGTGGAGCCGGTTCTTCGCGATGCCGCGGATCTGGGTGTCGAGGTTCACGATGTTCACCCACACCGCGTCGGCGGCGATGGTGCCATCGGGCATCGGCACGCCGCGGGCGTAGAGCCCGTCACCGATCTCGATCTCCGCGGCGGTGGTGGCGCGGACCTTCCACACACTGGTGGCGTTGGTCATCTGGACCCGCGCGTGGTCACCGTAGGAACCGGCGACCTCCAGGACACTGCCGGTGATGCCGGTGATCCGGCCCTCAACGAAGGAGGACTTCGCGATCGCGGGGTCGAGTGACGGCTCGGCCGCGAAGGCGGCGTCGGCGTCGATGCCGCCGAGCGCGGTCGCGCCGACGATCGTGGCGCCGCTGAGGGCGGCGGTGGTGAGGAAGCGACGGCGGCCCAGGCCGCGGTGGTCGTCCTGACGAGAGGTCATGTCCGCGTCCCTTCTCACTCGTAGATGTAGACCGGCAGCTTGCCGGAGCTGAGGTTGCCGATGGCCGAGAAGGCGGCCGGGGTCAGATCCAGGACGCGGTTGGTGCGGCAGGCGCCGTTGCAGCAGGCTGCCTCGCCGCACCATTCCTTCGTACGCGGTCCGCAGTCGGTGATCGTGATGCACACCGTCGCACCGGAACACTGGTGTCTGACGTTCATCACCGCGCCGCAGCCGCGTCTGGGGATGCTCTCGCCGCACAGGTCGGGCCGGGTGATGTTCCAGCATGCCTGTGACGCGTTGGGCCAGGCGCCGTGATTGGCGCTCGACCGGCAGTTGCCGCAGGCGCCGCCGCCCGCGCTGCCGCACGGACCCCACGCGGATCCGCAACAGAACCAACTCGTTTCACCAGCCCACAGGCTGGTCGATCCGCAAGCCATCGTGCCGCCTCTCTCAGTTCAGTATTGACGAGGTCATGTCAACTACAGGAGAAGGTCGTGCGCTCGAAGCAATCCCATGATGCTGCTGTCTACGCGCGTTGGCTAGAGGGCACCGTGAGAGCCCGTCAGGTGACCACCGATCGGTCAGCCACCGTCCAGCACACACGTCTCCCCCCGCAAGCGCCGGCTGCCGACGAGCCGCCTCCCGCCGAACCGGACCTGACGGATTCCGCCGTCGCCGTCAACGTCTCGGGCCCCCGACTGCGTACACCACCGTGCCAATGACGGCCAGGGCGGCGGCCGTCCAGGTGCCGGCCGTCGTGCCGGGCGGTAGCAGCATCCAGGTCAGCACCTGCGTCGCCGTCTCCGGCGATGGCGGGACGACGAGGGAGGACGACAGCCACGCGAACGGCGGGATCCACGCGTACTGCCCCCCGCACCAGGCCGCCCCGATGGCGGCGAGTCCCATCAGCCCCGCACTGTTGCGTACGACGAAGGCGGGCGAGGTCGGCTGTCCGCCGAGGGTCTGTACCGCCAGCAGCACCGCGCCGATGAGCACGCCGCTGAGCAGCACGTGTGCCGCCCTGCGGGGCATCCAGCGGATGGCGGCCGTCCGGTCCAACGCGAGGTCCTGCCCGCCGAGTCCGACCGAGACCGACATCACCCCGGTGGCGATGACGAGCGCGGACAACCGCGGATCCGCCAGTCCCCCGCCGCCCATCCGGGCGAGTACCCCCACGGCCACCGCACTGATCACCACCACGACGAGCGAGGCGGGCACATGCCGCGAACGCGCGTACAGCGTCAGCCATTTCACCGGGACGCACCGTCGGACAGTACGGCGAGCGGGTCGCCCGAGCAGGAGACCGCGGCGGCGTGCAGGGCACTGATCCGCCGCTGCTGCTCCGGCCGTGGCAGCGCGGTGAGCTTCTTCCACACCGGGCGGGCCTCGTCGGCCTGGTCGCTCGCGGCGTGCACGGTCCCGTCGAGAGGTCGTGGGTCCTCCCCGAGGACCCACGCCGTCGCGATACTCTGTGCGACGGTCTCCTCCAGCGTGCCGCTCTCGGTGTCGCTGCGGGCGTAGCACAACGGGACCATGCCCTGGCCGACCAGAGCCCGGGTCAGCCGCTCGCCCCGGGCATCGCCGATCACCCTGTCGTCGAAGTCGATGAGCACGGTGTCGCGCGACCGTTCCGGCGTGGAGAGGATCGCGCGCAGGACGGTGGTCTCGCGGATGGCGACGGGCGCCTGATCGCCCAGCGCGCCGCGCAGCAGACGCAGCGCTTCCCTGCCGGGACCGGCCACGTCGTCGAGCCGAGCCCGCTGAAGCGTCGTCACGCACACCGGCCCGTCGCACACACGGGCCGCCGCGGCGCGGTCGATGACGTACGTGTCGCGGGGCTCGGACGGGAGCAGGAGCAGGGCGAGTACCCCGCCCGCCAGAAGCGGGGTGAGGGCGAGCAGTCGGGCGCGCGGACCTGCGGCGACCAGCAGCGCGAGGCCCGTCGCGGCCATGCCGAGCAGCCAGAGTGTCTGGCCGAGGTGCACGGGGACGGAGAGCGTGAGGAGCGTTTCGCGTACGTCAGCCACCGAAGGCGACAGCAGCGAGACACGGTTCGGCGCGGCGGAGGTCGGCACCACGTCGTCCAAGGTCTGGGTCTGCCGCAGGAACTGGTTGAACAGGAGGGCGCACACGACCAGCGCGGGCGGCGTGAGGACGGAGGGCAGGGCCCGCGCGACCCCCATGCCCAGGACGGCCCCCGAGCCGAGCGCGAGCGCGCCCACCAGCGAGATCGGCAGCCAGCCGAGGTGGGTGTACGAGGCGTCGCCGGCGAGCACCCGTACCGTGCCCAGCAGGACGAGGAGCGCGAAGGCCGAGGCCACTGTGCAGGCCACCGTGCCCGCCAGGGTGGCCGCGCGGTGCCGTGCGGGTCGCGGGGTGCTGGTGAGCAGTTCGGACATCTTCGAGCGGTGGTCGCGCAGCCCTTGGAGTGCCCCGAATCCCACGGCGAGCGGCCACAGGAAGAACAGCAGGCACCGGGTCCACAGGGCCATGGAGGTCCACTGGGCCGTCCACAGCACGGTGCCCGTCCACCACGGTCCGGGGATGAGATGCAGGTACGCGACCGCGGTCGCCAGCACGACGGCGCCGGCCCACAGGGCCACGGACCGCCTCAGCTCGATGCGCAGGATACGGAGGTTCACCAGGCGCCCTTCGTCTGTACGGGGTCCAGGAGCAGTGCCGAGTAGCCGCGCTCCAGGGGGCTGTCGCCCACGTGTTCCGGGCCGCCCGCCGCGGCCAGTTCGTCCGGGGTGCCCTGGAAGACCAGCCGGCCATCGGCGAAGAGCACCACGTCGGTGCAGGCGGCGGCCACGTCCTCCACCAGATGGGTCGAGACGACCACGCAGGCGTCCGTCCCCAACTCCTGGAGCAGGTCGCGAAAGCGCAGTCGCTGCGCCGGATCCAGACCGACCGTCGGCTCGTCGAGGAGCAGGATCGACGGGTCGTTGACGATGGCCTGGGCGATGCCGGCCCGCCGCACCATGCCGCCCGACAGGTTCTTCATCCGCTCGTCGGCGCGGTCGGCCAGACCGACCCGCTCCACGGCACGCTGCACCGCCGCGGGGATGTCCGCCGTGGGTACCTCCTTCAGCCATGCCATGTACTCGACGAACTCGCGTACGGTGAAGCGCTTGTAGTAGCCGAACTCCTGCGGCAGGTAGCCGATCCGGCGGCGCATCGTACGGTGCTCGCCCAGTCCGCGCGCGGACTGCCCGAGCAGTTCCAGCTCGCCTCCGGCGGGGCGCAGCACGGTGGCCAGTGCGCGGATGAGGGTGGTCTTGCCCGCCCCGTTGGGACCGAGCAGACCGTGTACGCCGGTGCCCAGCGACAGGTCGAGCCCGTCGACGGCCATCCGGTTCCTGCCGACCCTGACCTTCAGTCCGGTTGCCCGGATCTCCCAGGCGTAGGCCGTGGGGGCGATGTCGGCCCTGCTCACTGCGCGCGTCATGCGCTTCCTCGTCTCTCTGAAGTTCTGCCGGGAGTTCTCTCGGGAGTTCTCTCGGAGGCTCTTTCCGAGGCTCATTCGGGGGTTCTTTCGCGGGTTCAACGGTGGGCTCCCAGCACGGTGTACGCGCCCCTGCGGGCGATCACGACGCCGACGCCGAGCGCGAGGATCAGTCCCCAGACCGGCAGGCCGTCCGTCCGCAGGGCGAAGGGCGTACCACTGGTGGCGAGGGCCGGCGCCACCACCACCGCCGCCCATACGGCCACCAGGGCGACGGCGGCGCGCGTCACGCCGATCACCCCGCCGAGCGCCAGGGCCATCGAGGTGAACGCCAGGCAGGGCAGCAGCCACTGGGCGGCCGTCACCCCCGTCACCCAACCCCCCGCCAGCAGCGCGGGGATCACCACGGCGAGCACGGAGGCGGTGCGCCGCAGCACCAGTTGCAGCCCAGCCCTCGGCGTGGAGGCCGTCAGCTCGTACGCCGGGTCCAGGCCGCGCGACCACGAGGCCGCCACGCCGCACACCGGCAGGACGGGGGCGAGCAGCAGCATCAGGGACACCTGACCGGAGCCGGGTCCCACCAGGTCAAGGAGGAGTGCGAGCAGCGTCACGGCCAGGACCATGGCCAGCCACGGCGTCATGGCGGGCGTCGTCCACGCCGACAGCCGCGCCCGGTGCCTGCGCGGCGGCGACGGGACGGCCGCGGCCAGTTGGGGTCCGAGATCGGACCAGACGGCGTCGGTCAGCCCCACCACGGCGGGCGCCTCTGCCGTGACGGCGGCCGACAGCCGGTCACGGCAGACCCGGCACCCTTCCAGATGGGCCTCCAGGGCCCATACCTCGTCCGCGACGAGGTCCGTGTCGCCGCGCGCGTATCCGTGAATGAGCCCTGCCGACGCGTGTGATGCGTGTTGCGCGGTCATGTCAGTGCCTCCCGCATCGCGATCCGGGCCCGGCGGGCGCGGGTCTTGACCGTTCCCTCGGGCAGTCCGAGCAGTACGGCGGTCTCCCGGACGGACAGTCCGTCGAGCACCATGGCCTGCAGTACGTCCCTGAGTTCGGGCGCGAGGCGTCGCAACGCGTCCCCGACGTCACCGCCGACGGTGCCGACCAATGCCTCCTCCTCGGCCGCGGGCGTCACGGGGTGCGCGGCGGCGGCCGGCGGCGGCTCGGCGTGGTGGGCCCTGCGCCGGAACGCGTCGACGAGGCGGCGGGCCGCGATCGTCCACAGCCAGCCGACGGCGGTTCCTCCGGTCCTGCTCCCGGCGAAGGAGCCGGCCGCCCGCCACACCGCCAGATACGTCTCCTGCATGACCTCGGCGACGATCTGCTGATCGGCACAGCGACGGCCCAGCCGCACCGCCAGCCACGGCGACGTACGCCGGTACAGCTCCTCGAAGGCGGCCCGGTCGCCCCGGGCCACCCGTCGTAGGAGATGTTCCTCGTCCAGTTCCTGCGGCGGTGCCGCCCCAACCCGTTTCACACCTGCTAGACGCCCGGCCGGGGCGGCGGGTTTTCCCCGGGAGGTGATCCGGGTCACGTTGGGGGCGGTGTGACCGGGGGCCGTGACACCGCCGCCCCACCACGCCCGCACCTACACATTCCGTGTACAACTCCCGTACAACTGTGTACTGTTGCCCGTGTTCACAGCAAGAACATCGAATGTCAACGGTTAACAAGTTGGGGGGTCAGGTGTCCCATCACCTGCGCACAACCAGCCGTACCCGGCGTACCGTCACCGCCGGTGCCATCGCCGCCGTCCTCGCGGCGGGGCCGGCCATATTGCTGCCGGCCACGGCTCACGCCGCCGGCGCGGCCGAGTCGGCCGAGGTCCTCATACCCGCGCCCGACGCATACGGCGACGGACCCGAGACGGTGCTGTCGACCGGCAGCCAGGGCGTGTTGCACCGCGAGGACGGCGACTACCTCTGGACCACGACGTACAACCGCACCACCAAGCCCGTCCCAGCGCTCGACGGCGTGCCGCAGGACGCGATCGTGCGGGGCCACGACGAGTACAACCGTGTCACCTACACCAAGCCGCGTGAGGACGGCGGCACGGACGTCGTACGGATCGGCGTCGAGGACCCGCGCAACACCAGCACGCTCAGCGTGCCCGCCGGATACCTCAACTTGAAGTTCGCCAACGGCTGGGTGCTGGCGACCGTGGACCAGGGCGACGGCACTTACCAGTTGCGCGTGGCGCGTGGCGGGGCCCCGGCGGCCGACCCCGTGGTGAAACTCCCCGCCGGCGCCACGACCGGCGCCGAGCCTGTACTGCTCGGCGCCTACTGGAACCAGCTCGTGATCGGCTACCGCACCGCCGACGGCGCCCAGGCGTACGGCATCCTCACGGCATACAACGGCCAGGTCGTCCCGCTGCCCGTGACGGGCGAAGCGAGCAGCTTCCGGATCACGCAGAACACCGTCAGCTGGTTCACCCGCCAAGGGGAGCCGGGCGTACGGGTCATGCAGCGCGAAAGCCCGGCCGCCCCGCGCGTCGTGCCGCTCGCCACGCAGTCCGCCGACAGCAAGGTCTCGGCCTACGTGGTGGGCGACAACGTGCTCTGGTACGAGGGCGACGGCGGCCCGCTGCGCCTCACCCCCTTCGCAGGGGCCGACACCGAGCGGACGCTGCTGAGCGACGTCGAGCAGTCGTTCCTGCGCGCCGAGGGCTCGGGTTCGCTGGTCGCGCTCGGCAAGGACGCCGACGGCAAACGCGCCGTGCACCTGTTCAGCGTGAACGGTCTGGGGCTCGTGTCCGGTCTGCCGCTGCGACAGGTCCCTCGGGTCAAGACGGCGGACGGTGAGATCCAGGCGCTGAGCCTCGACCGGGGACGGCTGCGGTACGTCAACTCCCTTTCCAGTAAGGAGACTTTGCACGGCGTGGACATCGGCACCGGGCTCGACCCGGTGAAGGGCGCGGCGCTCGCCGACTTCCCGGGCCTGCCGGCGGGCCGCTTCGCCGACGGTACGGACGAGGGGGCGGCCCGGCTGGTCGCCGACCCGGATACGGGCGCCGACGTACTGGTGACCGGTGACGACCCGGAGCACCCGGCGGACAGCTTCCCACTGCCGGGCACCGACGGCCGGATCATCGACACGGCACCGGAGTTCGTGCTGTACGAGGCGGACGGACGGCAGTACGTCGTGGACACCGCCCGCGACGTCATCGTCCGCGAGCAGCCGGCGCAGGCCGCCGTACTGGAGCAGAAGTGGCTGCTCAAGGCGGCGCCGAACAAACCCGGCAGCGTCAGGGTGTTCAACCTGCTCACCGGCAACCTGACCGAGACCGTCGCACTCGGCACCGCCTGCGTCCCGAACGAACTCCAGCGCAGCGGCACCTTGTTGTACTGGAGTTGCGCCTCCCAGGACGCGGCTGGAGTACGGGACCTTGCGTCCGGGCGCACCTACCCGGCACCGGCGTCCGGCGCCCTCCTGGGCGACCACTTCCTGGCCCACCGCGACGCATCCGGCGACCTGCGCCTCACCGCGCTGCGGAAGGACGGCGGCACGGACGATCTGGGCACCGTCACGGGCCTGAAGCAGCCCGCGGACGGCGACGGGCGCGGCACCACCTGGACGCTGGACGCGGGCGCCGGCAAGCTCGCCTGGGTCGACACGGACGACACCGTCCACGTCACCGCGCCCCAGCAGACGCTCTCCCCGCTCGGCATCGCCCGCACCGCCGCACCCGGCACACCGGCGCAGGACGGCACCGGCGAGTGGGCCGCCGCATGGTGGCTCTCCAAGCCCTCGGCGTCCTGGCAGGTGACGCTCACCCATCGCGGGACCGGCGAGGTGGTGCGCACCTGGACGGGCGGGAGCACCCCCGGCACGGTACGGGTCTCCTGGGACGGCACGTCCGACTCGGGCACCCCGACGCCGACCGGCGCCTACACCTGGCGCCTGACCGCCACCCCTGCGGACGGCACCGGCCCGGAGCTAACGGCCTCCGGCGTCGTACGGGTCACGGTCCGACCGTAGCTACCGCGTGGGCTCCGGCCCTTTCCCCGAGGCCGACTTGGGGAAAGGGCCGGAGTCCGGTGCTCCGTCAGCCCGTCCGCGTTGACTTCCCCAGATTCAGCACCGGCGTGCCTTCGAGATCCCGCTCGGCACTCTGCTACCTGTCCAAACCGATGTGCCGAGTGGCGGCCTGGTCAATTTCATCGACCTTTTCCGCGTACCGCTTCGTAGCTCCCGAAAAGCCTCCGCAGGACGAGACCTGCGATTCCCAGAGGAACCATTACGGCTGAGATGACCAGCAAAAGCAAATCGAGAGTGTTCCTGGTGAGAGTATTCCAGTAGCCAAGGTCCGAGGGAAGGGCGACCATGCCGGTATTCTTCGGGTCGTACACGACCATCATGGTGTAGCCGTCCCTTACCTGGCGGGTCTTGAATTTCAGTGGCGATTCAACGGAACGCCCACCGGACGGGGTAAAGCGCACCCAGCAGGTGACAGACAACTCGCCACCGTTTTCGTCGTGGAGGGCTTGCTGGCATCTCGTGACACTCGCGCGGGTCTGGACCCCGCGACTCTTCAAGGTGGATATCGCCTTGGTGTGGTTCGGTATGGTGAATGCGATGGTCGTGACGAAACCGCACAATCCCACAGCGATCATAGTGATGGACGTAATCGTGAGATATCTGAGCAGATTGCGTGGACGTGCGGGCTTCGTACTCATCGGCTCCCTGACGTAATTGAATCAGTCGATACTGGTCTACCCCGCCCATACGGGGCACGATCATTTCGTGGCAGGCCAATGGACCACAACTCAAGTGCGGACCGTCATCCGGCACCTCTGCTGAAACCGGCAACGCCCTCACCAACGGCTGGCAGTGTTGGCGCATGGTCGAAGACGAAGGTTCCCATGCTGATGGTTGGCCGACGCAGGCACGCCAGTTGTTCCTCACCGCCGTGTGGAACATGGCTGTCGACGAGGATGCTTACACCGACGGCTACCCGTCGTGGATCGAGTCCTGGCTACGAGGTCACGGGCAGGGGAACGTTCCTGGCAGCGCATCGGCGGCGGCGCTGCAACGGCTCCTGGCGTGCGGGGTGGATCCGGACGATCTGACGGACGTGGTGCGGCAGATGCAGCACGATCTTGCCTACAACGTCTGCCAACTGATCGACGATCCAGGGCTGTTGGGCATCGGACTGGACGAGGACTGGTCCGAGCGGACGGACGTCCGCTGGGAGTTGGTGGCGGTCCGCACCGCACGGCCGGCAGCGCGGGCGCGGATCGATGGACTGCACTCCTCACTTGACGAGTTCGACCCAAGTGGCCGCGGCGGCGAGCCACGAGGCCGACCCGTTCCCGCCCGGCTGCCGGGCTATCCCCTCCACGCACGGCTGGCCGTCGCCCACGTACGCGCGGGCGACCGTATCCAGGCGATCAACACCTGGCGGAAGGCGACCGGCGCGTCGGTGATGGAGGCGAAGGCAGCCATCGACCAGCTTCTCGACCAGTTGCGGCAAGATCCGGAGAACTCGCAGCGATGACCGAGGAACGGCTGTCGCACACGCGTAGCCACTCGGTGGTCTCCTCTGCGGACAGGAATGCGGAATAGGGCTCGTAGTCGACTCCGGCACCGTCGGCATATTCGAGTTCGACTCCAGCCACAGCAGTGAGAGCCGTCGGCCGTCGGGACCGTAAGTGCTGGGGCCTCAGCTCCAGTCGAAGGTCAACAGGGCCAGTCGGTCGACGGGTTCGAAGAACAGCAGAATCTGGTCGGCGCCGCTGCCTCGGTAGTGCCAGCCCGGCACCGCCGCCACGAAGTGGAACCGGTTTCCGGCCGGGCTGATCGGCCACGCGTGGTCGTCGTCATACCCAAGGTGAAACAGGTCGGGATCGACCCAGTTGCTGTGGGCGTCGGCATGGCCGCCGAGTTGGTCCAGCAGAGCCACCGGGTCGCGCGTCCCGTACATCGGGGAACCCTCGTCGTCGAGCCTGAGGAGTTCGCCCTCACGGCGGAAGGTGTCCCGGTGAGCCTGGTAGCTGCGTTCTTGGCGCTCGCAGTGCTCATCGAGCCGGGCGCGGAATCCTTCCCAGGGCTCGGGTACTTTCTCGGGGGTTGCCGCCCGCGCGAAGTAGCGCACGTCGCCGAGCAGGCGGTAGCGGTTGCCGTCCATCGCGAACCCGAGCCAGTTGGTTGTCTGCAGGGCCGAGTGGAATGCCCGGGTGTGGTCACCGATGTATCCCTCCGCCGGTTCCAACGGGCTGACCAGGTGGATCCAGCCGTGCCAGGCCGGGTTGACCTGGGCCAGATCGATGGAGATCAACGGGTGCAGGTGCCGGGCCAGTTCGACCTGGTCGGCGACGAACACGTCCGCGGCCTCGGGGTAGACCCGCAGGCCCGTCCCGGCCGTCGTGACGTCTTCCCGGATCAGGGACTCGCCGTCGCCCTCCCTTGGGTTGGACGGGGCCGCCCCTCGCGTGCCGACAGCGGGAAACGCCTTCGCGGACATCACTGACCCCTTCTGCAACCCTCGTAATTGTGATCGATCACGTGGTGGTCAACCTTACCTACCGGAACTGACAGGGCTGGGAGCACAGCGGACCGGCAGTCCTGCAGAGGCTCCACATTGCGTGTGCGAAGCCGGCGCATTAGCCTCGCGCTTTCGTGAGTGGGCCTGTCCGGGTCTTGATCAAATAAGCGGAGAGTGCTGCTGACCTGCAACGATGGGACTTATCGAGGGTCCTGTC
>NZ_JBHVQT010000028.1:0-47744 GCF_042886315.1 Streptomyces sp. NPDC058001
CAGCACCCTATATGGAAGGACTTGAGACACGGATCACAGGAACCAGGGGAACAACACAACCACTTTCCAAGGCCCCACCCCAAACCACCCACCCCTTCGAACCCACCACGAAGGCGCCAAGCCGAGACGACGCATCCCGGCGACGCCAAGCCGCTCCGCGGGTCCAGGCGCCAAAGCTGCCCGGCACCTTGAATCCGCCCTGCGGGTCCAGCCTGCAAAGCTGCCCGCCCTTGAACCAGCGCCGCGGTTTCTCGCCGCGATAGCTACCCGGCACCTTGAATCCGCCCCGCAGGTCCAGCCCGCAAAGCCGCCCGCACCTTTGAACCCGCCGCGACGGCGCCAAGCCCGGACGACGCATCCCGGCGGTGCCAAGTCCCTCCGCAGTCTCTGCCCACAAAGCTGCCCGCCCCCCTCGAATCGGCTCTGCGATGTCTCGCCGCAACAGCTGCCCCGCACCCAAAATCCGCCGCGACGGCGCCAAGCCGAGACGGCGCATCTCGGCGGTGCCGAACGACCAAAGCAGGCCGCAGGCCAAGCCCGGCGCAGCCGCCCCCCGGCCGCAGGCCAAGCCCCAAGGCGGGAGTCGAAAGCCGGCCGCAGGCCAAGAGCCAGGCGCAGCCGGAACCCGGTCAGAACAAGCGCGGCGGCTCGGTCGCTATCCTCAGCACATGACCCGTGTACTGCTCGCCGAGGACGACGCGTCCATCTCGGAGCCACTGGCGCGTGCCCTGCGCCGGGAGGGTTACGAGGTCGAAGTGCGTGAGGACGGACCGACCGCGCTGGACGCGGGGATGCAGGGGGGAGTCGACCTGGTCGTACTCGACCTGGGACTGCCCGGTATGGACGGTCTGGAGGTGGCCCGCAGACTCCGCGCCGAGGGCCACACGGTGCCGATCCTGATCCTCACCGCGCGCGCCGACGAGGTCGACACCGTCGTCGGCCTCGACGCGGGCGCCGACGACTACGTGACCAAGCCGTTCCGGCTCGCCGAACTCCTGGCCCGGGTCCGGGCCCTGCTGCGGCGCGGTGCCGCGGAGCCCCAGCAGCCGCCGGCCACCCATGGCGTCCGTATCGACGTGGAGTCGCACCGCGCGTGGATGGGCGAGGAGGAACTCCAGCTCACAGCAAAGGAGTTCGACCTGCTGCGGGTCCTCGTACGGGACGCGGGCCGGGTCGTCACGCGCGACCAGTTGATGCGCGAGGTCTGGGACACCACGTGGTGGTCCTCGACCAAGACGCTCGACATGCACATCTCGTGGCTGCGCAAGAAACTGGGCGACGACGCCGCGAACCCCCGCTACATCGCCACGGTCCGAGGCGTCGGTTTCCGCTTCGAGAAAAGCTGACGTTCCGCTTCGGCAGAAGCTGACGACCCCACCCCGGGACACTGAACCATGCGCCGCCGTCTGATCAATTCCACGCTCGCCGTCGTGCTCGTCGTGATCGCCGTGTTCGGGGTCTCCCTGGTCATCGTGGAGACCCGCACGATCAGCAGCAGCGCCCAGGAGCGCGTGGACTCCGAGGCATGGCGCCTGGCGGGCATCGTGGACAGCCGGCTCATCAGCGACGAGGCCGTCACCGCCGCGCTCCTCAGCAACCAGGTCGCCCACGACCGGTACGCGGTCATCGAGGTACCCGGCCGGGCGCCCGTGCGGATCGGCACCCGTCCCACCGGCGACGTCATCCAGGGCAAGGCCAAGGGCGAGAAGGGCGAGACGGTCACCGTCCAGGAGTCCCGCTCGGCGGTGACCCGCGAGGTCGGCCGCACCCTGTTGATCATCGCCGCGGTCGCCCTGCTCGCGATCATCGCCGCGGTACTGCTCGCCGTACGGCAGGCCAACCGGCTCGCGTCCCCGCTCACCGATCTCGCCGAGACCGCGGAACGCCTCGGTTCGGGCGACCCGCGCCCCCGGCACAAGCGGTACGCGGTGCCCGAGCTGGACCGGGTCGCGGACGTCCTGGACTCCAGCGCCGAGCGGATCGCGCGGATGCTCACGGCCGAGCGGCGCCTCGCGGCGGACGCCTCGCACCAGCTCCGTACGCCGCTGACCGCGCTGTCGATGCGGCTTGAGGAGATCACCGTCACCGAGGATCTGGAGACGGTCCGGGAGGAGGCGACGATCGCGCTGGCCCAGGTCGAGCGGCTCACGGACGTCGTGGAGCGGCTGTTGACGAACTCCCGTGACCCGAGGACCGGATCGGCGGTCTCCTTCGACCTGGACGAGGTCATCAAGCAGCAACTGGAGGAGTGGCGCCCGGTCTACCGCAGCGTGGGCCGCGCCATCGTCAGCTCCGGCAAACGGCATCTGCGCGCGGTCGGAACCCCGGGCGCGGTCGCCCAGGTCCTGGCCGCGCTGATCGAGAACTCGCTGATGCACGGCGGCGGTACGGTGGCGTTGCGCACCCGGGTCACCGGCAATCAGGCCGTTATCGAGGTCACCGACGAGGGCACGGGCGTCCCGCCCGAACTGGGTTCACGGATCTTCGAGCGGACCATCAGCGGCCGTAACTCGACGGGCATCGGCCTCGCGGTCGCCCGGGACCTCGCGGAGGCCGACGGGGGCCGCCTGGAGATGCTCCAGGGCAAGCCCCCGGTGTTCGGCCTGTTCCTGTCCCGTACGCCCCTGAAGAAGTCGGGCCCCGGCGAAGACGGCCAGACGGTCCGCTAGCCGACCGCACGATCCGCTAGGCGGCGCGCTGCCGATCCCGCTCCTCGCTGTCACCGCCGCCGTCGAGGAACGTCTCCGTGCCCGTGACCGTCGCCCCCGCGGGCAGCGTCCGGAACACCCAGGTCCGGTACGACCAGAACCGGAACAGGGTCGCGACCCCGATCCCGAGGAACTTGAAGACGTTGCTCTGGAGCGGACTGTCCCAGTGGAAACCGTAGGTGGCGAGGTACAGGACACCGTTCTCGATGACCAGTCCCACCGCGCTGAACGCCAGGAACAGCGTCATCTCGCGGGTGCTGCCACTCTTGTCACGGTCCCGATACGTGAAGTAACGGAAACCGATGTAGTTGAAGATGATCGCGACGATCGTGGCGACCACACTGGCCCGGACCACCTGGAGATCGGTCACGTGCCGCATCAGGTTGAACACGAGGAGGTTGACCGCCAGACCCGCGCCGCCCACCGCCCCGAACTTCGCGATCTCACGCCACAACTGCTCGACGTGCCGTCGCAGGGACCCGCCCGATGAGGTGCGCGTTCCCGGAGAACCACCTTTGTCCATGGTGCCGCCCAGTCCCCGCTCCGTCGGATTCGTCACATGGTCAACCCCGCCATGCTATCCAGCACCTCCCGACGCCGCCTGGGGACGCCCCCCGCTCAGCGCGCCGATACCCTGGGGTACGTGACGTTCCCGGTAGTCGGCATGGTCGGCGGGGGGCAGCTCGCTCGTATGACACACGAGGCGGGCATCCCGCTCGGCATCAAGTTCAAGCTCCTCAGTGACACCCCGCAGGACTCAGCGGCGCAGGTGGTCAGCGATGTCGTCGTCGGCGACTACCGCGACCTGGCGACACTGCGCGAGTTCGCGCGGGGCTGCGACGTGATCACCTTCGATCACGAGCACGTCCCCACCGAGCATCTACGGGCCCTGGAGGCGGACGGCATCCCCGTGCGCCCCGGCCCCGACGCGCTCGTACACGCCCAGGACAAAGGCGTGATGCGTGCGAAGCTCACCGAGATCGGCGCGCCCTGCCCGCGCCATCGGATCGTGCGCGACCCGGCGGACGTCGCGGCCTTCGCCGCCGAGGGCGCCACGGACGGCGGCGACGGCTTCCCAGTGATCCTCAAGACGGTCCGCGGCGGCTACGACGGCAAGGGCGTCTGGTTCGTACGGTCCCTGGCCGACGCCGCCGAACCGTTCCGCGCCGGCGTCCCGGTCCTCGCCGAGGAGAAGGTCGACTTCGTACGGGAACTGGCCGCCAATGTGGTGCGTTCCCCGCACGGCCAGGCCGTCGCGTACCCGGTGGTGGAGTCCCGGCAGGTCGACGGCGTCTGCGACACGGTGATCGCCCCCGCCCCCGGACTTGACGAGAACCTGGCGCTGCGGGCCGAGGAACTCGCCCTGCGCATCGCGAAAGAGCTGAACGTCGTCGGCCATCTCGCCGTCGAACTCTTCGAGACACCCGACGGCCGCGTCCTGGTCAACGAACTTGCCATGCGCCCGCACAACTCCGGGCACTGGACCCAGGACGGCGCGATCACCTCGCAGTTCGCCAACCACGTCCGCGCGGTCCTCGACCTCCCGCTCGGCGACCCGCGCCCGCGCGCCCCCTGGACGGTCATGTGCAACGTCCTGGGCGGCGACTACCCGGACATGTACAGCGCGTATCTGCACTGCATGGCCCGCGACCCGAAGCTGAAGATCCACATGTACGGCAAGGACGTGAAGCCGGGCCGCAAGGTCGGGCACGTCAACACCTACGGCGACGACCTGGACGACGTGTTGGAGCGCGCCCGTCACGCAGCCGGCTACCTCAGAGGAACGATCACCGAATGACCACCCCCGCCGCCCGGCCCGTCGTCGGCATCGTCATGGGTTCGGACTCCGACTGGCCCGTCATGGAAGCCGCAGCGCAGGCGCTCGACGAGTTCGAGATCGCCTATGAGGTCGACGTCGTCTCCGCCCACCGCATGCCCCGCGAGATGATCGCGTACGGCGAACACGCCGCCGACCGCGGCCTGAAGGCGATCATCGCGGGCGCCGGGGGAGCGGCCCATCTGCCGGGCATGCTCGCGTCGGTCACCCCGCTGCCGGTGATCGGTGTGCCGGTCCCGCTCAAGTACCTCGACGGCATGGACAGCCTGCTGTCCATCGTGCAGATGCCGGCGGGCGTGCCCGTCGCCACGGTCTCGGTCGGCGGCGCGCGCAACGCGGGTCTGCTCGCGGTCCGGATGCTCGCCGCGCACGACGAGGAACTCCTCGGCCGGGTACGGGAGTTCCAGCAGGATCTGAACGACCAGGCGACGGAGAAGGGCAAGCGGCTGCGGGCCAAGGTGGCGGGCGGCCCGGCGGGCTTCGGCTTCGGCTCGGGAAAGTGACGGCCATGACCACGTCTGCTCGCCTCGACGAGGCCCGCGCCCTGCTGGACGACTTCCCGGTGGTCGACGGCCACAACGACCTGCCGTGGGCGCTGCGCGAGCAGGTGCGGTACGACCTCACGGCGCGGGACATCGCCACCGACCAGAGCGCCCATCTGCACACCGACCTGGCACGGCTGCGGGCGGGCGGTGTCGGCGCCCAGTTCTGGTCGGTGTACGTACGGTCCGACCTCGCCGGTGACAGCGCGGTCAGCGCGACGCTCGAACAGATCGACTGCGTACGGCAGTTGCTGGCCCGCTACCCCAAGGACCTGGCGCCCGCGCTGACGGCCGCCGACATGGAACGGGCCCGTACGGAAGGCCGCATCGCCTCCCTCATGGGCGCCGAGGGCGGCCACTCCATCAACAACTCCCTGGCGACGCTGCGGGCCCTGCACACCCTGGGCGTCCGCTACATGACCCTCACGCACAACGACAACATCCCCTGGGCGGACTCGGCGACGGACGAGCCGGGCGTCGGCGGCCTGTCGGACTTCGGCCGGGAAGTGGTCCGGGAGATGAACCGCACCGGCATGCTGGTGGACCTCTCGCACGTGGCGGCCACCACCATGAGAGACGCCCTGGACACCACGGTGGCGCCGGTGATCTTCTCCCACTCCTCATCGCGGGCGGTGTGCGACCACCCGAGGAACATCCCGGACGACGTCCTGGAACGCCTTCCCGGGAACGGCGGTGTGGCGATGGTGACGTTCGTCCCGAAGTTCGTTCTCCAGGCGGCGGTCGACTGGACGGAGGCGGCGGACGAGAACCTGCGCGCGCACGGCTTCCACCACCTGGACACCTCGCCCGAGGCGATGAAGCTGCACCGCGCCTTCGAGGAGGCCCACCCGCGCCCGATCGCGACGACGGCGACGGTCGCCGACCACCTCGACCACATGCGCGAGGTCGCGGGCATCGACCACATCGGCATCGGCGGCGACTACGACGGCACGGCCTTCACCCCCGACGGCCTGAACGACGTCTCCGGCTACCCGAACCTGATCGCGGAACTCCTGACCCGAGCCTGGTCCAGGGAAGACCTGTCCAAACTGACCTGGCGCAACGCGGTAAGGGTCCTGGCGGACGCGGAATCGGTAGCGACCCAGGAACAGTCGAAGAGGGGCCCGTCGCACGCGACCATGAGCTGACCGCGACCGGCGCTTCAACAGGTCGTTGGTGCTCGATGGCGATCTGTGGAGCGCGCGCGAAAATGAAGACGTACAGGTCGAAAGCCAAGTAGCGCCCAAGTGCCCGTCTAGGTCTGTCAGGCTCCGTCAGCGTCTAAGCCGACGGTCGTCCCATCGCCCGGTAAGTCCACCCGGCATCCCGCCACACCGCGGGGTCCAGCGCGTTCCGTCCGTCCAGGATCACCCGGCGCGACGTCACCGCGCCCAGCTCCGCGGGATCCAGCTCACGGAACTCCCGCCACTCCGTGAGATGCAGCACCACATCGGCCCCCCGCACCGCGTCCACCGCGGAATCCCCGTACCCCAGGGTCGGGAACATGCGTCGCGCGTTCGCCATCCCCTTGGGGTCGTACACGGTGACCTGACCGCCCTGGAGGTGGATCTGCCCGGCGACATTCAGCGCCGGAGAGTCCCGCACGTCGTCGGAGTCCGGCTTGAACGTGGCCCCGAGCACGGCGACCCGCTTGCCGAGGAAGGTGTCGCCGCCGACCGCGTCCCGCGCCATCTCGACCATCTGCCCGCGCCGCCGCATGTTGATGGAGTCGATCTCGCGCAGGAACGTCAGCGCCTGGTCCGCGCCCAGCTCACCGGCGCGCGCCATGAAGGCCCGGATGTCCTTGGGCAGACAGCCCCCGCCGAAGCCGATACCGGCGCGCAGGTACCTGTGCCCGATCCGCTCGTCGTACCCGAGGGCCTCCGCGAGCCGTACCACGTCGCCGCCGCCGGCCTCGCAGACCTCGGCCATCGCGTTGATGAACGAGATCTTGGTGGCGAGGAAGGAGTTGGCGGAGGTCTTCACCAGTTCCGCCGTGGGGAAGTCGGTGACGAGGAAGGGCGTACCGGCGGCGACCGGCGTCGCGTACACCTCGCGCAGCACCTTCTCGGCCTGCCCGCCGCGCACCCCGACGACGATCCGGTCCGGGTGGAGGGTGTCCTGTACGGCGAACCCCTCACGAAGGAATTCGGGGTTCCACGCGAGTTCCACGCCGTCCCCGGCGGGCGCCAGCTCGGTGAGCCGTGCCGCGAGCCGTTCCGCGCTGCCGACCGGCACGGTCGACTTGCCGACGACGAGCGCGGGTCGAGTGAGATGCCGGGCCAGGCTCTCCATCGCACTGTCGACGTAACTCATGTCACACGCGTACTCGCCGTGCTTCTGCGGGGTGTTCACACAGACGAAGTGCACATCCCCGAACGCGGCGACCTCGGCCCAGTCCATGGTGAACCGCAGCCGCCCGGTGGACCCCTCGATCCCGGCGACATGCTTGTGCAGCAGTTCTTCGAGTCCCGGCTCGTACATCGGTACGCGGCCCTGCGCGAGCAGCTCGATCTTCTCCGGGACGACATCGAGCCCGAGCACCTCGAAGCCGAGTTCCGCCATGGCCGCGGCGTGCGTGGCGCCGAGATAGCCGGTGCCGATCACGGTGATTTTGGGGGCCATGGGGGTGCTCCAGTGCCGGGAGGGTCGCGTGAGGTGGGGCGTGCGCGCCCGAGCATAGCCGGGGGCCCACCACCTCCCTCAAGGGGCCGCCCGCCCCCTCGCCGTCCCATACGAAGCGAGGCGGGCGGTGCCATGGGAATTCGTCACCGGAGCGGGCAGGGCAACTCCGGTCGCGCGCGGTTCGGGCAGCACACCAGGGCCAGGGACAGGTATGCGGGGCGTTCGAGGTAGAAGCCGAGTGAGACGTCGGTGCCGGACTCCAGGTGTTCGGCACTGGAGTTGACGAGTGTGGCCAGGTAGGTGGTGTCGCGTTGTGTGTGGGAGGCGAAGCGGGGCGCGTACTCGGCCAGCCGTTTCCCGAGCCAGGCCGCTGCTTCCTTGGGCTCCTCCCATGTGCCGCGTACGAGACTCTTCGGCTTGATGAGCCAGTACGCCGTTTCCAGCGGAGGCAGATCGGTGGTCGGGAACTCCGTCGCCACTTCTCGGTAGCGCCGGATCAGCTCCGGGCTGCTTCCGGGCGGGGGCGGTTCGGGATGCGGGGGCCGACGCAGGGCTTCGTTGTCGTAGCGCTGTTTGGGGCCGGTCCACAGATAGCCGTGATGGTGCACCTGGCGTTTCCCGTTCGGTGGGAGCGGTCGATGGACCGGCCGGCGATGGGGGATCAGACGCTCAGGCCGAACCGGCCGGGGTCGATCCCGGCCACGGCGAGTTCCTCCGTGCTGAAGCGCAGCGGCTGTGTGTCCGGCCGTTTGCTGTCGCCCAGGGCCCAGGCATCGTCACCGATCCGGGCCAGAGTCACGCACCCCTCGGTGCAGGGGCCGCCGCACGCCTTCACGAACGAGGCCCCGCCGATGTCGAGCGCGTACAGGTCGATTCCGTTCTGCATCACTGCACCTTCCTCCGTAGGAACGGCCTGCCCCAGCCCGGACGGCATGTCCGTGGGCGGAAGTTGGAGCTGCCGCTGGACACGACGCTAGGGATGCGATGTGCACCATCCCTAGTGATGTGCAGATCTGTGCAGACGGCTGTCCGGAATGGTGTTGTGGCTGCTTTGTGCCCTTGACCGACCAACTCTCCGAGGCGACGGTGTTGCACACAACTGCACAACTCGACGATGGAGGTCGTCATGTCGCTACTGTTCATCGGCATCGACCCGAACACGGGTGACCACGAGAGTCCCACCGTGTGGGTCGACCAGGGGAAGAAGGAGATCCTCTTCCAGGGCTGGAAGCCCGACGCGGAAACCGAGGCGGAATGTGCTGCCTTCGAAGTGCCGGGTCACGCCAAGGGAATCCCGGACCACGAGGCAGTGATCCGTATCCCGGCACGGATGGTGCCCATGATCAGGGAGGCGTGCGATGCCGTCGAGCACACCGACGACGTTCACTGATCTGCTCTCCAAGTGCGCCCGCTCCGCCGTCCACTTGGAGATGCGGGACACGTACGCCGTCGACTACGAGTCCGGCCCGTTCGCGGACTGGAGGAACGGATACCGCCACGACCCGGCCGACCGCACATCCTGGTGGCGGCCGTGGCTCGACCTGGTCCAGGAGACCACCGGCCGTGGTGTGACCGTTCGCCGGGCCCGTATCGTGTCCGAGCCCGTGAGCGAGTACACCCGCTTTCTCCACGACGGCACTTTCACCAACGCCGCCGCAGGGGAGTCGGTGCGATGGCTTCCCCGCCGGCGCGCTTCCGACCTCGCCCTGCCGGGCAACGACTTCTGGCTGTTCGACGAGCAGCTGGTCTACTGGAACCACTTCACCGGCGAAGGAGCCTCGGCAGGAGGGGAAGTCATGGAGGACCCGGCCGCCGCGAAGCTGTGCGCTGAGGCATTCGAAGCGGTCTGGGCGCGCGGCATCCCGCACGACGAGTACACGATCCGCTGACCGACAGTACTGACAGGCCAGTTCATGCCCATCTCCCCGTCCTCCTCCGCCCAGGCCGCGCGCGAAGTCGTAGCCAAGCGGCTCCGTGACCTTCGCAAGAGGGCAGGGCTGACGGTCACCGAGCTGGCCGACCAGTGCGGTTGGCACCACGCGAAGACCTCCCGCATCGAGAACGCGCGCACGGCCCCCTCGGCCACCGACATCCGGCTGTGGTGCCGGACGACACGCGCCGAGGGCGAGGCGGAGGACCTCATAGCGCAGTCGTTGCACGCGGAGTCGATGTATACGGAGTGGCGCCACCAGGTACGCGGCGGCCTGAAGCGCCTTCAGGACAGTGCGGTGCAGTTCTTCCACGAGACCGAGCTGTTCCGCGTGTACTCCTCCACCCTCGTACCGGGACTGCTCCAGACCGAGGGCTACGCCGCCGGCGTACTGGAGATCAGCGCCAACTTCCGTGAACTCCCCATCGACGACAGCGCGGAGGCGGCACGGGCCCGGGTGGAACGCTCCCGCGTGATCCATGAACCTGGGCACCGCTTCACGCTCCTGATCGAGGAGGCCGCGCTGCACTACCGGATAGGCGACGAGGACGCGATGGCCGCGCAACTCGGCTATCTGCTGACTGCGGGCGCACTGCCACAGGTCTCGCTGGGCATCATCCCGGCAACAGTCCCGTCGCGCTCGCAGTGGCCGCGAGAGACGTTCCACGTGTACGACGACCGACTCGTGTCGGTGGAACTCGTCTCGGCGCGGGTGAGGATCACGCAGCCCGGCGAGGTCGCCCTTTACCTGAAGTCGTTCGAGCAACTCCGCAGCATGGCCGTGTACGGGGCCGACGCACGCGCCCTGATCGTGAAGGCCATCGACGCCCTGCCCTGACCCGGCCACGCGTCGACGCACGGCAAACCCCGCCACCCACCGGCTCTTGTAAGGCGACTACTCGCTACAGAACAGAGCCCCGGGTCATCGATCGACCCGGGGCCCTCCCAATGGCGTTGCGGTGCCGCTCAGTTGCCCGAGACCGTCACCTTCTGGCCCGCGTTCAACTGGTCCACCAGCGTCTTCACCTTGGCCTTGTCCCAGACCAGGTTGCCGCCCGTGGAGCCGGAGATCGGGATGTTCATCGACTTGCCCTCGCCGCCCGAGACCCCCTTCATCGCCCAGAACATCGACGCCACGTTCCAGAGGCTCATGTCCTTGTCGACGATCAGTGAGTCGAGGCCAGCGCCCAAAGTCGGGTACAGGCGGAAGGGGTTGAGCACGGTCGACGGCGTCGCCGACTGGTGCGCGAGCGCCGCGAGGAACTTCTGCTGGTTCTTCGTGCGCTCCAGGTCGCTCGCCGCGAAGGCGTGCCGGGTACGGACGAAGGCGAGGGCCTGCTCACCGTTGAGGGTCTGCTTGCCGGCCTTGAAGTCGGCGCCCGACCACTTGTCCTTGAAGCCCTTGTCGAGGTTCATCTCGACCCCGCCGACCGCGTCGACGATCTTCGCGAAGCCGCCGAAGCCGATCTCCGCGTAATGGTCGATGCGCAGTCCGGTGTTGAACTCGATGGTCCGTACGAGGAGTTCGGGACCGTCCTCGGCGTAGGCGGCGTTGAGCTTCACATGGCGGCCCGTGCCCTTGTATGTCTTGCCGGACTCGGAGCCCACGAAGCTGGGGATCTCGACGTCCGAGTCACGCGGCAGCGAGATCATGGTGTTTCCGCTGTCGCCGACGTGCAGGATCATCATGGAGTCCGTGCGCTTGCCCTCGGCGGACCCGGTGTGCAGCTTCTTCTTGTCCTCGGCCGTCATCCCGGCCCGGCTGTCGGAGCCGACGATCAGGTAGTTGGTGCCGTCGCCGCCCTGCGGCCGGTCGATGACCTTCGACAGGTCGACCTCGCGCTTCAGCTTCGAGTCGGCCCAGAAGTACGTGCCGATACTCACCGCGAGCAGCACGATGACGAGCGTCAGCGCCGTGAACCCGATACGGCGCCGCCAATTGGGGGCCGGCCGCGCGGTCTGCCCGCCGTATCCGTCACCGCCCCGGCCGCCGCCGCGCTGCCCGCCGTCGTCCCCCTGGCCGTACACCTGGCCGGAGTTGTAGCCGCTGTCGTACCCCGGATCCCGCGGCCCGTACTCGTCGTGGCCGTAGGCGGGCTGGGGCGGGACACCACGCGGGGGCGCCGCCTGGCCAGGTACCTGGCCGCGCTGGACATGCCGCATCGCGCGGGCGCCTTCGGGCTGTGCGCTCGCGCTGCCACGGCCGTAACCGTCACGGGAACGGCGACGGCCGTTCTCGTCACTCCATGAGTCGGGCCAGTCATTCATGCGCCTTAGTGTGCAGGCTCACGGCGGGGCGTTGACAGGGAGGTGGGAAATTCGGGGCACGGCTGTTGCACGGCTGATGCAAACCGGACAGCGCGGGGGCGCAGGGCCACCAGCCGCCTACGGAACGCTACTTGATGCATACGTAGAGCGACGGCCCGTACGCTCCGGGTCACACACACCCCGGTACGCCCCGGGTCACACCCCCCGCACATCCGCGGGTCACACCCACACACCCCCGCGTCACACCCACACACCCCCGGCCCCGACCTACGGACACACCACCTCGTCGCCCGTGACCGCCCCGAACTCCCCCTGCCGGACCGTGGCCGCCCGTACCCTCCGTACCTCCTTGAAGTCCTCGCCCGCCACCACCTTCATCACCGGGCCCTGGCCGGGCGCCGGGCGCAGTTCGCTGCCCGGCAGGGCCGTCGCGAGGGACCGTGCCGAGCGGTCCCAGCGCGGGTCGTAGACCACCACCGTCCGCTCCGCCGTACTACCGGGCTGCGCGTCGTGCGGCGCGCCCGTCGTACGGAACCCGGTGCGGCGCAGCCCGTCGTCGACCCGCTTGCCGAGGCCCGGCGTCCCGGCGCCGTTCTCCACCTGTACCTCGATCTGCTGCGGCGCCACCTCGACCGTCGCCGCCCGCCGCTTCTTGGCGCGCTTCACGGTCAGCGGCCGGTCGTCCCGCAGCGCCTCGAACAGCTTCTTCGACTTCGCCTCGTCCCACTTCACGGTCGAGCCGATGGTCTTGACCTGGAAGGCCGGATCGCCGATCGGGACGGTCGTGAACTCCGACGACTTCGGCGAGAACCCGCGCATCGCCCGCCCGAGGGCCAGCATCTCGTCCGCGCCGAACCCCTTGTCCGCGCGGACCGAACCGAGCACCGCCTGTGAGATCTCGCTGAACCGCACCGGATTGAGCAGGATCCCCGACGACGTCGCCTTCGCGATCAGCGCCGCGAGGAACCGCTGCTGCCGCTCCATCCGTCCGAGGTCGGCGGCGCCGTCGATATGCCGCGAACGCACGTACTGGAGCGCCTCGCCACCGTTCAGATCGTGCGTACCGGCCGGCAGATCGAGGCCCGTGTACGTGTCCTGCATCGGCCGTGCCGTACAGATCTGGACCCCGCCGAGCACGTCCACGGTCTTCATGAAGCTGGTGAAGTCGACCTCCAGATAGTGGTCGACCTTCACGCCCGTCATGTGCTCGACCGTCCGCACGGTGAGCTGCGGACCGCCTTCCGCGTAGGCGGCGTTGAGCTTCACCGGATGCGCCGAGTGGTGGGTGTTCGACGTCTGGTCGGTGTGCTCGGGGATCTCCGCGTACGAGTCGCGTGGCAGGCTCACGACACTGGCGCGCTCCCGGTCCTGCGAGATGTGCACGATCATGATCGTGTCCGTGCAGTGACAGGGCGCGCCGCCGAGCCGGTACTTCTTCCGCTCCTCCTGCGTGATCTTGTCGCGCCCGTCGGTGCCGACCAGCAGGACGTTCATGCCGTGCCCCGCCTGCGGCCGGTTCTTCATGTCCTTGAACGGGTCGACCCGGTCGATCTCCGCGCCGATCCCCGTGACCAGCGCGTGCCCGATGCCCGCCGCCGCGAGGACGGCGACGGAGAAGGTAGTGGCCATCCGCATCACCCAGCGCGGGCGCCGTCTGCGCCGCTCCGCCGCCGCGGGCACGGGCCGCCGCCGGGTGCCGGACGGTTCGGGCCGCGCGGGACGCGGGCTGTCGGGGGAGCGGGCCGGGTGGGGCACGAGGGGGAACACCTCCGCGGGGACGGGATACGCGCGAGAACGGTACGTCCATACGAAATCCGGCCCGTGTGATCGACCGTACGGCGCGCGATCGTGTCCCCCATTCGCGGTAACGTGGCGTGCGATGAACGCCACGCCCGAGATGCCGCCCCCCGCCGTGTCCGTGATCATGCCGGTCCTCGACGAGGAACGGCATCTGCGCGGAGCCGTCCGAGCGATCCTCGCCCAGGAGTACGCGGGTGAGATGGAGGTCGTGATCGCGCTCGGCCCGTCCACGGACCGCACCGACGAGATCGCCGCCGAACTCGTCCGCGAGGACCCCCGGGTGCACACCGTGCCGAACCCGACGGGCCGTACCCCGGCCGCGCTGAACGCCGCGATCAAGGCGTCCCGCCACCCCGTGGTGGTACGGGTCGACGGGCACGGCATCCTCTCGCCGAACTACATCGCCACTGCGGTACGGCTCCTCGACGAGACCGGCGCGCAGAACGTCGGCGGCATCATGCACGCCGAGGGCGAGAACGCCTGGGAGGACGCCGTCGCGGCGGCGATGACCTCGAAGATCGGCGTCGGCAACGCCGCCTTCCACACCGGCGGCGCCGCGGCCTCCGCCGAGACGGTCTACCTCGGTGTCTTCCGGCGGGCGGCCCTGGAGCAACAGGGCGGCTACAACGAGGAGTTCATCCGCGCCCAGGACTGGGAGCTGAACTTCCGGATCCGGGAGGCGGGCGGCCTGATCTGGTTCTCGCCCGAGCTGCGCGTCTCGTACCGGCCACGGCCCTCGGTGCGGGCACTCGCCAAGCAGTACAAGGACTACGGCCGGTGGCGGCATGTGGTGGCCCGCTACCACGAGGGGTCCATCAACCTGCGCTATCTCGCGCCGCCGACCGCCGTGTGCGCCATAGCGGCCGGCCTGGTCGCCGGGGCGCTGGTGACACCGTGGGCGCTGGTGGTGCCCGGCGGCTATCTCGCCGCGATCACCGCCGGGTCGCTGCCCGCGGGCAAGGGGCTGCCCCTCGCGGCCCGGGTACGCATTCCCCTCGCCCTGGCCACCATGCACATGTCGTGGGGCTGGGGCTTCCTGACGAGCCCCAAGTCGCTCGCGCGCCGGGTCATCGCCAGCCGGAGGCCGGCGGTCCGCACCGAGGGTGAGACCGCCGGGCCCAGGTGAACTTCCTGCTTACCGGCTGACGTTCAGGCTTACCAGGTGAAGTTGGGGTTCACCTTCATACAGGCCGAGTCGTCGGCGCCGTTGAGCGCGTCGGCCGACTTCGGTGTCTTGTCGTCCTTCGGGTCCGCCGCCTTCTTCGGATAGGCGTTGCCCTCGCGCCAGTCGGCGCCCACGGTCAGCGTGACACCCGAGACATCGGTCGATTTCTTCACCGAACTCAGGGGAATCCCCAGGGACTTGGCGACCCGCTGGGCGTCACCCTCCAGGTCCACGCTCGGATAGTTGATCACCGTCTTCGGCTCGGCGAGCGCCTGTGTCGCGTCCGCCGTGGCCCGCGTGAAGCCCTTGCCGGTGAGGACCTGCGTCACGGCCGTCGCCCGCCCGCCGACCGGGGCGAGGGTGTTCGTCCGGGTGCCGTTGACTACCTGGACCGCGATCTGCGCGTCCGGCGCCGCCGGGTCGTCCGACAGCTTCTCGGGCGTCGACTTCTTGGGCTTGTCCTTGCCGTCCAGGGCGATGTCCTCGCGTACCAGCCGGAACAACTGCTCGGCGTCGCCCGGCTTCGGCACCACACGCGCGCCGAGGTAGTTGAACGGCATGGTGGTCATCGTGATCCGGTCCGGCGGCACCTTCTTCAGCTCGTTGCCGAGGTCGTACAGCTTCATCACGGTGTCCAGGCCGTTGTCGACCGTGAGCGCCTTGGTGGCCGTCTCGGCGAGGGCGCGCAGCTTGCCCGGATTGCTGATCGTGGCGTTCTTGCGCAGCTCCCGGACCATCGAGTTCATGTACTGGTGCTGGGCCGTGGCCCGCCCGATGTCGCTGCCGTCCCCGAAGCCGTACCGCGTGCGCAGCCACTGGAGGGCCTGCTCGCCCTTGATCGGGGTGGTGCCCTCCTTCAGCTTCAGGCCGGAGCCCTTGCCGTCCGTGGTGTGCGAGTACACGTTGGCGTCCACACAGACCGGCACCCCGCCGATCGCGTCCGCCATGTCGACCACACCCGCGAAGTCCACCATCATGAAGTGGTTGATGTGGATGTTGGTGAGCTTCTCCCAGGTCGCCACGGTGCACCCGGCGCCGCCCCGGCCGAGCGTCGCGTTCGTCATCGTCGCAATGGTGCTCGCCGGATAGACCTTGCCGTCCTTCTTGTCGACGCACTTCGGGATGTCCACGAGGGTGTCGCGCGGCATGCTGATCACCGACATGTTGCTGCGGTCCGCGGACAGGTGCAGCAGCATCTGGACATCGGCGAGCGGGGGAGCGCCCACCGACTCCTTGTGGCCGCCCAGCTTCAGGTTCTCGGCGCTGTTCCGGCTGTCCGAGCCGATCAGCAGGATGTTCAACGGGGTCTGACCCGCCGCGTTCGGCGTCGGCTCGGGCGCCTTGTGCTCGCCGAGGTTGAGGTCGTCCTTCTTGATGTTGCCGTTGAGATGCCGGTAATAGAGGTATCCGGCGGCGGCCGTGCCGAGGATCAGCACGGAGACCACCATCGCGGTCCAGCGCAGCGCACGGCGCTTACGTCGTCGCGGTCGCCGCGGCCCTCCGCCGCCGCGGTTTTCGCTCCGCTGTCGCCGTCCGCCGCCCCCACCCGGCTTCCCCTCAGGGGTACTTACGCCGTGGGCCGCCTCGTCCGGTACACCGGTCGAGCCGGGTATTCGCTCGGGATCGTCGGTCGCCGTTCGCCCGTCGCCGCGGTCCCCCGGCCACGTACCGTCCCCTTGCCGCGCACCGCCACCTTCGCCGGGACCGCCTTCGTACACGGTGTCGTCCCAGCCGTGATCGGCGGCGCGCTCGACGCGTGGTCGTGCTCCCTCCCCACGCACACCGCTTCGCCCCATCTCCAGCCCCTCCCCGCCCAGCGCCCAGTTCAGAAGTCGCCCCGTTAGACGCGGGAGGACCCCAAAGGGTTACTTGGCGCACACAGCCTTGTCGGCTTCGACTTTCTGAATGCCCTCCGGCGCCTTCGACGGAGCCGCGATGGGCGTCCCCGCGCCCTTGAAGTCCTGGCCGAGCGTCAACACGATCGCCGGCAGCCCCTGCGCGTTCTTCTCGCTCTTGCCCGGCTTCATCGCGGAGCCGGGCAGCCCCATGATCTCGGCGAGCCTGCGCGCCTGGTCGGCCTGGTCGGGCCCGTATTCGAGTGTTGTCTTCTTCTGCGAGTCGGCATTGCCGAGTTGGCTCGACTTGGCAACGCCCTTAGTGTTCTGCAACCACGTGAGAGTTGTCTGAGCGGATCCGGAGACCGCCCCTCCGTTGTAGATATCGACCCTGACCTCGGACGCGGCGGACTTGGTGCCCTTGAGCCGGGCCGCCTCCGCCGCCTTCTCCTTCTTCTCCTGCTGCTTGACCTCGGTGAGCGAGATGTCGTCCTGGATCATCGAGAACAGCGGATCGGCCTTGGCGGTGTCGACGACGACCGTCGCCTTGACCTTCTCGGCCGGGTTGTCGAGGACGGGCAGCGTGGCGAAGGTGATGTTCTTCGGGTTTACCTTTTTCAGCTCCATGCCCACGTCCTTGAGCTTGGTGATACTCCCGATCCCGGTGTCCACCTGGAGCGCCTTGGTCGCCGCCTCCGCGAGATCCAGCATCTTCGACGGGCTGGACAGCGTGGAGTCGTCCTTCAGCTTCCGCATCAGCGAACCGAGGAACTGCTGCTGCACCTGGATCCGGTCGAGGTCGCCCGCGTTGCCGAAACTGTGCCGGGTGCGGACGAAGGCGAGCGCCTGCTCGCCCTCGATGGTGTGCTCGCCCGCCGGGAGTTTGAGGTGCGAGTCCGGGTCGTCCACGGGCTTGGCGAGGCAGATCTCGACCCCGCCCACGGCCGTCGTCAGCGTCTTGACCGCGTTGAAGTCGGCCATCATGAAGTGGTCCGGCTTGACCCCGGTGATCTCCTCGACCGTCCGCATGGCGCAGCCCGCGTCGCGGCCGTCCTGGCCGAGGCTGACGTTGAACCGCACGCCAGGCGTTCCGGGGATCACCTTCTCGCTGCCGTCCGGCTGCTTCGTCGGACAGTCCGGGATGTCCGTGATCAGGTCACGCGGAATGCTCAACGCGGTCGCGTTCGTACGGTCCTTGGAGACATGCAGCAGGATGTTCGTGTCGGCGTGCCCGACGCTGCCCTTGTCGCCGTAGCCCTCATTGCCCTTGCCGGTCCGCTTGTCCGTGCCGATCAGCAGGATGTTGACCGCTTCGTCCTTGCTGAACCCGCCGCTGCCCGCGCTGCCGACGTCGGTGGTCGTGATGTTGTCGTTGAGGTGCTGGTAGTAGAGGTACCCGCTGGCCGCGACGGCGACCAGGACGACCGCGAGGCCACCACTCGTCCACAGCGCGATTTTCTTGCCGGTGGACTTCTTGCCCTTCTTCGACCGGCGCCGGCCCGGGGACTCCGGCGGAGCGCCGCGCCGCCTGCGCTGGCCCGGCAGATCACGGGTGCCGGGATCCTCCAGCGGCGCGCGGGTGCCACGGTCCTGGCCCGGAGCGGTACGGGACCGGGTGCCGGACCTGCCGCCCTGCGGAGCGTCCTGCTGATCGCCGGCCTGCCCCTGCTTTCTGCCCTGCCCCTGGCCTCTGTCCTGCCCCCGGCCCCGGCGACCTCCACCGGTCCGAGGACCGGGTAGGCTCGACTGCCCTGCGGAAGCATCCAGTCGCAGTTCGTAGTCACCGGTCTGCGGGTTGAGTACCCACTGGTCTGCGGGGTCGATATCGTCCGCCCGCCCACGGCCTTGCGCGTCCACGGTTGTTTGCGTCCTCCGTCAAGGGCCACGCGGCGCCCTCTCCCCCCTCAGAAGGACGCGCGTCAGCCGGTCACGCGGCGTGCGGCCATGGGGTGGCCCGGCACACCGGATCGCTCACACTATCCGCCCAGTTCAGCGTCAAGCGACGGCCGTGACAAATTCCACGTCCCTACAACTGGGCAATACGACGCATATCTTTTGAGTATCGTTCGCGCCACACGTGTCACTTGGTACGCGCTTTACCCACAGGCGTCCTCGGCCGCCGTATTCCCCCGGAACGTCGGCGCCGGACCGGTCGGCGCGACGGACGGATTACGCGGTGGATCGCCGGGTTTGCCCGTGTTGTCCCCGCTGCCCGGGGGGCGTTCGGGAGTGACCTCGACCGGACTGTCGGACCGCAGCCGCTGGAACAGCCGCTCCGCCTCGGCCTTCACCAACTGGTCACGGTTGGCGTTGTACACGTACGACCGGCGGGGCACGGTCAGGAACTGGACACGTTCGATGGGGATCGTGCGCACCCCGCGCACCAGGTCGTACAGACCGCGCAGGCTCGCCAGCTCCGGATCCGTGGTCAGCGCCGAGGTCGCCGCGTCCAGGACCGGGTACAGCATCGCCGGATTCAGCAGGACGTCATTGCTGCTGACCTTGTTCACCAGGGCGCCGAGGAAGCGCTGCTGGCGCTCCATGCGCTCGGTGTCGCTGCCGTTCCCGATGCTCTTACGGGCCCGTACGTAGCCGAGGGACTGCTCGCCGTCGAGGGTCTGGGTGCCCGCGGGCAGCCTCAACTTGGCGGCGCGGTCGTCGATCGGCTCGCTGAGACAGACCTGGACCCCCTCCACGGCGTCCACCATCTCCTTGAACCCCTCGAAGTCGACGACCATGTGGTGGTCCACGCGGATGTTCGTCAGCTTCTCTACGGTACGGATCGTGCAGCCCGAACCACCCGTCGCAAAGGCCGAGTTGAACATCGTGAACACCGGTTCGGTGCGGGTGCCGTCGGGGCGCCGACAGTCCGGGACGTGGACCATCAGATCGCGCGGGATCGAGACGGCGGTCGCGCTGCGCCGGTCGGCGGCGAGATGCAGCAGCATCGTCGTGTCGGACCGCTCGCTGCCGAGGTCACGGCCGTACCGGCGGTTGCCCTCCCCTGCCCGGCTGTCGGAACCGATCATCAGGATGTTCTGCGCCGCGCCGACCAGAGCGGAGGGCCGCTCCTTCTCGTACTGCTTCAGCTCCGCCGCCGCGTCCGTGTCCGAGGTGATGTTCCCGTTGAGTTTCTCGTACACGGCCCACCCGGCCCCGGCCGAGACCAGCAGAAACCCGGACACCCCGAACACGCCGTACCGCAGCCACCGCCGCCGCCGCTTCCTGACGCCGGTGGCCCCGGCCCCCAACACCCCACTCGCTGACAAACCCACACACACGAAGATGCCGTGCGGGGTACGGGGCGTCCTGCGCACTGACCCAAACGGTGGACGACGCCGTCAGCGGACCGTAGCGGTAACCCGTTCGTCCTCCACCCGTCGAGCCAACGCGTCCTCCGAAATCAGCGAAGCGTTCCGGCACAACACCACGGAGCCCCCACTGGCGAGCGGCCCGTACAACCCGGCACTCAACCCCTCCCACGTCTCGTAGGACAAAAGGGAAAGTACCCGCCCCCCAGGCCCGGTCAGCCCCAGCGTGCCGGCGTCCCCGACCGCCCGCCCCACCACTTCCGCCCCGGACATCCCGGCCCCCGCCACCACCAGCGCGGGGGCCTCCGGGTCCACCACCTCGTACGGCACGAACCGATCCCCCTGCCCCGGCACCTCCACCGCGTAATCCACGAACCCTGCCGGCGTCGAAGGGAACCGCCCCCCGAGAGGCCGCAGTGCCAACGCCACCCGCTCCCCGGAACAGGCCCGCCCCGCATCGAGCGCGTCGGGCCCGGCGACCACGAGATCGGCGGCACCGGCATCCCCGCCGACATCGGCGACAACCCCCACCGACGAACACGCGAGCAACCACACGGCGGTCTGCCAGTGCGCGGGCAGCAACAGCGCGACCCGGTCACCGGGCGCCGCACCCAGGTCGCCCTGGAGCAGATTCGCGGTCTTGGCCACCCAATTGGCGAAGGTGGCCACGGACAATTCGACCCGTTCACCGGTCGCGTCGTCGTAGAAGGTCACCAGTGGGCGGGCCGGATCCGCGGCGAGCGCGGAACGCAGCAGGTCGGCAGGGGTGCGATCGGTGGCGTTCACGCGGGCAAGCGTACGCGCGCCCGACCCCACGGCGGGCCCCGGCGGGGGACCACCGATGCGCCCGTGCGGCGGAACCGGGCGCCCCGGTCGGGTGATTCGCGCCGCCGCGTCACCCGACGGACCGTCAGTTCCCGAATGGACAGATATGTACGTCTATGTCCACGATCAGCCGTATGCGTGGATTCCTAGCTTCTTCGATCGGCGTCACGTGCCTGGCCGCTCTGGCCCTGCCGCTCGCCCAGCCCACCGGAGCCCGAGCCACGACCCCGGCCGCACCAGCCGCACCAGCCGCACCAGGCGCGCCGGCGGCAGCCGCACCGTCCGTGCCCGGCAGCACCCAGTCGCTACCCCTCTCCCCGCTCTCCACCGACCGTTCCCTCCCGCCGGGCGCCCAGGAACAGGGACTGTCCCGGCGGGACGTCCGCCCCTTCTCGCTCGTCGGCGTCGTCTGGGACGACCCGGCCGTCGAACTCGACGGCCAGGTCCAGGTCCGTACCCGCGCCACCGCAACTGCCTCCTGGTCCGGCTGGCAGGACGTCGAGACCCACAACCACGAGCACGCCGCCGACCCCGGCAGCGACGAGCGCGAGTCCGGCCGGGTGCGCGGCTCCACCGCGCCCCTGTGGGTCGGCGACTCGGACGCCGTCGAGGTCCGCGTGAGCGCCCCGCCGCACGACTCCGTACGGGGGATGCTCCCCGCCGGTCTGCGACTGGAACTCGTCGACCCGGGCAATGAACCGGCCGCCACCAGGTCCGTACCCGAGAGCGCCGTCGTGCCCGAGAGCGCCGAGGTCCTGCCGGAGGAGTCGGCCGCCGCCGAGCGCGCCAGGCCGTACACCGCCCCGCGCCCCCGCGTCGTCACCCGGTGGGGCTGGGGCGCCGACGAGAGACTGCGGCAGGGCGGTTTCGCGTACGCCAAGTCGGTGAGGGCGGCCTTCGTGCACCACAGCGGTACGGGCAACAACTACCGCTGCTCGCAAGCCCCTTCGGTCATTCGCGGTATCTACCGCTACCACGTCAAGAGCAGCGGCTGGCGCGACATCGGCTACAACTACCTCGTCGACAAGTGCGGAAACGTCTACGAGGGCCGGGCCGGGGGAGTGACCAAGGCGGTCCTGGGCGCCCACACCCTCGGGTTCAACTCCAACACCATGGGTGTCGCGGTCCTCGGCACGTTCAGCCGCTCGAATCCGCCCGCCGCCGCGGTCAACGCCGTCGCCAAGGTCACCGCGTGGAAGCTGGGGCTGTTCGGAGCCAATCCGAGGGGCAAGACATATCTGACGTCGGGCGGTGGCAATCTGTACCGAAAAGGAAAGAAGGTTCGGCTCAATGTGATCTCGGGCCACCGTGACGGCTTCGTCACGGACTGCCCGGGTGCCCGCCTGTACGGCAAGCTCGGCACCGTCCGCGGCAGCGCGGCCCGACTCCAGGGCCGCTGACCGAGCGCCTGCCGTTCGCATCTGCCGTACGCATCTGCTGTACGCACCTGCCGGGCGCCGCCGCGTGAGCCGTTCCGGGCCGTACCCATCGGCCGGCCCTCGCGGCAGCGCGGCCGGCCCCGGCAGGAAGCAGAGACGACAGGTGACAGAGGCGATCCTCCTGGTCGGAGGCAAGGGCACCCGGCTGCGTCCCCTCACGGTCAACACCCCGAAGCCGATGGTTCCGGCGGCGGGTGTCCCGTTCCTCACGCATCAACTCGCGCGGGCACGCGCGGCCGGCGTCGAGCACATCGTCCTGGCGACCTCCTATCTCGCGGAGGTCTTCGAGCCCTACTTCGGCGACGGCTCCGCACTCGGCCTCCACCTGGAGTACGTCACCGAGGAGGAGCCGCTCGGCACCGGCGGCGCCATCCGCAACGTCGCCTCACGCCTGCGCTCCGGACCCGACGAACCGGTCCTCATCTTCAACGGTGACATCCTCACCGGGCTCGACATCCGCGCCTTGGTCGCCACCCACGCGTCGTCCGGCGCCGATGTCTCCCTGCATCTGACCCGGGTCGCCGACCCGCGCGCGTACGGACTGGTCCCGACCGACGATACGGGCCGCGTGACCGCCTTCCTGGAGAAGCCGCAGACCCCCGAGGAAATCGTCACCGACCAGATCAACGCGGGCGCCTATGTCTTCCGGCGCTCCGTCATCGACTCCGTCCCGACCGGCCGCCCGGTCTCCGTCGAGCGCGAGACGTTCCCGGAACTGCTGGCCGCCGGCGCCCATCTCCAGGGCATGGTCGACTCCACGTACTGGCTGGACCTGGGCACTCCACAGGCGTTCGTACGCGGCTCGGCGGACCTCGTCCTCGGCCGCGCACCGTCCCCCGCGATCCCGGGCCGCTGCGGCGACTCCCTCGTTCTCCCGACCGCCGAGGTGGCCCCCGACGCCAAACTCACCGGCGGCACGGTGATCGGCGCGGGCGCCCGCATCGGCTCCGGCGCCCGCGTCATCGGCAGCACGGTCCTGTCCGGCGCTGTCATCGAACCGGGCGCCACCGTCACGGACTCCCTCATCGGCGAACGCGCCCACATCGGCGCCCGCACCCTCCTCACGGACACGGTCATCGGCGACGACGCGAAAGTCGGCGCCGACAACGAACTGATCGCGGGCGCGAGAATCTGGTGCAACACGAAGGTCCCCCCAGCAACAGTCCGCTTCTCATCGGACCAGTAGGTCCAAAGACCACCGGTGGCTTGCCCACAACCAGGCCACCGGCCCGCACCCTACAAACGACCGATGTCCCCCCGAGGCATCTTCGGCATCCGCCGAGCCGGGCTCCGCCCGGACAACAGAATCAACCGAGCCGCCCGATGCCGCTGCCCGGCATACGGCTCCAGAAGCTCCAACATGACGGAGTCATCAGCGAACCGGTCACCAACCAAGGCGTACCCCACAATCCCCGGCAAATGAAGATCCCCCACGGTGACGCAATCGGCGGCCCCATGACTCCGCTGAACAACCTCCGCCGAGGTCCACGGCCCGACCCCCGGAACCAGCTCAAGCCGATCCCGCGCCCGCAAAGGCTCCAGATCAACCCCCTGCTCAAGCCGCGCAGCAACCCGTACGGCCCGCAAAATCGTGGACGCCCGCTTGTTGTCGACCCCCGCCCGATGCCACTCCCAGGAGGGAATCAACGCCCAGGTACGCGGCGCGGGCATGACGTACAGCGCGGGCACCCGCTCCCCGTCGGCGGGGCCCGGCGCGGGCTCCCCGAAGCGCCGTACGAGCTGCCGCCACGCCCGGTACGCCTCGTCGGTGGTGACCTTCTGCTCCAGGATCGACGGAATCAGCGATTCCATGACGAGCCCGGTCCGGGTGAGCCGCAGTCCGGGCCGTCGGTGCCGGGTCTCCGCGACCAGCCGGTGCCGGGGCTCGAACAGCTCGGGTTCGTCGAACGCGCCGAGGAGCGCGGGCAGTTGGTCGAGCAGCCACGCGGCGCCAGGACCCCACGCCGAGCCCTCGGCGACGCCGCCGCGCAGGGCGACCCGGAGGGTGCCGGGGCCCGCCGGCGTACGGCAGGCCCGCCACACGGACCCGTCGGGCAGCGCGCGGAAGGTGGGGTCGGCGGGCCCCCGCCGCAGCGGTCCGAGTACCAGCCCGAGATCGAGCGCCCCGGTGGGTACCCAGCGGCGCGTACGGGCCGGAGCCACCGGCCGCGGCACCGCGACCCGCCCCGGCGCCCGGTCGGCGCCGATCCGCCCACCGCGTACCTCGGTGCGGGTGGGCCGCGGTGCGTAACGCCCGGCCACGATCAGTTCCCTCCACGCTCTTCCCGCCGTCCGCCACGGACGGCGACCTCACGAGCGTAGGCACACCCGGCCCGCGTACCGCACCGCGCGCGCGTCACCGTACGGTGATGAACGTCTCCGCGTCGCGCGCGGGCCGCTCCCTGGGCGCCTCGGCGGGGTGCCCGATCGCGACCGTGCCCATCGGGTCCCAGTCCGCGGGCAGCGCGAGCGCTTCCCGGACCACCTCGCGGCAGAACATCGTGGAGGACACCCAGGCGGAGCCGAGGCGCTCACCGGCGAGGGCGACCAGCAGGTTCTGCACGCCCGCGCCCGCGGTGACCACGAACATCTCCCGCTCGGCGCCGTCCCTGCGCGCGTCCCCGTAGTGATGGGAGCCGTCCATGACCAGGCACGGGACCACCAGATACGGCGCCTTGCGCAGCACGTCGCCGCGCCGGACGCGCCGTGCGATGGACTCCTCGGACTTGCCGTCGCGGCGGAGGTCCGCGATCCACGCGTCCCGCATGGCGTCCAGGAGCCGGGTCCGGGACGCGGCGCTCTCCAGGAGGACGAACCGCCACGGCGTGGTGTGGTGGGGCGCGGGCGCCGTGACCGCGGCGGCCACCGCGCGCCGCACGGCCCCCGGGTCGACCGGTTCGTCCGTGAACGCCCGCACGGTCCGCCGCTGGGTCACGGCCTCCCGCACCGCCTCCGACGTACCGAGCCGGAACATGTCGTCCCGGGAGGCGCGTACCAGCTCCCGCGCGCCCCGGTCCGGGCCGTCACGCTCGTCGGTGAGGGCGCCCGGCAGCCCGCGCACCACCGCGACGGGCAGCCCGGCGGCCTTGCCTTTGACGAGGTCCCCGGCGGACGCCAGTTCGTCGGCGGTGGCGACGACGGTCGCGCCGAGGGGGTTGCCGTGCGCGTCGGTGCCGCCGCGCAGATCGTCGAGGACGCGGACTCCCGCGGCGCCGATGGCGACATCCGTCAGGCCGTTGCGCCAGGGGCGGCCGAAGGTGTCCGTGAGCACGACGCCGACGTTCACGCCGAGCGCGGCCCGCAGCCCTTCGCGGATCCCGCGCGCGGAGGCGTCGGGGTCCTCGGGCAGCAACAGCACGGTCCCGGCAGGGGTGTTGGAGGCGTCGACCCCGGCGGCGGCCATCACCAGACCCTGCCGGTTCTCGACGATACGGAGCGTCCCGCGCCGCGCCACGACCCGTACGGTCTCGGCGTCTATGGCGTCCTCACGGTCCGCCGCCTCGCGCAGGCGCCCCTCGGCCTTGGAGACGATCTTCGAGGTGACGAGGACGACATCGCCGTCCCTGAGCCCCGGTTCGGCGGCGGCGATCAGCTTCGCGAGGTCGTCGCCCGCGGCGACCTCGGGCATTCCGGCCACCGCCCACACGCGGAACGCGGGCGCGCCGCCGGGTGCGGTCGCGCCGCCCTGGTCGCGGGTGCCGTCCGGCACGCGGGTGCTGTCCGCCGTCATGCCCGTACCTCCTCGGCCAGCGTGAGTGCCTCGCGCGCCATGCGGGCGGCGGCGTCCACGTCGGTCATCATCAACGGCACCGAGCGGCAGCGGATTCCGGCGGACTCCACGCGCGCGACGGTGCCGGCGTCGACGGTGTCCACGAGCCAGCCGTCGAGCAGCCCCGATCCGTAGTGCTCGGCGACGGCCGCGGCGGTGGACTCGACACCCACGGCGGCGAGCACCTTGTCGGCCATCCCGCGCACGGGCGCGTCCCCGACGATGGGCGACAGGCCCACGACGGGCACGCCCGCGTCGGCGATGGCCTCGCGGATGCCCGGCACGGCGAGGATGGTGCCGATGCTGACGACCGGGTTCGACGGCGGGAAGAGGATGACGTCGGACTCGGCGATGGCCTCCAGCACGCCGGGCGCGGGCTTGGCCTGGTCCGCCCCGACCGGCACCACGGCGTGCGCGTCGACGGAGGCCCGCAGCCGCACCCAGTACTCCTGGAAGTGGATGGCCTTGCGCTCACCGGCGCCCGGCTCGCCCTCGGGCACGGTGACGGCGACATGGGTCTCGATGCGGTCGTCGGACATCGGGATGAGCCGCACACCGGGCTTCCAGCGGTCGCACAGGGCCTCCGTGACGGCGCTGAGCGGGAAGCCGGCGCCGAGCATCTGCGTCCGCACGATGTGCGTCGCGAAGTCGCGGTCGCCGAGCCCGAACCAGCCGGGTCCCACGCCGTACGCGGCCAGCTCCTCCTTGAGGTGGAAGGTCTCGTCCTGACGCCCCCAGCCCTGCTCCTCGTTGATGCCGCCGCCGAGGGTGTACATCACCGTGTCGAGGTCCGGACAGACCTTCAGGCCGAAGAGGTGGATGTCGTCCCCGGTGTTGCCGATGACCGTGATGTCGGCGTCCGGAGCGGCCCGCTGAAGACCGCGGAGGAACCGGGCACCGCCAATACCGCCTGCCAGAACCACAATGCGCATACGGGCAAGTCTGTCAGGCGGGTACGACAACGCGCCGGGCGGTCAGCCGATGACCCCGTCCCGGGCGGGGGCGTGCGGGGCGGCGGGAACCGGTGTGTCGGCTCCGGCGCACTGGGCGGCGCGCATCGGCATCTCGGTGAGCCCGGGGTAGTACACGTGCAGGCTGACGGCGGGTTCGAGGGAGTCGTTGACGACCTCGTGGACGTAGCCGGGCGCGAAGACGCGCTGCGCACCCGTCGACAGCGCGCGCGTGCCGCGTTCCGTGTGCTCGGTGAGCCGCCCGTCGAGGACGGTGAGCACGCCGCTGGAGCGTCCGTGGTCGTGGAGTCCGCTGCCCTGACCCGGTACCCAGGACAGCAGCCACACCTCGTACCCGGGTCCGGTGCGCAGCCGGTGGTACCAGCGGCTGGCCGCGTCGTAGCGGACGAGGGAGCGCCACTGGGCGCGGTCGGCGGCGACGGCTCTGGCGAGTCCGGCGAACTCGGCCACGGTGACGGGGTGCTCGCGCGCGGGCTGGAGGAGGTGCGGTACTTCAAGGATGTCGCCGGCGATCTGGAGGTCGCTGTCGCTGTTCATCGGGGCGGTGGGTCCTCGGCGGAAGAGTGCGGAAGAGCGCGGTCGACCGCCCGGGTCAGGGGCGGGAGAAGCGGAGAAGAGACGAGCGGAGAAGCGGCTGGAGCGCGGTGGGCTCAACAGCAGGTGGGACAACAGCAACAGCGCGCGGGGGCAGCACCGAGGGACCCGGGGCGGGTCACGGAAAGCGCCAAGTTCGCGAGCATGCCCACCAGGCAATCGGTTCACACCTTCCGTGTCAACTGCACGCCCGATGGGTGGGACGAAATTCACCTCTTCCGGTTACTCCGGCTGGCGAAAGGTTTGTGCAGGCGCCGACCAGGACACATGGCGCACAACCGGCGCACGAGGTGCGGTGCGATCCCGTGATCCACATGTGATCCCTTTCGCACCGCCTCTCCCGTCGGAACGCGATCACTGTCCGGGGCGTCCTTCTCCGTAAGGAGTCCGGGATCTGGATGGGCCGCGGGACGGGTCACTGGCGAGTGTCATGGTTTATGCCGATTTGAACACTTTCTGTGCCCCCTTGGTTCCGCAGAGTGAATAAGGGGCCCAATAGCAGATCTCGGCTTGACTGGCCCGGATCGGCACACTTGTAATTTCACTCGTGTCGTTCAGCCGATACCGGTAACGGCAGCACCACGGGGACGTAAAGACGGACGAGGGGCGCACATGACCGAGCTGTTCCAGCAACTGCTGGTCGAGGCCATCGAGGACGTGGACGAGGAACTCGGCTGGCAGGAGCGCGCACTGTGCGCGCAGACCGACCCCGAGTCCTTCTTCCCCGAGAAGGGCGGCTCCACTCGCGAGGCCAAGAAGGTCTGCCTCGCCTGCGAAGTCCGCTCGGAATGCCTGGAATACGCCCTCGCCAACGATGAACGCTTCGGTATCTGGGGCGGTCTGTCCGAACGAGAACGCCGTCGCCTGAAGAAGGCCGCCGTCTAGAACCCCTTTCCGCGCGCGTCCCGGCCGCCGACACCGGCCCAGGGGCACCGACCCGGGGGTGCGTGACCGCCCGACCAATCGGCACACACCCCCACGTAACGAACTACGTGACGAACGGCCCGTCGCAGGTGGGTTATCCACAGGCGGCGGGCCGCTGTGCTGCCCAGCCGTTAGTGTGGGCCCTCGTCCGAGATGCCCCCGCGTCCCCGCAGGGCCGCAGGCGTCCACCGCAGTCCACCGAACCGGGGCCCGTACCTCGATGTCCGTGCACAGCCAGCAGGCCGGCCACTACGACGCCGCAGGCGGCGCGTTCGACGCGCACCGCCCAGCGGTCTTCGACCCGACCCGGCCGCCCGAATACCCGCGACACGTGGTCACCGCCGTCATCGTCTCCCACGACGGCGCCCGCTGGCTGCCCGACGCCCTCGCCGGGCTGCTCGGCCAGGACCGGCCGGTGCAGAACGCCGTGGCGGCCGACACCGGCAGCGCCGACGACTCCGCGCGCCTGGTCACCGAGGCACTCGGCGCCGACCGCGTCCTGCACCTCGCCCGGCGCACCGGCTTCGGCCAGGCCGTCGACGAGGCCGCCCGCACCGCCGGCGTCCTCACCCCCGACGACCTGCCGTACCTCAAGCGCCCCAGCGGCTGGGACCCCGTCACCCGCACCTGGCGCGACGACGCCTATGACATGCCCGAGCTGCCGCACGGCGAACCCGAGCAGTGGCTCTGGCTCCTGCACGACGACTGCGCCCCCGAACCCGACGCCCTCGCGGAACTCCTCCGCGTCGTCGAGAACGAACGCGAGGCGGGCCAGGACGTCGCCGTGGTCGGCCCCAAACTCCGCGGCTGGTACGACCGCAGGCAGCTCCTCGAAGTCGGCGTCACCATCGCCCACAGCGGGCGCCGCTGGACCGGCCTGGACCGCCGCGAACAGGACCAGGGACAGCACGACCACGTCCACCCGGTCCTGTCCGTGTCCACCGCCGGCATGCTGATCCGGCGCGAGGTCTTCGAGGAACTCGGCGGGTTCGACCGTCGACTGCCCCTCATGCGCGACGACGTCGACCTGTGCTGGCGCGCCCACAGCGCCGGCCACCGCGTCCTGGTCGCGCCCGAGGCGGTCGTCCGACACGCCGAGGCAGCCTCACGCGAGCGCCGCGCCGTCGACTGCGTCGGCCGCACCGCGACCTCGCCGCACAAGGTCGACAAGGCGGGCGCCGTCTACACCCTGCTCGCCAACGCGCGCGGGGCCATCGTGCCCTGGATCCTCGTACGGCTCGTCGTCGGCACCGTCCTGCGCACCCTCGCGTATCTCGTCGGCAAGGTGCCGGGACAGGCACTCGACGAGATCGCCGGCCTCTCGGCGACCCTCCTGCGGCCCGGCCGGATCCTCGCCGCGCGCCGCCGCCGTGGCCGTCCACGGATCGACAAGGACGAACTGCGGCCCCTGTTCCCGCCGCCCGGCGCCACGCTCCGCCTCACCGTCGAACAGGCCGCCGGCAACCTCACCGGCGGCTCCGACCCCGAGATCCCCACCGGCGGACGCCACGGCGCCGTCGAGTCCGGACCCGGCGGCGACGACGCCGACTTCCTGGAGATCGAACAGTTCGCACGGCTCAAGCGCATCGCGCGCCGGCCAGGACCCGTGCTCTTCGTCGTCCTGCTCGTCTTCTCGCTCATCGCCTGCCGCGCCCTGCTCGGCGGCGGCGCCCTCGCGGGCGGCGCACTCCTGCCGGCACCGGCGGACGCGTCGGACCTGTGGGCGCGCTACGCCGACGGCTGGCATCCCATCGGCACCGGCGGCACCCAGTCCGCACCGCCCTACCTCGCGGTGCTCGCCGTCCTGGCCACCCTCCTGTTCGGCTCCACCGGACTCGCCGTCACCGTGCTCCTGGTCTGCTCGGTGCCGCTCGCCGGATTCGCCGCCTACTTCGCGTCCCGGCCCCTGGTCACCTCACGCCTCCTGCGCGCGTGGGCATCCGTCGCGTACGCCTTTCTGCCCGCCGCCACCGGCGCGCTCGCGGGCGGACGCATCGGCACCGCCGTCCTCGCGATCGTGCTGCCGCTGATGGCCCGCGCGGGCGTCGCGGCCAGCGGCCTCGCCCTGCACACCACGTCCTCCGCGCGCGGCAGTTGGCGCGCCACCTGGGCGTACGCACTGCTGCTCACGCTCACCACGGCCTTCACGCCGATCGTGTGGCCCATCGCGCTGATCCTCGGCATCGGCCTGCTCGTCGTCCGCCGCGCCGACATCACCGCGTACGGGCTGCGCTTCCTGGCCGCGCTCGGCACCCCGCTGCTGATCCTCGCGCCCTGGTCCCTGTCGCTGCTCCCGTTCGGCTTCTTCCGCGAGGCCGGGCTCGACTTCGGCGGCGACGCCGCGTCCGCGCTCGACCTCCTCGGCGCGTCCCCGGGCGGCCCCGGCACCGTGGACGGACTCCTGCTCATCGGCATCGTCCTCGCCGCGCTCGCCGCGCTGCTGCGGGTCGAGCGGCAGGCGGGCGTGCGCACCGCGTGGGCCGTCGCCCTGGTCGCCCTCGTCTTCGCCGCGCTGTCCAACGCCTCGACCTGGGCGGGCCCCGCCACCCTCGTCTACGGCATCGCCCTGCTCGGCGCCGCGACCATCGGCGCCGACGGCGCGCGCTCACGCGTCGCCGAACAGAGCTTCGGCTGGCGGCAGCCCGTCGCGGCCCTCATCGCGTTCGCCGCCGCCGCGGGCCCGCTGCTCACCGCCGCCGGATGGATGATCGGCGGCGCGAACGGCCCCCTGGAACGGCGCGACCCGATCCAGGTGCCCGCGTTCGTCGCCGAGGAGAGCGGCACCCGGGACCAGGCCCGCACGCTCGTCCTGGACGGCGACTCACCCGCGCGCGTGGCGTACACCCTGGTGCGCGGCTCGGGCGTCCGCCTGGGCGACGCCGAACTCGCCGACGCCGCCGGCGACAACAAGACGCTCGACAGGGTCGTCGCCAGCCTCGTCGCCGGGTCCGGCGCCGACCAGGCCGACCAGCTCGGCGGCTTCGCCGTGCGCTATGTCCTCGTCCGGGACGGCGCCCCGCGCGAGATGGGCCGCGTCCTGGACGCGACGCCCGGCCTCAGCCGCCTCAGCCAACAGGACGGCAGCGCCCTGTGGCGCGTCAACCGGCAGGTCGCGCGCGCGGTGATCGTGCCGAAGACCGGTGACCCGCAGCCCGTCGCGTCGGGCCCCGTCGAACTGCACACCGACATCCCCGCGGGCGACGCCGGCCGCGTCCTGCGCATCGCCGACACCGCGGACCCGGGCTGGACCGCCACACTCGACGGCGCCCCGCTGCCCCGCACCACCGTCGACGGCTGGGCCCAGGGCTTCGAACTGCCCGCGTCCGGTGGCCGCGTCGACGTCACCTTCGACGCGCCCCTCGGCCACACCGGCTGGCTGTGGGCACAGGGCGCGCTGGCCGTCGTCCTGGTGGTCCTCGCCCTGCCGGGGCGGCGCCGCGACGTCGACGACGACCTGCCCGACGAGCCCGAGGCGGCGCCCGCACCGGTGACCGGCGAGGGTCGCCGCGCCCGCCGGCTGCGCGCCCAGGCGGCGGCCGAGGGCACCGACCAGGACCAGGATCAGCCGCAGGGCCAGTCGCAGGACCCGGACCCCTCGCAGGCCCCACGGACCGTGCCCGCGCCCCCCGAGGCCGCCCCGCAGCCACCGGGCGAGCCCCCGGCCGTCCCGCGCCAGGCCGCGTACGGCGAGTGGGACACCGCGAACCAGGCCGCCACGGACCCGAACGCGGGATACGGCACCTACGGCGACGACCCGTACCAGCAGGGCACCGGCTACCCGCAGGACCAGTACCAGGGCGCCGCGTACCCCACGGGCGGCTACGAGCCGTACCAGCAGGACGCCTACGGCCAGGACGCGTACCAGGAGGGCCAGTACCAGCAGGGCCAGTACGCCCAAGGCGCCTACCAGGAGGGCCAGTACGACCCGTACGCGCAGGCCGCGCCCTCGTACGACGGCGGCGCCTACGACCCCGCGTACGGGCAGCAGGACGCCGCCTACGGTCGCCCGCCCGCCCCGCAGGTCCCGCCGCACGGCACCGACAGTGAGCGCCCCGACGGGAGCCAGCAGTGAACCGCACCACCGTGTCCCTGATCGCCGTGACGACCGCGCTGGCCGCCGTCACCGGTTTCGCGGCACTGAACGCGCCGGACGCCCCGGCGGCCGACACCGCGCAGGCAGCCGCCCGGCTCCCCGTCGAACGCAGCAGCCTGCTGTGCCCGGCGCCCAGCACATCGGACCTCGCCGAGACGTCGTACACGTCGTTCACGCCGGCGACACCGGACGGTGAGGCCGCGGGGAAGGCCGAACTGGCCGCCGCGGAGAAGGAGTCGGCGAGTTCCGGCAAGACCAAGAAGCCGGACACGAAGCCGGTCCTGACACCCAAGGAGCCGGGCAAGCCGGTCGGCGGCTCGGCGTCGGGCGCGGACGTGCCCGCGCGGATCGGCACCGCGCAGGGCGGCCTCGCACCGGGCTGGACGGTGCAGGAGACCACGACGGTCACGGCGGGCAGCGGACGCGGCGTCCTCGGCACCACCTGCTCGGCACCCGACACGGACTTCTGGTTCCCGGGCGTCAGCACCGCCGACGAGCGCACGGACTACGTCCATCTGACGAACCCGGACGACTCGGCGGCCGTCGTCGACATCGAGCTGTACGGCAAGGACGGCGCCCTCAAGTCCGATGTGGGCGAGGGCATCCAGGTCCCGCCGCACGCGAGCGTGCCGGTGCTCCTGTCGACGCTCCTGGACAAGCCGCAGACCAACCTCACGGCGCATGTGACCGTGCGCAGCGGCCGGGTCGGCGCCGCCGTGCAGGCCGCCGACGACAAGCTCGGCGCGGACTGGCTGGCGCCCTCCACCGACCCATCGGGCAGCCTGGTCCTGCCCGGCATCCCCAAGGACGCCACCTCGGTCCGCCTGGTCGTCTTCGCGCCCGGCCAGGACGACGCCGACCTGAAGGTCGAGCTCGCCTCACCGAACAGCTCGATCAGCCCCGCCGGACACGAGACGCTGCACGTCAAGTCCGGGATGACGGCGGCCGTGGACCTCGGCGACGTCACCAAAGGCGAGGCCGGTTCGCTGATGCTGACGCCCACCGACCGGTCGGTGCCCGTGGTCGCGGCGCTGCGGGTGGTGCGTGGCAAGGGCGACAAGCAGGAGACCGCGTTCATCCCGGCGACAGCACCGGTGAGCACGCGCGCGACGGCGGTCGACAACCGCGCCAAGGGCTCCACGCTGGCGCTGGTCGCCCCGGGCGCGACGGCCGTGGTCAAGGTCACCGCGTCCCCGGGCACGGGCGGCGGCTCACCGGTCACCGAGAAGTACACGGTCAAGGCCGGTACGACGCTTGAGGTGAAGCCACCGGTGCCGGGCGGGCTCAAGGGCACGTACGCGCTCACCGTCGAGCCCGTGTCGGGCGGCCCCGTCCACGCGTCACGGCTGCTGGAGCTGCCCGAGGGCGGCGTCCCGATGTTCACGGTGCAGACGCTGCCGGACGACCGGGGGACGGTGTCGGTACCGAAGGCGGAGCCGGATCTGTCGGTGCTGGTGAAGTAGGCCCCCGCGCGCGTGACGGGATGGCGGGGGTCGGCTCAGTCCTCGCCGTACCGGGGATCCACCGTCTCGGGGGTCAGCCCCAGCAACTCGGCGACCTGCTCCACGACCACCTCGTGCACCAGGGCGGCGCGCTCGTCGCGCCCCTTGGTGCGGATCTCGACGGGACGCCGGTAGACGACCACGCGCGCGGGACGCCCCTCGCGCGCGGGAACGATGCCACCGAGCGGCACACTGTCGTCGCTCCAGCCGCCGTCGGCACCCGACGGATCGAGGCGCGGCACCTCGACCACCAGGAAGTCGATCTCCGCGAGCTGCGTCCAGCGGCGCTCCAAGCGCTCCACGGAGTCCTGGACGAGATCGGCGAACACCTCCGCCCTGCTCGCGGAGAGCGGCACCTGAGGCGGCGCCACAGGGCCGCGCATGCCCCTGCCGTGCCGGTCACGGCGGCGAGGGCCCGGCCGGGGCCCGGGAGCGGCGGGAGGAGGCGGTGCGGGGGTGTCCATCACTGACGAAGCGTAATCCCCCGCGCAGCCACCGGGCGCCCGTCCGCGCGGCGCCCGGTAGGCCGTACGGGCGCACGGGGCGGTGGCGCGCGCGGAGCACGTAGGGCCGCACATACGGCATGTCGCTTCCTGACCATTCCAGCCAAGCTTGCGCTCGATTACGGTTCTCTCCCGGACCGTGGATCTTGCGGCAATTGACGGCATTTTCGCCTGATGATGACCGCGCCCGACACCCCCCTTACCCCGGGTATCCGCCGTCCCCGCAGGTCAGCGGAGAGCGCCCGGGGCGCCCGTAGGTACGGATCACGCCACGACACGGTGGAGTGACCCGGGGGAGAGTCGTCGCGGCCCGCTCAAGAGTGCGGTACCGTCCAACGTCGTGAGCCCTGTACGTCGCTGTTCGCGCACCGCCTGCGGCCGTCCCGCCGTCGCGACACTGACGTACGTCTACGCCGACTCGACCGCGGTCCTCGGCCCGCTCGCGACCTACGCCGAACCCCACTGTTACGACCTGTGCGCCGAGCACTCCGAGCGGCTGACGGCTCCGCGCGGCTGGGAGGTCGTCCGGCTCGCCGCCGCCTCCGGTCCGACCCGGCCCAGCGGTGACGATCTCGAAGCGCTCGCCAACGCCGTCCGTGAGGCGGCCCGCCCGCAGGAGCGTGCCGCGGAGGCCGGTGGGGGCGGTTCCCGGGGCGGTGACCCGAGGAGCAGTTCGCGCCGGGGGCATCTGCGGGTCCTGAAGTCCCCGGACTCCTGACGTCCCCGTCCCCGGGCTCCTGAGGTCCGCGGGGCGACTTTCCGTACCAGGGCGACTTTCCGTACCGGTTCTCGTTGACGTCTGTACGACCTTCACCGCACACCCATTGACGTCAAGTTGTCACGGGCATGACCATTCCTTCCATTCGTGAGAGTAAGTTTCCGCATCACGGAATTCCAGGGAGGACCCGTGTTCGTCCAGCAACTGGAGCCCATGGCCGACTCGCTCGGCCTGTCCGCACTCGTCGCGACCCTGCCCCTCCTCACCGTCCTGATCCTGCTCGGCGTCGTCCGCATGAAGGCCCACCACGCCGGACTCATCGGCCTCGCCGTCGCCGCGCTCGTCGCCTGGCTCGGCTACGGCATGCCCGCAGGACAGACCCTCTCCGCCGCAGCACAGGGCGTCCTGTTCGGCCTGTTCCCCATCATGTGGATCGTCGTCAACGCCCTGTGGGTGTACCGGATGACCGTCCGCACCCAGCACTTCGACATCCTCCGCCGCTCCTTCGGACGGCTCTCCGACGACCCGCGCATCCAGGCCCTCGTCATCGCCTTCTGCTTCGGCGCGCTGCTGGAGGCCCTCGCGGGCTTCGGCGCCCCCGTCGCGATCTGCGCGGTGATGCTGGTCGCGCTCGGCTTCGACCCGGTACGCGGCGCCGTCGTCGCCCTCGTCGCCAACACCGCGCCCGTGGCGTTCGGCGCGATGGGCACCCCCGTCGTCACGCTCGCCCAGGTCACCGGGCTGCCCCTGGACAGCGTCGCCTCCGTCGTCGGCCGCCAGACACCCCTGCTCGCCCTCGTCGTACCGCTCGTCCTCGTCGGCCTGGTCGACGGCCGGCGCGGGCTGCGCGAGACCTGGGTGCCCGCGCTCGCCTGCGGAGCCGCCTTCGCCGTCGCCCAGTTCGCCGCCTCGAACTACCTCTCCGTACAGCTCGCCGACATCGTCGCCGCCCTGGCCGGCGCCGCCGCCCTCGTCGCGCTGCCCCACGCGCGCAGGCCCGCCACCGAATCCGTACGCGTCGCCGTCCTCACCGGCGCCCGCAGCGAGGACCTGGACGAGACCGACCCGCGCCGCGAGGTGCTGCGCGCCTACGCCCCGTACGCGCTGATCGTCGCCGTCTTCTCGATCGGTCAGATCCCGGCCGTGAAGGACCAGTTGGTGAAGGCCACCCGCGTCTTCGACTGGCCCTTCCTCGACGTCGCGGCGCCGGGCGGCCAACCCGTGTCGGGGAACACGTTCTCGCTGCCCCTCGTCGCCACCGGAGGCACCCTCGTCCTGCTCGCCGGGCTCCTGACGGCGGCCGTACTCGGCGTGCACGCGCGCGTGGCGGTACGCGAATGGGCGGCCACCGTGCACGAGTTGCGGTTCGCCATCCTGACCGTGACGTCCGTCCTGGCCCTCGCCTATGTGATGAACCTGTCCGGACAGGCCGCCACCATCGGCCACTTCGTCGCCGCGGCCGGCGCCGGACTCGCCTTCCTGTCCCCGGTGCTCGGCTGGTTCGGGGTCGCCGTCTCCGGCTCGGACACCTCCGCGAACGCCCTCTTCGGCGCCCTCCAGGTGACCGCCGCCCAACAGTCCGGCCTGTCGCCCGAACTCCTCGCCGCGGCCAACAGTTCGGGCGGTGTCCTCGGCAAGATGATCTCGCCGCAGAACCTCACCATCGCGTGCGCGGCGGTCGGGCTGAAGGGCCAAGAGGGCGACCTCCTGCGCAAGGTGCTGCCCTGGAGCCTCGCCCTGCTCCTGGTGATGTGCCTGATCGTGGTCCTCCAGAGCACGGTGGTACTGGGCTGGATGCTGCCCTGACCGGTACGGACCCGGCACGCGTCCAGACGCGCCGCCTCACCGCTGACGGTCATCTCGTACGGGTAGTTTGGGGCCGTCAAGAGGACGCCAGGAGACTCCAGGAGGGTTGGCCGTGGCTGCTGATCTGTCGCAGATCGTGAAGGCGTACGACGTCCGAGGTGTGGTTCCGGACCAGTGGGACGAGACGCTGGCCGAACTGTTCGGCGTTGCCTTCGTCGAGGTGACAGGCGCTCAGGCGATCGTCACCGGGCACGACATGCGCCCCTCGTCGCCGGGTCTTTCGCACGCCTTCGCGCGCGGTGCCGCCGCCCGCGGTGTGGACGTCACGGAGATCGGGCTCTGCTCGACGGACCAGCTGTACTACGCGTCCGGCGCACTGAACCTGCCGGGCGCCATGTTCACCGCCTCGCACAACCCGGCGAAGTACAACGGCATCAAGATGTGCCGGGCCGGCGCCTCACCCGTCGGCCAGGACACCGGACTCACCGAGATCCGCCAACTGGTCGAGACCTGGACCGACTCGGGTGCCCCGGAACCCACCGGAACCCCGGGAACCATCACCCAGCGTGACACGTTGCAGGATTACGCGGCGCACCTCCGCTCCCTCGTCGACCTGACCTCCATCCGCCCCCTGAAGGTCGTGGTCGACGCGGGCAACGGCATGGGCGGACACACCGTCCCCACCGTCTTCGCGGGGCTGCCCCTCGACCTGGTGCCGATGTACTTCGAGCTGGACGGCACCTTCCCGAACCACGAGGCCAACCCCCTCGACCCGAAGAACATCGTGGACCTCCAGGAGCGGGTCCGCACGGAGAGCGCCGACATCGGCATCGCCTTCGACGGCGACGCCGACCGCTGCTTCGTCGTCGACGAGAACGGCGACCCGGTCTCGCCCTCCGCCGTCACCGCCCTGGTGGCCTCCCGCGAACTGGCACGCAACGGCGGCAAAGGCACCGTCATCCACAACCTGATCACCTCCTGGTCGGTCCCGGAAGTCGTCCGCGAACAGGGCGGCACCCCCGTCCGCACCCGCGTAGGCCACTCGTTCATCAAGCAGGAGATGGCCAGGGCCGGCGCCATCTTCGGCGGCGAGCACTCCGCGCACTACTACTTCCGGGACTTCTGGAACGCCGACACGGGCATGCTGGCCGCCCTCCACGTCCTGGCGGCACTCGGCGGCCAGGACGGCACCCTGTCCGAGCTGGTCGCCCAGTACGACCGGTACGCGGGCTCCGGCGAGATCAACTCCACCGTCGACGACCAGACCGCCCGCCTCGCCGCCGTCAGGAAGGCGTACGAGGGCCGCGAGGGCATCACCCTCGACGAACTCGACGGCCTCACGGTCACGGCCACCGACTGGTGGTTCAACGTCCGCCCGTCCAACACGGAACCACTCCTCCGACTGAACGCGGAAGCCCGCGACGAAAAAACGATGACGGGGGTCCGCGACGAGGTCTTGACGATCATCAGAGGCTGACGCATGGCTGGGCGGCCATCGGCCGCCCAGCCATGTGGGGGCGCCCGCGCCCAGCCCGTCCGTTCGCGCCCACCGACCCGGGCCAGGCAGGCCCGGCGGGCACCACCGGCGGTACCCTGACCTGGCGCTCCCGCGCCGTCGCGCCACCGTAGACCCCGAAAGGACCCCCCATGCCGCTCGAAGCCGGCCTCCTGGAGATCCTGGCCTGCCCCGCCTGCCACGCCCCCCTCAAGGAGACGGACACGGAGCTGGTCTGCACGGGCAAGGACTGCGCCCTCGCCTACCCGATCCGCGACGGCATCCCCGTACTCCTGGTCGACGAGGCCCGCCGCCCGGCGTAACCGTAGAGACAACAGAACACGCACAGCGATCGGAGGCCCGTCGTCATGCTGGACGAATCGCTGCTGGACGCACCCGAGGCATTGGCCCGCGTTGACCGCCGCGGCCTCCTGCGGGGCGCCGCCGAGGCAGGCGCCCGCGTCCGCACCGCCGCCCGGCACGCCGCCGAGGCAGGCGTCAACGGCCTACGGCCCGAGGGCCGCCCTCGCGCCGTCCTCATCGCGGGCCCCGGAGCCGCCGCCACCTGCGTGGCCGACCTGCTCGGCACCCTCGCCGGCGCCTCCTGCCCCGTCATCCGGCTGAGCCCCACCGGAGTGGCCCCCGCCGCCGGCGCCCTGCGCTGGTCGCTCCCCGGCTGGGCCGGCCCCGTGGACCTGCTCCTCATCGCGACCCCCGACGGTACGGAACCGGGCCTCGCGCTCCTCGCCGAACAGGCGTACCGTAGGGGCAGCAGCGTCGTCGCGGTCGCCCCCACCGGCACCCCGCTCGCCCAGGCCATGGACGGCGCGCACGGCCTCGCCGTCCCCATGGCGACCGCCCCCTACGAGGAAGACGAGCCCGCCGCCGCGTCCGCCCCCGGAGCGCTCTGGGCGCTGCTCACGCCGCTGCTCGTCCTCCTCGACCGCACCGGCCTGCTCAGCGCGCCCGCCGACGCCCTCGAACGGGTCGCCGACCGCCTCGACCGCACCGCCGAACGCTGCGGCCCCGCCATCGCCACCTACAGCAACCCCGCCAAGACCCTCGCGGCCGAACTCGCCGAGGCCCTGCCCCTCATCTGGACCGAGGGCACATCGGCCGGGCCCGCGGGCCGCCGTTTCGCCGGAGCCGTCGCCGAACTCGCGGGCCGCCCCGCGCTCGCCGCCGAACTCCCGGAGGCCCTCCCCGCACACGGCGCCCTCCTCGCCGGCGACCTCGCCGGAGGCGCCGACCCCGACGACTTCTTCCGCGACCGCGTCGAGGAGGCCGCGGCCCTGCGCGCCCGGGTCGTCCTGCTGCGGGACCGGCCCACCGGCGGACTCACCGCCGCACCCGCCGCCCGCGAACTCGCCCTCGGCAACGACACCCCCATCAGCGAGCTGGAACCCGAGGACGGCGGCGAATTGGAAACACTCGCCGAACTGATCGCCGTCACAGATTTCGCCGCCGTTTACCTGGCGCTCGCCTCGGGGGCCTGATCTTGGCCTTGGGCACGCGCGGGAACTCGTAGCGTGTGCCGTTCGTCGTCCCCTGTACGGAGAAGAAGACCCCCATGGATCGCCTCACCAACACCGTCCGTCCCTACGCCTGGGGTTCGACCACCGCCATCCCGCGGCTCATCGGCGCCGAGCCGACCGGCGAACCACAGGCCGAGATGTGGATGGGCGCGCACCCCGGAGCCCCCTCCCGTACGGACCGCGGCGCGCTCAACGAGGTGATCGACACCGACCCCGAGCGTGAACTCGGCGCACCCGCCGTCGCCAAGTTCGGCCCCCGGCTGCCGTTTCTCCTCAAAATCCTCGCCGCCGGAGCCCCGCTCTCCCTCCAGGTGCACCCCGACCTCACGCAGGCCCGCGAGGGATACGCCGACGAGGAGCGCCGAGGCGTGCCCGTCGACGCCCCCCACCGCACCTACAAGGACGCCAACCACAAACCCGAACTGATCTGCGCGCTCACGCCGTTCGACGGCCTCTGCGGCTTCCGCCGACCCACCGAGACCGCCGACCTCCTCGCGCGCCTCGACGTCGACTCCCTCAAGCCGTACGTCGACCTGCTGCTCGCCCACCCCGAACAGGACGCCCTGCGCGAGGTCCTCACCGCCGTCCTCACCGCCGACCCGGCCCGGATCGCGACCACGGTGACCGAGACGGCGACGGCCTGCGAACGCCTCGCCAAGACCGACACCGACCCGCACCGCCGCTCCGACTACGCCGCGTACGCCGCACTCGCCCACCATTACCCCGGCGACCCGGGCGTCATCGCCGCCATGCTCCTCAACCACGTCCAACTCCAGCCGGGCGAGGCCCTGTTCCTCGGCGCGGGCGTCCCGCACGCCTACCTCGACGGACTCGGCGTCGAGATCATGGCCAACTCCGACAACGTGCTGCGCGCCGGCCTCACCCCCAAGCACATCGACGTACCCGAACTGCTGCGCGTCGTCCGCTTCGAGGCGGGCGACCCGGGCGTCCTGCGCCCCGAGGCCACCCCCGACGGCGAAGAGGTCTACGCGACCCCGATCGACGAATTCCGCCTCTCCCGCCACATCCAGCCGGAAGGCGCCGCCCCCTACGACGTCACCACCGCGACCCCGCAGATCCTGCTCTGCACCGCCGGCACCGTCCACGCCCGCTCCGCCGCCACCGGCGAACTGGCCCTCGCCGCAGGCGAGTCCGCCTTCCTCCCCGCCGGCGAAAAGACCGAAGTGTCCGGCGCCGGAACGCTCTTCCGGGCCACTGTGGTGGCCTGACACACCGCCGCCACGCCGTGCTGCAACAATGACCCACCGCAAAACGCGGGCAAAAACGCGGGTGAAGCAGTCCGCCCCGGCGGACACATGGCGTAGGTGAAGGGACATGGCGTACACATGAGCGCGTCTGGCGGAACCAAGGCGATCGTCGCGGCACTCGCCGCGAACCTCGCGATCGCGGTAGCGAAGTTCGTGGCGTTCCTCTTCAGCGGCTCTTCATCGATGCTCGCCGAGAGCGTCCACTCGGTCGCCGACTCCGGCAACCAGGGCCTCCTCCTGCTCGGCGGCAAGAAGGCCCAGCGCGAGGCGACCCCCCAACACCCCTTCGGCTACGGCCGCGAGCGCTACATCTACGCCTTCCTCGTCTCCATCGTCCTCTTCTCCGTCGGCGGCATGTTCGCCATCTACGAGGGCTACGAGAAGATCAAGCACCCCCACGAGATCGAACACTGGTACTGGCCCGTAGGCGTCCTCGTCTTCGCGATCATCGCTGAGAGCTTCTCCTTCCGTACCGCCATCAAGGAGTCCAACCCCCTGCGCGGCGACCTCTCCTGGTCGCAGTTCATCCGCCGCGCCAAGGCCCCCGAACTCCCCGTCGTCCTCCTGGAGGACCTCGGCGCGCTCGTCGGCCTGGTCCTCGCCCTCGCCGGCGTCGGCCTGGCCCTCGGCACCGGCGACGGCATCTGGGACGGCATCGGCACCCTCTGCATCGGCGTCCTGCTCATCGTCATCGCCATCGTGCTGGCCGCCGAGACCAAGTCCCTGCTGCTCGGCGAGTCCGCCGGCCTCGACGAGGTCAAGAAGATCGAGGCCGCACTCGTCGACGGCGAAACGGTTACCCGCGTCATCCACATGCGCACCCTCCACCTCGGCCCCGAGGAACTCCTCGTCGCCGCCAAGGTCGCCGTCCAGCACGACGACACGGCCACCGAGGTCGCCTCCGCCATCAACGCCGCCGAGGCCCGCATCCGCGCGAGCGTCCCGATCGCCCGCGTCATCTACCTGGAGCCCGACATCTACCGCGAGACCGAGGCCGCCCACGGCACCGACCCGGACGCCACCCCCGGCGGCCCCGGCACCCCCGAGGGCCACACCCCGGACACCCCGGCCACCCCGGCCCCCTGACCGGAAACCGACCGGAAACCGACGGCGAACCGCCCCAGGAGCCCCCAAGGAGTCCCCGGGCGCCCTGGGGCCCGCCCACCCGGCGGTGTAGATTCGTGACCTGAGCCAGACGTCGCTGCTGATGGCGGTCGGGCGGCCCGCACCCCGGGCCGGCCGAGGGAGAGAGGGCCTCCGACGGACTGCGCTGCGCGCGTCCGGGCACCCCTGTGCCCACCGTCGCGCAGATCAGCCGTACCCACCTCGACCGAACCACGAGGAGCAGCTCACCATGACGACTGTCGACAACCGACAGGACTTCAAGGTCGCCGATCTCTCCCTGGCCGTCTTCGGCCGCAAGGAGATCACCCTCGCCGAGCACGAGATGCCCGGCCTCATGGCGATCCGCAAGGAGTACGCCGACCGGCAGCCGCTCGCCGGCGCCCGCGTCACCGGCTCCCTGCACATGACCGTGCAGACCGCCGTCCTCATCGAGACCCTGACCGCCCTGGGCGCCCAGGTCCGCTGGGCCTCCTGCAACATCTTCTCCACCCAGGACCACGCCGCCGCGGCCATCGCAGTCGGCCCCGACGGCACCCCGGACAACCCCCAGGGCATCCCGGTCTTCGCCTGGAAGGGCGAGACCCTGGACGAGTACTGGTGGTGCACGGAACAGGCACTGACCTGGCCGAACACCCCCACCGGCGGCCCGAACATGATCCTCGACGACGGCGGCGACGCCACCCTCCTCGTCCACAAGGGCGTCGAGTACGAGAAGGACGGCAAGGTCCCCTCCGTCGACACCGCCGAGTCCGACGAGCACCGCGTCATCCTCGAACTCCTGCACCGCACCATCACCGACGGCTCCCAGAAGTGGACCCAGCTCGCCTCGGAGATCCGTGGCGTGACCGAGGAGACCACCACCGGTGTGCACCGGCTCTACGAGATGCACCGCGACGGCACCCTCCTGTTCCCGGCGATCAACGTCAACGACGCCGTCACCAAGTCGAAGTTCGACAACAAGTACGGCTGCCGCCACTCCCTGATCGACGGCATCAACCGCGCCACCGACGTCCTCATCGGCGGCAAGACCGCCGTCGTCTGCGGATACGGCGACGTCGGCAAGGGCTGCGCGGAATCCCTGCGCGGCCAGGGCGCCCGCGTGATCATCACCGAGATCGACCCGATCTGCGCGCTCCAGGCGGCCATGGACGGCTTCCAGGTCACCACCCTCGACGAGATCATCGACAAGGCCGACATCTTCGTCACCACGACCGGCAACAAGGACATCATCATGGCCGCCGACATGGCCAAGATGAAGCACCAGGCGATCGTCGGAAACATCGGCCACTTCGACAACGAGATCGACATGGCCGGCCTCGCGAAGATCCCCGGCATCGTCAAGGACGAGGTCAAGCCGCAGGTCCACACCTGGACCTTCCCGGACGGCAAGGTACTCATCGTGCTGTCCGAGGGCCGCCTGCTGAACCTGGGCAACGCGACCGGCCACCCGTCGTTCGTGATGTCCAACTCGTTCGCGGACCAGACGCTGGCCCAGATCGAACTGTTCACCAAGCCCGACGCGTACCCGACCGACGTCTACACGCTGCCCAAGCACCTGGACGAGAAGGTCGCCCGACTTCACCTGGACGCACTCGGCGTGAAGCTCACGACGCTCCGCCCAGAGCAGGCCGCGTACATCGGTGTCGAGGTCGAGGGCCCCTACAAGTCCGACCACTACCGCTACTGAGCACGACCGGTCACCGAACCTGTCCGCCGAGGAACGCGCCCGTGCGCTGACGCGCTCCTCGGCACCAGGTTCAGCGGCGGCGGACCTCGCTCAGACCGCGGCAGATCCCAGACAGGCCCCCGCACCCCCGTGTCGGGGGCCTGCCCCGTTCCCTACCGAAACCTGATCCGAACCCCGTACCGCCCCCGTGCCGTACCGCACCCGGACGACCGAACCGATCCAGGACCCCCATGCCCCGCGGCCGATATTCGCTCCACGATCTTCACGATCACACCCCCCTCGGTGACGAACACTTCCACTGCGCCCCCGGCCCCTCCGGCTGGCGATACGTCTCCCAGCTGACCACCCCTTCCGGCGATCACTCCGGCTCGGTCGACCTCGCACTCGACGAACTCGGCCGTCCCCTCCGCCTCGAACTCCACGCGGCGAGCTGGCAGGTACGCGGCGCCGCACTCGACGGCGTCACCTGGGTCCGCACCGACCCCACCGGAACCCACGCCACCGAAGGCAACGCCCCCGCCCACGCCTTCACCGGCACATCCCCCGCCTTCCTCGTCGCCGTCTCACGGCTCCTGCGCCTCACCCCCGATTCCCCCGCCACCCGGGTCCGCCTCGTCGCCTTCACCGACCCGGTCCTGGCACCGCGCACTCTCGACCAGTCCTGGGCCTTGCTGAAAAGAGAAGCACACGCCACTGACAACGGGCCCTTGACCGTGGAGGAATACCAGGTCACAGCCCTGGACACGGGGGAGCAGCACACGGTCCACCTCGCCGGCGACGTCGTGCTCTCGGCCCCCGGCATCGAGCTGGAAAGCCTCGAATCCCCGCCGTCGACCTTCACCTGACGGACCGGAGACTGAGGAACCGGAGGACCAGGTACCGGAGACCCAGGGACCGGTGCGGTCTCAGGCCGGGGGAGCGAAACCCGTCGAGGGCGGCGGCGCACCGCCCTCGCGCTCCGGCGACCCGACGACCGGCACCGTCACGGGGCCGGGGACCACGCCCGCCCCGGACGCCACCGCCCCGGAAACACCGGGCGCGGCCCAGCCCGGAGCGGCTTGCGCGGGTTCGGGGGAGGGAGACGTGTACGAGGGGGACGCGGAGGGGGAGGAGGGCGCCGCGTACCCCGGCGCCGGATAGGAGGGCGCCGGAGAGGACGGTGCCGCATATGACGGTGCCGGATACGAGGGTGCCGAAGGCTGCGGGGACGGATACGACGGCGGCGCGCCCTGAGCCGCTCCACCGCCACCGAAGGCGCGCCGCGCGTCCCGGGCCTGCCGCTCATGGACCACGGCCGCCAGATACACGGCAGGCGGCACCCCGGGCGGCGCCGGAGCCCCGGTCCGCGCCATCAGCTCCGTCGCGAGCCGCTGGGCCATTCCCCAGCCGACCTGCGAATCCAACTGCCCCATGCGCGTCAGGTACTGCCGGATCGCGAGCCAGAGCCCGTCCGGCACACCGGAGAGATCGAGTCCGGAGAAATGCCCCACGAGCCATGGCGGCGGCGGAGGCACATACGCCATCCGCCCCGTGGGCACCCGCTCCCGTACAACAAGGGTCCCCGCGAACAGATCACCCACGCGCCGCCCCCGCTCCGACGCCAGCGACGCGATGCACGCGATGATCCCCGACGTCATCAGGATCTCGACGACACCCACCGCACCGCGCACGAGCGCGTGCCGGAACCGGATCGGCCCGCCGTCGTCCCGCACCACCCGCAAACCGCACGCCAGCTTGCCCAGCGAACGCCCATGACTCAATGTCTCCACGGCGATCGGCCCACCCACCAGCAACAACAGAAAACTGCCCACCATAAGGGCCGCCGTCGCCGCGTCATCGAGCGAAGCAGTCGCCGTCATCAGCGCCATCGTCACGACGAGGTAGAGCCCGATCGCGACGGCCAGGTCGATGAGTACGGCCAGTGCGCGGCTCGGCAGTTTCGCGGGCCGCAGCTCCAGAGCCACCGCCTCACCCGTCACAAGCTCACTCACACGTGCCGCCCTTCTCCGCCCTGACCTGCCGTCCGTACGGCCAGTCTGCCAAGCTGAACACGCATCGTGCCGCAGTACGAGAAGCCGAGGAGCAGCCAATCCGATGGATCTCGACGTCTTCGTGTCCGCTCACCGGGCCGAATGGGACCGTCTGGACGCCCTGCTGCGCCGTCAGCGGCGACTCACGGGAGCCGAGGCGGACGAACTCGTCACCCTCTACCAGCGCACGGCCACGCACCTCTCCCTGATCCAGTCCAGCGCACCCGAACCGCAGCTCATAGGACGCCTCACGCAACTAGTGGCACGCGCGCGTAGTGCCGTGACAGGCACCAGGCGCGCGTCCTGGCGCGACGTGACCCGCTTCCTCACCCACGGGTTCCCGGCGGCCGTCTACCGAAGCCGTCGCTGGTGGGTGCCCACCGCACTGCTCTCCACCGCCGTCGCCGCACTCCTCGGCTGGTGGATCGCCACCCACCCGGAAGTCCAGGCGACCATCGCGGCCCCCTCGGAACTGCGCGACCTCACGCGCCCCGGGGGCCAGTACGAGACGTACTACTCCAGTCACCCGGCGACGTCGTTCGCCGCCCAGGTGTGGACGAACAACGCCCAGGCCGCCGCTATGTGCCTCGTCCTGGGCGCCTTCCTCTGCTTCCCCGTCGTCTGGATCCTCTTCCAGAACATGCTCAACCTCGGCGTAGGCATCGGCCTGATGTCCTCCGCCGGCCGACTCGACACGTTCCTCGGCCTCGTCCTCCCCCACGGCCTCCTCGAACTGACCGCCGTCTTTGTCGCCGCCGGCACCGGACTACGCCTCGGCTGGACCGTGATCGACCCCGGCCCCCGCACCCGCCGAGCCGCCATGGCCGAAGAGGGACGCGCCGCCCTGGGCATGGCCATCGGACTCGCCCTGGTCCTGTTCGTCTCGGGCGCCATCGAAGGCTTCGTCACCCCGTCCGGACTGCCCACATGGGCCCGTATCGCCATCGGGATCGCCGCTGAACTGGCCTTCCTCGCGTACGTGTACGTACTCGGGGGCAGGGCCGCGCGCGAGGGCGAGACCGGGGACCTCGACGCCGACGAGCGGAGCGCCGCCGTCCCCCTGGCCGCCTGATGTGCGTACCCCGCCGTTGACCTGCTAGTGTCCTCCTCGCCTCGCAAAACTTGTTGACACAGGTGGAGCGGGGAGGTAGATTCGAACAGTTGCCTAGGAACCGGTCAGGTTGCCGGGGTGACCTTGAGAACCTGTCTGCTCCACGGACATCGATCCTACGAATCGAATCCGCAGGAGCCCCTCCCGATAAATCAGAACTCACACGCTGGTTCAAACCGGCGGAACACTTCTGATAAAGTCGGGCCCGCCGGAAAGAAAAGCGTGTAAAGCGTTTGACTGGAAAGCGGCCGAGGAAATCAGAACCGAAAGGGTCTGATAGAGTCGGAAACACCGAAGGGAAGCCCGGAGGAAAGCCCGAGAGGGTGAG
>NZ_JBHVQT010000029.1:0-38635 GCF_042886315.1 Streptomyces sp. NPDC058001
CCCCTGAAGCGCCCTTCGGGCGCGGGGCGGACCAGAGGAAACGCCGCCCCCAAAGTGGCCTTCGGCCACGGGCGGCTTTCTCTGCCCTGCGGGCAGGCGCTTCGCGCCGGGCCCCTTGAAGCGCCCTCCGGGCGCGGGCCCGCCCCTGCGGGGCCAAGGAGCCGCCTTCGGCGGCCCTGAACAAAGAGAGCCGCCTTCGGCGGCCCTGAACAAAGAGAGCCGCCTCCGGCGGCCGGACAACAGGTCCCGACCGGTTCCCTCGATTTGAGAAATGATTTATAGAGCTGTAAAGTTTATGGTGTCAATTTCCTGTGAAGGTGGGGCACCCATGCGAAAGATCGCGCTCTTCGGACCGCCCGCCACAGGAAAGACCACCCTGGCCAGATGGCTCTCGGTACAGCTCGGCCACCCCCACACCGACCTCGACGACATCCTGTTCACCCCGGACGGCGCGCTGCCCCTGGACGAGTTCCGCCGCCAGGCAGGCGAGATCACCCGGCGAGACGAGTGGATCGTCGAGGGGAACTTCTCCAAGCTCTCCGACGTGGTCTGGCACCGGGCCGACGTACTCGTGTGGCTCGACTTCCCGCTGCCCCTGATCGTGTACCGCATCGTCCGCCGCAGTCTGCGCCAGCTCGCAGGCCGCGACGACAGTGCGCAAGCCCGGCGGCTGACCTGGAGCACGGCATTCTTCAGCCGCCGGTCGCTCCTGCGTACCGCCATCCGCAAGTATCGGACAAACCGGCCCCGCTATGCCCGGCAGGTATCCGAGACGGCCGACCTGGGCGTCCAGGTCGTCAGGCTCCGCAGCCCGCGCGACGTCCAACGCTGGAAGAGGGAGACGGCGAAAGGGCCGATGGAGAGCCGCTTGCAAGAAGCGGCCCGGCACACCACCGGCCCCTGACCAACATCCATGCCGGCGAAACGCCGGCACAAGGAAGCACCGCCAGCGTACAAGGCCCGCGACCGCGACCGACAGCCGCCAAGGAAGCCTCACGTGATCCCCCGCAGCCGCCCCGTGATCAACGAATCCGACCTCGCCCGGCAGGCCGGCGTTCCCATCGCCACCTGGCGCCGGCGCGATGCCCCCGCTCTCCGCCAGCGCGTGGCAAGCCTCTTCCCCCACAGTCGCATCCTGATCTACGACCTCGCCCAGGCCCACGCCCACCTCAACGGCCTGCCCATCCCCGCACTGCCCGCCGGAGAACACCCCGACGACCTCCTCAACGACGAAGAGACAGCCACCCTGCTCGGCGTCGCGGCCAGCACCGTCCGCGCCTACGCCACCCAGGGCTACCTCCCGCGCGGCACGACCGTCTACAGCGTCCGCGTCTGGCCCCGCCGCAACATCGACGAGCGCCGGAACAACCCGCCCGGGCAGGGAAAGGGAGGCGGCCGACCCCCAGGCACGGCGAAAGGGCCCCGCAAAGCGCACCCCTACGAGGGCGATCCCCGCCTGCACACCGCCGCCGAAGCCCTCAGCACCGCCGAAGACGCCCCCCGCCATCACCTCGCAGCAGCCCTCGCCCACCAGCACGGCGGGTCCACACGCACCTGGGAACGACTCCTCGCCCAGGCAGGCCAGGCCACCGGACCGGCCCCGGCCGTCCGCCGCCGCCCCGCGACCGACTGACCACGGCGTCGGGTCGTTTGCGAAAAGCCAGGACCAAGATCCTTCTCAGCGCCAGCCGCTGAACGACCTCACCAGTCCCGATGACGGGTGCGGGATCCCGCAGGCGCGTGGCCTGTCCGGTCAGGAGCCGGTCCATGGCTTCGCGGATGCGGGTGCGCTCGCATGGGTGCTGCTGGTTCATGCAGTGCCTCGGCGTCGGTGCGAGAGAAGATCGTGAGCAGGAGCGGTTCGGTGCCGGGGGCGCAGTCGGCGTCCGCGCTGTCCGTGTCCGCGCCGAGCTTGCACCGCCTGACCCTCTCCGCGGCCGGGGGTTGCCGTCGACCGACCTTGTGCTACCGCCACCAGGGGCGGCGGCGGACCTCCGCCATGTGCTGCGCGGGCTTGCTCACCGACTGGGCGTCTTTGCTCAGGTGATGCAGGTGCTCTTGCACCCAGAGCAGGTGCGGGTGCGGCAGTTCAGGTTCCGGCGACGCTTCGACTGGTGCGTTCGCGTCGGCCGTTGACGCCTGCCTTGGCATGGCTGGCGCCATCAACAGCGGCGGCGAAACCGTCGTCCGTCCGGGTGATGGCCGGCTCACCTCCTGGGCGATCGTTCCGTAGAACCCGGCCAGGTCCGCCGCCTCGGTCCGGAGCCTGGTGCAGGCCGGCGCGCCCGCGTACCCGTCCGACCCCGCCAGGGGCAGGCAGGAACTCCCGGGGTCGACCGACGCGACCGACGCGGCCGGCGTGGCCGGCCGCAGCGCGGCCAGGGTATGCGCGGTCAGCCGCAGCCGGGTCGCGGCGTCGACCAGCGTCCACAGGTCTTCCTTGCCCAGCTTCTTACTTCCCTGCTCGGTGAGGAAGGAGCGCATCGCGTCGTCGAGCCTGATGCCCGCGCTCACCGCGGCGATCGAGGCGGCCGGCGGCACCATCAGCTCGCTGAGCGCCCAGTCCACCGCCTGGGTCAGGAACGCCGCGCCGGAGCGGAAGGCGTCGGCGAGATCGTCGCCGACCACCGACGACACGCCGCGTGGCCACAGCAGCACGCCGACCGCCAGGCTGACACCGCAGCCGATCGCCACGTCCTCGATCCGCAGCAGCCCGATCGTCCAGCCGACCGGGGCGAGCAGGTTGAACACCACCACGACCGTCACCGTGAAGGCGGCCTGCCCGACCAGGAACGGCGTGGTTCCCAGCGCGTACGCGGCGACGAGCACCGCCACCGGGAATACCGCCCACAGCGCGCCGGGATGGGTCCCGACCCCGATGAGCAGCGCCGCCCCCACCACGAAGCCGACGACGGTGCCGCCCAGCGCGCGCAACGCCGTCGATCCGGTCGCCGCAGCGCTGGTGCGCAGCACCGACAGCGTGCCGAGCACCACCCAGAACGCGTGCTGCACCCCGGACGCGTCCGCGACGGCGACGGCAGCGGCGAGCGCCACCGCCGCGCGCAGCGAGTTGAGGAACCAGACCGAGCGGACGGACGCGTGCCGCCGCACCAGTGTGACCGCACCGATCAGGCCCTGCATCCGGGGTGAGTTGGCCGATGCGGCCGGCGCGGCGGCGGCAGGCGTGGCGTTTGGAGGCACGATGGCGGCCGGGGCCGCCGCGGCGGTGGCAGCGTCGGTGGAGAAGCCGTACCAGTCACGGTGCTCCGCCTCGACCGCCTCGGCGGAGGCACGGTGGCTGACGATCAGCGCGTCCGCGGCGGCGCCGCGGGCGACGACCGCGATCGACTGCGCGTGTACCGCCTGCGCCGCCGCGACCCGTGCGTCCGGCTCGCCGGCGCGGCCGGACAGGTCACGCAGACGCTCCGCCGACAGCGTCCGCGCCTTCTCCAAAGCGGCGAAATCGGGGTTGGCCGCCTGGCCGGCGAGCAGCGCCTGCGTATCGGCGAACATGCCTGCGGCGGCGCGCAGCAGCGCGCGGTCATGCGGGCAGGAACGGCCCAGGTCGATGTGCCCGTCGAACGCGTCGCCAACCTGCGACGCGCCCCACTCCAGCAGCTGCACGAGGCTGCCCAGCGCTTGGTCGGCGGTGCCAAGCATGGTCGGGCGATACGGCGCGGCGTCGAACGCGGCGCGCAGTCGCTCCTTGGCCGCGCGCATTGCCGCGGGCGTCGTCGTCCGGCCGTCGGCGACGCCGCGCAGCCGGCCGGCCAGCTCGCCCGCCAGTTCGGCGGTGACGGCGCGCAGCCGGTCCCCCGGCGCGGGCGGCGAGAGCAGCAGCACCGCGATGGTTCCGGCGACGGACGCCATCCACCAGCCCTCAAGCCGGCTCGGAATCGTGGCGGCGCCGCCCGCGGAGACAACCGGCAGCACGTAGGCGAACATGGCCGCGATGGCGCCGGTCGCCGCGTTCGGGCCGACGATCCCGCCGAAGAAGATCGCGAACGTGACGGGGACCGTGACCAGGGCGGCGAGCCAGGTTGTCCCGCTGACCAGCGTGCCGATGATCAGCGCGAGGCTGCCGACGACGGCGAGCTGCGTGTGCGCGGACAGCTTGTTGGCCCTGGTACCGCCGAATCCGGCGATGACCAGCGTGGCGATCCCGCCGAAGGTGGCGTACAGCGCGGTCTGCGGGCTGCCGATCACCTTGTAGGCGATCGCGAACAGCGACGGGACAACGATGGCCGCCCGCACGGCGCGCATCGCGGCTGGTACTGACCAGGTCGGTTTCCACCATTCCTGCGGCACTCAGTCAACCCTACCCACGGAACTCGTGCCGGGTGACGCCACGACTCGGTGGCGAGCGTTCTGCTCATCCTGTTCGCCATCACGGTGTGGATCGCGGGCGGCGCCGTGGCTTGCGCCGTGCCCCGACCGCGTCCGCCGACGCGTAGTACGTCTGGCTGTCTCTACGCACTTCTTTTGGGACCACGATTCCGAGTTCCATTGGCCCCACTACAGGGCCGTAAGGGGCGTGCGGGACGCCTCGTGCGCCCCATGTTCCAGGTTCGTGTGGCCCCACAGAGACTGAGTTGCCAGCTCTCTCGCACGACACGCCCTCGGCCACAGAAGAGTCAGCCAGGCCCCCAAGCCACGCTGGCTACGGCCCGGCTGTCGGCGGTGCTGGAGGGGGCGCCGAGCCCGGAGTGTTCTCGGGCGGTTGCGAGTCCAAGTAGCGCCCAGTGCTCGGAGTGGGCGTGACGTGGTGCTCCTCCACGGTGGGGCGAGCCGTCCACCACAACACGGCCATGACCCCAACAGCGCACGCACCACCGACGAGCAGCCCGGCTGAGAGGCGCCGCGGGGAGCGCGCCAGCCGCATCCCCAGCCAGCCGAAGCACGCCACGGCGAAGATCGTGATCGTCGAGTCGAGGTCGCCGTTCCTGTAAGTGATCCGCAGGGCGTCGTAGTCGGCGAACAGCACCAGGAGCGTTGCGTAGAGCACCGCGACGACCGCGCACGCTCCTTCCAACAGACGCAACACACGGCTCATGCGGATCCCCTCCCTTTACCGACCGTAGCGGTTGGCAGTCCCCAGTCATACCGGCGGGGCCAGATCAACTCGGTACATCAGCGGGGCCACAACTCGTCCCTACCGTGAGGCCCAAGGAAGTGTGAACCGCCCCGGTTCGAATGGAGACTCGATTTCATGAAAGGATCGGGTCATGGCACGACCTTCCCGTTACCCCCTTGAGCTGCGGCGCCGTGCGGTGCGCATGGTCGCCGAGGTGCGCGACGACCACCCGAACGAGACGGCCGCTTTGCAGGCGGTGACCGAGAAGCTCGGTATCGGGTCCCGCGAGACGCTGCGGAACTGGGTGAAGCAGCACGAGACCGACGCGGGGACGCGACCGGGGACGACGACAGAGGAGTCTGCCCAGCTGAAGGCGTTGAAGAAGGAGAACGCCGAATTGAAGCGGGCCAACGAGATCCTGAAGGCCGCGGCGAGTTTCTTCGCGGCCGGGCTCGACCGGCCACACACACGCTCGTAGCGTTCATCGACGAACACCGGGACCGCTTCGGCGGCGTCGAGCCGATCTGCAGAACCCTCACCGGACACGACTGCAAGATCGCCCCTTCCACGTACTACGCCCACAAGAAACGCCTCGCCTCCCCCTCCGCCCGTTCCGTGCGCGATGAGGAACTCAAAGCACGGATCCAGGAGGTCTACACGTCCAACTACCGTGTCTACGGGGCACGGAAGATCTGGCGCGAGCTGAACCGGCAGGAACACGCCGTGGCCCGCTGCACCGTCGAACGCCTCATGCGCGAGCTCGGCATCGCCGGCGCCGTCCGCGGCAGGAAGGTGATCACGACGATCACCGATCCGGCCGCCGAGCGGGCCCCGGACCTCCTCGACCGCGACTTCGTCGCCCGTGCCCCCAACCGCTGCTGGGTCGCCGACTTCACGCACGTCGCCACCTGGAACGGGGTCGTCTACGTCGCCTTCGTCGTGGACACCTTCTCCCGCCGCATCGTCGGCTGGTCCGCCGCCACCACCAAGGAGACCAGGCTCGTCCTGGACGCCTTGGAGATGGCGCTGTGGCAGCGCGACCGGGACGGATTCACCCACGCACAGGGCGAGTTGATACATCACTCGGACGCGGGGTCGCAGTACACATCTTTCGCGCTGGCCGAGCATCTGGACCGAGCAGGGATCGCGGCATCGATCGGCTCGGTCGGCGACGCCTACGACTGTCAGTCTCTTCGTACCGGATCCCGCAAGGATCGGGTAGTCCCGGCCGTGACGGTCTGACTCTTGCTTACGACCGACCCCACGGGTGTCCTGGCGTTGATCTGTCGGCCGTCCGGCCGGGCACGCAGCAAGCGCTGCCGCCGGACGGACGTGACCTGATAGGAGCCTGGAGCCAACTCGTCAAAGCGTCCCCGTGACAGTCCTGTCCGTCCGGCCGGCGACAGCGTGAGCCCACGCTAGCGGCCGGACGGACCAGGCGCGGCCGTGGCTGCGCAGGATGGCCGCCGCGGCGGCCGAGGAGGGCGGGCCGATCCCGGCCGGCCGGGTCACCGTCGAGATCCCGGAGCGGGGCCTGGACCTGACCAACCCCGCCGACCGGTCGTGGCTGGCGCGGCGGGTGGAACGCGTCAGGCCCGACCTGATCACCATCGGCCCGCTCTACAAACTCGCGCTGGGCAACCCCAACGAGGAAGACACCGCCCGCGGCCTGATGTCCGCGCTGGAGATGCTGCGCACCGCCTCCGGGGGCGCGGCGATGCTGATCGAGGCCCACTCCCCGCACGCCGCACCCGGCGTCAAGCGCCGGGACCTGCGCCCCATCGGGTCGTCGCTGTGGCTGCGGTGGCCGGAGTTCGGGTTCGGCCTGTCCCCGGCGAGGGAGCCCGGCGCTGAGGCGCTGCGGCTGATGGACTGGGTGCCCTGGCGCGGCTCCCGCTCCGAGCGGGACTGGCCCGAACAGTTCTGCGAGGGAGTGACCTGGCCCTGGCAGGCCATCCCGTACCGGGGCAACGCCCCGATCCCGGCCCTCACACTCACCGACGAGCAGGCCGCCGCGCTCGGGTACGAGATCCCCGCACCCGCCGGGGAGCCTGACCTGGAGCAGGCAGAGGCGTTCTGACCCCCTGTACGACCCTCTCCCGCGTTTTCACCCCGCATGGGTCATTTCCCGGGGCGGGGCTTCGCCTGTTCGGCCGTCAGAACGCCGTACAGCGCTTCCGGTTGGGGTGGATGGGCGGGGAGTGACCGGCGCTGCCTGTGAGTTGCGCCTGAGTTGCGCGGCTTACCGGCCGTACCGCCAGGCTCGGGGAGGTTCTTCTTCACCGCCCGGAGCACGCGGCTGCGGCGCGCTGCCAAGGCGCGCGCGTGTCGTGCGCGCGAGGCGGTGAACTCCCCCCCCGGCCGCGAGGCATTCGACTCCCTTGACTCCCGCTGGAACACCGACCGCTGGGTCGCCATACCGGACAGGCGGCGCGTATTCAATACCCGACTGCCGGTGTTTTCGCAGGTCAAAGCCCTGAAGTTCGCGGGCCGAGATATTGAATGCGGACGCCGGACGGGCAAGAGTCGATCACGCCGCAGTACCCGGCACCCCACCCTGCCGACTGCCCTGTGTCCAGGAACACATCGCCTGTAAACGGCCTGGTCAGAGCGGGGTTGCGGGGCTAACCCCTGCGCCAAGCACCCTGAGCCGCCCTGTCCGGGCCGCCCCGTCCGCGACGCAAGGGCCGGAGAGGCAACACCCTCCACCGCCGAACAACTCCGCATGCCCGCCCGGGGCATGTCCGATCCCGAGGAGTAAACCCGTGTCCACGCTCGCCCTGCTGGTCGTCCTGCTGCTGTTCCTGGTCGGCTTGATGTTCGTCAGCGCACTCGCCTACGCCGTCTACCGCCGCCCGGTGCTTACCCAGCCGCTCATGGTCGCCCTGACCGGGGCGGCGGTGCTCGTCGCCGCCGTCACTGCCGTGGTCGGCACCGCCGCCGGGTGAACCGGCGCTGCGACGGGGCCGAGCACCCCGAGCGCCGGGCCGGCCCCCGAACCCGGCGGCAACATCTCCCGCCACGCCGCTGCCCTGCCCAAGAGCGACGGCCGCGGCGCCCTCGCCGAAGTCATCGTTCGCGAAGCCGACAGGCGCCTGTCCGTACCGCTCAAGGGCACCGCCCAGTGTGTCCAGAACCGTGCCCGCCTCGTACGGGCCCTCTACACGCGGCTGGACCGCCTCACCGAACCCGCTCCGGCTGTTCCGTAGTTCGGCCGGGGGACCGGGCCCAAGGTCTCAGGGTCTACACGCACACCAGTGCGACGCCACCGCCTCCAGGACCCCGGCATCGCACTTCAGTGCGTGTAGGCCCTGGGCACGGTGCCGCTGACCCGGGTCAGCGAAAGACCCCGGGCCGCAGCGTGCCCGGGGTCCTGCCTGCCAACGCCACACCGCCCGCTCCAGCTTGGGGCGGCGGCACGATCACCAGTCGTTGGGCGCGCTGCCCACCCACGCGATCGGCCGGCCTTCGCGGTTGCGGCCCCAGTGCGGTTCCTCCATCGAGGTCTCGTGACCGTCGGGAAGAACGCAGATCCGCCCCCAGCGGCCGTGCTTGCCCGGACAGATCGCGGTCAGCCGGTCCGCGTCGCCGTCGCGCACAGCCTGGTCGAACCGGTCCTGGAACGGCTGGAGACGGGCGCACAGCTCCACACCGAGCTCCGTCTCCGCCGCCTCGACCTGTGCCCGCGCCTCCTGCACCCCAGGGTCGGACAGCAGATACGAGATGACGTCCTCCGCCTCCGCGAAGGCACGGGCGCGCACGTGCCGCCGTACGGCCTCCTGCACGCGCTGCTCCTCCACCTGGTCACCGCTCACGGTCGCTCTCCTCTCCACCGGCGGGGCCGACCTCGGCAGCCCGCTCCGCGGTCGCGATCCGGTTGCGGAGGATCTCCCCGCCGATCAGCTGCGACCGGGTGACGTGGGCGCGCTCACGCTGCCGGTACGCGCTCTCGGCGGTGGAGACCAGCACGTCCAACGCCCGGTCCACAGCGCCGTCCCAGCCGTTGCCGTACGCGGTGCCGCGGGCGTCCGGGGCGCAGCCGGGCAGTTCCTCCACCCAGCAGTGCGCCCCGGCAACCGCGCCGGCCTCCATCGCGCAGACGAGTTCGTCGGCCTCATCCGGCTCCAACCCGACGGCCGCGAGGGCCGCGAGGACCTTCATCCGGGCGTTGACCGCCATCGTCTGGTAGTCGCCCATCCGCTGACGCGGATCGGCGCTGACCACCTGCTGGCCCGCTTCCTGATCGCCCGTTGTCATCACGCCGCCCCTTCCGTCGCCGCCCACTCCAGCCCGAGCGCGGCGAGCGCCTGGAGCTTGTCGGCGGTCAGCTTGCCCCTGCGGCTGCGGTTGTTGCTCAGGAACACCCCGAGCTTGACCTCCGACACGTCCGGCAATGCCTCTACGTGGGCCCTGGGAACCGTCACAGACTCGGTGCGGGCCTTGTACTGCAGGGCCGCCACGCCCTTCTCGAAGGCGCTCACGGGCGTCGTGGGCTGTTTCGCCGGTGCTTCGAGTTCTGCCGCCATCGGCACGACGCCGATGGTCCACCAGGCGCCGGGACGCGGTCCTGATGAGCCAGCCGCGCGGGTTGTCGGGGGGACCGGTCTCCGGCCACTGCCGGGCCGCGGCGATGAGGGCCTCCTGGACGGCGTCCTCGGCCAGGTCGAAGTGTCCGTAGCGGCGTACGAGGGCGCCGAGGACCTGCGGCGCGTGCTCGCGCAGCAGGTCCTCGGTCGTGGCGGTGTTCCGGTCGCTCCCCCTGTTCGTGCTGCTTGCGCGGCTGATGCCGCCGGTACGGCCCGGCGTGCCCGTACCGCCGCCTTGGCCGGCCGTACCGCCCGGGTCGCCCGTGCCGTTGTTCGTCGTGCCCTCCACACGGGGCATTGCACCCTGTGGTGACGGCGCGCGCACGGCGGACCGGGGGTCAGGCCTCGAACCCCGGACCGTCCGGGATGGGCCGGATGACCACCGGGTAGGCAGGAACGCCTTCGGGCTGCGGGCAGGTCGCCACCCGCGCCGCGATCTCCGTGACCCGTTCCAGGCTCGCGCAGTCGAGCACCCAGTAGCCGGCCAGCAGCTCCTTCGTCTCGCCGTACGGCCCGTCCGTGATCACCGGCTTCCCGTCCCTGTCCGCGCCGACGAGCCGGGTCTGGGACGGCGCGCCGAGGCCGTTGGCGTCCACCAGCTCGCCGGACTCGGCGAGGTCGTCGTTGATCTGTCCCATGAAGGCGAACATGGCCTGCAGATCCTTCTCGCTCCAGGCCGCGCTGTGCTCGGACGCCTTGCCGTTCATGGCGTCGTAGTCGGCCTGCGAACCCTGGACCATCACCAGATACTTCATGACGTGACTCCTCGGTGTCTCTTGCAGTCGCCCCTCGTGGGCAACTCTCACAGGGGACGTCGGAGCCGGCCGCGGGTTCTCGACACCTCGCCGGGGCCCGGTCGAAAAATCTTCTTCTGAAGTGACAGGCCGCACGAGTTCGCGTCTTGTCCTGGCGCGCGGGGCCGCTCGTGCCCGGAGTTCTCCACGAGGATCCCCTCGTTTCCCCAGGGAAGCACAGCGGCGGAGAAGACGTCGGGGCGCACTTCGGTGAAGTGGTGTACGGCATCAGCCACTTCGGGGTCTGAGGACCCGGACGACGTCGCACACCTCGAACTCAACGTGTGGGGCCGGGCACCAGCAGGTGCCCGGCCCCACACGGCTACGTCCATCGCATGCCGATCTTGGATAGTTGCTCCGCTCGTTCGGGCCGTACCGATACCCGCTGGCCTGGGTGACGGTGTACGCCGAGACACGTCGAGGGGGCCGGACCCGGCTGTGCTTCGGTACCGCTGATGAACGCCTCGCCATCGGCGGGAGTCCACTGCCACGGGTACAACCCCGTGAAATCCTCGAACCGTTGGATCAGACGCAGCCGGGGCTGGATCGTCGAAGCCTGGAGAAACCGCGCGGACTGCTGCCGAGCCCATCCCTCCTTCATGGCAGAAGAAACCGCTGGCTCCGGGTCCAGAAGGACAACGTTCGGGGCCAGGGCAAGACGCACCGAACCGGGTGCCTCAGCGACCACGCCCGCCGTTGTATCAAACGCATCATTGTTGCGTCCATATCGAGCGGCGCTGGTCAGTCGTGTACGGGAGCTCCGGGCGTTCCCCATCAGGGTCTCTGATCAGCCGGGACTTCCTTCCAGGGTGCGGCGTGCGGCGGTCAGGAACGCTCGTCGGCTCTGGCTCAGGTGTGTGGACTGGCCTGTCATGTAGTTGAGCAAGGTGACTCGGCCGTCGTCGACGGCGTCGCGCAGCAGCAGCAGAGCCACGTCGTCGCCCGGCAAGTTGGTCGACCGGCCACCGCTGCGACGTGTGCGCTGAGGTCGTCGCCAACCGCGCCGCGGTTCGGCAGCGTGCGCAGCGCGTGACCCAGGAGCTGTGTCCCGGGCACGGCAACCCACCTGGCCCTTCTGACGTCTGCGCTGTGTGCCAAGTGGACGACGTCGTCCAACACCAGGTCTCGGCTTGGGTTCCTACGCCCCAGGAGCCTGGGGATCCGCCGCGTGGCGCATGCGGTGGCTGCGGCGCCCGGTTCTTCCTGACCGACCGTGCCCTCGAGGACGGCCTGTGTAAACCCTGCCGGGACCAGTCTGCCTCTGCTGCCCCTTGGACACCTGCTGTCTGCCGGGCGAGCCGGGCAGGTGATGATGTGGAGACTGCGGACCGTTCTGCGCCGGGTCCAGCGGCGGTGGGCGGGGGGACGTACGCCGTGGGGGCCGCACGAGCGCGCGCTGCGCTCCGAGGCAGGCGAACCGCGTGAGCGCCGCGACACGGCGAGGGTATGAAGGGCTGGCTGGATGGTCGTTGAAGAACAGGGCATGAGGAGAAGCGTTCGGCAAGCCGTCGGCCTCTGCTGGGTCCGGCTGTGTCAGCGTCCCCATGCCCAAGCCGCCCCGCATGCGGCTCTGTTGGCTTGCCAACTTGGCTATTGTGCGGCGTAGGGCGTGGCATCTCACGTCTCCGTAAGGCGTTCCTGCTGCTTGTACGCCTTGGTTAGAACTCCTAACGAAATGAGTGGTGGGGAGCGGTAGGCTCGCTGGCCATGAGTCAGAGCGGTTCGCAGGCGGCAGCGTTCTTCCGGGATGTCCGCCAGAGCGGAGTGGTCTGGCTTGTCCGGGATGACGACGGAAGCCCGACTCACCTCTCCGAGGACGGAACGCGAAGTCTTCCGTTCTGGTCGACCTCGGCCCGCGCCCGGAGGGCAGCGAAGATCTGGGGGCATGGGCTACGCGTTGATTCCATGCCCCTGGACACCTGGTGCGAACGCGTACTGCCCGATGCCGCCGGGGATGGACTCGTGATCGGCATCAACTGGAGCGGGCCGCGCCTGGTCGGCTGGAGCTTCACCTCCGTGGAAGTTCTCAACCGGCTGGCGGCGACGGACTAGCCCACGGCATCGCTTGCCAGCGCGCGCAGTCGCCGCCAGCAGATGAGGGCGCATCCGAGGGTAAGGAAGGCTTCGTGGATGTCGTCGCGGATCTCCCAGCGGATCCGCAGACGGCGGAACCAGCGCAGGTGGGCGAACGCGCGCTCCACAACCCAGCGTTGCCTGCCGAGGCCGGATCCGTGCTCGGTGCCGCGGCGGGCGAGACCGGCAGCGACTCCTACCGCCTCGCCAGTACCAGGGCCGCCCAGGCCCGAAAAGACACCGTGAGCTGATCAGTCCTTGCTCTCCCCGGCAGCGGCTTCTGCGCCGTGCCGTGTCAGGTCAGCTGTCGAGGGATCGAGTTCGTCGGCAGTACGGGCCCTCCGGGTGGGAGAAAACGCCAGCACGAGTGCCTGGACGACTGCTCCGGACAGTCCGATCCACAGGGCGAAGCGATAGCTGACCAGGTCGGCGAGTACTCCGCCGAGTGGCGCCCCCACCGCTACCATTCCCCAGTTCATCGAGCGGATCGTCGCGTTCATCCGCCCGCGCAGCCGGTCGGGTGTCACCGCCTGGCGATAGCTCATCTCCACCGGGCTTTCGATGCCGATGGCCAGGGACACGAGGAAGAAGCCGAGCGACACGGAGGCGAGCGCCCACGGTCCACGCTCGGCCAGGACCAGGGGCAGCCAGCCGACGGCGGCGAGCAGGCGGAAGACGATCAGGGTGGCGCCGACGTCCAGTCTTCTGGCCACGCGCCCGGAGAGCGCACCGCCGAGTATCACGCCGACACTCGCGAAGGCGTAGGTGACCCCCAGACCGAATTCCCCGATCTTGAGGCCGTGCAGGGCGAAGACCACGAAGACCGTGGTCACCATGCTGTTGAAAAGGAGCATCGCGTGCGAGGTCAGGGCGATGGACGACAGCGTGCGATGCCGGTAGACCCAGGCCACGCCCTCGCGCAGCTCGCTGCCCAGGCTGCGCCGTGCGCCTCGATCAGGGACAGGGTCGGGTGCCTTCACCGAGGCGAGGAGCAGGCCGGACATCACATAGGAGAGGGCGTCCACCAGCACGGCAAGCGGCGCTCCCATGATTTTGATCAGTGCCCCGGCGATCAGAGGGCCGGTCGAGCCGGCCACCGCGTCGGCCTGTTGTACACGGGCGTATCCCGCGTTGAGCAGCTCTTTTGGTACCAGCTGTGGCACATACGACTGGTTCGCCGCCTCGAACAGCAAAGACAGCACCCCGAACACGAAGACGAACATGCACAGCGCGGGGATGCTGAGCAGATCCAGCGCATACAGCACCGGTATCGCACCGAGCAGGACTGCCCTTCCGAGATCCGTGGCGACCATCATCGGCTTGCGCCGCCAGCGGTCCACCACGACCCCGGCTATGAGCCCGAAGAGCAGATACGGAACCCAGCGGGCGGCGTTGACGATGCCGACCTCCGTGGCGGATGCACTCAGCGCCACGGCGGTAAGGATCTGCAACGCCAGCCCCGTGACCTGAGAACCGAACGCAGACACAGCCGAGGCGGTCAGGAAACGTACGTACCCAGGGACTTCTACCAGGCGCGGCATGATCGGACCGTATCAGCGAAGATCACCGGCAGACGATGGCGGAACAGGTCACCCAACGACGGCAGACATGCGCCAGTGTTGTCGGCTCTCATCGATATTTCCGAGCGCTCTGATCGTTAAGTGCTGCCCAAAACCAGCGATAAACGTTGCCCGCTCCCGCTTACGAAACCACTCCAGGAGTCGACGTCGGCCTGATCCTCGGGCGCGGCGATGTGTCCGGCGACGAAGCCGCCCTGGGTGACGGTGCAGAAGTTCCAGCCGCAGTCGATGAAGCACCGCTCGCAGGCGAGGGTGCCGAGCATGTCCGGGTAGCGGCGCTGCCACTCGCCATTGAGGGCGATGACGTCCCCGGTGAGCGGGATGTTCTTGCGGCACAGGCAGCACCTGATGCGGAACGCGCCCGGACTCAACATGGTCGTCCGCAACACGGCCACCCACGTGGCCACCGATGAGATGACCGCCCAGCAGGCACTGGAACGCCTCGCGGCCTTGAGCCTCCTCGCGTCATCAGGGAGAGGCCGGATGCATAAGTCCCTTTTCTGGGGAAACATTATTCGAATAGACGTGCGACTTTTGACGTGTTAGCTTCACGTGCCACGGAAGCAGTCGCCTGCTGTCGACTGCTTCAACGTCGTTTTACCGCAATGCATTTGGAGGCTCAAGAACTTGCGAAAGCACCCGCTCCCTCCCGCCATCCCCAACCGCCCGGCCCTGCGCCGCGGCACCACGACGCTGGCCGCACTGGCGGCGCTCACGCTCGCCGCCGGGGCGACAGCCGAGGCCGCGCCCGACGCGCGCGCCGTCAGCACGTCCGGTGTCACCCTCGCCGCGCCAGATGTCGTCCCGTCAGCAGCCGTAACCGGCAGCTCGAATCAGGTCCAGTACGTACAGGACTCCCTCTACGCCGCGGGCAACACCGGCTACCTGCACCGCCGCGCGAATGCCGACGGGTCGGAAGGCGTCCACGCCTGGCGCGGTTACGACGGCAGCGAGCGGTCACTGGACACCTACGGCGGAGCTTCGCAGGGACAGTACGGGTACTACGCCGCCGGAAGCGACACGGTCCTCACCTCTCCGCTTTACTCCAGCGGGCAGATCCAGACGCAGGACATGGCCACCGGCGCGACCACCGACGTCACCCTCCCCGCCGGTCAGTACGTCGCCGCCGTCTTCGGCTCCACTCTGATCACTCAGGAGCTCGACGACGTGTGGCAGGTCGCACGCCTGCACGTCCTGCACGTGGCGGAGGACGGGGCGATCCAGAGCGACATTCCGGTCGACCCACCGGAGAACCAGTTCTTCCCCAGGAACCAGCCCGTGCTGGCCGGTGACGGCAGGTCCGCGCTCATCCGGTTCCGTCACGCGCTCGACATCGGCCTGCTTGACCTCGCCACCGGCACGATGACCACCACCATCAGCACGCACGCAACCGACGACGACTCGCTCTACCTCCAGGCGGCGCTCTCCCCGACGCACATCGCCGTGTACCACGAGGGCGCGAGCCAGGCCCGTGTCGTACGCCGCGACGACCCGACAGGCGCGCAGACGGTGGTCCCTGTACCGCAGTACGCGAGCGGCACCGCCTTCGTCGGTCTGGCCGGCGAGTGGCTGCTCACCAGCTACCGGCCGCCGTACGGCACGTCCGCGGGACCCGGCGGCCCGCTCCAGGCCACCCCGCTCAACGGCGGCAAGTCGCGCACCCTGCTTCCCGCCGCGGAGCCCGAGATCGCGCAGATCCCGTCCGGTGGCGCTGTCGCTGTCGGACAGTCGACGGACGGCGCCTGGACCGCCCACCGCATCAGCATCGCCCCGAACGGCAGGCCCGCGCTCACGCCCCTGACCTGACGACGCCCCTGTCGCAGCGCGGCAGTGGGGCTGAGGGCATCTTGATCCGGGTGGTGCCGGCACAGCCGGTACAGCCGGAACGGCCCCGACGGCCGTGCGTCTGCCGGCTCAGCCCCCTGCGGCTTCCTGTGCGCTGTTGGGGGTGCGCTCGGCAGCGTGTTTTCGTACGGCTCCAGTGCCGGCTCGGACAGGACGGCAGGGCTTGGCGGTCCCGTGCCCGGTCGCACGTTGCACGGGACCGCCCCGAGCAGTCACTCGCAGCGGTACGGCACCGGACGGACCAGAGGCCCCCGCGGGTGGAGGGCCTTGACGCCGACCTTCGGGCGCGGGACGGTCGTCCCGCAACTACACGCAACCGGCTCGCTTCGGAGGGAATTATGGCGTTACTTTTCTGCGGCACGGACCCGAACTCGGGTGGAGGGAACTGCCCTGCGGTGTGGGTGGACACCGACACCGCTGAAGGGCCGGAACTGGTTCTGCAGGGCAAGTTCGCCGACGCGGCGACCCGGGCCGCTTGCAGCCAGGACAGTCCGCCCGCAGAGGACGAAGGGGTCGTCCGGATCCCGGTCAGCATGGTGGCCCAGATCAGGAAGGCGTGTGATGCCGCAGAAGCCGCCGGCCCTCAGCTTTGAGGACCTGCTCGACTCCGCCCGGCACCACGCTCTGCACCTGGAGCTCCGCGACGTCTACGCCGTGGGGGAGGAGCGGGAGGTCTACGACGCGTTCCTGCGCGACGGGAGCGTGCCCGCGGACGACTCGGAGTACTGGAGCGGGTGGCTGCCGCTGGTGGAGCGGACCGTTGCCCGAGGGGTGAAGCTCCTGCGGGCCCGGATCGTGTCCGAGCCCGTCACCGACTACATCCGCTTCGAGCACACCATCACCGACGCCAACCTCCGCGCCGGCGAACAGGTCCGCTGGCTTCCCCGCCGCCGCGCCTCCGCCCTCGCACTGCCGGGCAACGACTTCTGGCTCATCGACGACCGGATCGTGCGGTGGAACATCTTCTCCGGTGACGGCCAGGCCCTCGAGGCCGACCACACCGAAGACCCCAGTGCGGTCAAGCTGTGTGCCGAGGCGTTCCGTTCGGTATGGGACCTGGCCACTGACCACGCCGAATACCGCATCTGACCGACGCACAGCCAAGGGCCGCCATCTCATGACGACCGCCTCTCCATCGTCCAGCGCTCAGGGGGCCCGTGAGGCGCTCGCTGTGCGGTTGCAGCACCTGCGCAGGGACGCCGGCCTCACCGGGAAGGAACTTTCCGCCCGGTGCGGCTGGCACCCTGCCAAGACCACCCGCATCCAGAAGGGCGTGGTCCTGCCCTCGGACGCGGACATCCGCACCTGGTGCGCGGCGTGCGGTGCCGACGACCAGGCCGACGACCTCATCGCCACCGCCCGAGCGGTCGACTCGATGTACATGGAGTGGCGCCGCCTGCACCGCAACGGCATGCGACAGGTCCAGCAGGACTGGTACGCCCTGCACGAGCAGACCCGCCACTGCCAGGTCTACGTCTCCAACGTGCCGCCCGGCTTTCTCCAGACGCCGGCGTTCGCGACCGCCCTCATGGAGCAGATCACCCGCTTCCAGGGCACCCCCGACGATGTCGCCGAAGCCGTCGCCGCCCGCGTCGCCCGCTCCCGGTTCCTCTACGAGGGCGGCCACCTTTACGTCGTCCTCCTTGAGGAGTCTGTCCTGCGCTACCGCACCGCCGGCCCCGAGGCGATGCGCGGGCAGCTCCGTCATCTCCTGGCGGTGATGCCGCTCGCATCGGTCTCGCTGGGGGTCATCCCGTTTACCGTGCAGCGCACGGTGTGGCCGCTGGAGGCGTTCTACGTCCACGACCACACCACGGCCGTGGTGGAGACGCTGACGGCGGAGATCAAGGTGACGCAGCCGCGCGAAGTCGCCGACTACGCGAAGGCGTTCGCCGGCCTCGCGGAGATGGCCGTGTACGGCGATGCCGCCCGCGCGTTGATCCAGGCCGCGATCGACGCCCTGGAGTGAACCTCCGCAATTTCGCGCAATTTCGTTGAAGGCTGTCCCCCACGCTGCGTAGCGTCGAAGTCACCGACGGACCACCAGCCGGAGAGGCGGGGCCGCATGCGTGCACACACCGACTCCACCATCCCGGCCCCGGAGGGCCGCGGCCTCCAGCCGCCCGCCTACGGCGTTCCCTCCCCGGCCCTGCTGGCCCGCGCGGACCGGGGCTTCGCCCGGTTCCTCGGTCAGCACGGCGAGGACCAGGACGAAAGGGCCGACGGTGAGGACACCCGCACGAAGACGCCCCAGTAGCGAGGCCCGCCCATGCACACCAGCAGCCACACGGCCCTGTATGACCCCACCGGCCTGATCGAGGCGGAACTCCCGCTCGACCGTGAACCGTACGAGAGCCTCGTCAAGGCCGTCCTCGCGTGGACCGGCGAGGACACACTCGCGACACGCGACTACGAGCAGATCGGCCTCCAGCTGACCGGCCACGCCCGCGCGGTCGCCGCCGACGTCCGGCGCCGCGCAGGCCAACTACCCAAGGAAAGCGGGCCCCGGGCGCTCGCCGCCGTCGTCCTGCGCGAGGCGGAAGGCCAGCTGTCCGCGACGCTGGAGGGCACCATGCGCTGCGTCCAGAACCGAGCCCGCCTGGTCCGCGCCCTCTACGAACGGCTGGACCGACTGGAGGCCGCGCTCGCCCCGGAGACGGCTGCACCGACCGTCGGCTGACCCGCGTCCCGGGCCGACGGCCGCGCGGAAGGGTACAAGTACCGGTATGGCGCCAGAGCGGATCCGATGGCCAGCGGTCGTCAACCGGGCCCGGGAGATCGTGGACAGCTACGAGGGCGCCCAGGCCGCCGAGCCGCCCGCAATCCCCGGCGGCCGGGGCCCGGCCGTCAGCCGCGCGTCGCTTCAAACCGACCTGGTGGCCGCCGAGGCCCGCACCGCCCGCCTCGCGGCCCAGGTCCGCCGCCTTGAAGCCTGCCTCAGCGAAGTGCTTGGTGAGCAGGTCTGGCGGGAGTCCGGCATCGGCGGTCCCGACGACACGGAACAGCTCAAGGCGCAAATCACCGCCCTAGAACAGCAGGTTGTCGATCTGGAGCCCAAGCTCCAGGACCGCGACGACGACCTCGCCGCGGCCCGCGCCGCCAACCGCGAGCTCATGGCCCAGCTCAACCGATCCACACCGCCGGGGCCGCTCGAGTAGAGAACTGATGCCGCCGCAGTTGACCGAGTTCATCACGGCAACACCGTCGCGGTCGTCTCCGTCCTCAACTCCCCGATCCGCGAGGCGTGAACACCGGCGCAGGCCGTGACATGGGTTGACCGTCTCCTCAAGGCCCCACCGGCACACGCGGTCCCGGCAATCGTGGCGCGCCCCACAGCCCGACGACACAGAGGCCGACGAGGCACAGTCCGATGATCCGCCGCGGTGTTTCCACCTCCGAACACGCCTCACCCCCGTCGCCGGGTCGCGCGTCCTCGTCTGCACCGGGCGCGAACGCCGTCCCACAGTCAAGCCTCACGCTGGTCACCAGCTTGAAGGGGCCATCGACACCAGCGAGGTCACTCCCGAGGAGCAGCGTCCGATCGGTGGTACGCCAGGAGTGCACGACCCTGACGTCGTACGGTCGGCCCTCGTCATCGACGTAGTACAACGCCGTGCGCGGAATCAGGAGCAGCCAGATGGCGACCATGAGCGCGGTCATCGAAAACAGCCGCACCCACAGTCGTAGTCGCGGGATGGATGCCGCAGCCGCCAGGACACGGTGCCCCAGCCCGAGCAGTGTGCGGACGAAACGACCCGTGTGGCGGCGGTGCCATACGAAGACAGGCGCATGTTGCTCCTCGGCGCCATGTGACGTCTCCATGCCGCTCCGGAACCGAGCGGCCAGCGGAACGCCGACGGCGATCAACACCACCATCACCAGGACAGGCCCGGGACCGAACAACCTGGCCATCCCGGCGGCGACATCGCGCTCCGGGGCATCGGACAGGCACACATAGCCGTCCATCGAGCAACTCGCCGCGACGGTCTGCAGGAACACCGCCCATGTCCAGACCATGGCGATCAGCCATCCGCCGACCACGCACGCGGACGGAACGGCCAGCTTCAGGAATCGGGGCATCCGCTCCGCGCGCGGGTCGCCCCGGAACCACTGGGCGCCGAGTACCGTGAGCCAGCCGCACAGCAGCAGCGTGGCGCCGAGCAGCGCGACCAGCACGGACGGCGCCATGGGGAATCCGGACATCCGGGAGTCGGAGATCCTGGTGTACAGGGCAAGCCAGCTGCCGGTGACCATCCCGGCAGCCACCAGCGCCGCAGTGGCCGCCGACCGGGCGAGCCCTGCGGTCCCCGCGTACCACTGGTGACGCCACAGCGTGAACCCGACGAACAGCGTCAGCCCCGCCCCCGCGATCGCCTCGCACACGATCATCGCGCTCAGGTTCGGGGAGAGACGCAACTGCATGTCTAGGAGCGTCGGCAGCAGCACACCGGCGACGGTCGAGCCCAGGAACACCCGTCCCCGTGAGGACGCCAGCACCCGGCCCGGTGCCTCGGCCACGCCCACCCGTTCCGTGTCCATTGGGTGATGACGCAGCCACGACCGCAGCTTCCCCGTGCCGTCCTTGTTCGCCCCGCTGGTCTCGCTGTGCAGCGCGGCGAGCAGTCCCTCCCGGTCGGTCAGCCCAGCATGCAGGTCGGCATGGTGCTCGCGGATCCGCAGATACGCGCGGGCGATCAATTCGCCGAGCACGGTGAGCAGCACGACCCGGACCACGGCGGCGAACAGCTGCCAGGGTGAGACGTTGTGGCCCAGCGCGTCGAGCGTCGCGCCGTACACCATGAAGGCCCCGGTGTACAGGTTCGACAGGCGCAGCACTCTCAGCCAGAAGTACGTATGGTGGTCCGCGCCTTGCAGGTGCGCGAGCTCATGTCGGACCACGGCCTCGAAGATCTGGCGTCCGCGTTCGCCCTTCTCGCGCAGGGCCAGCAGTTCCGGCCCGAGCATCATGAGGGGGTGGCTCCCCAAGGTGGTCACGTATGCCCCGGACCTCAGCCGCGGATCCACCATCACGCTCGGCTCCTTGCTCAGTCCGGCCTCCTGGACCAGCCGCTGGACCGCTTCGATGGCGCCATGGAAGGGAGCCTCAGCCAGCGGTGTCGAACGCCGCCACCGACGTCGGTTGATGTGCATCCCGGTTAAGAACCCGGGCAACAGCACACTCATCAGATATCCGAATATGCTGCCGATCTCCTGCGTGGAGGTCATCAACAGGGCGAAGAACAGGTCCTGGGTCAGCACGGTGACCACGAGCAGACCCAGCATCAGGGAGAGGTCGGAGGGGAACTCCCGGATGTCGAGCGTCGCGGGACGGCAGGGAGAGGTACTGCTCACCGCTCCGGCTCCTGGCCCTCGCCGGGCCTCAGCAGCGCCAGTTCCCCGACGACGGCATCAGCCAGGACCTCCGCTTGGTCCTCCCGCATCCCGAGCCCCTGTGCCTTGGCCCGTACCGACGCGCGAACGGCGGTAAGTTGCTCGGTGCTCAGCGCCTCGACGGGCACTTCCACGTTCTCGAGCTCGCGCCGCCGCAAGGAGCACGGCAGCCGGTCGAGCAGTCTCTCCGTCAGGTGCATGCTGCGGTTCTTGATCTCCTCGGTGGTGCCTGCCGCAAGCGCGGTCAACGCTCCGCCGCTGACCAGCATGACCACCGGGGTGACGGCGCCGGTGATCTCGTCGAGACCGCTGCCCAGTGGTGTGTCACGGAGCTTGGTCGCGCGGGTGCGGGATCGTGCGAGCAGCGAGAAGGCCGGCAGTTCGTCGGGGGCTATTCGGGCCACCACGCGTCGGGCGAAGTCGTGAGGCGAGACGAGAAGGGTGTCGGCCCGTTCGTTCGATAGACTGTCGGAATTCCGCGGCACAGGCATTCCTCTCGCCGCTCAATTAGGCAATGGTCCCAATCTCGTACCACAAGGCCGCAGTTGATCGCAAAGCACATGGCCAGCGTTCATCGAACACCGGTGGGCACGGCACCACTGTTCGAAAAACGCACTGAATGTTCTCCGTGCGCCCGTGCACCACAGGTGTTGCACCCGTTATGGTCGTTCCGACCGCTCCTGAGCTGCGTGAAGTCGAACCGCTCGCTCGCGGAGCCCTGGAGAAACCTGGGCGACTTTGACTGCTCGGGCGAGGACATCGAGCGGGACTGGGTGGCGCGCACAGGCTGCTGGAGCCGGACGGAGCGGGTTCTGCTGACCTACGACCAGGTCCGCGCCTACGAGCTGCCCGCGACCGAGGGCAAGCGCGGCGACCCGAGGTGGCCGGCCTTCGCCCGCCGCTACGGCTTCGACCCCCGCCGCCCGGTGCAGTGGGAGGTGGGGGCGCTGGAGCCGGCCGAACTCCAGCGCCTGGGCCTCGCCGCCGCCGACCCGTACATCGACCGCAACGTCCTCGCCCGGCAGGTCGCCCGCGAGGAAGCTCAGCGCCGCGCCCCCTTCGAGGAGTTCGTCGGCCGGTGGGGTGCGGCGCCCGAGGGACCGTCCTAGCGCTGTACGGGGGCCTGCGCGGCTTGGGCGAAGTGCAGCACGACGGCCTTGGCCTCGGCGGCGAGTTCGTCCGACAGGTCACTGCCGCGCGGGTGGCTGGGGTGGTTCTTCACCCAGATCATGGAGAACTTGATGATCTGGTCGATGTCGCTGGGACACAGCAGGATCGCGTCGCCGGTGTGGAGCGGCTCGGGCTCACGGTGCTGCCACAGCCGGTAGAAGCGGCCCTCGACGTCGTTGAATCCGAGGTGCCGGTCACCATGCGGGTTGATCAGGTGGGTGGTGAAGGGCAGATCGTTCGGGCCCGGCTGCCAGGGCTGCTCCGGCTGGCTCAACTGTCCTCCGTCGATACGCGGTGATCACAACGGTGCCGAGTGTGTCAGCGCCGGGCGGGAGCGGTCCGGGCTTCGGGCCACTTCGCTCGCCCGGGGGCCGACGGGTCAACGGCGGCGCCCGACCGTGCCGCGGACGAGGACGTAGGGAGTCACGCAGAAGGCGGCGACGTTGCAGGCGACGAGTAGGGTGTCGGTCCTCCCTCCAGTTACGACATCCAGATTGCTCTGACGTGCTGTGCTTAGAGTTGGCAGAGGAGATCTTGGCACTACTGCTGAGCTGGGGTGGTATGCGTGTCTCGATCAACCGTGCCGATGAGCAAGGTATCTGACCTGTGGTGCTGTACTTAGCCGAATAATGTCGCAACTAGGGCCTGTGTGGAGTTGTGATCAAGGCTGTGGTCCGAGGTGTCGGATCCAGAGGAGGCCGGTGCATAGTTCAAGCCCGGCCTGGTAGCTTTCAGGCTTTTGTCGTAGCGGACGGCGAGGCCGCGCCAGTCCTTGATCTTGTTGATGGTGCGTTCGGCACTGTTGCGGAGCTTGTACAGCTGCTTGTCCCAGGTGACGGGCCGTCCGCCGCGTGAGCCGCGGTTCCTGCGGTGGGCGGCCTGATCCCTCTTCTCGGGGATGACCGCTTTGATCCCACGTTTGCGCAGGTGGGAACGGTTCTGGCGAGACGGGTACGCCTTATCGCCCGCGACTGCGCCGGGCCGTGTGCGGGGCCTGCCGACCGGGCCGGGGACACGGATCTTGTTCAGGACGGGGATGAACTGCGGACTGTCCCCGGCCTGCCCCGCAGTGATCTTGAGCGAGAGGGGCAGGCATTGCCGCACACAGGACAAATGCGTCCTGGTGGTCAGTCCGCCGCGGGAACGTCCCAGGCCGGCGGCGGCGAGTCGGGCCTTGCGGCGACGCCTCACGCGTCGTCGTTCTTCCCGCTCCGGGTCCAGTTGCCCGTCTTGTTCCTCGCTGGTGCCCCTTTTTCCGCGGCGGCCTTCTCCAACGCGTCCAGGGTCTCGGGCTCCACGATCATCCCCGCAGCATCATGATGGGCCCGGGCAGTGGTCGGGTCCACGCTGACCAGCGACAAGTCCACCAGGCCCCGCTTCGCCGCCTCGGCGATCGCGCCCTGGAACACCGCGGTGAACACCCGGGCATCCCGCCACTGCCGAAACCGGCCGCAGACGGTGGACCAGTGCCCGAATCGCTCGGGCAACTCCCGCCATTTCGCCCCGTTCCTGAACCGCCACACGACGCCCTCGAAGTGCGCCCGCAGGTTCTCCGGGTACGGCCCGTACTCACCGACCGGCAGGAACGGGGAGATGAACTCCCACTCGGCATCCGAAAGTTGAGGTCGAGACACCCCACCCTTCCACCCCAAGTGCCCGACCCTCCCGAGAGGGTCGGGACCCCACGAGATCACAACTCCACACAGGCCCTAGGCCGCAGCCTCCTCGGTGTTGGTGGTGAGTCCGGCGCGGCACTGTGAATCCTGGACGACGCCCTGTCCGTCGCCGATTGAAAGGACCCTGGCCAAGGCACGACTGCCATCGGCGATGCCGCCTTCCGGCTCATCGGCGGTGGCTTCCACCGGCCCGGGTCTTTGTCGCGCTTCTGTCGGTTGCTACCAGCCGATACGGCGATGAGCTGCGAGTGGGTCAGGTCGTTGGCGAACTCTCTCCTCTTGGCCTTGGTCCAGGCCCAGGCGCCACTGTTCCATCCCTCTTTCGGTGGCACGATGTGACCGAGCAGTGGACAGTGAGCGACCGTCCCTGACCACCCGGTTCGGAACAGTACGGGTGCACACACGGCAGAGTGGCGCTCGCCTCGATGCTCGACACCAGCGGATGAGCCCATAACTTCACGCTCCCCGTCGCCTTCGGGCGGCGGGGCCTTTCGTTATGCCCCGGGGTCACACGCCCAGCGGCGTCGCCCCGTGTGCCTCGGCGATGGCGTCGATACGGGTTGCGAGATCGAAGTCGGCCGCGGTGAGCCTGTTTCCAGCGTCGTGCGTGGTGATCCCGAACCGCACGCGATCCCAGCGCAGGTCGATGTCCGCGTGATGGCCGATCAGCCGCTCGACGTCGGCGACGTGCACGATCATTGCGACGCCGCCGTGGTATCGGATCCCGAACGTGCGAGTGATCTCGTCCCCGTCACGGCTCCAGCCCGGAGCCTCCCGCAGGGCCACTTCGACCTCATCCTCGGTCAGCGGCACCGGATTCTCCGCCACGCTCAGCTCCCCTCGGTCACGGGCTCCAGGATCTCAGCGAGATCCCGGCCGACCGGGGCATCCTGCCACGGTCGCATCGCCCGCTGAAGAGTGACCAACTCCCGCCGCATCCGGGCGGACCGGGTCTCGATCGCGATATCAGCGACCGTGCGCGCGATCTCCAGGGCGTGGCCGGGTTCGCCCGCCCCGGCCGCCGCTGTGGCGTGCCGGGCGAGGTACACCCCTCGGTCCCGGCGCGCGGACTCCGGGACGATGTCGAGCACCTGGTTCCACAGGGAGACGGCCTCGGCACCGAGCCCGAGCCGCCCGTAGCAGGTGGCCCGCTGCACCTCCAGGTAGCCAGGTGTCCGGCGGCAGGCGTTGCCCCACGGCAGGTCGTCATCGACCCGGGCGAGCAGCCCGTCGGCCTGGTCGATGAGGTGGTCCACCGCCGTGCGGTCACCGATGAGGCTCGCGCCGTGCGCCTGCTGCTGGAGGGACATCACCCGTACCTTCGGCGCGAGCCGGGCGGCGCCGTTCAGCGCGGCCTCGCACAGGTCCACGACTGCGGGCCCGTCGCCCAAGTCGGTGCGGACCTGGGCCTGGTTGACGAGGGAATAGCCGATCAGGTGCGGGTCCCTGGACCGCATCGCTATCTCCTGTGTGACGCCCCGCCAGAAGGACGCGCCATCCATGTCTCCGGCGTCCTGGTACAGCCACCCGACGAGTGCAGCGTAGGCGGCGCCGACGCACAGCAGGCCGCGCCGGGTCTCACCCTTCGCCGAACGGATCAGCTTATCGATGAGCTGGTACTGCGCGGACACAGTGCCGATCAGGTCGTGGGGTCCGAGAAACATGTCCGCGCGATAGTGCCCTTCGAGTTGCTGTTGGAAGTAGTCGATGAGGGCGGGGTCGACATGCTGCGGGGCCACCGGTCCCGCGACCAGCGCAGCGGCGGTGACGGACGTGAGGGCTCTGCGGTGCACGTCGGCCTCTTGATGGTGCTCAGGCCGGATCCAGCCCGGCGGCGTGGTGAATCCGAGGTCTTCGGGCCAGCGGCCGAGTGCATCGTGGATGACGAGCGCGGTCTCCTCTGAGGGCCATCCCGGGCGGTCACCTTCCCAGCGGCGCCAGGTCCGCGCCGACACGGTGAACTGACGGTCATCGAGGAGGTGTTGTCCGTGCGCGGTGAGCCTGGCGGCTGCCTGTTCCAAGGTGCGCCAGCCCACGCGTAGCCGTGCGGCCCTCAGAGCGTCGTTGCGGCCCATGTGTCCAGTGTGAGGTGTCATCGTCCGCGCTCCCGGCCATGGCCGCTACGTGGCCATGCGTGGCCACATCGTGGCCTAGTTCCTGTCCGACGTGCGGACCCATCATCCACCTGTGACTACGGGAAGTGCACAAGACGCTACAACTGCTGAGGCCCCGCTACTGACTGACCCGCTTGCCATGTGGGTGCGGGACCGGCCTTGGTGCGAGCGGTTGGTGGTGGCCGCGTTCATCGAGGAGGAGGAGCTGCTGGCGAGCGACTGGGTCCGTGACCTCCTGGTTGACGAGCATGACGACGGTGTCGTCTTGTGTGATTGGTTGGAGTTCGAGGCGCGGTACACACGCGTCCCGGGCCTGACGCCGGCGGACATGGCGTTTCTCGCTCTGATCGTCGCCATTCGCTTCCCCTGCACTGTCTCGCTGTGGAACCTGGAGAAGCTGGACGCCCGGCGCGCCGGGATCGTGCTCCGGGCGCTCGCGGCGGTGGCCGGGGTCGACACGATCGCTGCCGGAGCCCGGTCATGACCGCGCCCGGCGGCTGCCGCGACGACAGGTCCGCAACCTCGCCGCTCGACACCACGGTGATGCTCGCCCTCGCCGACGCGGTCCTCTGCGAGGCGGCAGACTCACCCACACGGCGCGAACTCGACATTCTCCGGGCCCAGTTGCGGGGCGCCCTGATGCAGCTCGTCCCCGCCGTGGAGGACGCGGCGCGCGCCTCGCATCACGCCGGACTGCCCGTACGCGCCATCCTGTGCGTCGGTGAGACCCGCGGGCGCCTCGGTCTGACGCCTGGTCCGTCCCTGTCGAGCGAAGTGAAATTGACGCAGTCCCTCGCCCGCTCCGTCCGGGCTCTCACCGGTCACCTGGAGCAGCTGCGCACCGGGAGCAGTCGCCGCGCAGCCGAAGCGTGGCACCCGCCAAAGGGCATCACCGTCCAGCTCGTCAATGCGGGACGCTACTGGGACGCCGTCCGTGTGCCCCAGTCCATCGGCGAGCCCGTCCGCGCACGTCTCCGGGAAGCGTCCGGCGCCATCATCCACGACGGCTACGCCCGCGCGATGTACTGGCTTGTCCTTCCGGACGCGGTCACCGCCTGGAGCACGCTTTCCCAGCACGTCCAGGTACTGGGCGAGGGCACCTACGTCGCCGTGCCGCCCGTGCACTGGACCGACCGGCCCGGCCTGGAGTGGATGCAGCCGCCCACGCCCACCCGCTACCTCACCGACGCGGGCCTGCTCACGGCCGCCCTGGACACCGAGCTCGGCCCGCGCTGACCACACCCCCTGATCACCCGCCCGGTCGGCCCGCCCCGCGTACACGGAAGGCACCACCCCACCATGACCACACAACCCGTCCTCGTCCCCTTGGGCCCGGTCCCCGTCGCGGACATGCGGGAGCTGGCCGACCGAGTCCGCGCGCTATTCGTTGTCGAGGACCGCCGCAGCGCGGTGTTACCCCTCGGTGGCGGGTTGTTGTTCGATGTCGTCGTGACGATGGGCGGCGTCTTTACCGACGACATCGCCAGTGCGCTTAACGAGTGGCAGCCGCACGGCTGCGGACCAGTCCTCGCCGACGTCGGCTCCCACGGTGCGTACTGGCTGGTCCCACCCGGCACCGCTGGCCGCTGGGAGCCGCATTCCGTCGGAATGTGCGTCACCGCGCCCGCCACGATCATCCTGCCACCGCTTTACACCAATCGGCCGGCCTCCCACACGGGTACTGGCTGCGCGGCTTCCACCTCAGCGGCCACCTCGTCGGCCCGCGCATGCTGCGCCGTGCGCTCAACGCACACCAGACGCCCCCGATCGAGCCCGCCTCGCTCGGCCCTCTGCTGGACACGCCCGCCTGACCACCCGAACGCGCTGCCGAGGAATAATCCCATGACCCCCACCCCGCCGGTCCGCCTTGCGCTCACCTCCAACCTGAGGGCGGCCCGACGATGAGCAGATCAGGAAGTACGCCGGAGAATGCTGCCGCTCTCGACGTGACCGCCGCCGGGCTGCTCGGGTCCGGTGGAGCAGGGCGTGACGCACAGCAGTTGGAGGGCACGGGGCTGGTGGCCTGCCGAGAACGGGAGTTAGCGGTCTCCCACTGGCTGCTCGGAGCCGCCGACGACACGGAGACTGCCCGTGCCCAGTGGCGAGAACAGGGGATTGCGCTTCTGGGCTGCGGCGGCATCCTCTCCGCCGTCCGCATTCCCGCGCCCCTGGTATGGGCGGCGGCCGACGCGGAGGACTTGGAGACTGCGGACGGCTTCCTTCGCCGCTGGTTCGACGGTGGAGCCGTGTTCATGGACCTCCACTCCCACCTGTACTACGTCCTCGTGCCCGGGTTTGCCACCTGGAGGTGGAGTGACCGGGAATTCCCCGGAGTCGGATGCCTCGGCCGGGACCACTTCCTGGGCGTCCCCGAGCCCCAGCTCACAAGGCCGCGCGGGCGTGCGTACTGGTCTGTCCCCATGGACTCCCCGGCAGAACTCACCTACCTGGACGAGGTGGTGGAACTGGTCCGCCGGGGCAGAGCCGCCCAAGGCGGGGGCTACAGGCGTTCAGCGGAGGACGGGTAATGCGAACCCCACACCCTGCCGCTCCGCTCGACGGGAGTGCCCGGCGTCGAGATCGGCTCTCCCGGCACACATCGCCTGCCGTACAGCCAAAGACGCCGACGTCGCGCGGGTTCGAGGTGGCCGTAACGCCGGAGCGGGTTCACGTCGCCCGGATACGGCGCATCACCGTCGCACACCTGCGGCTGTGGGCCTTATCCGACGCCCTGGCGGAAGACGTGCGGCTCGTCGTCTCTGAACTGGTCACCAATGCAGTCGAGCACGGCAAGGGGACTGTGAGCCTGCGGGTGCGGCATACTCCCAGCCTGCTTCGCATCGAGGTCACAGATGAGAGCCCGGCGCCGGCCCAGCTTCAGAGCGCGGACGGCGAGGACTTGAGCGGTCGAGGGCTGTTCCTCGTAGCTGCTGTCTCTTCGGACTGGGGTGTCAGCCGCGACGGTAGGACCATCTGGGCCGATTTCCGTATCCCTGCGGGGAGGCCCTGATGGTCGCCTCCGGCCAAGCCGCCACTGCCGAACGGCTGGAGCGTCAGCTCGCTTTTCTCCTGTCCCGCTCGCTCGCCGCCGACGGGATCAGCGACGACCTGATCGACATGCTCAACGAGGTGCTTGCCGACCGGCCCGGTCGGGCCGCCCGCAGCCGGACGTTCGATGGGCTGTTGGATCGCCTGGTGTTCCTCGTCCGCCGACGTCGGCCCTCCACGGTCATGCCGCTGAGCGGCGCGGACGCGGCGAGGATCAACGACCGGTTCGGCCGGGCCACCCGCCAGCTCCTTCAAGTCGTCCCGCACCGGGTCACGATGTATCCCACCGAGGAAGTGGGCCTGTTGCTTGCCCTGCGGGATGAGACGCCGGCGCCGGATGCGGCACTGCCGTACCTGCGCCGCTATGCCCTGGCCATCGTCGGGCTCCTGGACCTGATGGGAGACGACGAATGACGCCTCTCCTCGCGCAGACCGGGCCGGTGCCCCTTCCAGCCCCGTCTTACGCCGCCTCCGACCAGACACCGAGGAGTTCAGCAGTGACCACCACACCCGCCGCGACGGCCCTGTCGCCGCGCGAGCGGCAGGTACTTGTGGGCCTGGCGGCCGGCAGGACACTGGCCGTGATCGCTGCGGACCTTGGTCTTGGCGCAGGCACGGTCGGGGGCTATCTGAAGCTGGCGAAGGAGAAGTTGCGCGGGCGGGAAATCACCTCTGCCATTGCCCGTGGCTACGCCACGGAGGCCATCCCCGGCCCGCCGCTGCTCGACCCCAAGCGGGTGATCCTGCCGCGCGGTCAGCGTGAACTCGTCCTCCTCATCACAACGGGAATGCACGCGCCGCAGATTGCCGCGGAGCTTCATCTGCCACTCGCCAACGTACGCGACGACGTGCGTGAACTCCTGACCAGCGTCAATGCCCTCAACCGGGCTCACCTGATCACCCGCGCCTGGCAGTACCAGATCCTCACCAAGGAGCTGGTGTGCAAATGGCTTCCCTGACCCCCGCCAGGCCCGATAGGGCCGGGATCGCGGGCGATCGGACCTGCGCTTCACCGCGACCCATTCCAACGAGTAGGCCGCCATCTCCCCAGCCACGGACTGGGGGCCTCCTCCCGGCCGTGAGGAGACCGGAGGAAACGGCGCCTTGGCGCCCCGGCTGTGCTCTGTGGGGGAGCAGCAGCCGGCCCCCACAACCGTCCGCCCACTGACCGCGCGAGACGCCTCCGCCCGGCGACGGGCGGGTGATCAGGCGTCCGGGCTGGAACAGCCGATTTCCCAACCCGTCACGTTGGGCGCGACGGGGATACCGGAAGAACTGAACCCATACGCCGCCGCATTGCCCCCGCCCGGTGGCCCGGATGACGCCGGCCGCGCTACCGGGCAGGCACAACAGCGGGCGAGGCGGCGTCCGGCCACTCGCGGCAGGTTGAACTCCGCGCCGCTTTCTGGACTTTGGAAGGAAGCCGTTGACTACCTCTGACGACGACACGGGGATCATGGACACGCTGGTGGTGTTCGAGTTCCCGATCATGCACAGCCTGAGCGAGGCGCAGATCCGGGGAGCTGCCTGTGTGTGGTGCTCCTCGTCGCTTGCCCCGGGAGAAGGTGTCGGCTTCGGAGGCTTCACCGATTGGCGGCCTCATACCTGTGCTCCCTGCAAGCTGCTTCGCGGCGCGGTGCTGACCACGTACGAGGCGTGGGACGCGCACCAGCATGGCTGCGTTTCCTGCCAGTTTGCTGCCTGCTTGGGCGACCCGCTGTGTGCTCAGGCCGACGGCCACCGGACGGCCCTCCTGGAGGCTCGCACCGCGGCCGGTAAGCCGCTCCCCACCTGTGCCGCCTGCAAGCAGGAGATCCGGGTCATCGAGGAGGCGTTCGTGCCGCTGGCCTGGTTCGGCGAGAGTGGTCCGTACCGGTCCTTCCTTCACGCCGGAGGATGCACCTTCGTCGGCCCCATCACCGTCCACCGCGGCGGCGCCGACGGAGGTAGCTGATCCGAGTCCGCGTCCCAGGCCACCGCACCCGCAGCCTGGCCCCAGCGCCGCAAGTGAACTTGTGCCGGGAGGGATGCGACGACATCACTCGGGGTCGCTTCCACGGCCACGGCGAAGCCGCGATTGCCCAGTTCATCAATCGCCGCGCAACCGAGAGGAAGAACGTCGCGCATGTGCCCGCACACACCGCCTTGTCCCGCGGCTTCACAGCCGAATCACGAAGCAGCCAAGCACAGGTTCCGCGACCACGTCATGGGCTGGACGCTGCTGTGCAACGTCGTCCTGCTCTTCGAGGTTATGTCGATCTCGGATGTTCATCGCCGTTCTGACCTGAGGATTTGCGGGCCGGACATGTCTTCCGCGCGGCTCGTGCAGAGGGACGGCATGAGGCCAGAGAGCAGAAGCGCCTGGTGCTGTTTCCGAAGTGCGCACGATCCGCGAGGAAGCACTGCTGGGCGGTCACAGCTCGCTGCCTCGGGCGAGGCCCCCTGGCGTGTTGTCGAGTCAGGCAGCTTCCCAGGCGTCGCTGCTGCACGACACCTCGAAGCCCCACCACCCCTCGTCCTGTCCTCGGATCAGCAGCGACTTGATCTCCCTCAAATCAGCACTGGGCGGCACGTTGAGGGCGACAAGCGGGAGTTCCGCGCTGTATGCCTCGCCACCGAGGTTGTAGGGAGTGAAGAGGTCGTGCACGGCTCGGGCGTTAGGGCCGAGAGGCCCCTTCGCGGCTGGCAGAACGCGAACTGTGTAGTTGCCCGACCATTCCACGAGCTCTGTCACCCAGTGGAGCCCATCGTCACCGGCAACGAAGCGCACGACATCATCCTGGGCTACCCCCTCGACCAGGAACGGGACGTTGTCCACCCGAGCGGTGTCCGGGGAAAGGACAGTGGCCCACAGCCCCTCGGTGTCGTAAGGGAGCCAGCCCTCACGCGGCACGAATCGGAACCAGACCTTGATGCGGTTACCGACAGCTATGTCCGGTCGCGTGGGTGTTGGCGAAGTCATGATCGACATGATCGCGTACTCGGCCGGGAGCATGAGCACCGGCTGCACCCGCAGCTCACCGTTGATGTGACGGACCGCGCCCCATGGCGAAGGGATCACCGTACCCGTGGCGCTTGGTCACGTTGCTGGTTTGTCAGGTGGCCACCGTTCGAATTCGGCGGATCTCGCCGTGGGCGGTCTCCAGTTTCCTGGTGAGGTCAGCGACCTGGTCGCGGAGCTGCCGGTTGCGCTCCAGCACCGCAGCCTCTGCACTGCGAACGACACACCACACCCCAGGCCGACACGGACAGGCCAACAGAACCCGTCCATGTAGCACCGAAAGGCCCCTTCATGGCAGCGAGTTGGACATCAAAGACACCCACAAGGCTGATCGGCATAGTCGAGGACACCGGTGAGTTGCTGCCCGACGGCACCGTCGTGGTCCCGCGCCGTCCCGTCGTGGTCCCGCGCCGTCCCGTCGTGGTCCCGCGCCGTCCCGTCGTGGTCCCGCGCCGTCCCGTCGTGGTCCCGCGCCGTCCCGTCGTGGCGCTGGGAGCAGCCGCATGAACACGATGGAGCCGAGGGTGGTCCCCTACATCACCGCTCGCGAGGAAGAAGAGGCCGACTCCTTCCATTCCCTTGTACGGAGTCATCGGGACGCGCCTTGCGTTCACCGGCCACGATGTAGCCCGGCTGGACGAAAACCCCCGGCTCTCATCCGCGGCGGTGTCCCGGAGTGTCTGGGACCGATGGATGGACGGAGATATCCAGGGCACTCCGGAGGCCGACACGTGCAAGGTCCTGGAGCATCTCCGAGAATCCGCCGACGTCTTGTTCGGCCCTCCACGCCCCTCCCCATCCCCGCATAACCGAAGGGAGGCGCTGTCGCCCCATCGCGACGCGATGACGTCCTTGCGACTGGCCGACCGACAGCTCGGGGGCGGCCACGTCTACGGCTCTCTCCTGTTCTACCTACGTAGCGAGATCGCCACCAGCCTCATCGGGCTCGGGAGTGTCCGGGGTGCGGAGGCGTTCCGCGACGCTGCGGTGCTTGGCTTTGTGTACTTCCAGTAGCAGCGTTTGTTGGTGAGTCCAGGAGGCGTCTGGCGTGTGGGCGCGTCAGGAACGTTGACGAGAATTGACGTTGTTCCGGAGGGGGATGGGCCGTCGGGAGTCGCTCTCCAGCTGACCGGTGTGAACGTGCTGCGTCTACTACAGTGCGGTGTGGGCCGTGACTGGCGCTGAGGTGGAGCACCACCGGGGAGCGGCCTGACGAGACGTCGTTGCCGTGCGCCTGGGCGAGTGGTCAGCAACGCCTGGAGGCAACGATGTCCGCGACTCAGACGGCCCAGCTCATGGACGGCACCGGCCTCGCCAAACGCATCATCGAAGAGGCTGCTGCCAAGGCGGCAGAGATTTCACGGCATGGGGGGACCAGCCCCTGTCTGACGACGGTGCTGGTGGGAGAGGACCCCGCGTCGGTCACGTATGTCCGCATGAAGCGGGCGCGGTGCGCTAAGGCAGGCATCCAGTCCCGGCACATCGGTTTGCCCGCCACCACCACGACCGCCGAGCTGATCGCCACCCTGACTGGCCTGTCCGGCGATCCGGGCGTGCACGGCATCTTGCTCCAGCATCCTTGCGGCCCGCACATCGACGAGCGAGCCGCGTTCGAGGCCATCGCTCCGGAGAAGGATGTCGACGGGGTCACGATGCATTCGTTCGCCGCGATGAGTTTCGCGCTGCCGGGCTTTGTGTCCTGCACTCCGGGCGGAATCATGCGACTGCTGGAGGCGTACGACGTCGACCTCGCCGGAAAGCACGCCGTCGTGGTGGGTCGCAGCGCGATTCTCGGCAAGCCGGCCGGGATGCTGCTGCTCGCCAAAAACGCAACGGTGACGTACTGCCACTCCCGCACGACGGACCTGTCGGCGATCATCCGGGAAGCAGACGTCGTGGTAGCGGCCGTGGGACGGCCTCGCCTCATCCGGGGTGAGGACGTCAAGCCCGGCGCGGTGGTGATCGACGCCGGATACAACCCAGGCAACGTCGGCGACGTGGACTTCGACACCGCCCGCACCCGCGCCCGTCTGATCACTCCGGTGCCTGGCGGCGTTGGGCCGATGACCATCGCCATCCTGCTTGCCCAGACCGTGGACGCCGCCGCGAACCAGCTCGGGATCCAGCACTACTGACCTCGTGACCAGCAGATCCTTGGCATCAAGCCAAAATGCTCCCTGCTCAGCCTGGGAGACCTCGTATCGGGCTGGCTGGCGGTTCGTTCTGATAGCGGCTCGCCGCCCGTGAGGGCGGTGAGCCGCTATGGACGCGGGTCCGCAGAGTGTCAGCTGGCCTTGGCGGGTGCTTCGGCTCGTGCTCGGGTGCTGGCCAGGCGGTAGGAGTCGGTGCCGGTCTCGATGATGGGGTGCCGTTGAAGGTGAGGCGGTCGACGATGGCCGCGCAGAGACATGGGTCGGTGAAGGTCTTGGTCCAGCCGCCGAAGGACTCGTTGGAGGCGATGGCGACGCTGTTCTTCTCTTCACGCTCGGTGAGAACCTGGAAGAGGAGTTCGGCGCCGTGGCGGTCGAGTTCCATGTATCCGAGCGGGGCGGCGTCCGTCCCGGCGAGGAGAGGGACGCCCGCCCGGTGCAGCGCCCGCAGCGCGCCGACGGCGTTGGCGTAGTGGCCGGGATGTGCGCAGCGGGCGGTCTGGGGGTGTCGGGCGGTGAGCGCCTCGAAGTACGCGAGCGTGGTGACGACGAAGACACCCTGGGCACGGACCCGCTCGGCCAACCGCCGCGAGGCCGGGGCCTTGGGCGACAGGTCGGCCCACACGTGGGCGAGGCCGTCCACACCGGCGTCGAGCGCGATGTTCACCTCGGCGGCGGTGATCGTGTGGGCGATGACCCGCAGGCCGACATCGTGCGCCGCCGCGGTGAGGGCGGTGGCGACCACCGGGGTCATGGCCGGGAGGTCGGCGCCGTGCACCGTGCCGTCGTCAATGACGATCTTGAGGTAGTCGGCGCCTTCGTCGAGCCGGGCCTTGACGAAGGCCGGGGCCTGCGTGGGATGGGTGACGAAACCGATCTGCGTTACATCGCTCGGGTCGAGGACGGTGCCGATCAGAGCGGCCAGCAGCTGCGTCGGGTGCCCGCCGGGTGCTGTGGCCACGGTGCCGGCGCTGCGCAGGTCGGCCACGTCGTCGTGGTGGTCCGCGAGCCGCCGGTGCCGCGCCAGCGGCCGCGGCATGCAGAACATGTCGAGCTCGGTGGTCACCCCGTACCGCAGCGCCTCAGCCAGACTGCCGTCGAACGTGTGCGTGTGGGCATCGATCAACCCCGGCAGCAGCGTTCCACCCCGCCCGTCGACTTCAACGTCGGCCGCTCCGGCCGCACCGGCGCCGACCGCGGCAATGAGACCGTCCTCCAGCATCACGTCCGTCGCGACGATGGTGCGCTCACCGTCGAACACGCGGGCGCCGTGAATCCGTGTACGCATCGAAGTCCTCCTGTGCGTGTCGAGGAGGCCCTTCCTCCCCGGACACCACCACAGATGGGAGGTCGGGCGCCTGCTGTGACATCGGCGGGCGCGATCGTGATGCGGCTCACAATCGGGCCGTCTGCGTCACACTCACGGCGTGACGGCTCTCTTCGGTCCGGCAGATGAGGAGCCACATATGACACCCGCCCCACCACCGCACCCGACGGCCGACGCCGTCACCGACCAGTTCCTTGGCCATCGCGAGCTGCTGCTCTCGGTGATCTACAACATGCTCGGCAGCGTCGCCGAGACCGAAGACGCGCTCCAGGAGGTGTGGCTGGCCTGGTCCGCCCGGCACCGCAAGCCGGACGCCGAGCCCGTCCACAACGCCCGGGCCTATCTCGTCCGCATCGCGGTGAATCGCGCTCTCGCCCGCCGCGCGGACATGAGCCGCAGGCGGGAGACCTACATCGGCTCCTGGCTGCCTGAACCCCTGGTGACGGCCGAAAGCGATGTCACGGACGGTACCGAGCGTGCCGAGGCGCTTTCCATGGCCGTGCTGGTTGTGCTGGAGACCCTGTCGCCACTGGAACGCGCCGTGTTCGTGCTGCACGAGGTGTTCGGGTTCGCCCACCCGGAGATCGCCCGCATCCTGGACCGCTCGCCGACGGCGGTGCGCCAGACCGCCACCCGTGCGCGCCGGCATGTCCACATGCGCCACCCCCGCCACCAGCCCGAGCCGGCCCTGCACGCCCAGGTCACCGAGCGGTTCGCCGCGGCCGCGCTCGGCGGCGATCTCCGCGCGCTTCTGGAGGTCCTGGCACCCGAGGTGACGCTCTGGACCGACGGCGGCGGCAGCGGACCCGCGGTCAGCCTGCGTCCCGTCCACGGCCGCGACCAGGTCGCCGCGGTATTCATGGCGGTCGCCCGGGCGCTGCCTCCGGAGGGACTGGACATCCACTATCGGCGGGTGGCTCAAGACCCTTGTGCGCTCGTCTTCTCCGGCGGCAGTCCGCTCGCTGTCGTGATCGTTGATCTCACTCCCGGCGGAGACCGGATCGCCGGCGTATTCTCCGTCACCAACCCGAACAAACTCTCCGGCGTGCGGCCTTGTCGTCGGGGATCGGGGCTGCCTGTAGTCGACGAACGCTGGTGACGACGGCGTCCAGAGCTGTGTGGACGTCCTCGGTCCCGGCGCTCATGCCGGAGCGGCGAGCCGTTGCTTCCCGCGCACATCGAACGAGGCCCTGCCCAGAGGCATCCCGGACGCTTCGGGCTTCGTGGTGCTGCCCCGCAAGTGGGTGGTGGAGCGGACGTTCGGGTGGTTGATGCGCTCGCGCCGCCTGGCACGCGACTACGAGAGGAGGCCCAACACGTCCGAGGCGATGGTGCTGTGGCCAATGACCATGGTCATGAGCCGCCGCCTCGCGAAGCGGCAACGCTGAAGGAGCCCGGGGTGTCCTCGACGAGCCAGCCCCGCACGGCCAGGCGCTCAGCCTTGGACCGCACCCCTTCGATCTTCGCTGGAACCAGTTCGAGGCCCAACGAGTCAGCGAGTTGCCGGCAGATCGCCGGACCGCTCACGATCGGCCAGGACGTGCATGATCCGCTGATGGTCCGGCGACAACACCGAAACGTCCAGCCCCTCCCGCCGCACCGGCACCGCTGAATGGGGCGCCGCCGGTTCCGGCGCAATCGGCCGGGCACCACCGGAAACTTCCACGTCATTGAGATCGCCGGACCCGGACAGCACCTGGCTCACCGTCTCCTTCGCGATCACAAGACGATTCCGCGCCGCTTCCGCCTCCTCCAGCTCGGTAACGAGCCGGTCCAGCTCTCTGACGCAGGCGACCGTTCGGGTTTGTCTGTCCGAGCGGCCGCTCAGATGTTGGGTGTTGCCGGAGTGGTGGGTGTCGCGCCCTGGCGGGGGTTGCGCAGTGGTGATCGGTTCGGCGCGGCGCGGCGGTCTGCTCGTCGCGGGGTGGGCTCGGGGCGTGTGCACAATCCGGTTGCCTGCACGGCAACACCAGGTGCTCATCGGTATCGCGACCGGCTTCACCGACGCGGAGATTGCCGGCCGCCTGTGCGTGGCTCACGACAGCGTGAGGACGGCGAGGACGCAGTTGTTCAGCACTCTTGGAGCAGCCACCCGCGGCCACGGCGTCGCTCGCGGTGGCACTTCAAGGTCCTGGGCGTTCCCCAGGCCCCGCATCGGCTCTCACGGGGAGTGGATTATTGGACTTTGACGTTTCCGGATGGGCTCAGGGGCGGCAAGTTGACCGCGGTGATCACGGCGGCCCGTGCCGTGTTGCCAGAGCGCCAGACCGTGGGGCAACAGTCCCGAGCATTCGCGGTCGTGCCCGTTGTGGTCGGCCCGACCACGACCCCCGACCACGGCCCCCGGCCACTGCGGATCGGGTGAAGCGTTGCCGCCCCGGACCGCGGTGGATCGGGTGGAGCGTTGCGGCATTGTGGCTGGTGGTGGGGGTTGGTGGTCGGGTGTCTGGTCGGGGGGTTGAGGGTGGGGTGTTTCGTTGGGTCTGTCGCTGTTCTTCGCTGCCGTGCTCATGCGTAGGTCAGCGACGCTTGTGCTGGCGGCGTTCGTTTTCGGCTGGGGGGCCGGGTGGGACGGGGTGTGTTCCTGCAGGCTGATGTGTGACGGCTGCGGGGGCTGCGTTCCGGCCCTGATGCCCGGATGTGCGGGGCGCTGTGCGCAGTTGTGCCGCTGTGTCCGGCTCTTGCTGGTCGGCCCGGTCACGACTTCGACGACGGCATCGGAACTGATGTGTTGCCTGATTGTGGCCGGTGGTGGGGGCTGGTGGTCGTCCGGCTGGTCGGGGGGTGGGGGTGGGGTGTCTCCATG
>NZ_JBHVQT010000030.1:0-1533 GCF_042886315.1 Streptomyces sp. NPDC058001
GGTCTGCTCCGCAGACACGACGCGCCGCCGCTACGCGGCGGACCCCAACTCCCTTGCTCCGCAAGGGAGTTGTTGGATCGTCACTCCGTGACGATCGGACGGATTTCTCCGAAACCCGTCCGGGGATTTCGCTCCGCGAATTCCCGAAAGCGCCACCTACAGAACGCCGCTGGCTTCCTGATGATCGGTCAATATCCTTGAGAACCATTCATATTCCAAATACACATTTCCCTGAGAATGGGTATGCTTGAATTCCCTTCCTGAGTCCTGGGGTTAATCCATCCTCAGTTCCCTGAATTCCCAGTTGAATTATGCATGGTGAGAATACGCCGAACGGGTCTTTCCGGCACCCCGTGGCCGGAGACCACGCCAAAGGTGGACGACCCAACCTGACTACTCCCAGGCCGTGCCCGCAGGCCCGAGTGGCAACCGCCACCCCACCCACCCCGGAGCCGACAGGCCCGTGTCCACACCGACCCAGCGCGGCGGCCCCGCCGACGCGCAACACAACCCCACACCGCCCTGATCCTCGAAGCCGTCACCACCACCCGCCCCGCCCCCATTCCTCACTCTCCTTCAACCGGCGCGGAAAAGTGGCAGCAGAGGGGATGTCAGATCTCCGACCATGCGCGGGAACCTTGGTTGACCTGCGGATGCAACACCCCTTCCTGAGAGGCTCGCGCAAGAGATGTTGCAAGAGAGGGGCGCAGGAGTAGCCGCAGGAGAAGGCGCAAGAGATGTTGCAGGCTTCGGTGTTTCGGGGGCCTGTACAGGCGAGGTGGTGTATTATTCATTTTGAGTTCAAGCGGCAACTTGACTCAGGCTCAATCACCAACACAAGGAGCTCCCTTGGACACGGAAACCGTCAACGCGGTAAGCCGGCTCACGATCCACCTTGCGGGAGAGCATGAGACCGACGCTCATATCGGTGTGACGTTCATTCCCCTTCTCAAAGTCCCGCCAGCCATCATCGAATTCCGGCACCCTACAGGCGCGCTCGTTTGGTGGGAAGGCTGGTGCGAAGCAGCCGAAATGCTCGGCAGGATTTTCCCCGAGCAGGTAGACGCAGGTGAATTGCGCGAACCTGAACTGACCATCAATTCGTTTGTGATCCTGGACGACGCGCCCCGTCGCGCCAAGATCCGGGCCCGGAGTGCGACAGTCAGTCCGGACGGGATCGGCGCACTGTCCGTGACGGTGGGAGATCTGACGATCGCGTGCGCGTCGCGGGCCGCCGTCGAGTGCCAGGTGCGCGGGTGGCGCGAGGCGTACGAGGTGTTGGCCCTTGATGGCGGGTTCGGACTGCCGTCCGCCGACGAGGTGGCCGAGCGCGTACGGGCCGACCATGCCCGCCACGGGGTCACCGAGCTCTTGACTGCCGCCGAGGAGCAGCGGGCAAGCCGGACGCGGTGACATGCCCCAGGGGGCGGCCGAACGGCCGCCCCCTCTCCCAGAGTCCAGCCATCAGAGAAGAGGACAGCGTGACCGCCACAGGACCGATCAGCCGGGGGCAGCGGGTACGGGTCGAGCGTC
>NZ_JBHVQT010000030.1:1628-22717 GCF_042886315.1 Streptomyces sp. NPDC058001
ACCGGCCGCCCCCTCTCCCAGAGTCCAGCCATCAGAGAAGAGGACAGCGTGACCGCCACAGGACCGATCAGCCGGGGGCAGCGGGTACGGGTCGAGCGTCGGCCGAGCCGGAGCCTGGCCGCCATCACGCGCCCGAGGGGCGCGCACCGGTCCGAGCCGTGGCCCGAGGTGTGGGAAGGCGCCGTGTTGCAGGCGACCTACGAGGAGGGCGAGTTGACCGATGTCGAGATCTACGGCAAGCGCGAGAGCACGGGCGAGACCAGGCGCGTCATGTTCAGCCTCACCCCGAACATGTTCTTCCGTACAAAGGTGACGCCGGTGCGGTCGCCGTAACTCGCCACATCAGGGGGGTGATTGAGGGTTGACGATCACCCCCCAAGGGGGCGTATTATTGATTCTGCGAGTGAGCGGCAACTCACTCGCCATCAACTCAGCAACCCAAGGCAGGGGAACGATGAGCGAGTACCAAGACCACGTACGGCAGGCCCTCGAAGGGCAGCACGACGACCCGAGCGAGGATCTCGGCATGGATGCGATGCGGTGGACCCCCGCGCCCGTCAGCGACGCCGAGACAGGCGAGGTGACGCACACTGCCGCCGACACGGCGCACGCGTTGCTCGACCACGCGGCCGAGGCGTACTTGTCACTCCTGAACGCGGTTCTCGGCGACGGGACACACCACATGGTGGCCAACGCCAGCATGCCGCACGGCGACCTCACCGAAGTCCAGGAACTGACCGTGATCGGTGACGCACTGGTCATTAATGAAACCGCAGCCATGCGGATGTGCGCCGTCATCGCGGCATCCATGGTCGGGTGCGCGACCGGTGCCCTGGTCGTGCGGACGTTCGGCCCCGATGGGTCGGAGTTCGTACGCGGCTGGAAGGTCCGGGACTTCTGGCTTCAGCCACTCGCCGCCGACGACATCCGGGAGGCGTACAGCGTCGACCCCTCAACCGGCACACCGCTGGCTCCGGAACCGGGAGTCGAGTACCGACAGGCCGAGCGAGTGCCCCGCCCGGAGGTGGACGGAAGCAGCGAGAGCACCAGCCGCACCGCGCCCCCGGACAACCGGCCCCCGAACCGCCGCAATTGAGCACCACCCCGCCGGGCCGGTCGCCCGACCGGCCCGGCGGGAACGCCCCCGCTTCCCCCTGCCCCGCCCTCCCGGCGTGAGCGGCAACTCACCCGGCACTAACTCGACCAGGAAAGACCCGACATGACCACATACCCCGCCAGCACGCGCACCTCTGCCCAAGAGCCGGCCCCGACCCCTGCCAAAGTGCCGACGCCCACCGCCCCGGCCGCCGACCTGCCCGGCAACCTGATCCGGCTCACCGCCCGCGCGGAAGCGGCCGGATGGATGACCAGCGTTCAAACGCAACTCGGACACTGCGCCCTGCTGCTCACCGCCCGCCAGGAGCCCAAGGAAACCGTCCTGCGATGCATGTGGAAACTCACCGCGCGGGGCTACCGCTGGGACGGCGCCACCCTGGCCCGCAACGGCCAGCAGGCCGCCGAGGGCATCACATGGCGCGCCCTGGGGGACCTGGTGGCCGCCGAGGCTCCCACCGCCCGCACGGCGCCGGTCCTGTCTGCCTACGGCGAGCGGGGCGCCTCCCCCGTGACGGCGGAGGTCGTCTCAGCTGCTATCGCCGCCGCTCCGGCGGGCGAGATCCCCGTCATGCTGCGTCCGTGGATCAAGGTCACGGTCCCGCTGGAGCTGTACCCGTCCCGGTTCGTCGGGCGCGACTACGTCGGCGCTGACTGCCTGCTGACGCCCGCAGGCGACGCAGCTGCCCCGGACACTCAGCCGGTCCTTTCGGTGCTCCCGGCCGACTACCTCACATCGAACGCCGCCTACCTCAAAGATCTCGCCGCGTACGCCGTGGCGAAGGGGCGCACCCCTGAGGAGGGGGCAGCGTTCGCCCGGTGGGTGATCTCGTCCAAGATCCTGACGTTCGGGGTCAACGACTTGGCGTATGAGCCATGGGCGAGGTCGCTCACGTGCACCATGACCGCCGCCTACGCGGTACTCACGTACACGCTGATGAACGGCGCAGCGCTTGGCCTGGAGTGCGGTTGCGGGCAGCGTCACCACGGGCGCCCGTGGGAGGGCGCCACGGTGTGGGACAACGAGGGGTACCACTACCCCAGATCCAACGCCGTCCCCCTGGACCGCGTTGCCGATCTGATCGCCGCACGCGGGTACCAGGTTGCGGATGAGTGGTCGCACGGCGACGTTGTCCGCCGGGTGACCGTCGAGCCGACGGCGCCCGGCCCCCTACCGGATGAGCGGCAACTCATCCGGCACCACTCGAAACAGGAGGACGCACGATGACCACGACTCGCCGGAGCTGGACCAAGCGCGTTGCGGAGATCCGGACGGCGGCCCGCACCTGCCGCGCCTACGAGTCCGACAGCGGCAACATGGTGCCGATCGACCCGGCGCGCGCATTCGAGGCGTGGGAGCGCACGCCGCGCGCTCGGCTCACCGAGGACACCCCCGGGCAGAAGTGGACGGTCCACGTTCACTCCAACCAGTTCTACGTCCTGACCACCGAGAAGACCGCCGCCCCGGCGGACAACGCGGCGGGCGCCGAGGCCCCCGCGGCTTCCCCCACCGCCCCTCCCGGACTCCGGCACACGCGCCAAGCCGCCGGACCGGCCGGGGCTCAGGACCACGGCGCGGCTCGCACCATGGCACGCGGCAGGGGCGCATCCGGTACACCGGGCCGTGACCGCCTGCCCACCCATGTGCCCGCCATGGCGGGCGATCTCGTGGGAAAGACCGTCCGCGTGAAGCTCGCCCAGGGCTACAGCCACGGGCAGATCCGGGAGGAGTTCGAGCACGAGCGCGCCAAGGCCGAGACCGCCGGGGACGCCGGGAGGGCACGGGCCTGGGAACGACGCTCACAGTGCACGCCGCGATGGCGGCCGAGGCGACGGCCGCCGAGCCGCCCACCGGCCCCTCCCTCGCCGACACCGGCGGCAGCTCCCCGGATGAGCGGCAACTCATCCGGCACCAACCCGTCGGAAGGGCGTGCCGTCCATCGCCTACCAACTCGCCGCAGAGGCCGCGCCGTTGATGCCCGGCGGCTGGACCGTCCGGGCGTACACCGTCTCCAGGGAGGAGTACGCCGCCCTGGAACACCCCGACGGCCGGTGCATCAAGATCTCTCCCCCCACGGCGTGAGGGGTACGTCCGGGCACAGGTCGCGTACCCGGACACGTCGTACCACCTGGCGGAAGCGCACTCCCCCAGGACCGAAATGCGCGCCGGACAGCGCCTCCGCCCTCACGGAGGACGAGTCCACGCGCCATGGGCCGTTCTTCGCCGCCCTGCGACGCGCCCGGGTCGCACGGCACCCCTGACCTGCGCGGTTGCCTGACTCACCCTCAGAAAATAGGCGATATCGGCGTATAATTGATTTCAAAAGCAAGCGGCAACTTGCTCAACACCAACCGATCGCACGAGGAGCATTCCGTGAGCGACACCGCAACAACCACACCGATGCAGCGGGTTACCCTGCGGCTCGGCCAGATCCGCGTCAACGAGAACAACGCCCGCCAGGACCTCAACCTGGACGAGAAGTTCCTCAAGTCCATCGCGGCCAACGGCGTGAAGGTCCCCGTCGTGGTCCTCCCGCTCGGCGAGGACACGTACGAGCTGAAGATGGGCCACCGGCGCTACTTCGGCTCCCGGGCCACCAAGGAGACCGAGAAGGAGCAGGACGCGATCGAAGTCCCCGCTTACGTGCTCGACGCCTCACTGCGCGAGGCGGGCGAGGACTTCATCGACCAGCTCATCGAGAACGACGACGCCTACCGCCGGGGCCTGACCGAGCTGGAGCAGGCCGACGCCCTGTTCGGCGCGGTCGGCGCGGGCATGAAGCAGACGCGGGTCGCCCAGCTCACGGGCCGGTCCCGCACCGAGGTCTCCCGCGCGGTCAAGACCGCCAAGACGGTGGGTGAGCGGACCCGTTCGGTACTCGCCGAGACCGGCACCTATGATCTTGACCTCGAAGTTCTCGGTGTGCTGGGCGAGTTCGACGACGACGGCGACGCCGTAGACCGGCTGCTGGATGCCTACGCCAAGGGCCCCTTCGAGTTCCAGGTGCAGTGGGAGCGCGACGACCGCGCCGAGCAGCAGGCCCGCGCCAAGGTCCGCCCGCAGCTCCAGGCGGCCGGAGTACGGCTGGCCGAGGACTCCGACACCCTTCCGCCGACCGCCGAGCAGCTCGCCGAGCTTCCCGGCCCGGACGGCGAGCCGCTGACCGCCGAGGCCCACACCGGGTGCCCGGGCCACGTGGCGACCTGGGCCGAGAACCCCGAGGAGCCCGGCGAGGTGGACTACTTCTGCACCGATCCGGACCGCTTCGGCCACCGGCCGCCCCAGGAAGACGCCCCGGAGACGGACGACGAGGCAGACGTACAGCAGACGGAAGCGGTGGAAGAGGCCAAGTCGTCGGAGCCGTCGCGCGAGTACGTCAAGGCGGGCAACAAGGCATACCGCGCCGCTGAGAAGGCCCGGCAGTCGTGGCTCAAGGACCTGATCGGCCGCAAGACCGCGCCGAAACCGCTCGCCGCGTTCATCACCGAGCAGCTCCTGACCTGCCCCAAGCCGGTGGCCCAGTGGTCGGGCGACGTCGGCCGCCACAACCTCATCAAGGAGCTGACCGGCTACAGCACCCTTGCCGAGCGCGCCAAGTCGGCGACCCCGGCCAAGCTCACCCTGCTGAACTTCGCGGTCCTGGCTGCGACGTTCGAGAAGCGGATGAACGAGGTTCGGACCTGGCACACCGACCCCACCGCCGGCGCCGCCGTCTACGAACTGCGCGAAATCCGCGCCGACGCCCGCACGTGGCTGACGTTCCTCGCCGAGATCGGCTACCCGCTCTCCAGCGTCGAACAGACCATCGTCGACGACGAGCCCTACCAGGAGGGCGAGCCGGACGCGGACGACACCGACGCTTGGGCCGCCGAGGACACCCCGGACGGCGCGAGCGCCGAGGACTCCGAGGACGCGTCCTGACCCGCTGCCTGGGCCGGACCACGCGGTCCGGCCCAGGCACCCTCCCCTCCTTGCGTGCCACCCGCCCGGAATGCCTCGCCATGCTCCGCTCCGAACTCCGCCTCCACGCCCCACTGTTCGTCGCTCAGGCCGCCGTCAGCAACCACACGGGACTCATCGCCCGGACCGGGCTCGCCATGCCGGCTGCGCCCTTCGGCACCCCCGCCTGGCAGCTACCCGCCCTGGTCTCCTACCTGCACCGCCTCCGTCAAGACGAGGAGGATCCCTCACCCGAACTCTGGCGCGATCACACCGAACGCCCCACCGGCCCCGTGCCCCGGCCACGTCACCGCTACCGGGCCGACGGCCTGCACGACCCGTACGCGGTGTGCGTACTCGACATCCAGCTCGGGCCGCGCGACGGGGAGACCGGCTGGCCCGCCGCCGACCTCGCCGTCATCGAGCAGGAGGAGGGCGCCTGCCCCTTCGGACGCATCACCCACTGCCACGGCGCCGAGGCGATCGCCGCGTACGCCGCCGAGGAGCTGACCGCCGAGCACGCCCGGCTCATGGACCGTGCCCGCCAGCACCAGGACGCCTCCTTCGTACGCCTCGCCGGCCTGGCACAGCGCGCCGCCGACTGGGCCGACAAGGTCCGCGCCGCCGCGCACGCCGACGCCGTCCACGTCCAGGCCGAAAGGCCCGGGCCCGCATCACCCGCTGACCAGCACCACCCACCGTCGCCCGTGGATGCCTGCGCCATGTACGAGTTCGAGCCCGTCTCTCCGACCTACGGCATCTCCGACGCCGTCGTCGCACACCGGCTGCGCGACGGCGAGCACATCCGCGCAGACCTGCCCGGCGGCTACCGGCTGACCCTGCGCACCCGCGAGCTGCCCGGGCCGGTCCAAGCGGCCCTGGCCGCGCCGTCGCCCACCGGGCCGGCCCGGATCTGCACCGCGCGCTTCAGCGCCTTCACCCCGACACCCGCCGTGTCACGCATCCTGGACGCGGTCACCCGCTACGCCCCGGCCCTGCCCGATGCCCGCGACGCCCACCGGCCCCGCGAGCCCGCCTGCTCACCACCGGAGCCCCCTTCCAGCAACCCGTCAAGCCGGGGCTGTTCGTCCAGTTCGGGCATGCACAAGCCTGGCTGGACGGCCGACGGCTCAGCGTCACCCTAGGCGTCCGCGGCAACGGACTGAGCCTCATCCTGGGGGGTCCGTGGGACGCGCCGTCCACCGCGCGTCTCACCGCCGTCGTCCTGCGGGAGCTGACCGACGCCGAGCAGCTCGCCAGCCAGCTCGCCTCGCTGCTGCCACCCGGGCCGTGGCAGATCCTGTCCGACCAGTGGCCCCCCGACGCCCCTCTGGTCCTCCCCTCGGCCCCACGCCGCCGGGACCTGGAGACCCGCTCGGCCTCCCTCGGGCCCTGCGCGAGCTCCAACACGGCCTTGCACGGACCGGCCGGACTGGAACCTCCAGGAGCTGATCTCCATCGAGGGGTGGGCCGTCGCCCTCCGCGTCACTCCGCACGACCACGCCGTCCCCCGACCGGTCCGCACGGTGGTGGTCGACGGCGCCTTCGGCCCGGGGAAGTTGGGGAACACCCGCACAACGTTCCTGCGCACCGATCTGCCGGCGTTCCCCTGCCTCGACATGGCCCTGATCCCGCGCGCCGTCACGACGCCCCTGGACCTCTACGTCGCCCCCGAGCCCGAGCGGACATCTACGGCGTGAAGCTGGAGCTCGGCGGCTGGCGGTACGCCCTGGACAAGAACGCCGTGTTCTACGGGCCCGGCTGGTATCCGTTCCACAAGCACGTAACGCTCCGGGAGAAGGACCCCACCGCCCCGCTCAACGACCGCGAGGTGCCAACCGGGCGCACGGTCCCCGCCCCCGTGCGGCTCTCTCCCGACGTCGAAAACCGCTCCTGGCACAACGAGTACGTACGCTCACTCCCGTCGACCACCGCGTGGAGCTCGCCTCCAGCTGTACGCCGGGCGGGACCAGGGGTGGTGGAAGGGCCACCGTGGAAGCCGTCGAGCGAAGGTAAAGGTGGCGGCGCCAGGCGTCCGGGGCGATGGCGTGGGTGGCCTCGGTGACGCGGCTGTGCGAGCAGGAGCGGACCGCGGTGAGCAGCTGGCCGTCTGGCGGGAGGCCGCCCACGCCCGCGGCGAACACGGCCAGGCCACCCTTGGTGAAGATCTTCCGAGCCGCCAACAAGGTCGTACGGCCGCTGCTCGCCTCCCGCTTCCACAAGCCGCTGAGCGGGCGCCTGATGCTGCTCACGTACAAGGGGCACAGGACGGGTCGCGAATTCACGGTCCCCATCGGCTACTTCGGCTGGGATCCCGGCACGGTGCTCGCCATGTCCTCCCAGCTCGGCTGGATCCCCAGCATGCGCCAAGGGTCCGCCGTCCGGCTGCGCATCCGGGGCCAGGACCACGGCGCCGTCCCGACGGTCGTCGGGGACCCTGAGGAAGTCGCCGCTCTGCTGGGTGAGTTCGGCCGGCGCAAAGGGCCCAAGGCCGCCAAGGGGCTGACGCTCGGCCTCCCAGGCGACCGGCAGCCCACCGATGACGAGCTACGCACGGCCGCCGCGAAGACCCGCTTGGTCTGCTTCCGGATGGAGCCCGAGCGGCCGGGCCGGTAGCACTTGTGAAACGCCGGTTGCACACCCGGCGCCCCCGGACTGCGCGCCTACCAGCACCGCGCGGCCGCTGCCGGTCTCGCCGTTCTCGGCTAACGCCTGAGCTGCAACCACAGCAGCTTCCCGCCTGTGGTGCGGCGCGACCCGCCTCGGCCGCATGCACGACGTCACCATCGCCCGGGTCGAAGGCATCGAGACGCTGCTCGACGCCTACCCCGACGTGAAGCTGCTGGCCGACGCCGGCTGCCAAGGGCTCGCCCGAGACCACCGTGACCAAGTCAGCGCGCCACCGTTGAAGCCCCGACCTGGGGCGCCGCCCGAACAGCAGATCGAGTGGGAACACAACGCGAACGCCAGTCTTCGCAACGGGTTGCGGTCGAGCACACCCATCGCGGAACTGCAATGGTGGCGCGTCCTGCAACGCTTCACCGGCCGCCGCGAGCTCCTCCCGGAGACCATCAACGCCATCGCCGGCCTCGTCTCCGACAAGTCCGCCGGACTCCACCTGGTAACCCCAGGTGACGCACCATCAACCACTGCGCACAAGGTCGTAAGGGTGGAGGGCTTTTCGTTGGCCTGTGGCGGCGGACCGTACGATCGCGTCAAGGAGTCGGTGGCGCTTGACGGCGTGGGTGAAGTCCGGGGCGACAGCCGTTCCGTGGATGAGGTCGTCCCGAATCGCGGCGTAGGCGTGCACCAGCGTGTGGATCACTGTTCCGGCCAGGCCGGGATAGTCGTCGTAGCCGCTGGGCAGCGTGACCTTCGCAGGCCGACCGCCGCTGCGTGTGCCACACACCGTGACCGGACCGATGTGCGGGAACTCGGCGGCGGTAATCTCGAGTCTCCCCTCCGTGCCGTCGATGATCAGAGAGAACCCTGCACCCGATGCCGCGCCCCCACGGTGGTGGACGGACAGGATCGCCCCGCCCGCCACGGTGCCCGAGATCGCGATATGGTCCTCGGCGGTCATCGGAACGACCTGCCCGGTGCGCCCGAGGGGAACCTGGCGGCGCCGGGTCGCGGTCGTAGCAACCACTTCCTGAAGCTCGCCGACGACCATCGACACCAGGTCGATCGCGTGTCCGAACGCGATGGTCAGCATCGTGGCCCCGAGCTTGCGGTCGAGCGTGTAGACCATGTTCTGAGACACCGGAGTGCCCCATTCGGTCGAAGACGCCACGACGGTGGCGGAGAGCACTTCCCCCACGAATCCTTCGGACACGAGGTCGGCCAGCCAGCGGAAGGCAGGCGAGGAGCGTCCCTGAAGACCGACGAAGGTGCGCGTCGTCCCGGCGGCACGCTCCAACTCCTCGGCCTCGCGCAGGTCGACGGCGAGCGGCCACTCGGAGAGCACCGGCACTCCCGCCTTCAGCACGGGCAACACGAGTTCGCGATGCTGAGGCACTTTGACGGCGACAACAACGAGGTCGACGTTCTCGTCGCCGGCGAGCTGCTCGACCGACGTGTACGCGGGTACGCCATACGCCGCTCCTGCGGCCTGGGCCGAGGCTTCGGAGCTCGCCGCCAGCGCGCGAAGCTCGATCCCGTCGACGGCGCTCAGCGCGGGCAGGTGAGCCCCGGCCGCCCAGCCTCCCGTGGCGCTCAGGCCGACGATGCCGACGCCGATCGGCTTACGGGGGTCAGGCACCGAGCTGCCGCCTCAGGGTCTCGGCGTCGTGCAGGGCCGTCATGTGCACGAACCGCCCGTCACGGACCTGATAGATGGCGTACTCGACGATCTCGAACGAGGCGCCGGTGGGAGCCACGCCGAGCCACTCCTTGGCGGGCGTGCCCGTGTTGGTCAGACGGGCGGCCAGGCGATCACCATCGACCGCGGTCTCCCGGGGCTCCCAGTGGAAGTCCGGGACCGCGTCGATGTCGCCGTTCAGCACAGCGATGACCTGGTCCCGAGTGCCCGGCTCGCCGTTCAGGGTGGTCTCGTCGTTGATGAACTCGTCCATGCGGTGGATCTCGTGGGCGTTGAGCGCCCCGATGTAGCGCAGGTAGAACTCGCGCAGGTCGGTGTCGGACATGATCCCCTTCTTCGGCCCCCGGAGCGGAGGATGCTCGGTGTTTCGCGACGGCCCTTGACGGTTTCGTCGCGGTGATCGCCGGCAGGGGGAGGAACCACTGCCCGAAATTTCTGTCCCGGACGGTACAGAAGTTTTGCCGCACCGTCACGGCCCTCATGCGGGGAGAATGTCTCACCGGGGCGAGCGAAGGAGTGCAGCCGCTACGCAGGCCAGCCGAGCAACGCCGTGTCGACGATCTCATCGAGCTCAGCAGGACCGAGGCCGTTGGCGGCCTGCACTGCGATGCCGAACCCCATCGTCATGATGAACCGGGCAAGACGCCGAGGGTCGGCGTTGCGCGGAAGATCACCCTCGTTGACGGCACGCCGGAAGCGCCCCTCAAGGCGGACCCCCGCGTCGTTGCGCCAGTCGACAAGCAGGTCGTGGACGGCCCGGCTCTCGTCGCTCGACGCCAGCGCACCCTGCACGGTCAGGCACCCGGAGGGGCCGCCGGGAGGGGTCGTGGTGCAGACCGCTCCGCGGAGGAACGCCAAGGCCACAGCCCGTGCGGTGGGCTCCTCCAGGGCGCGCGTGGCGTAGGCGGCCGGCCCCGCGCCGTAGCGCTGGAGGGCCTTGCGGAACAACTGCTCCTTGTTGCCGAAGGCCGCATACATGCTCGTCTTGGTGATCCCCATGGCGCCGGTCAGTTCAGCGAGGCTTGCACCTTCGTAACCTCGCGCCCAAAACACCCGCATCGCCCGTTCCAGCGCCTGGTCGATGTCGAATCCTCGAGGCCGACCCATGACGGCCCTACGGGAGTCACCCATGCCACAAGCGTACCACTCGGTACAGATCCCAGCTGACCAGCAGTTTCATCCCCACAAGGTGGCGAACGCAGTTCAGTACCGGGCGGTCTTGATGTGCTACTGTTCCGCACCGACCGGTACTGAACTAATGGGAAGGGAAGTCCGCGCCATGAAAACCATTTCGCTCGGCAGCCTCAAGGTCTCGCGCATCGGTCTCGGAGCCATGGGAATGTCGGCGTTCTACACCGGCGCCGGCCAGTTCGACGACGAGTCGATCCGCACGATCCACCGCGCTCTGGACCTCGGGGTCACCCATATCGACACCGCTGAGGGGTACGGCCCCTTCATCAACGAGGAACTGGTCGGCCGGGCCGTGCAGGGGCACCGGGACGAGGTCGTGCTGGCCACCAAGTTCGGACTGATCTCCCACACCGGTGGCTCGTCTCCGGACAGCACCCCGGCCAACATCCGCCTGACCGTGGAGGGATCACTGAAGCGCCTGGGTACCGACTACATCGACCTCTACTACCAGCACCGGGTGGACCCCGGCACGCCCATCGAAGAAACCGTTGGCGCGCTGGCCGAACTGGTGACCGAAGGCAAGATCCGCCACATCGGCCTGTCGGAGGCCGGCCCCGCCACGATCCGCCGCGCTCACGCCGTGCATCCGGTCACCGCGGTCCAGTCCGAATACTCGCTGTGGACCCGCGACCCGGAGGCCGAGATCCTGCCCGTCCTGCGCGAACTGGGCATCGGCTTCGTGCCGTACTCCCCGCTCGGCCGCGGCTTCCTGACCGGCAACATCCGCTCCCTGAACGATCTTGACGCCGACGACTGGCGCCGCACCAACCACCGCTTCGCCGACGGCAACCTGGAACGCAACCTGCGCATCGTCGACGAGGTCCGGGCCGTAGCCGCCGAGATCGACACCACGCCCGCGCAGGTCGCCTTGGCCTGGCTGCTCGCCCAGGGTGACGACATCGCACCCATCCCCGGCACCAAGCGAGTCGCCCGGCTGGAGGAGAACGCCGCCGCCGACCACATCGAGCTCACCGCCAGCCACGTCGCCCGCCTGAACGACCTGCCCCCGGCCTCCGGCGAGCGCTACGACACGGACAACATGGCCGCCATCGACCGCTGATCGAAGCCTCGGTCAGCCTCAACCCGCAGGCAAAGCTGTCCGGACACCGCATACCTCCGGAGTACCAGCCGCGACGCGCCCCGTCACCGGGTCCGACAGGACCCAGACCCTAAAACGCCGAAGTCAGTAAATACCGGGCCCTCGAGTACCGGTCACCGCCAGCGCGGTGTCCCCTATTTCTGTACATCACTCGTCCAGGTCACTTCGGCGGGCCACTTCAGCAGCGTATGCAGCGTTAGACGACCTCTTGGCCCAGCTTGTAGCGGTTGAGGTGCTGATGCCGAGAAGGCGGTTGACGACTGCGGCTGGAACTTCGGCGGTCAGGTCACCAATAGCCGCCGTGCGGCTGGGCGAGGACCGGATACCCAGCCGCTTGAGTCGGGCAGCGAGAGTGATATGGCTGAGGTGCTGGCCCGGACGGATCCCGGGGAACAGCCAAGGAGCGTCGATCTGCCCGATCCGGCCGTCACGGCGGCGATCAGCCGCGATCTGCTGAAGGAGGTTGCCCAGTTCGGGGGACAGCTCAAGGGGCTCCTTGCCGAGGCGCAAGAGGACGCTCTTCTCGCGGACGATAACGTGATCGGCAGTGAGGCGGATGATGACGCTGAAAGGCTGCGCATAGAGAAGATTCAGCAGGCCGGCGACGCGGTCGCGTACGTCGAGCTGGTCGTCGCAGAGGAGCCGGTGGGCGATCTCTCTTCGTTCGTCCTCGTCGAGAGCTTGGGTCGGAGCGTTCTTGAGACGCGCCGGGATGCTGATGGTCGCCGCGCGCTTGGTGCGGACGGCCCAGAGGACCAGGTCACGAGCGTATTGCCGGGTAGTCGGCACGCCTTCCAGCCAGCGGCCGACGTCACGCTGGCCGACAGTCTCAAGATCCAGGCCCCTCGGCCCGCAGCCAGGCCAGGAAGTCGATCGCTGCCTTGACGCTGCGGCGGGCGGGCACCGTCTGGCCAGCGGTGATGGGCTTGCGACGGGAGTACTTGCGCAGGCGAATCAGGTGGGTCCATGTGGCGAACGCCTGGATGGTGTGGCGGTCGGAGGGATCCGCAATGGCAGCGACGGCGGCGGCGGTCCATCGCTCTGCCGCGACCAACTGTTCGTCACGTTGCGGCAGGGCGTCGGCAGCGACGAGGACGGCCCGAAGGTGTTCGACCGCCTTGTCCGTCCGGGCGTCGAGCGATTCATGGTCGAGAGAGCATTCTGCGGTGGCGATCTCGCGGAGTACGGAGACTGCTGTGTTCCCCTGCCGGAGCCAGTCCAGGACGCGGACGTGATTGCTGGCCATCAGGGTCGAGTGAAGTCGCATGAGTGGGGCTGCGACGGCTCCGTCTGGGCCTGTCAGCAGCACGGTGAGTTCTTGGTCGCAGAAGCATCGGTGGCAGAGGCCGTGGTGCCGGAGTCTTGAATGGAGGGTTCATTCGTGGCGGGGTGTGGGCCGGCGAGATTGACAGCCACCCATCAAAAGCGTCATATTGATTATGCGGACGAAGCGGCAAGAAAGCGTGGGCGGCGGAAGGCACCCTCTTACGAGGGTGTCGGCCCAGAGCGGCAACCCCGGCCGAACGTCCCGCCGACCACCTTCACCAACTCGACTCGCCCGTCGGCGCGTGAGCGCCGGAGGAACAAAGAGGAGCAGGCCCCAAGTATAGGGCCGCAGCCAGAACCGGAGAGTGCAATGACCAAGGCCCTGAACCCGCAGCGTCGCCTCGTCGGCGGCCGCGCCGTGGTGAACCGCGACTGGATCCGCGAGTTCACCGGCGCCAGCGTCGGTTCCGCGGCCCGCTGGTACAAGGTGCACCTCGACCAACCGGAGGAGCACCGTCACCCGGAGAAGGAGCGGATCGACGGGAAGGACTTCTACGACGAGCGGCAGTTCCGGGACTTCTACGAGTGGTTCCAAAAGGAGAAGGCGAGCAGGGTCCTCAAGGCCGATCCGGCCTTGTACGAGCTTGGCCCTGAGGACGTCGTCTCCATCAACGAGGCCGCCGAGCTGCTGAACTTCAGCGGGGCGTCGGTGATCCGGAAGTATCAGCAGGCAAATCCTGGCTACTTCCCGGACTCCGCCGGCGGGGTCGAGGGGCCCACCGGCCGCCTGATCCCCGGCTTCCGTGCCGGCGACCTGCAGGACTTCGACCGCAGGCGTACCGGGGACAAGCTCGGCAAGGCCGGCCGTCGCCCGGGACCCCAGTCCGGCGCTGCCGTCGGCCGCCCCTCCGCCCTTGAGGAGGCCCTCGCGGCCGAGCTGAACGCGCGAACCGGCGGTGAGCCGCTCACCGCCACGCAGCTCGCCGAGCAGTACGCCACCGAGGCGATCGCACGTGACGGCTACCGACCGGGCCTGGCGGCCGAGCTCAGCGTGCAGTACGGCGGGCCGCAGAGGTCCTGGGAGTACGTCGTACGCAACGCCCTCAAGCGTCACCCCGCGGCCGCGGCCTCCCGCCCGGAAGCCGACCGGCGGACGGACATCGCCCTGGCCGCCCTGCGCGAGCGCGGCGACATCCGGGGACTCGCCGCTTCCCTCGCCCGCGAGCACGGCGGCAGCCCCGACGTCTGGTCCCGCGCGGTGAACGCGGCGCGCCGGTTCACCGACCCCACCACCTGATCCCCCACCACCAGCCAGAGGACACCGCCGTGCCCAGCTATCAGCTCCGCGACACCGCCACCCGCCGGCTCCTCGCCCGCGGCCTGGCCGACTACGCCGCGGCCGAGGCCGCCCTGGACCGCCTCGACGACGAACTGGAACACGACCTCGCGGCCAACGGCGAAGGCACCGGACGCATCCGGCTGCGCCTCGACATCGAGAGGGTCACCGGCGACGGCACCGCCGAGCCCGTCGGACACCACGTCCTGCTCCTCGGCGTGGACGATCAGATGGCCCTCGACCCTTCTCTGCTCTTCTGATCTCCGCTGTTGCGACCTCAAGGTAATGTCCGGTGCCCGACACACCGAACACGCCCTGCCACAGGGCGCAGCCGGGCTCTTCGACCTGGAGTCGGCGCTCGGCCTGGTCAGGGGGCGCCCGTTCGGTACCCGTCCCCTGCCCTGGGCCGAGCCGCACCAACAGGAGATGATCACTCGGATCATCGACGTCGCGCACACTGTTGCCACCTACCGCACCCCTGCGGGCCCGCACCACGACCTCGCCGCCGCCCGCCAGGCCATAGCGACCGGCCTCGACGTCGACGACACCGCGGAGTTGCTGTACCGGGACCGGCTCCGCATCGAACACGCGGCCGGAAACCGGCACGGACTCCACACCGCCATCGCCCGCATCCAGCAGATCAACATGATGCTGGACTGTTCGCTGGAGATGGAGACCGAGCAGCTCATCAACGAACTCCTCAACGGCTCGCCTCCAGCTGTGCGTAGGGCGTCGGGTCCGGTAGCGGACAGGGTGCGTTGACGTGCGGGGCAGCCCTACCGGGCGGAAGCGACGTCGCGGGCCGCGTATGCGAGTAGTTCACTGAGAAGCTGTGTCACATCCTCTTTCTGCAGGTCACGGCGTTATGGCGTCTGGTGGTGGACGCGTCGCCAGGGTGCCCGCTGGCAGAACTAGGCTGCTGGAATGGATATGGGTGACAAAGCGGGAAGTGGTTTTCAGGTGTCTCAGTTCCCGCCGGCACGGGTGGCCGATCGTGGGCGTGGCTGGTACCGAGGTGACTGCCATGTGCATTCGGCGTCCTCGGACAGCGGCGAGCTGATGCCGGCACAGCTTGTGGCGGGTGCCCGTGCGGCGGGACTTGATTTCCTTGCGACCACCGAGCACAACACTGCCGAGACGCATGGCGCCTGGAGCCAGCACATCGGCGACGATCTGCTGGTGATCTTGGGCCAAGAGGTCGCCACGCGGACCGGGCACTGGCTCGCGCTGGGGGTCCGCCCAGGTCAGATAGTTGACTGGCGCTATGGCGTGCGGGACAACGTGGTCGACCGGCATCTGGATGAGGTTCACCGGTCCGGTGGGCTCTGTGCGGCGGCTCATCCGCACGCGCCGTACGCCTCGGGCACGTTCATGTACCCGTATCAGGGCTTCGACGTGGTTGAGGTGTGGAATGGGCAGTGGAGTTCGGATGTGCCATGGCAGGCGGACAATGAGGCGGCCTTGGCCGAGTGGGGACGCAGTCTGGCCGCGGAGATCTGCGCCGGACGGTGGCGGCCTGCGATAGGAAACAGCGACACCCACCTGGAGAACCAGATCGGCAGCCCGCACACCGTCGTGCTGGCGGGCGAGCTGAGTGTCAACGCGATCCTTGCCGGTATCCGCGCTGGTCACAGCTGGATCGCCGCCTCGGACGCCATCGAGCTGTCGTTCACAGTCTCTACCGGTGATCGTAGTGCTGGGATCGGTGAGCGGTTGAAGATCGGCGATGAGCCAGCCGTCGCGCGAGTTGACGTACGCGCCGTGCCCGGCGGCACTGTCAGCCTCTACACCGAGAAGGGAAAGGTATACGGCGAATCGTTGCCCGACACAGGATCGGGCACCGTGGAGTGGCACATCAGCGCCGGGGAGTCGGCATTCATTCGCACCGAGGTTCGCGACGCGAACGGCCACATGGCAGCGCTCAGCAACCCGATCATCTTGGCCTGAACTTCGGACGGCTGATTCTTCGCCCACCCCCTGATTGCCGTCTGCACCCGTACGGTGGAAGGGCGCGGCTCGCCGCCCGAAAGGCCGTCTGCGGCGTGCCGGCCCTTGCCGAGTGGCTCTGGTGAGCGTTCGATCGGTCGTACGGTGAAGGCATGGGCAGGGATGGGGCGCCCCGGCTGCGGCTGGTCGTGATCACGGATGACCGTGATGCCGGGCCGCGGTTGTGCCGGGGGTGCGGGGGTCCGCTGATGCCGTCGGTGAAGTCGACGGCGGTGTTCTGTTCGTCGGCCTGCCGCTCCAGGCACTGGCGCCGGCTGCGGCGCACGAGGGCAAGGACCCAGGCGGTCCAGGCCGCCCGGACAGCGAACTGCCCGGAGTGCGGCGCGAGTTGGACAGTCGGGGTGGAACATCCCGCCTCGGCACGGTACTGCTCTCCCCGCTGCCGCAAACGGGCATGGCACCGGCAGCGCACGGAACGGGGCGGGGTGTGAGACCGCGCGCCCCGCTACGGTGAGACCGCTCCACGCGCCGGGCCCGTACGCCCGGGCAACCGTTCCCGGACCGCCGGATGGTGCCAAGTTACGGGTATTCACGGCGAGTTGACGGCATGAAGGGTGCCGCGCCGGGCCCGTGGGGGTGGGTGCGGATGTCCGGAAGGGTAAAAAACAGGGCCCTCCTGCGCCAGGCGCTCGCCGGCGCCCATACGACCTGATTCCGGGGAAGCCCGCGCTCCAGGCCGTTGCCGTGAATGCGCACAAGGACCTGCCGGTGACAGACTCCTTGGTCGACAGCGTCGGAACCGATGTGCTCCCGGATCGCGGATTTACGCATCAGCCGCGGTCGAGCTGAGGTCTGTGACGGTGGTGTCCGAGTCGATGCGTAGAGGTCCGCAGGAGCCGCGAAGGGATCGCTTTGTCTCCGCATTCTGCAGCTGATCAGGGATTTCACTGGCTGCGCGGACTCAAGGGAGTCCTGATGCGCACGGTGAGCAGGGGGTGATCAGGCTCACCGACTCTGGCTCCGACCGCAGTTCCGTGAAGCCTCGGTTCGCCCAGCCCTGGCCACAGCAGCAGCCTGGTTTGGATCACCAATACGCCTATCCGAGCCCTTTACGGGCGTTGCGCGAGCGAGAGACGCGCGGTGGGGGTATGCCATTTCACGCAAGGGGACCTTGGGATCTTTGAGAGGATCAGCTATGTACGCAGTAGTCCGGCGCTACGAAGGGGTGACCGACGCCGCCGAGGCAGGACGCCGAGTGAACGAAGAATTCGTGCCTTCTCTCCGCCAGGTCTCCGGATTCGTGGCTTACTACTGGGTTGACGCGGGGGATGGAGTGATGGTCTCTACCGGCGTCTTCGAAGACCAGGCCGGGGCCGAAAAGTCGATCACGAGCGCGGCGGACTTCGTCCGGGCCAACCTTGCCTCGCTGCTCCCCCACCCTCCTCAGGTCATGGCCGGCCAGGTTGTGGCCGCCGGGTAGCGGCCTGCGGAGTGACGCTGGATCCCAAGTACCCCCATTCCGATGACCTGGCCCTTCACGAAACTCCGGCCAGAGCCCTGACTCTCCCCGCCCCATGCTTCAGGTGGTGGCCGGATTTGCTCACTTTGATTCCCACGTACCGTGACTTTCACGTTCGTGGGACAGCGTCGTCGGGAAGGCCGGCGAGGATGACCGCAACGGCTTCTGCCGCACTGTCCAGCTCCTGCAGTAGGCCGTCGGCGAACCGCACCCGGTAGCGGCCGTTCCCGATCGGCATGACCCGCGGCAGGTCATTGCAGATGGGCGGCACGGCCCGTCGGCTGAAGGTGAGCCAGTGCGTGCTCCGCCCCGGCGACAGGGCCCGCAGCCGCTCCTGCTGGAAGGCGGCCTCGACGAGAGCGTGCAGCGCCGTGTCCGGCATGCGCGCGGCAGCCTCGCGCAGCCGGCGCCACCTCACCCCCGCACCCTCCCCACGCTCATGGGCCTCGGCCAGCTCCCAGGTCCTCAGAAAGGGGCACTGTGCGACGAGTTCCCCGACCCGGGACACCCGCAGCCACGAGTGCAACGCCCCGGCAACCGCGAAGAGATCCGGGGTACTGCCGGACGCCATGCGGACACCACCGGCCCCGCAGTCGACGATGAAGCAGCGCTCGCCGGGGGCCATCAGAACATTCGCCCAGCGCCCGTCGGCTTCCACCCGGGCAGCCACATGGCGCCACCCCGGTGAGGACGTCAGCCCGACCGCGAGCCCGTGGCCCCCATGATCGACCACCGCCTGCAGGGCGCTCCGCAACGAACCGGCCCGGACGACCTCGGGATAGAGCGCCACGTACTCGCGCATCGGATCGTTCGGCACGGCGCCGCCGTCAAGCCGTTCGGACATGTCATCGAGTCTGCCAGCCCGGCGCACCGCCATCACCGATGCCACCGTGGACCTCTGCCGTGTTCGCTGACCACAGCAACTGAGTGAGGAGCGAAGAGCGACACCGGGGAAATTTCCGGGATCGGCATCAGGGGCAGACTCACGACTTCGTGTCGGCGTCGTGGAGGGTCAGCGCCTGCCAGCGCCGTTCGAAGTCCCCGGCCTGTTCGGCGACCAGGGCGGGGGTGACGGGCTTGTTGTACCGGGCGGTGATCCCCCGCTCCGTACAGGTCCGCGCAACATCGCCGTGCGCGGGGTTCCCGGTGCGGGCCCGCTGCTCGGCCCAGACGCTGTAGACGCGCCAGCGCACGAAATGCCGGCGCAGGTTGGCCGGGCTGACAGGGTTGTTCCCGCGGCCCAGGAGTCCCTTCTGGGCGCAGTAGGCCGACAGTTGCCCGTCGCTGGGCTCGCTCCCCTTGTGCTCCTGGTACTCCGCCCATGCCAGGTAGTACCGGTCGGACGCGGTGAGGCCGCCTCCCCCGGCCCCGGTCTGCCGCGCTCTGCCGATGGAAGCGTCAACGCGGGGCCCGCGCTGGTCCTTCGCCGCCTGTGCCGGAGCGCCGGCAGACTCCTCCCGTGGCGTACCGCTCGTATCCGGCAGCGGCCCGGCTGCTTCCTCCCCGACCGGCTCTGCGCCGTCCGGCGCCGCAGGTTCAGTCCGGCCGGACCCGCGCTCCTGGAAACTCGCGACGAAGCCCTCCAGGTCCTCGCCGGTGACAGGCCGGCCGCCGTCACCCGTGATGGCGTCCCGCTCGTACAGGTACCCGGCGAGTGCGGCAGCATCGGGGGAGGCGCCGTGCTCCTGCCGGTAGCTGAGCCAGGCACTGTGGAAGTAGTCGTACCAGGACTGGTCAGCCGGCGGCGGCTCGCCTACGGCGCCGCCGGCGGCGGTGTCCGAAGCGGGAAGTGCGTAGCGCTTCTGAAGGACGTGGAGCAGGGGCTGCAACTGCGCTTCGGAGAGCGGTTCGCCGGCCCCGGTGGAGATGCCGTACTGGTCACGGAGCCACAACGCCCACTGGACGGTGGTCGGTTCGGCCCGGAACCGGGTGAGGAACGCCTGATAGGCCCCCGCGAACCGGTCGGCTGATTCTTCGCGCCCTTCCCGCGCTCCGCACCGCGGCTCAGGAACGACGGCGGGCACCTGTACCGGTTCCGGCTTCGCCAGCGTCAGGCCGGCCGGCTCCCGCACACCGCCGCCCGTCCTTGCTTCCTGCCCGGCGCTTGCCGGGTGCGCCGGGTCAGCAGGCTCTGCCTGGACCGCCGGCACGTTCGGTAACTCAATCCCGGCCGCGGCGAGGCCCGCGGGCCCGGTCTGCGCGAGCGGGATGCCGTAGCGGGCGAGCCGCAGCGGCATCAGCGCCTCAATGGGAGCTTTGCGGCGCCAGGCGCGGCCGAAGCGTGAGCGGAGGCCGGCCTGGTAGACGAGACGTTCCTGTTCGAGCTTGATGGTCTGCTCGTAGGAACGCAGCTCCCACAGCTTCATCCGCCGCCAGAGGAGGAAGGTGGGAACGGGCGAGAGGATCCAGCGGGTGAGGCGGACGCCTTCCATGTGCTTGTCGGCGGTGATGTCGGCGATCCGGCCGACCGCGTGCCGGGCCGCCTCGACCGATACGACGAACAGGACCGGAATGACGGCGTGCATGCCGACGCCGAGCGGGTCGGGCCACGCGGCGGCACCGTTGAACGCGATCGTCGCCGCCGTCAGCAGCCACGCCGTCTGCCGCAGCACAGGGAAGGGGATACGGATCCAGGTGAGGAGGAGATCCAGGGCAAGCAGGACACAGATACCGGCGTCGATACCGACCGGGAAAACGTAGGCGAAGTCCCCGAAACCCTTTTCGACGGCGAGGTCACGGACGGCTGCGTAGGAGCCCGCGAAGCCGATCCCAGCGATGACGACCGCACCGGTGACCACGACACCGATAAGGATCCGGTGGGTCCGAGTCAGCCGGACCCGGTTCTCCCCGCCCGGCCGACGCACCCCGCCGCCGCTCCCCCTACCCACGCCCCACTCCCCCATCCGGCCCCACAACTGAGCACCCCTCACACTCCCACGAAGCCCAGCGGGTTGCGGCCCACCGGGATCGGCTCAGGACAGTTCGTCCGCGAAAACTGATCACTGAAGACCCTCCTCGACGGTGACGGGCTCCTGGCCCGTGCCCCCGCCCGCGGAAAGCAGTACAGCGCCTGAAGCGTGAGGAGCCAGCGCCGCGCGCACGGCCCTCCGCCGCCATACGCTTCATCGCTTCCGCCTGCAGCTGAGACGCCGGATGCGGAAGGCATCCGCAACAGCAGCAACCTCAAGCGCCTCGTTGCGGGGACCGGGGAATCGCAGCGGCCGCCGGGTCACGATGGTGTCCTTGAAGCGCTGCCTGCGCCGGATGACGGGCAGCAGCTTGTCGTGCCAGTCCGGGTTGCCGCAGGTGGCCTTGACGGCGTCGGCCGCGACAGCTCCACCGCCGCGCCGGATACCG
>NZ_JBHVQT010000031.1:0-11290 GCF_042886315.1 Streptomyces sp. NPDC058001
GTCGTTGGGGGATGCGGCGCGGGTGGTGGCGTTGCGGAGTCGGGTGTTGCGTCGGTTGTCGGGGTTGGGTGGCATGGTCTCCATCGCCGCCGGCCGGAACCGGACCGAGGATCTACTCGCTCCCTGGGCCGACCGTGTGGGTGTCGCGGCAGCCAACGGCCCCGACTCCACCGTGGTGTCCGGCGACGCGGATGCGCTGGACGAACTGCTCGTGGCGTGCGAGGGGCTGGGGGTGCGGGCGCGACGGGTTCCGGTGGATTACGCGTCGCATTCGGCTCATGTGGATCTGATCCGTGAGGAGTTGGCGGAGTTGTTGGCGCCGATTGCTCCGGTGCCTTCGCGGGTGCCGTTCTTCTCGACGGTCACCGGAGACTGGATCGACACGGCGGAGTTGAACGCCGACTACTGGTTCGCCAACCTCCGGCAGCCGGTCCAGTTCGAAGGCGCCACCAGGGCGCTGCTGGCACAGGGATACGACGTCTTCATCGAGTCGAGTGCGCACCCTGTTCTGGCGACCGGGATCACGGAGACGGTGGATGCCGGGGACGTGCCCGGTGCGGCGATCGGCTCCCTGCGTCGGGACGAGGGCGGGATGGACCGGTTCCTGACTTCGGTGGCGGAGGCGTTCGTCCACGGCGTGGACGTGGACTGGACGAGCATGCTGCCGGGCGGTCGGCGGGTGGACCTGCCGACCTACGCCTTCCAACGCAAGCACTACTGGCTGGAACCTGTCAGCAGTCCACGGCACACCGACGGCACCGACATCACGCCGAACGTCGTCGACTCGCTGTTCTGGGAGGCGGTGGAGAGCGAGAACCTGGAGGAACTCGCCCGGACCCTCCTACCCGACGCCAACGGGACCGCCGGACAGGTGCGTTCGTCACTGGAGACAGTGCTTCCGGCCTTGGCGTCCTGGCGCAGGCAGCGCCGGGAAGACTCGGTCGTCGACTCCTGGCGCTACCAAGTCGCCTGGCGCCCCCTTCGGCCGGCCACAACAGGCGCCGCCGTGCTGTCGGGGACGTGGTTGCTGGTGGTGCCCGCGGCGCATCGGGAGCATCCGTGGGTGGTGGCGGCGGGCGAGGTGTTGGGGGGCGGTGGCGCTGAGGTCGGGGTGGTCGTACTGGATGCGGCTCGGCCGGAACGGCAGTCGTGGGCGGGGCAGTTGGGTACGGTGGCCGGGCAGATCAATGGGGTGCTGTCGTTTCTGGCGCTGGACGAGGCGCCGTCGGCGGATCATCCCGGTGTTCCGGCCGGGCTCGGCGCGACCCTGACCCTGCTTCAGGCGCTGGGCGACGCGGACGTCGAGGCACTCCTGTGGTGCGCGACCCAGGGCGCCGTCTCCGTCAACAGCATCGACCCGGGACCGCATCCGCTCCAGGCACAGGTCTGGGGACTCGGACGGGTGGCCGGGCTGGAGATGCCCCAGCGCTGGGGCGGACTCATCGACCTGCCCGAGACACCCGACGCCAGGGCTGCGGGCCGACTGCGCGCCGCTGTGACCGACTCGGGCGACGAGGACCAACTCGCACTGCGCCCATCGGGTGTGTTCGTACGGCGCCTGGTCCGCGCACCCCTGGACGGGCGCACGACGGCGAAGCAGTGGAGCCCGACCGGCACCGCCCTGGTCACCGGGGGTACCGGCGGTCTGGGTGCGCACGTCGCGCGCTGGCTGGCCGCGCAGGGCGCCGAGCACGTCGTACTGACCAGCAGGCGGGGCCCCGATGCCGCGGGCTCAAACGAACTGTCGGCGGAACTGGAGGAGTTGGGCGCCCGAGTGACCATCGCCGCGTGCGACATGGCGGACCGGGACAGCGTGTCCGCACTGCTGGACCGGCTCAGGGACGAGGGCTCCCCGGTACGGACGGTGGTGCACGCCGCCGGCGTTCCCGGCCGGTTCGTGGGCCTTGCGGACGCACAGCTCTCGGACCTCGCCGAGACGTTGGGGGCGAAGGCAACCGGCGCCCAGACCCTCGACGAACTGCTCGGGCAGGACGACGACGTGGACGCCTTCGTGCTCTTCTCGTCGAACGCCGGCATCTGGGGCGGGAGCGGGCAGGGAGCGTACGCAGCCGCCAACGCCCATCTGGACGCGCTGGCCGACCGGCGCCGAGCCCGCGGCCTTGCCGCCACCTCGGTCGCCTGGGGCATGTGGGACGGGGACGGTCTGGCCAACGAACAAGGCATGGGGGAGGCGCTGAGCCTGCGCGGCCTGCGCGCCATGGACCCGGCGCTGGCGATCACGGCACTGCACCAGGCCCTCGACCGCGACGAGACCACCCTCTCCGTCACCGACATGGACTGGGAGCGCTTCGTGTCCCTGTTCACGGTCGCCCGACCCAGCCCGCTCCTGGCCGAACTTCCGCAGGTCCAGCAGCTGTTGAAGGCCCCCGAGGAGGCGGCGGAGGAATCCGTGTCGCGGTCGGCCCTCGACCGGCGACTGGCCGGCCTGCCCGTCGCCGAACGGCACCGCGTCCTGATGGAGCTGGTCCAGGCACAGGCGGCCACCGTCCTCGGCCACGCGAAGCCCGACGAGGTCGAACCGGAGCGAGGATTCCTCGAATCGGGATTCGGCTCCCTCACCGCGGTGGAACTGCGCAACCGGCTCAACGAGGCGACCGGGCTGCGCCTGCCCGCGTCCACCGTCTACGACCACCCCAACCCCGCGGCCCTCGCCCGGCATCTGCACGCACAGCTCCAGCAGGGAGAAGACGGCGACGAGGTGGACGCCCTCGAAGGGCTCCAGCGGATCGAAGCGGCCGTGCTGGCGGCACCGACGGACGGCGGCGTGCGCGACCGCGTCGCCAAACGACTGCGGTACCTGCTCAGGACGTTGGACGGCGGCGCCGAGTCCCAGACCGACGGCGGCCTGGACCGGACGACCCTGGAATCGGCCTCGGACGACGAAATGTTCGCGCTGATCGACAAGGAACTCGGGCTCGACTGACCCGCCCGACGAGAACTCGCCCCCTGATCGGCACCCAAACGCGTGGAAGACGGGATTCACATGGTCGGCGTGGAAGAAAAGCTCCGGGACTACCTCAGGCGCGTCACCGGCGAACTGTCGGAGACGAGGCAGCGCCTCAAGGAGGTCGAGGCCGAGTCACGGGAGCCGATAGCCGTCGTGGGCATGGCGTGCCGGTTCCCCGGCGGCATCGAATCCCCCCAGGACTACTGGCGCCTGCTCGCCGAAGGCCGGGACGCCGTGGCCGGATTCCCGGACGACCGGGGCTGGGACCTGGAGAACCTCTTCGACCCCGACCCCGACGCACCCGGCAAGAGCTACGCGCGGGAGGGTGCGTTCGTCTACGGCGCTTCCGAGTTCGACGCCGAACTGTTCGGCATCTCGCCCCGCGAGGCGCTGGCCATGGACCCGCAGCAGCGGCTGCTGCTGGAGGCGTCCTGGGAGACCTTCGAGCGGGCCGGACTGGACCCCGGAGCGCTCAAGGGCCGCGACATCGGCGTGTTCGCGGGCGCCGCATGGTCCGACTACGTCTCCGGCAGCCGCAAGGTCCCCGACAGCGCCGAGGGCTACGCCATCACGGGAGGATCCTCCAGCGTCCTCTCCGGCCGGGTGGCCTACACCTTCGGCCTGGAGGGGCCTGCGGTGACGGTGGACACGGCGTGCTCGTCGTCGCTGGTGGCGATGCACCTGGCGGGCCAGGCCCTGCGCAGTGGCGAGTGCTCGATGGCACTCGCGGGCGGAGTGTCCGTCCTGGTCAGCCCTTACCCCTTCGTCGGCTTCAGCCGCCAACGCGGCCTCGCACCGGACGGCCGCTGCAAGCCCTTCGCGGACGCGGCCGACGGCACCGGCTGGGGCGAGGGCGTCGGAATGCTCCTGCTGGAGCGGCTGTCGGACGCCCGGCGGAACGGTCACGAGGTGTTGGCGGTCATCCGGGGCAGTGCGGTGAATCAGGACGGGGCGAGCAGCGGTCTGACGGCTCCGAACGGACCGTCCCAACAGCGGGTGATCCGAGCCGCGTTGGCCAACGCGGGGCTGTCAGCGAGCGACGTGGATGCGGTGGAGGCCCACGGCACGGGTACGTCCCTGGGGGATCCGATCGAGGCGCAGGCGCTGCTGGCCACCTATGGCCAAGGGCGGCCTGAGGGGCGGCCGTTGTGGCTCGGCTCGGTCAAGTCGAACATCGCGCACACACAGGCCACCGCCGGCGCCGCGGGTGTGATCAAGATGATCCTTGCCATGCGGCACGGGATGCTGCCCAAGAGCCTGCACGTGGACGCGCCGTCGACGAACGTCGACTGGTCGGCCGGCGCGGTGGAGTTGCTGACCGAAGCTCGGGAGTGGCCGGAGGTGGATCGGCCCTGGCGGGCGGGTGTGTCATCGTTCGGGGTCAGCGGGACGAACGCGCACGTGATCGTGGAGCAGGTATCCGAGTCCTCCGTCGAGGTGGTTCCTGAGCGGGTTCCGGTTCCGGTTTCGGTGGTGCCGTGGGTGGTGTCGGGGCGCGGGGTCGAGGGGTTGGTCGGGCAGGCGTGGCGGTTGGCTGAGTTCGTCGGGGCCCGACCGGAGCTGGATCCGGTCGACGTGGGGTTCTCGTTGGCAACCTCGCGGTCGGCGTTGGAGCACCGGGCGGTGGTGGTGGGGCGGGATCGGGACGGTCTGCTCGGCGGGCTCCGTGCTGTGCTGGAGGGTTCGTCGAGTGTGGGTGTGGTGTCCGGGGTGGCTCGGGGTCGGGCTCGGTTGGCGTTCGGGTTCTCGGGGCAGGGGGCGCAGCGGGTCGGGATGGGTGCCCAACTGGCTGCCGTGTACCCGGTGTTCGCGGGGGCGTTGGATGAGGTTGCGGGTGGGTTCGGGCTGGACCCTGTCGTGTTCGTGGATGTGGATCGGTTGGGTCGGACGGAGTGGACGCAGGCTGCGTTGTTTGCGTTCGAGGTGGCGGTGGTGCGGCTGTTGGAGAGTTTTGGTGTGCGGCCGGATGTGTTGATCGGGCATTCGATCGGGGAGTTGGCTGCTGCTCATGTGGCGGGGGTGTTCTCGTTGGAGGATGCGGTCCGGTTGGTGAGTGCGCGGGGTCGGTTGATGCAGGCGTTGCCGGCTGGTGGAGTCATGGTCGCGGTCCAGGCGAGTGAGGCTGATGTCCTTCCCGTACTTGAGGACTTTGTCGGTCGGGTTTCTCTGGCTGCTGTCAATGGTCCGTCGTCGGTGGTGGTGTCCGGTGAGGCGGAGGCCGTTGAGCAGGTGGTCGTGGCGCTGGGGGAGGTCAAGTCGCGGCGGTTGCGGGTGAGTCATGCGTTCCATTCGCCTTTGATGGAGCCGATGCTGGAGGACTTCCGGCGGGTGGCGGAACAGGTCACTTTCCATGAGCCGCAGCTGCCGGTGGTCTCCAATGTGTCCGGTCGTCTCGCCGAGCTGGGGGAGTTGACCACGCCCGAGTACTGGGTGCGTCACGTCCGCGAGGCGGTCCGTTTCGGTGATGGCGTCACGGCGCTGGCGTCTGAGGGTGTCGGTGTGCTGGTCGAGGTCGGCCCGGACAGTGTCCTGACCGCGATGGCTCAGGAGACCTTCGACGGCCAGGACAGCCTCCGTGCGGTCCCGCTGTTGCGCAAGGACCGTCCCGAGCCGGAGACGTTGGTGGCGGGGTTGGCGCAGGCGTTTGTGCACGGCGTTGAGATCGACTGGCTTGCTCTGCTCCCCGGTGGCCGTCGCGTGGAGTTGCCCACGTATGCCTTCCAGCGCCGCCGCCACTGGTTGGAGGACGCGGACACAGCCGGCGGTGACCCGGCAGCATTGGGGCTGGCCGCCGCGGACCATCCCCTCCTCGGTGCGGCCGTCCCCCTCGCCGAGGACCAGGGAATCGTCATCACGTCCAGGCTCTCTCTGCATACGCACCCCTGGCTGGCGGATCACGAGATCGGTGGCACAGTGCTGCTGCCGGGTGCGGGTCTGGTCGAGATCGCGTTGCGGGCCGGGGACGAGGTGGGCTGCGGACGCGTCGAGGAACTCACCCTGGAGATCCCCCTGGTGGTCCCGCAGGAGGGCGGTGTCACCGTGCAGGTCCGCGTGGGCGCCGAGGACGAGTCCGGGTGGCGACCGATGACCGTGCACTCTCGGCCCGGTCCCGAGGAGGAGTGGACCCGTCATGTCAGCGGTGTCCTGAGCCATGACGTGCCGGAGGAACCCTACGACCTCGGTGTGTGGCCGCCCACGGGAGCGACGTCGGTGGAACTCGACGGGTTCTACGAGGCGTATGCCCGGCTCGGCTATGCCTACGGCCCCTCGTTCCAGGGGCTGCGGGCGGCCTGGCGGCGCGGCGACGAGGTCTTCGCCGAAGTGAGCCTGCCCGCACAGGAGCAGGAGGCGGCCGGCCGCTTCACCCTGCATCCGGCGCTGCTCGACGCCGCCCTGCAGTCCGCGGGCGCCGGTGCATTCTTCGACAGCGGTGGTTCCATGCGGCTGCCGTTCGCCTGGAGTGGCGTCTCGGTCTTCGCCGCCGGTGCCTCGACGGTGCGGGTGAAGCTGTCGCCCGCGGGACCGGACGCGGTGAGGGTCGCGCTCGCCGACCCCACCGGCGCACCGGTCGCACTCGTGGAGCGGCTGCTCATCCCGGAGATGTCCCCCGAACAACTGGAGCGCGTGCGGGGCGAGGAGATGGAAGCTCCCTATGTCCTCGACTGGGTTCCCGTGGAAGTGCCGGCCGACGACCCGGTCCAGCCGGAGCGGTGGACGCTGCTCGGTCGGGAGGATGCGTGCGTCGACGGCGAGGGCGCCCTCGCACCCCTGCAACGCGTAGACGGAACACCGGAGTTCGTGGTCCTTCCCTGCGTCGCCCCGTCGTCGCCGACGCTCGCGGACGCCGTACGGCAGTCCACGCTCCAGGCGCTGACGGTCCTTCAGGAGTGGCTGGCCGACGACCGATTCGCCGACTCACGGCTCGTGCTGGTCACATGTCGTGCGGTGGGAGTCGGCGCGCACGACGACGTACCCGATCTGGCCCATGCGGCTCTGTGGGGTCTGGTGCGGTCGGCGCAGACGGAGCATCCGGGTCGGTTCGTGCTGGTGGATGTCGACGAGGGCGTGGAGTTGGCGGAGGTGTTGCCCGGGGCGTTGGGCTCGGGCGAGTCGCAGGTGGTGGTGCGTGCGGGTCGGGTGCTGGGGGCGCGGCTGGTGCGATCGGGTTCGGACGGCCCGGGGTTGGTGCCCCCGGTGGGGGCGCCGTGGCGGCTGGATGTGACGACACCGGGCACGTTGGAGAACCTGGCGCTGGTGCCGTCGGCGGTGGAGCCGTTGGGGCCGTCGGACGTACGGGTGTCCGTGCGTGCGGCGGGGCTGAACTTCCGCGACGTCCTCATCGCTCTCGGCATGTATCCCGGCGAGGCGCGGATGGGCGGCGAGGGCGCCGGAATCGTGACCGAGGTCGGCTCCGAGGTGACCACCCTGGCGCCGGGCGACCGCGTGATGGGCATGCTGTCGTCCGCCTTCGGGCCCACGACGGTCTCCGATGCCCGCGCCCTCGTACGCGTACCGGACGACTGGACCTTCGAACAGGCGGCATCCGTACCCACCGTATTCGCCACCGCCTACTACGGGTTGGTGGATCTGGCGGGGGTGCGGGCAGGGGAGTCGGTGCTGGTGCACGCGGCGGCCGGCGGGGTCGGGATGGCCGCGGTACAGGTGGCGCGGCATCTGGGTGCCGAGGTGTTCGGGACGGCGAGTCCTGGCAAGTGGGATGCCCTGCGGGCCGGCGGGCTGGACGCGGAGCACATCGCGTCGTCGCGAACGGTGGAGTTCGAGGAGGCATTCCTGGCCGCGACGGGCGGCCGGGGCGTGGACGTGGTGCTCGACAGCCTGACGGGCGAGTTCGTGGACGCCTCGCTGCGGTTGCTGCCGCGCGGGGGTCGGTTCATGGAGATGGGCAAGGCCGACGTCCGGGACGCGGAGCGAGTGGCCGCCGATCACCCCGGCGTCGCCTACTACCCGTTCGACCTCCTCGAAGCTGGCCTCGACCGCTTCCAGGAGATCCTCACCGAGGTGGTCCGGCTCTTCGAGCGAGGAGTGTTGCGGCACCTTCCCGTGACGGCGTGGGACGCGAGGCGGGCCCCGGAGGCGTTCCGGTTCGTCAGTCAGGCCCGGCATGTCGGCAAGAACGTGCTGGTGATGCCACCGGTGTGGGACCGGGACGGCACAGTGCTGATCACGGGTGGTACCGGGGCCCTTGGCGGGCTGGTGGCCCGGCATCTGGTGGCGGGGCATGGGATGCGCCATGTGCTGCTGGCGGGCCGTCGGGGTGTGGAGGCTCCTGGCGCACGGGAGCTGGTGGCACAGTTGGAGGCCGACGGGGCGGAGGTATCGGTCGTCGCGTGTGATGTGGCGGACCGGGACGCGGTGGCCGAGCTGATCGCGAAGGTACCGGCAGAGCATCCGCTGACCGCCGTCGTCCACACCGCCGGCGTGGTCGCCGACGCCACCCTCGCGGCCCTGGACGCGGAGCGTGTCGACACGGTCATGCGGGCCAAGGTCGACGCGGTGCTGCACCTGCACGAGGCGACCCGCGGCCTCGACCTCGCCGGGTTCGTCCTGTTCTCCTCGGCCTCCGGGGTCTTCGGCAGTCCAGGGCAGGGCAACTACGCGGCGGCGAACTCGTTCGTCGACGCGTTCGCGCACCACCGCAGGGCCCAGGGACTCCCGGCCCTCTCGCTCGCCTGGGGACTGTGGGCACGGACCAGCGACATGACCGGGCAGCTCGGACGCGACGACCTGGCCCGCATCTCCCGCTCCGGACTGACCCCGATCACCGACGACCAGGGCATGGCGCTGCTCGACGCCGCACTCGGCGTCGACCGGCCCCTGCTCGTTCCCGTACGGCTGGACAAGGCCGCGCTGCGCTCCCAGGCCGCCGTGGGAACCCTGCCGCCGATCCTGCGCGGGCTGGTGCGCGCCCCGGTCCGGCGGGCCGCGAGCACCGCCGCCGCACAGGGGCCCTCGCTGGCCCAGCGGCTGAGCGCCATGCCCGCGACGGAGCACGAACGCATCGTCGTGGAGCTGGTCCGCGCGGACCTCGCCGCCGTCCTGGGGCACTCCTCGTCCGCGGGGATCGACCCCGGCCGGGCCTTCCAGGACATGGGCATCGACTCGCTGACCGCGGTGGAACTGCGCAACCGGCTCAACGGAGCCACCGGACTGCGACTGGCCGCGTCACTGGTCTTCGACTACCCGACCCCCGACGCCCTCGCCGCCCACATCCTCGACGAACTGACCCTCGAAACCGGAGGGACCGAGGCGGCGGCCGGACCCGACGGCCGGCCACCCGCACCGACCGACGAGACCCATCTCCGGCGGGTCATCACCGCCATCCCCCTGGACCGCATCCGGCAGGCCGGACTCCTGGACGCGCTGCTCGGCCTGGCCGACAGGCCCGCGGACACCGCGGCAACCGACGACTCCGACCAGGAGAAGGACGGCCCGGCCATCGCCTCGATGGACGTGGACGACCTTGTGCGGATCGCACTCGGCGAGAGCGACACCACGGCAGACATCACCGAAGGGACGGACCGGTCATGAGCAGCGCATCCTCCGAGAAGATCGTCGAGGCACTGCGGGCGTCGCTCACCGAGAACGAGCGCCTGCGCAGGCTCAACCAGGAACTGGCCGCCGCCGCGCAGGAGCCGGTGGCGATCGTGAGCATGGCCTGCCGGTTCCCCGGCGGCGTCGAATCCCCCGAGGACTTCTGGGCCCTGATCAGCGAGGGCCGTGACGCGGTCTCCGGCCTGCCCGACAACCGCGGCTGGGACCTGGACGCCCTCTACGACCCCGACCCCGAGGCACAGGGGAAGACATACGTCCGCGAGGGCGCCTTCCTGTACGACGCGGCCGAGTTCGACGCGGAGCTGTTCGGGATCTCGCCGCGTGAGGCGCTGGCGATGGACCCGCAGCAGCGCCTGCTGATGGAGACCTCCTGGGAGGTGCTGGAACGGGCCGGCATCAGGCCCGACTCGCTGCGCGGCAAACCGGTCGGCGTCTTCACCGGCGGCATCACCTCGGACTACGTGACCCGGCACTACGCGTCGGGCACCGCGCCCCAGCTCCCGGCTGGAGTCGAGAGCCACTTCATGACCGGCAGCGCGGGCAGCGTGTTCTCGGGCCGCATCGCCTACACCTACGGTTTCGAGGGGCCCGCGGTCACCGTGGACACCGCCTGCTCCTCGTCGCTGGTGGCACTGCACATGGCTGCCCAGTCGCTGCGCCAGGGCGAGTGCTCGCTGGCGTTCGCCGGCGGCGTCGCCGTCCTGCCGAACCCCGGCACCTTCGTCGGCTTCAGCCGGCAGCGCGCACTGTCCCCGGACGGCCGGTGCAAGGCGTTCTCCGCCGCCGCGGACGGCACCGGGTGGGGTGAGGGCGCGGGGCTCGTACTGCTGGAGAAACTGTCCGACGCGCGCCGCAACGGCCACCCGGTCCTGGCGATCCTCCGCGGCAGCGCCGTGAACCAGGACGGTGCCAGCAACGGCCTGACGGCGCCGAACGGTCCCTCTCAACAGCGGGTGATCCGGGCCGCGTTGGCGAACGCCCGCCTGTCGCCCGACGACATCGACGTTGTGGAGGCGCACGGGACGGGCACCCCGCTCGGCGATCCGATCGAGGCCCAGGCGCTGCAAGCCACGTACGGCAGGAACCGTCCGGCCGAGAGGCCGCTGTGGCTGGGCTCGGTCAAGTCGAACGTCGCCCACGCCCAGGCCGCGGCCGGAGTGGCCAGCGTGATCAAGGTGGTCATGGCGCTGCGTCACCGGTTGCTGCCCAAGACGCTCCATGTCGATGAGAGGTCTCCGCACATCGACTGGTCGGTGGGCGCGGTGGAGTTGTTGACGGAGGCGCGTGAGTGGTCGCGGGCGGAGGGGCGTGTGCGGCGTGCGGGTGTGTCTTCGTTCGGGATCAGTGGGACGAACGCGCACGTGATCATCGAGGAGGCGCCCGAGCCTGCGGTTGTCTCCGAGGCTGTCGAGGAGCGGGCGCCGGTTGGGGTGGTGCCGTGGGTGGTATCGGCTCGCGGGGCGGAGGGGCTGGCCGCGCAGGCGGGGCGGTTGGCTGGATTCGTCAATGTCCGGCCGGAGTTGGATCCGGTGGATGTGGGGTTGTCGTTGGTGGGTTCGCGGTCGGTGTTGGAGCATCGGGCGGTGGTGCTGGGCCGGGATCGGGAGGGGCTTCTTGCCGGTGTGGGGTCGTTGGCGTCGGGTGTGTCGGGTGTGTCGGGTGTGTCGGTGTCGGGTGTGGTGCGTGGGGTGGGTCGGTCGGGTGTGCGGTCGGTGTTGGTGTTTCCGGGTCAGGGGTCGCAGTGGGTGG
>NZ_JBHVQT010000032.1:0-10620 GCF_042886315.1 Streptomyces sp. NPDC058001
CAGACCCCCGCTGGGCGCGCCCCGCGTTCCTCGGTCTGCTGCTCGTCACCACGGCCCTGTACTTCTGGAACCTGTCCTCGTCCGGATACGCCAACTCCTTCTACTCGGCGGCGGCGCAGGCGGGCAGCCAGTCCTGGAAGGCGTTCTTCTTCGGCTCCCTCGACGCGGGCAACGCCATCACCGTCGACAAGCCGCCCGCCGCGCTGTGGCCGATGGACCTGTCGGTACGGATCTTCGGCCTCAGCTCCTGGTCGATCCTGGCCCCACAGGTCCTGATGGGCACGGGGACGGTCGCCGTCCTGTACGCGGGTGTACGGCGCCGGTTCAGTCCGGCCGCCGCGCTGATCGCGGGCGGGGTCCTCGCGCTGACGCCCGTCGCGGCGCTGATGTTCCGCTTCAACAACCCGGACGCGCTCCTCGCGTTGCTGATGACCGTCACGGTCTACTGCGTGCTGCGCGCCCTGGAGAACGGCCGCACCAAGTGGCTGGTGTGGGCGGGCGTCGCGGTCGGCTTCGCCTTCCTCGCCAAGACACTCCAGGCGTTCCTGATCCTGCCGCCGCTGGCGATCGTGTACGCGGTGTGCGCGCCGGTACGGCTGCCCAAGCGGTTCGGTCAGCTACTGCTCTCGGGGCTCGCGGTCCTGGTGTCGGGCGGCTGGTGGGTCGCGATCGTCGAACTGTGGCCCGCGTCGTCCCGTCCGTACACCGGCGGCTCGCAGACCAACTCCTTCCTGGAACTGACCTTCGGCTACAACGGCCTCGGCCGGCTCAACGGCGATGAGGCCGGCAGCGTGGGCGGCGGCGGAGGAGGCGGTGGCGCCGGTGGAGGCGGCGGCCGATGGGGCACCACCGGCCTCGGCCGTATGTTCAACGACGCCGTCGGCAGCCAGATCTCCTGGCTGCTGCCTGCCGCGCTGATCCTGCTGGTCGCCGGTCTGATCGTGACCTGGAAGGCCAGGCGCACGGACGCCGCGCGCGCCGCGTTCCTGGTCTGGGGCGGCGCTCTGCTGACGACGGTCGCCGTCTTCAGCTTCATGGCGGGCATCTTCCACGAGTACTACACGGTCGCCCTCGCGCCCTACATCGCGGCGCTCGTCGGCATGGGCGCGACGATCCTGTGGGAGGAGCGCGCGAAGCCGTGGGCGGCGCTGTTCCTCGCCGCGACGGTCGGCGTGACGGCCTGGTGGGCGTACACCCTGCTGGGCAGGACACCGGACTATCTGCCGTGGCTGCGGACGGCGGTCCTGGTCGGCGGCATCGTCGGCGCGGTGGGACTGCTCCTCGCGTCGCGGCTCGGGCGCCGGGTGGCGCTGCTCGCGGTGGCGGTGAGCGGGGTGGCGGCACTGGCGGCCCCGACCGCGTACACCTTGTCGACGCTGGACACCGCGCACACGGGGTCGATCGTCTCGGCGGGTCCGGCGGGCGCGGGCCGGGGCGGGTTCGGCGGCGGCGGCGGAGGTGGCGGTGCCGGAGACGGCGATGGCGGCGGCGGGATGCGACCGCCCGGCGCACAGGGTCAGGGCCAGGCGCCCGGGGGCGGTACCGGTCAGGCACCGCCGGCCGGTACGGCACCGGGCGGCGGGACCGGCAAGGCGGGCGCGGGACGACAGGGCCAGGGCCAGGCGCAGGGTCAGACTCAGGGCCAGGCCCCGGGTGCCGGTGCCGGTGCCGGTGCCCGAGAAGGCGGCCGGGCCATGGGCGGCGGCGGTATGGGCGGCCTGCTCGAAGGCGCCCAGGTCAGCGCCGAGGCGAAGCAGCTCCTGGAGGCGAACGCCGACGACTACACCTGGCCCGGTGCGGCCATCGGCGCGCAGAACGCGGCGAGTTACCAACTCGCCACCGGTGACGCGGTGATGGCGATCGGCGGCTTCAACGGGAGCGACCCGTCCCCGACGCTCGCCCAGTTCCAGCGGTACGTCGAGGACGGGAAGATCCACTACTTCATCTCGGGCGGCGGCGGAGGCGGCGGCATGGGCGGCGGGTCCGGCACCGCGTCCGAGATCACGACCTGGGTGGAGGCCCACTACACAGAGGTCACGGCAGGCAGCACGACCTTCTACGACCTGACCAAGCCGACGAGTTGACCCGAAGCCCCCTGGGGTGAGGGATCAGTGGCCGCGCCTGATGGTCAGGTCGGCGACGACGGGGCGGTGGTCCGAGGCAAGTGTCTCGACCACCGCCGCGTCGCGCACCCGTACGGTGTCGTGCGAGACGGCGACATAGTCGATGCGCTGCGTCGGATTCTGCGCCGGATAGGTCGGCCCACCCGGATCGGCGGCCGTCAACTCCTTCCACAGCGGGGCGAGTTCGGGTGCGGTGGGCTGGGCGTTGAAGTCCCCGAGCAGAATCCGCGCCGGACACGTCCCGCGCGGGTCGCAGTCCTCGGCCATGATCCGGCGCGTGTCGGCGACCTGGGCGATCCGTACGGACGGGTCGCCGCGGTAGTCGAGATGGGTCACGTACACATGGACGGGCACCCCGCGGACCTTGACGACGACCTCGGGGAAGCCGGGCGCGGGGGCGGGCACCGGGTTCGGGTCCTGGGTGGAGAGCCGGGTGAGGTCGTGGTTCTCGGCCGACCGGATCTTGTACCGGGACAGCACGGCGAGCCCGTACTCACGCCGGGGCTCGCCCGCGGCGGGCGGGTCGAAGCTGTATATCGGGGCGAAGTACACCCGCATGCCGAGGCGCTGGGCGAGTTCCCCGGCCATGTCGCGCCACTGGCTGCGGTCACCCCAGTGGACGTCGACCTCCTGGAGCCCGATGACATCGGCCCGCAGCCCGCGCAGCACGGCTTCCTGCCGGTCGAGGTCGAAGACGTTGTCCGTACCGGCGCCCGCGTGCAGGTTGTAGGAGGCGACGCGCAACGGAACGGAGTCGGCGGCCTGGGCCGGAAGCGCGGTGAGCCCGGCGAGCAGCCCGGCGGCGGCGAGTGCGGAGAGGGATCTGACGGACAGGGATCTGACAGTACGTCGAGGCTGTGTCATGGCGGTGAGGCTAGGGGGACCGGCTGAACTTCCGGTACGGGACGCGCCCCCGAAAACTTACTTGTACGCCGTACAACGGCTGCTCTACGGTGAACCCCACCCACCCGACTTACACCGTATAAGGAGCTGGCATGACGGCGTCCACCGCCGAGACGAGTACCGTCCCGCACCCACATCCCCGGCGCTGGCTGATCCTCGGTGTCCTCATGCTCGCGCAGCTCACGGTGCTCCTCGACAACACCGTGCTCAATGTCGCGATCCCCTCGCTCACCCGCGAACTGGACGCGTCCACAGCCGACATCCAGTGGATGATCAACGCGTACTCGCTGGTCCAGTCCGGTCTGCTGCTCACCGCCGGCAGCTCGGCGGACCGCTACGGCCGCCGGAAGATGCTCGCCGCCGGACTCGCCCTGTTCGGGATCGGCTCGCTCGCCGCCGGCCTCTCGCAGAGTTCCGGACAGCTCATCGCGGCCCGCGCGGGCATGGGCATCGGCGGTGCGCTGCTGATCACCACGACCCTCGCGGTCGTCGTGCAGATCTTCGACGACTCCGAGCGGGTCAAGGCGATCGGCATCTGGTCGACCGTCAACTCCCTGGGCTTCGCGGTCGGTCCGCTGCTCGGCGGTGTGATGCTCGAACACTTCTGGTGGGGCGCGATCTTCCTGATCAACATCCCCGTCGCCGCGCTCGGCCTGATCGCCGTCGTCCGGCTGGTCCCCGAGTCCAAGAACCCGCAGGGCGACCGCCCCGACCTGCTCGGCGCGGTCCTCTCCACGGTCGGTATGACAGCGGTGGTCTACGGGATCATCTCCGGGCCCGAACACGGCTGGACGTCGGCCCAGGTCCTGGCGTCGGCAGGCGTCGGCGTACTCGCCCTCGGCGCGTTCGTCCGCTGGGAGCTGCACGTCCCGTACCCGATGCTCGACATGCACTTCTTCCGCAACCAGCGGTTCGTCGGCGCCGTCGCGGGCGCGATCCTGGTCGCCTTCGGCATGGGCGGCTCCCTCTATCTGCTCACCCAGCATCTCCAGTTCGTCCTCGGCTACGGCGCGTTGGAGGCGGGTCTGCGCACCGCGCCGCTCGCGATCACCGTGGTCGCGCTCAACCTGGCGGGTCTCGGCGCACGGCTGCTGCCGAAGCTCGGCACGCCCGGCACCATCGCGTCCGGGATGACGCTTCTCGCCGGGGGTCTCGCCGCGATCGCCCTGCTCTCGGGCGGCACGGACGGCGGGTACGGCGGAATGCTCCTCGGCCTGATCGTGATGGGCGCGGGCATCGCACTCGCCATGCCCGCCATGGCCAACGCGATCATGAGCGCGATCCCGCCCGAGAAGGCGGGCGTCGGCGCGGGCGTCAACGGCACGCTCGCCGAGTTCGGCAACGGCCTCGGCGTCGCGGTACTCGGCGCCGTCCTGAACTCCCGCTTCTTCGCGCTCGTATCCGTCTCCGCGGCATCCCTGCCGGCCGCGCTCGCCGCCGCCTCGTCCGCGGAGGAACGCCGGGAGATCGCCGACGCGTTCGCCTCGGGCCTGGCGACCAGCCAACTGGTCGGCGCGGTGGCGGTGCTGCTCGGCGGACTGCTGGCAGCGGTGTTGCTCCAGCGCGCGGAGAGGGCAGACTCCGCGGTGTCGGGGCCACCGAACAAGGACACGAACAAGGACACGGCCACGGACACGCGTACGAGCGCCACATAACATCGGCGCACAAGGCGGACCGGTGAATTCCGGTCCGCCTTCCGGGGAAGCCCACCCCCGGAGAACCGTCACTGGGAAGAGGTGCGCCATGGTGAGGGCAGCCGACCGGGCCGAGCGTCCGGCACGGACAAGCGTCTGGCTGGAGGGCAAGGCGCCGCGCGCCGGATCCGGACGCCGCAGCGAGCACGCGTCCGGCCTGGACCGGGACCGCATCACCGAGGTGACGGTCCGGCTGCTCGACGCGGAGGGCCTCGCCAAGTTCTCCATGCGCCGCCTGGCCGCCGAACTGAACGTCACGGCCATGTCGGTCTACTGGTACGTGGACACCAAGGACGACCTCCTGGAACTCGCCCTGGACCACGTCTACGGCGAACTGAGTCTCCCCGACCCCGACGCGCCGGACGACTGGCGCGACCAACTCCGCGCCCTCACCTGCCAGTACCGGTCGCTCCTGGTCCGCCACCCGTGGACATCCCCGCTGGCCGGCACCTTCCTCAACATCGGCCCGCACTCGCTGGACTTCTCCATGACGGTCCAGCGCGTCATCCGCCGCACGGGCCTGCCGACCTACGGTCAGACGGGCGCGATCTCGGCGATCTTCCAGTTCGTGTACGGCTTCGGCACCATCGAGGGCCACTTCGCGCAGCGCAGCGCGGCGGCGGGCATGACCCAGGACGAGTACTACCGAGAAGCCATGACCACGATCACGGAAACCCCGGACCTGGCCCCCCTGATCCAGGAATCAGCGGACCTGATGGAGGCGAGGGGCGGCGACACGGTGGAAGAAATGCGAGAACGAGACTTCACCTTCGCCCTGGAACTCCTGATCAAGGGCATCGAGGCAATGGCCGAGAGCTAGCCGCCGGGTCAACCCCGTTGTGGGCAGGCGTTCCGCACGGCGGAACGGGTGGGCACAACGCCAGGTGCCGGTGCGCCGGACAGAAACGGCAACCTAGTCCTCGGTCAACCGAGCAGGAAAGCCCCCGGTGGCAACCGGCCCCCACCGGGTAGGTGAAACCCGGATGATGGACTTCCCCTGCTTCCGCATGGCGTCCCGGTACTCGTCCCAGTCCGGATGCTCCCCGGCGATATTCCGGTAGTACTCCACCAACGGCTCCACGGACTCCGGCAGATCGAGAACCTCCGCGGTTCCGTCGACCTGCACCCACGGCCCGTTCCAGTCATCGCTCAACACCAGAACACTGACCCGAGCGTCCCGCTTCGCGTTCCGCGTCTTGGCCCGTTCCGGATACGTGGACATCACGATCCGCCCCGAGTCGTCGACCCCGATGGCGAGAGGAGAACTTTGCGGAGACCCGTCACTCCGCCGCGTCAGCAGGATCCCCCGATGCCGGGGCCGGACGAAGTCCAGCAACTCGTCCAGCGAGACGGCGGTGTTCGTAGCGATGTTGGGTGCCATGATCCGCACCCTACGCCTCAGGCAGCACCTCGCCCTGGACCGCCTGAATCTCCAGCGTGACCTTCAGCGTCGTACCGATCGCGGAGATCCCGGCCTGGACGACCTGGTTGTAGTGCATGGCGAAGTCGTCGCGCCGCAGCTCGGTGGTGGCCCGGAAGGCGGCCCGCACTCCGCCCCAGGGATCGGACCCGGTCCCGAGACAGCTCAGGTCGAGATCCACCGCCCGCACCACCCCCCGCATCGTCAGCTCACCGTGGACGGTCCAGCGGTCGGGCCCGGCGGGGGTCAGTCCGGTCGAGCGGTACGTGATCTCCGGGAACCGCTCGACGTCGAGGAAGTCCCCCGACCTGAGATGGGTGTCGCGCATCCCGTTGCCGGTGTCGATCGAGGACGCTTGGATGACCGCCTCGACCCGGGACTTCTCCAGATCCTCGGCGACCTCGACACGCGCCCCGAAGTCCGTGAACCGCCCGTGCACGCTGGAGATCCCCAGATGCTGGGCGACCGCGCCGACGGACGAGTGCGCGGGGTCGACGGTCCACGGTCCGGGCGGCGGCAGTTCGGTGCCGCCCTGCCGGGCGAGGACGACATTCCCGATCTCGGCGCGGCCACCGGCCGTGACCAGGGCGGTCGAGGCGATGGGCGCGTATCCGACGGCGGTCACGATGACCGTGTACGACCCGGGGGCGAGGTCGGTCCCGTCGCGTACGGCGCCCTCGTCGTCGGCCCCGGCCCGCAGCACCTGCGCGCCGGTCATGTCGGTGAGGGTGACGACGGCATGCGGCACGGCCCACCCGTCCCGCGTACGAATCCGCCCACGGACTGCCATCTGGTGGTTCTCCTCTGATGAACTCGGCTGAATCGGTCACTGTCGTGGGCCATCGTCGTGGCGGGAAGGGACGAGTGGGGGTGCCACCCGTCCCGCTTCACCCGACCGATAACAACTCGCCTGACTCCTCGCCCGACTACTCCCCAGGGTGAGCGAGTTCGATGTCGTGCCCGTCCACGCCCCGGCCGTTCACGCTGACCGTCGACGCGGCCGGCGGATACCCGGTAGCGATGACCGTGTACTCGCCACTGTCGAGATCGGTGAACCCGTACGCCCCGTCGACCCCGGTCCGCGCGGTGCCGAGCACATTGCCCGCCGCGTCGACGAGGGTGACCCGCGCGTCGTGCAGCGGCCCGCCGCCCGGTGTCCGTACGGTGCCGAGGACCTGGGCGCCCGCGCGCAGGTCGACCTCGATCCGGGTGACCCCGGTGGAGCCGACGTCGACGGGCAGGGCGAGCGGACGGTGGCCCGGCGCGTTCACGGCGACCGTGACGGGCCCGGGGACCAACTCCGCGAAGGTGAACTCGCCCTGGTCGCCGGTGGTTCCGGTGGCCAGCACATCACCGCGGACATCGGTCACGATGACCATCGCCCCGGCGACCGGAGCCCCGCCGTCCACGGCCCGCACAAGTCCGGCGAGCCCGCTGGTCCCGCTGAGCAGGATGTCGTACGCGACCGGTTCCCCGGCGACCACGACGGTGGACGCCTGAGGCTGGAAACCGTCGGCCGACGCGATCAGGACGTAGGAGCCGGAGCCCGGCGCGTCGACCGCGTAGGAGCCGTCGATCTGGGCGACCGCGCGGCCCAACTGGCGCCCGGCGAGCGAGATCAGCGTGACGGCGGCCCGGGGCACGGGCGCGCTCTCGGCACCGCGCACGAAGCCCCGTACCGGAATCCCGGCGCGCCCGTCCATGAGGACCGGGACCGGAACGGGTTCCGGCGCCGAAGCCTGGGCCGGTATCGCAGCCGTGGCAGCGACGGCCGCCGGAGCCGAAGCGGACGCCATGGCCGCGACCGGAACCGGAACCGTCCCCTCTTCCGCGCTCTGCGCCAGCGCGCCCTTGGTCCGCAGCGGCACCTCCTTGATGAAGAGGGTCACCAGGAACGCCAGGAACGCCATCGGAGCGGCGATCAGGAAGACATCCGCGATGCCGTGCCCGTACGCGCTCTCCATGACCGTACGGATCGGCGGGGGCAGCGTGTCCATGTCGGGGATGGCGCCGCCGCCGGTGCCGCCGTGACCGAGCGCCTCGCCCTTGGGGCCGAGGGCGGCGAAGCCCTCCTTGACGTAACCGGTGATTCGGGTCGCCATGATCGCGCCGAGCGCGGAGACACCGACCGCGCCGCCGAGTGAACGGAAGAAGGTGACCATGGAGCTGGCCGAGCCGAGGTCCGCGGGGTCGACCTGGTTCTGGGTGCAGAGCACGAGGTTCTGCATCATCATGCCGACGCCGAGACCCATCAGCGCCATGTAGATCGCGATGTGCCAGTACGGGGTGTCGTATCGGATCATGCCGAGCAGTCCGAGTCCGGCCGTCACGAGGACACCGCCGGAGACGAGCCACGCCTTCCAGCGCCCGGTCTTGGTGATGATCTGCCCGGACAGCGTGGACGACACGAAGAGTCCGCCGATCATCGGGATCGTCATCACGCCGGACATCGTCGGGGATTTGTCGCGCGCCAGCTGGAAGTACTGGCTGAAGAAGACGGTGCCCGCGAACATCGCGACACCGACGAAGAGTGAGGCGAGTGAGGCGAGCGTGATGGTGCGGTTGCGGAACAGCCGCAGCGGGATGATCGGTTCCTTGGCGCGCGACTCGACGAGGACGAAGATCAGTCCGAGCAGGACCGAGCCGCCGACCATCGCCGCTGTCTGCCAGGACATCCAGTCGTACTTGTCGCCCGCGAAGGTCACCCAGACGAGCAGCAGGCAGACCGCGGCGCTGATGAAGAAGGCGCCGGACCAGTCGACCTTGACGTCCTTGCGCCGTACGACGGGCAGGTGCAGGGTCTTCTGGAGCACGATCAGGGCGATGAGCGCGAACGGGATGCCGACGTAGAAGCACCAGCGCCAGCCCAGCCATGGGGTGTCGGTGATGACACCGCCGAGCAGCGGGCCGCCGACGGTGGCGACGGCGAAGGTGGCGCCGAGGTAGCCGCTGTACCGGCCGCGCTCACGCGGCGAGATCATCGCGGCCAACACGATCTGCGCGAGGGCGGAGAGACCGCCGACGCCGATGCCCTGGACGACGCGGCAGGCGATCAGCATGCCGACGCTCTGCGAGAGACCCGCGACGACGGATCCCGCGACATAGATGAGCAGGGATATCTGGACCAGGAGCTTCTTCGAGAAGAGGTCCGCGAGCTTGCCCCAGAGCGGGGTGGTCGCCGTCATCGAGAGCAGCGCGGCCGTGACGACCCAGGTGTACGCGCTCTGGCCGCCGCCGAGGTCGGTGATGATCTGGGGCAGGGCGTTGGAGACGATCGTGGACGACAGGATCGCGACGAACATACCGAGCAGCAGCCCGGAGAGCGCTTCCATGATCTGCCGGTGCGTCATCGGGGCGCCGTCCTGGGCCGCCCCTCCGTGCTTGGCATGGCTGCCCCGCACACCGGCCGGTGTGGTCGTTGCCATGGACTTCCTTTTCCTGAACGGGTGTTAACCGGATGTACGGGTGGTCGAAGTAAGGGGAGTCGCGGGAGATACGGTCGGGGGGTGCGGGAGCCGCACGGACTGGGCTCGGCAGTCGCCGAAGCTGTCGCGGAGCCGGGCGAGCAGGACGCAGAGCTGGTCGACCTCGTCGTCGGACCAGTCGCCCAGGAAGTGGGCCAGCGTCTCCACGTAGCGCTCGGACATGTGCTCCAGACGCTCCTCGCCGGCGGGGGTCAGCCGCAGGATGCGGGAACGTTTGTCGGCGGGGTCGGGTGACCGTTCGATCCAGCCCCGTTCCGCGACGTGCGCCACATGCCGGCTGGTCACGGACATGTCGATGGCGAGCAGTTCCGCGAGGCGACTCATCCGCATGGCACCGTGCCGGTCGAGCACGGTGAGGACGATCGCCGACCCCGGCGGACAGTCCTGCGGGAGCGCACGGGCCATGCCGCGCTTCACGGCGCCGATGACACTGAGTTGCCGCGCCAGCTCCTCATACCGCCCCCGATCCACCACAGCACCCCTCCAAGATTATTTGTTGCTTAGGGCAACCATAGAGAAGCATGGTTGCCACAGGCAAACGAAAAGCCCCAGGACAGCACTAAAAACCTGGCAAAGGCGCGGGGGCGGATGGGTAAAGGTGCAGGTGAAGGGGCGGGTGGGGCGATTGATACCGGTGAGGGGGGTGCGGGCACCCCCATTTGCTAACGGGTTCGGGGCGCTGCTGGGCGCGCAGCCCAAATCCCGCCGCAGCGGGTGCGGGTGTTGCTTGCTGGGGGCGCAGCCCCAATCCCGCCGCGACGGCGCTCAGCCCCGGCCGGCTGTGTCCGGCGGAATGGGACACGGCCCTGCCCCAGGCATCTGCCGGGCGCAGCCCAAATCCCGCCGCGGAGCGGCCGGGTAGCCCGGGGACGGCTGGGGCCCGGCCCCGGGTCGCGCCCCCCTTGGGTTCTAATGGTCCTCGCAACACCCGCGATCTGTGGGAGTTGCGAGGACCGTGGCCGTTGGACACGATGATCTTTCGGGGTTGAGGGAGC
>NZ_JBHVQT010000033.1:0-8956 GCF_042886315.1 Streptomyces sp. NPDC058001
TGGGGGCGGCCCATCCCCCCCCCCCCGGGCCCCCCCGCCGGGGGCCCCGCGCGGGTGGGGGTGGGGCCGGACCCGGCAACCGGGTCCGGCCCGTGGTTCTACAGGCGGGGGAACAGCGCCCGTGCCGCCATCGGGTGATGGTGGAGCCTGCGCAGGAAGTCTGCCTGGAACGCGGCCCTTGCTGCGGTCTCGTCGTTGCGCATGTCGCCCACCCCCTTCTTCGTCTTCACGATCACACCGTCCATGATGCTGATTCCCGCGCCCCCCAGGTCGGAGAAGACGTTGGTACGCAGGTGCAGGAACACCTTTCCTTCCCGCTCGGCGATGGTCACCGCGTAGGCCAGATCGGCAAGCGGGTAGACGTGCGTGGCCCGGGACCGCGCGACGGGCCCCGAAAGGATCTCAGGGCGCAGTGCGCGGAGGTAGTGGGCGAGTGCCGTGCGGGTTGCGGCACAGAGCGGTACATCGATGCTTTCCGGGTCGAACTCCCGGACAGCGGGCCGCCGCCACATCCCGGACGTGCCGGTGGTGCAGGTGCGAAGGATCTCGTCGTACATCTTCGCCACCTTGCGGTGGATGTACACGATGTCGGCGGGAAGGTCCGGGCTGGTGAGGCTTTCCCAACCCTGCGGCAACAGGAACTGTGCCGTGGCCGTGGCCGTGGGGGTGGAGTGCGCCGGAACGGGCTGGAGTACCCGCAGCGCGTCACCGTCCACGATGTCCGCGCTCACCAGAGCGCCAAGAACTGACGCTTCCTCAACGATCCGGCGGCGGCACACGGCGGAGAGTTCTCCCGCCCGTATGGACCTTTCCGCGACGTCTGCGCGCTCACCGTTGGTGCGTCCTACGAGGTGGGCGTGAAACCGCTTCTCGCCCTGGATCGACTCGCGGTCGACGGTGCGCGGGTCGTAGCTCCACGACACCACCGGGCTCAGCTCGTAGGCGCGGCAGTGCTCGGCGAAACACGCCGCGATGACCCCGAGTGCCCTGCCGAACTCGGGCGAGTGGTCGTGCAGTCCCGGACGGGGCGTGGCCCCGGCAGACATGAGCATGAGTTCGTACAGGGCGTGCGGTGACCTCTTGTCGGTGAGGGCGTACGCCTCGTCGGGCGACATGTTGATGTGGGCGCGGACGTTGGTCCATCCGTAGACGTCGCTCACGGTGCTCATGCGCTGAACTCCGTTCACGTATCCCGGGTAGCCCTTCGCGGGGAGCGAGTCCACCACGTGAATGCCCCTGCGCCGGTTTTCCAGGGCAGAGGGGAGCAACTGCTGGGCCCATGGGGGTTCCTTCCCTTGACGTTGGCCGCCGGTCGGGGTGTGCCGCCCCTTCCGACAAAGACAACTTTACAGCAGTTCAACTTATCCGTCTATGCAAAAACCCAGGTCAGAACAGGTTTTGAGCGCCCGGTGGGGGGTTGCGGCAGCGGGTCACAGCAAAGGACGGGGATGGCTGGTCCGGTGCGCGCAGCTTGCTGCGCAGGACCAGCCACCAGGCCGGTGAACGCGCCGAAGGCGCCCGCCAGACCATCCCGGAGGGCCGCCAGGCCCTCCGGGGCGTCCCCGCCCGACCTGTGACCCACTGCCGCAACCCCCCACCGGGCCAAGAACGCTGCGCCCCGCGAGAGCCGCGCCCCAACGCCAGGAACGGGGCGGTCCTGAGAGACCCTCCGACCTGCGGTGAGTATCCAAGATCCCCTCAGCGCCAACGCCTTGTACCGCTGCACAGACCGAGGCCCGAACACCCCCCCGGGCCGGAAGACGGCGTGAGCACCGTGCTCGCCCTGGGGGCAGTATGTTCGGCGGGCAACCATTCCCGTGGCCCGATGGTCATCTCCGATGCCATCCGAGTACCGGGTGGGCATTGTCAGCTCCGTCCCGGGATATTCCTGAGGCGCTGGAACATGGGGAAACGCCTTCATGCATCACCGCACCACCGTGGCAGGCTTCGCCGGGGCACTCGCCCTGTCCGCGCTCGCAATGCCGGGGACCGCCCAGGCCGATGAGGTCTCGGGCGACATCAGGATCACGAAGGTGGTCGTCAACGGAGGGAAGGACATCGTCCTGGGGACCACGGACGTGAAAACGTTCACCATCGCGGTGACCGCCACCGACGACTCGGGCATCGAGGTCGGAAATACCTTCCCGATCATGTGGCACACGCCCCTCCCCAACGGCGACTATTGGGGTGTCGTGGGGCCCGAGGACATCGCGGGCAAGTGCGTGCGCCAGAGCTTCGCCACGACCACCTGCACCTACACGCTGAAAATGAACCCGCGCATCCACCCGCAGGACAACACCACGGCCGGGACCTGGACCGTGCGAGCTCACGCCCTGGCCAACGACGGTGACTACATCACCGAGGACTCCGCCGGGAAGGCGAAGGTCCTGCGCAACTCCAGACTGACGGTCAACGCTGCGCCGGAACCGGTGAAGAAGAACCAGACGATCACCGTCACGGGCGCCCTGACCCGCGCCAACTGGGAGACCTACAAGTACGCGGGCTACACCAAGCAGCCGGTGAAGCTCCAGTTCAAGAAGAAAGGCACCAGCACCTACACGACCCTCAAGACCGTCACGACGGACGGCAAGGGCAACCTCAGGACGACGACGAAGGCCACGGCGGACGGCTACTTCCGCTACTCCTTCGCAGGCACGTCCACCACCCCGGCGGTCTCCTCCGCGTCGGACTACGTCGACGTGAAATAGCCCCCGAAGGCCCGCCCCCAGCTCAGCGCGAAAAGCCCAGGTCAGAGACCCTGTGACCTGGGCTTGCCCGAGACCCCGGCTGTTCCACGGCCGGCGGGCCGGTCAGCCGCTACATCTCTCCTCGCTCTACGATTCTCCGGACCCAGTGGTCCGGCGTTGTGCACCGCGGCCTGTTGCCACCCCAGCACCCAGGGGCCAGCAGCCAACCGTTGCTCAAACAGGCGAACCAAGGAATGGCGCTCGTGATGGTCCTCGACGACACAGTCGACCCACCCATGTGCCCCCAACGTCCCGGTAATTCGTATGCCGACTGTCACCACGGCTCCCCAGCGAGGAAGTACCGGACATCGGCCGCCAGGGATGCCATCTGCTCACCGGCCTCCAGCCAGGTGGTCGCCGAGGCGCTCCAACCGCCGGCGGTCTTCGCCCATGGCCGCAAGGTCCAGGTCAGTCCGACCTGGCCGCCGGACCGGAAGACGGCTGACATCGCGAGGTCACGGTCGTTGGTCTGCCAACTGCGTTCGCCGTCCCATCCCCGGTAGTCGGCGGCGAGCTCTTCCAGGAACGGAACCAGATCGCTGTCCCAGATCCAGGTGACGACCTCATTGACTCGGGCGGCCAAACCTGGGGCCCGTAGTTCGACGGCGTAGTACACAGAGTCCTCGTCGCAGCTGAACCGATCGCAGAACCTCACACTGACAGACGAGTTGTCCTGACAGCGGATCGTCAGGCTGGCCTCATCGTCAGTGCCGACGCCTGGGGTGGTCATGGGCGGAACGCTAGGTCAGCAGTACGTTCGACGTCACTTGGATTCGCTGTTGGTGGGGTGGAGAACGACCTCGGCGATTTCACGGACGCGCTCCATAGTGATGCCGGTCCGCTGTTCGACTGCGAGAGGGTGGTCGGTCGGCTCCAGCTCGATGAAGGGGCGCTGTCCGATGGGGCGGGTGTGGACGTGGGTCTTCAAGTTGATGGTGCTGGGCGAGTAGAGGAGCTCGGTGGACAGCCACCCGAAGTACGGCTCCTCGGTTTCACGTCCCGGGGTGTCCCAAAGGTCTGCGGATCGGGTGAAGTTGTCCCGGCTGAGGGAGACCCATGCGGCCCAGGAGAACACCTCGTCGCTGCCAATGACCGGTATCTCGACCAGACCCTTGACGAAGTAGTGCTGTGTCTGGATCACGCACTGATCCGACGAGAGCAGGCAGTCCGCAGAGTCCGCGAAACTCGGTTCCCAGACGTAGGGGGCTCTGGCCGAGTAGTTCATCGGCAGCTCGGCATGGTGGCTGCCGCAGCACGAGCAGGTGAATCCGAGGTTGCTGGTCATGGTCGGAGCCTAATGATCGGCTCCGGTGCAGCTGACATCAGGCTTCAGATCGGTCGTGCGGTTGTCGACGACCTCAGCGATGTCGTCGAGCCACCAGAGCATGGCGCGCACGGGCAGACCAATGTGCTGTGAAGCGCCGGCTGTCCGACACGGGGACGGGCGGCCCGGCCTGGGCACTCTCAGCGGGCTTCACGGTCTCCAACTCCACGGCGGTGTCAGTCACTTGACGTCTCTCCCATGATCGTCGGATCCGCCGTTAGATTTACACTCCCCCCTCACGCTGGAAGGAAGTGCGCGGGCGGCTCGGCCCGGGGCGTCCGCAGACGGTGACGCTGCCCGGCCCAGGACACTCTGGCGAAGCCGTGATTGACCACGAGGCACGGCACTACCGGGAGAACCGGGATCTGCTTCACCAGCATCTCCACGCCGAGACCCTGTTCATGACCGGCAGCGCGCAGGTGTTCAGGGACACCGCCCGGCACTTCCTCGACGTCGCCCGGAACGGTCCCGGATACGTCCCCGTCCATCCGAGCTATCCGCACTTCTGCACCGAGCTCCACTCCAACGACGGCATTCTCGGCGACGCGCGCGAGATCCACATCGAGTACTGCGACCAGTGGGACTCATGACCCCGAGCGACAGGACCCCGCCGACCATGACGTTCAACGATCACCTTCAGCATCTCGTTGAGAGGGCCCTCGTATCCATCCCGGCCGCTGATGCCGGCGACATCTACGCCGTCTCCTTCCTCATCGTCAACGAGGACGACGACCCTCGTCAGCCGACCCTGACGGTCGGCTACAACACTGAAGCTCAGGCTCGACACAGCATCCTGGACGCCTCTGACCAGGCAGAAGCCCGCTGGAACTATGCCTTCTGGATTCAGAACCAGCTGACTGTGGTCGGCGACCTGACCAGCGACCCCGGCGGGGCCATCGCTCGCCAGGAGTGGATCACCGAACTCGGACTTTGGTACGAGGAGCCGACCGACCGCGCCGACTGGGTGCCAGTCATCGGGCCGGTCGCCGCGCAGATCGAGTCCCACTTCAACCAGACCTGCTGCCGGCTCGCCCGAACCCTCCGTACCACCGGCGTCATCGAAAGATCTGTCGGCCGAACTGTGCCGGTGCATCGATGTCGTCGTTGCCGGAAACGCAGCCGAGTCCTTCGTGATCCTGGTCGCCCTGGGCGACGATTAGGTTCATTTCGGCGGATCAAGGCGTCATAGGCTCCAAGACATGCACAGCACCTTGACGGAGCACGCCCGGTGTCTCTACGGAGACGAGTTCCGACCGACGCCTGAGTGCGACCTCGACCACCGGGAGCACTACTTCGTCGAGGAACTGACATTCGCTGACGCGGATTCGATCCTCGCCATGCTCCGTGAGCTCAGTCCGCACGTGGTCGATGGCCGCCTGCCGGTCTGGGTGCGCAACCTGTCCTATCGGTTGGTGCTCCTGCAGCGACCTGATGAGCCGGCGCTGATGCGCAAGGCTGCCGAGAACTTGTGGCTGCACGGACCGGACTGGGATGACATCGCAGCGGACCTGACGAGGCGGGCAGACGCCCTGGAGGCCGACTGATTTCTTGGCCCTCAGCCCGGCGGCTGAGGGCTGTCCGCCGTCGGCGGCGCGTCTGGGGCGACGCGATGGGCTCAGGTGCGCGGCGGAAGGACTTCGATCACAGTGGCCGTGCCAGCGACAAGTCGGGCTTCGTGCATGGTGATCACATCGCCGCACTTCAGGTGCCTCCACTGCTCCGGGCTCAGGGGGGCCAGCCGAACGTCGGCCGTCTCTCCCGGACCGAGCTCCTGCGCATACTCCACCCACAGCCTTGCGATGTTCAGTTCTGGCTCCCCGTCAGCGGTGCGGTTGCCGATGTCCCACATCGGCCTGAGCCGTCCGTCTCCGGAAAAGGCAGTCCGGCGTCGGCCCTCCTCCGCACCCACCAGGCTCAGGGTCGCCCGCACAGTGCCGTGTCGGACTTCCCAGCCCCGCCACTCGCACCAACGACGGCTGGGGTCGAGCATCATCTGGCGAGCAGCCTCAGCGAGGAGTTCCCAGAAGTCAACGGACACGGGGTGGACATCCCCGATCTCGATGAGAACACCGAGCACCATCTCCCACTCCTGGCGCCCGATGTCCTCGCGCACATCCCCGACTGTCTGGCCGTTTTCTGCCACGGCGTCCTCCGGCAACAGATCGACGGCCTGGCGAAGGAGCGTGAACGCGTCATCCATGTGCTGCATTCTCCCCCGTCCCCGGACGCCCGTTGAAGGACGACCAGGTCGGCGAGTTGGCAGCGCGACACGCCCGAATGCTCGCTGGCGCCGAGATTGTTGCCCACTACTTTGAGCAACTCGACTTCGAGCCGCCCCCGCCAGGCCGTCTGCGCTAGTTCGGATAAGCTTGTGTCAGATGCTCGCTCCTCCGACCTGACCCGGCCCAACGGGCACGGCTTGCCGAGATCCGCGACAACTTGATCGCCCGAATCGCCGAAGCCGAGACGGAAGGCTGGCTCGGCGAGGTCGAGGGTCTCCAGCGCAGCCTGGCTGGCGCCGAGGAGAAGCGCAGCCAGCTCGATCGGGGCCACGGGCAGCATACGGCCGTGGACCTTGGCATCCCCACCATGCGTGGTGATCGATGAACCCACGAAGGTGGACTGCCGCATGGCCCTCAACCAAGATCGAGAACAGGTTTAAAGAAGCGTGCATCAAACGCCCTTCAGAACACGATCAAGTGCCGCCCGGCCTGCAGGTCCCCAGTGCGGCTTGCCGCCGGGAAGGCCCCGATCTCCGTTCTGCCCCATGAGCATCAGGAACAGGCTCTTCATAGCAGCCAGCCCGCGGGCGCGCCGGATCGCCGCCTCGTCTGCATGCGCGTACATGTCGAAGAACCGTGAGGCCATGCCAGCGGGTAGCAGCACCCATGCGGCGGCGAGGTCCCACGCCGGATCGCCAGCGAACATGGCACCGAAGTCGACGATACCCGAGAGCGTTCCGTCCGAGACGACGACGTTCGCGGGATGGAGGTCGCCGTGCACCCACACCGGCGGACCCTCCCACGCATCGGCCGCAACAGCGTCGCCCCAGACGGCTCGGACCTCGGCAGCGATGCCGTCGGGAACAGCGGACCGGAAGAAGTTCTCGAAGCCGTCCGTGCAGTTCCTGGGATGGGCACCGAAGTCCGTAGAGATCGGCGCCTCGGCGGGCGCCTCCACATGGAGCGCCCGGAGGAAACCCGCCAGCGTGTCGGCCGCGTGGGCGCCGCGGCTGATCGAGCCGTGGTCCAGCGGCTCGCCGGGAACCCACGTCATCACGGTCCAATGCTTGGGAAAGCGCTCGGACGGGTCACCGAACCGCACCGGGAGCGGCACCGGGAGCGGCAAGCGCGGGGCCAGCACCGGCAGCCACCGCCGCTCCTTCAGCTGGAGCTCCGGAGTGAGGTCCATGCGCTGCATGCGCACGGCCAACTCGTCCCCGAGGCGCCACATCTGGTTGCCCCAGCCGCCCGCCACCTCCCGGATGGCCAGCCCTGCAAGATCTGGATGTTGCTCCTGCAGCAGGTCGCGGACCAGGTCTGCGGTGATCTCGATCGCGGTGTCGGTCATGCGAAGTCACAGTACTGAGGCGGCAGGCGGAGCAGTTCTCGCTCTCCGGAACATCTCGCTGTGATTCCTCTGGCATCACCAATTCGGTTTCAAAGAGCTGCAGATCAGAAGCTTTGGGACGGCACGGTCCCAAAGTTCAGAGAAGCCTGTGTCAGGTGCCCCATGTTCCGGCTGGACCTGGCGCAGGAGCCCCGGCTGCTGGAGATCGAGACCAACACCCGCCAGCGCCTGGGAGAGGCCCAGCGGATGCAGTGGCTCGGTGAGGTCGCCGGCCTGCAGCAGAGCCTGCGGCACATCGCCGACAAGAAAGGGCAGGCCGAACGTCTGCGAGCCCAGGTCGGCCGAGGTGAGGACGGGGTCGCTGCCCTTGGTTAGGTCGTCACGACTCCGCGATGATCTGGGCCTTGAGCCGGTCGTATTCGGCGACCGTGTCCGGCAGGTGATCGAAGAAGTCATTCCAGAAACCGGGTCGCTGCCACTCCTGGGGCGCCAGGGTCAGCCTGCCGTGGTTCAGTGCGGTGACCCAACAGGTCGGTATCCGATCGGACACGATCTCGAACATGTCCGCGTCCCACGGTCCAGGGGAGTCGATCTCGTCTCGTCTCGCACTGCGGTCAGGAAGGCGGAACAGGACGTGGTGTCGGCGTACTTGAGAGAGAGGTGCTCAACGAGGTACAGACAAACGTGCTCAGTTGGAGATCGCCGACGACATCCCCGTCTGCTGCGACGACGACACGGACGCCGTGAAGCTCGGCAACGGCGGCATCGAGTACACGTGCGGCGACTGCCGCACCACCCTGGAACTCGACAATCTGGCCTCGCCTCCGACCTCCGGGAGAAAACCGCCGTCTGAGCTACCCGTAGGCGAGTAGGTACCGGCCGATATTCCCGGCAGGGGCCCTCACCGTGTTCATAGAATCCTGCTTCGATGAAGAGACGCGTGCAGTTCACCGAGCAGGTTGTGCGGTTCCGTGACTACATGCCGGCCGCGGACCGGGAGAAGTTCCTGCGTCTCGTTGCCAGGATCGCAGCCGAGCCCGAAGGCGCCGACAGTCACCTTGCCTACACGAGCGACGCTGTGACGCGCGCGGCCTGGGAAGACCGCGTAATGGTCCACTACGTCGTGACGCGCTTCTTCGTGGTCGTCATCGAGGCTGACATCTACGACGCGTCGCGTGGCTTCAACGAGGTGTAGTCGGGCACGAGAGGGCCCTATCACCCTTGGGTTCTAGTGATCGTCGCAACACCGATCCAGATTCAGGCGGTCAGTAGATCACGTAGGCGCTCGGCTGGGTTATCCCAGTCGAGCGTCTTG
>NZ_JBHVQT010000034.1:0-4353 GCF_042886315.1 Streptomyces sp. NPDC058001
ATTTTCCGGGCGAAGCAGTTGGGTTTGTATTTTTCGGTGAAGCAGTTGTTTGAGTTTCAGTCGATTGCTGAGTTGGCGCCGGTGGTGGAGCGGCGGGATGTGGCGCGGGTGGTGGCGGAGCAGGGTTTGGTGACGGGTCCTGCTGAATTGACGCCGATTCAGCGGTGGTTCTTCGCACAGGGGTTGGTGCGGGCGGAGCATTTCAATCAGTCGTTGGTGGTGGAGGTGGATGCGGGGCTGGGGTCGGGGTCTGGCTTGTGGGAGGGGGTGGTGGCGCGTCTTTTGGAGCAGCATGACGGGTTGCGGGCGCGTTTTCTGCGGTCGGTGGGTGGTGAATGGCGGTCGGAGCTGTCCGGGATGCCGGAGTCGCTTCCATGGCGAGTGTGTGATCTGTCGTCGGTTCCGTCGGATGAGCGTGAGGGACGCCTGCTGGAGGTTGCCGAAGAGACGCAGCGGAGTTTGAGTCTGTCCGATGGGCCGTTGTTCCGTGCCGTGTTGTTCACCGGGTTGGGTGGCGAGAAGGACCGGTTGCTGTTGGTGGCGCATCACCTCGTGGTCGATGTGGTGTCGTGGCGGATCCTTCTGGAAGACCTCGGCACCTTGACGGAACAGGCAGTGCAAGGGCGGGAGTTGGTGCTGCCGGCGAAGTCGAGTTCGTGGCAGCAGTGGGCCGCGCGGTTGAAAGAGGAAGCGCGGAGTACTGCGACGGCGGATGAACTCGCGTACTGGAGTGAGCAGGCGGAAGCACCTGCTCGCGCGCTGCCGCTGGACGGTCCAGTTGACGACAACAGGATGAGTGAGAGCCGTGTCCTGCGGGTTGCCTTGGGAGCGGAGGAGACGCGTGGGTTGCTGCGGGATGTTCCGGCGGCTTTCAACACGCGGATCAATGATGTCCTGTTGACGGGTGTGGCGTCGGCGCTCGGTGCGTGGACGGGCGACGACCATGTGCGGGTCGATGTCGAGGGTCACGGTCGTGTGGACCTCTTCGAGGACGTCGATGTGTCCCGTACGACGGGTTGGTTCACGACGATCTCGCCGTTGCGGCTGCCGGTTCTGTCGCGGGCAGGTCTGGCGGACGGCCTCAAGCAGGTCAAGGAGTTGCTGCGGGCCCGGCCCAGGGAGGGCATCGGATACGGCCTCCTTGCCCACGGCCCGACCGACACCAACACGGGCACTGGCGCCGACTTCGGCACCGGCACATCGCTAGGGCGGTCCGCGCAGGTCAGCTTCAACTACCTGGGTCAGTTCGACAGTTCCCTCTCGGGCAGTTTCGCCGCGTCGTCGGGCCGGGCCGGACCCGACTGGGACCCGTGCACCAGGCGCCCGTACCTCCTCGATGTGATCAGTCACGTCCAGGACGGCGAACTCCATATGGAGTGGACGTACAGCGGTGCCGCTCACGAGGAGGAGACGATCCGGCGGGTCGCCGAGGACACCCTCGATGTGCTCCGGCGGCTGGCCGAGGAGGCGAAGCGCCCGGATGCCGTGGGCTACAGTCCGTCCGACCTCCCCCTGAGCGGACTGACCCAGGACCAGGTCAACGACGTCGTCAGCCGGCTGCGCACGCTCCCCGCATGGCAGTCGAGCAGTCTGCCCCGCCCCCTGGAGGACTGCTACCCGCAGACACCCGTCCAACAGGGCCTGTGGTTCCAGAGCCAGTTCGCCCAGGGCGAGGGCATCTATCACGTCCAGTTGATCCTCGGGATCGAGCAGGAGTTGGACGCCGAGGCGTTCCGGGAGAGCTGGGCGCGGGTCACTCAGCGCCACTCGATCCTGCGGACCAGTTTCTGGACGACCGAGGAAAACGAAGCCCTCCAACTCGTCTGGGCCGATCTCCCCGTGCCGCTCCACACCGAGGACTGGCGCTCGCACACCACCACGGAACAGCGGAACCGCTTGGAGACCTACCTCCAGCAGGACCGCGCACGTGGTTTCGACCCGCACGACACACCGCAGTGGCGCATGTTCCTCGCGCGTACCGCGGACGACCGTCACCAACTCGTGTGGAGTGCGCATCACAGCGTCCTGGACGGCTGGAGCATCAGCCTGATCCTCAACGACGTCGTGCGGGAGTACGGAGCCCTCATCGAGGGACGACACCTGGAGCAGATGCCACCGCGGGCCTACCGCGACTATGTGTCCTGGCTCAGGGAGCAGGACCTCGAACAGGCCGAGGACTACTGGCGCGACACCCTCAAGGGCGTCGAACAGGCCGCCCCGCTGAGCATCGAGCGGCACACCGCCGCAGGGGCCATCACGTCGTCCGGTGCGAGCGCGGGCGCGGACGGTCAAGCCGAGTTCAGCGTCTTCTTCAGCGACGAGGACACCGAGCGGCTGCACCAACTGGCCCACGCCCACCACTTGACCCTCAACACCGTCCTCCAAGGTTGCTGGGCCCTGCTGATCGCCCGCTACACCGGCAGCGACGACGTCGTCTTCGGCACCGTGGTGTCCGGCCGCCCGTCCGAGGTCGAGGGCATCGAGCGCACGGTCGGCCTGTTCATCAACACGCTTCCCCTCCGTGTGCGGATGCCCGACGACAGCTCCGCCCTCGCCTGGCTGCACGCCCTCCAGGAACAGAACGTGCAGATGCGCCAGTACGAGTACAGCCCGCTGAGCACGGTCCAGCAGGCGAGTGGGCTTCCCGTCGGCGCGCCCCTGTTCGAGAGCCTGTTCGTCTTCGAGAACTACCCCGTCGACAAGGACGACTCCGCCGCACTGCGCTTCGACCTGACCCGTTCCGAGGAGCGGATCAACTATCCCCTCGGCGTCGTGGCCACCGTTCCGGACCGGCGGCTACAGATCACGGTCCAGTACGACACCACGCGGTTCGAGAGGGACGCGGTCGATCGCATGGTCGGTCATCTTCGCAGCGTCTGTTCCCAGCTCGCCGGGAAGCCGGAGACGCGACTGAGTCAGATCACCGTTCTCACCGAGGAAGAGCGTCAGCACATCCTCCAGCAGAGTAATTCCCTGCACCAACAGGTCCCGGACACCGACGAGTTCGACCTGTCGGCCTTCGCCGAAGGGGCCAGGACCGCCGAAGAGCGTGAGCTGCTCGCGCAACTCGTCGCGGAAGTTCAGGGCATGTCGCCCAGCGATCTCCAGGACCGGATTCCGAGTGCGTCACCCGCTGTCGATCTGAGTGCTTCACCGGCTATCGAGACGAGTGAGAACCATGAGTGAACTGCTTCCTCAGCTTGAGAACCTGACCGCGGAGCAGCAAGCCCTCCTGCGCCTTCGACTCCAGCAGATCAAACAGCAGGCGGAGCAGCCGGCGCCTTTTCACGAGTTGTTCGCCGGGCAGGTCCATCGATGTCCGGACCGGGTGGCCGTGGCATTCGGCGACGCGCAGCTGACTTACGAGGGTCTGGACCGGATGGCCAACCGGCTGGCTCATCTGCTGCGGGACCGTGGTGTGGGGCGGGAGTGTCTGGTCGGTCTATGCGTGTCACGTTCCCTGGAGATGGTCGTCGGTCTCTTGGCGATCATGAAGGCCGGCGGGGCGTACGTTCCGCTGGACCCGGAGTATCCGGCCGAGCGGTTGGCGTACATGGCGTCGGACGCCGGGTTGCGGGTCGTGCTGGGACAGCGGTCGGCGGTTCAGATGCTGCCCGATACCGGTGCGGTGGTGCTGGCGGTGGAGGACATTTGGTCCGAGCTGGACCAGTGGCCCGACACGGCTCCGGAGTCGGCCGGGACCTGCGACGACCTGGCGTATGTCATCTACACGTCTGGTTCGACGGGTCGTCCGAAGGGCGTCCAGATCTCCCACCGCGGCTTTCGCGCCATCGCTCGGTGGCAGCACGAGAACTACGGTCTGGACACCCCCCAGCGCATACTTCAGGGCACATCCCTGAACTTCGACATCTCGGTCTGGGAACTCTCCGCGGCGCTCCTGTCCGGGGGCACCCTGGTACTGCCGCCCCCGGACCTGAAGATGATCGGCACCGACCTCGCCGACCTGCTCATCGAACAGGCCGTCGAGAGCATCAACCTGACGCCGGCGGCACTGTCCACGTTGCCCGAGGAATCGCTGCCGCACCTGCGCTGTGTCTCCGTCGGCGGCGAGGCATGTCCGCTCGACCTCGTCCGCGTGTGGTCTCCCGGCCGGAAGTTCTTCAACGGCTACGGCCCCTCGGAAGCCACCATCGCCGTGAGCGTCGCCCGATACGGGCCCGAACTCGAACGCGTCCACATCGGCCGCCCGATCGGCGGATCCCAGCTGTACGTTCTCGACTCGCGTCTTCAGCTCCAGCCGGTGGGTGTGGCTGGTGAGTTGTTCATTGGTGGGGTGGGTTTGGCGCGGGGTTATGTGGGGCGTTCGGATTTGACGGCTGAGGTGTTTGTGGC
>NZ_JBHVQT010000035.1:0-4306 GCF_042886315.1 Streptomyces sp. NPDC058001
TAGCTCAATTGGTAGAGCAACTGACTTGTAATCAGTAGGTTGGGGGTTCAAGTCCTCTTGCCGGCACCACTTTCATATGGTAAGATAGACAAGTCGCTTTAAAAGCGAGCCATTAGCTCAGTTGGTAGAGCATCTGACTTTTAATCAGAGGGTCGAAGGTTCGAGTCCTTCATGGCTCACCATTTTCATGCGGGTGTGGCGGAATTGGCAGACGCACTAGACTTAGGATCTAGCGCCGCAAGGCGTGGGGGTTCGACTCCCTTCACCCGCACCATAATTTTTAAGTTTATCAGCATATTGCGGAAGTAGTTCAGTGGTAGAACACCACCTTGCCAAGGTGGGGGTCGCGGGTTCGAATCCCGTCTTCCGCTCCAAATTACGGCGGCATAGCCAAGTGGTAAGGCAGAGGTCTGCAAAACCTTTATCCCCGGTTCGAATCCGGGTGTCGCCTTTCTATTGCCGGGGTGGTGGAATTGGCAGACACACAGGACTTAAAATCCTGCGGTAGGTGACTACCGTGCCGGTTCAAGTCCGGCCCTCGGCATTATAAAATAAGCGCCCGTAGCTCAATTGGATAGAGCGTTTGACTACGGATCAAAAGGTTAGGGGTTCGACTCCTCTCGGGCGCGCCATAATATATTTAAAAATCGGGAAGTAGCTCAGCTTGGTAGAGCACATGGTTTGGGACCATGGGGTCGCAGGTTCGAATCCTGTCTTCCCGACCATTTAAGGGGCCTTAGCTCAGCTGGGAGAGCGCCTGCCTTGCACGCAGGAGGTCAGCGGTTCGATCCCGCTAGGCTCCACCAACGTGTTCTTTGAAAACTAGATAACAGAAGTAATTCACATTCAATTAGTAATGCAAGATATCACGTAGTGATTCTTTTTAACGGTTAAGTTAGAAAGGGCGCACGGTGGATGCCTTGGCACTAGGAGCCGATGAAGGACGGGACGAACACCGATATGCTTCGGGGAGCTGTAAGCAAGCTTTGATCCGGAGATTTCCGAATGGGGAAACCCACCACTCGTAATGGAGTGGTATCCATATCTGAATACATAGGATATGAGAAGGCAGACCCGGGGAACTGAAACATCTAAGTACCCGGAGGAAGAGAAAGCAAATGCGATTCCCTGAGTAGCGGCGAGCGAAACGGGACCAGCCCAAACCAAGAGGCTTGCCTCTTGGGGTTGTAGGACACTCTATACGGAGTTACAAAGGAACGAGGTAGATGAAGAGGTCTGGAAAGGCCCGCCATAGGAGGTAACAGCCCTGTAGTCAAAACTTCGTTCTCTCCTGAGTGGATCCTGAGTACGGCGGAACACGTGAAATTCCGTCGGAATCCGGGAGGACCATCTCCCAAGGCTAAATACTCCCTAGTGACCGATAGTGAACCAGTACCGTGAGGGAAAGGTGAAAAGCACCCCGGAAGGGGAGTGAAAGAGATCCTGAAACCGTGTGCCTACAAGTAGTCAGAGCCCGTTAACGGGTGATGGCGTGCCTTTTGTAGAATGAACCGGCGAGTTACGATCCCGTGCAAGGTTAAGCAGAAGATGCGGAGCCGCAGCGAAAGCGAGTCTGAATAGGGCGAATTGAGTACGTGGTCGTAGACCCGAAACCAGGTGATCTACCCATGTCCAGGGTGAAGTTCAGGTAACACTGAATGGAGGCCCGAACCCACGCACGTTGAAAAGTGCGGGGATGAGGTGTGGGTAGGGGTGAAATGCCAATCGAACCTGGAGATAGCTGGTTCTCTCCGAAATAGCTTTAGGGCTAGCCTCAAGGTAAGAGTCTCGGAGGTAGAGCACTGATTGGACTAGGGGCCCCTACCGGGTTACCGAATTCAGTCAAACTCCGAATGCCGATGACTTATCCTTGGGAGTCAGACTGCGAGTGATAAGATCCGTAGTCGAAAGGGAAACAGCCCAGACCGCCAGCTAAGGTCCCAAAGTATACGTTAAGTGGAAAAGGATGTGGAGTTGCTTAGACAACCAGGATGTTGGCTTAGAAGCAGCCACCATTTAAAGAGTGCGTAATAGCTCACTGGTCGAGTGACTCTGCGCCGAAAATGTACCGGGGCTAAACGTATCACCGAAGCTGCGGACTGTTCTTCGAACAGTGGTAGGAGAGCGTTCTAAGGGCTGTGAAGCCAGACCGGAAGGACTGGTGGAGCGCTTAGAAGTGAGAATGCCGGTATGAGTAGCGAAAGAGGGGTGAGAATCCCCTCCACCGAATGCCTAAGGTTTCCTGAGGAAGGCTCGTCCGCTCAGGGTTAGTCGGGACCTAAGCCGAGGCCGAAAGGCGTAGGCGATGGATAACAGGTTGATATTCCTGTACCACCTCCTCACCATTTGAGCAATGGGGGGACGCAGGAGGATAGGGTAAGCGCGGTATTGGATATCCGCGTCCAAGCAGTTAGGCTGGGAAATAGGCAAATCCGTTTCCCGTGAAGGCTGAGCTGTGATGGCGAGCGAATTATAGTAGCGAAGTTCCTGATTCCACACTGCCAAGAAAAGCCTCTAGCGAGGTGAGAGGTGCCCGTACCGCAAACCGACACAGGTAGGCGAGGAGAGAATCCTAAGGTGATCGAGAGAACTCTCGTTAAGGAACTCGGCAAAATGACCCCGTAACTTCGGGAGAAGGGGTGCTCTGTTAGGGTGCAAGCCCGAGAGAGCCGCAGTGAATAGGCCCAGGCGACTGTTTAGCAAAAACACAGGTCTCTGCGAAGCCGTAAGGCGAAGTATAGGGGCTGACGCCTGCCCGGTGCTGGAAGGTTAAGAGGAGCGCTTAGCGTAAGCGAAGGTGCGAATTGAAGCCCCAGTAAACGGCGGCCGTAACTATAACGGTCCTAAGGTAGCGAAATTCCTTGTCGGGTAAGTTCCGACCCGCACGAAAGGCGCAACGATCTGGGCACTGTCTCAACGAGAGACTCGGTGAAATTATAGTACCTGTGAAGATGCAGGTTACCCGCGACAGGACGGAAAGACCCCGTGGAGCTTTACTGTAGCCTGATATTGAATTTTGATACATCTTGTACAGGATAGGTAGGAGCCTGAGAAACCGGAGCGCCAGCTTCGGTGGAGGCGTCGGTGGGATACTACCCTGGCTGTATTGACCTTCTAACCCGCTGCCCTTATCGGGCAGGGAGACAGTGTCAGGTGGGCAGTTTGACTGGGGCGGTCGCCTCCTAAAAAGTAACGGAGGCGCCCAAAGGTTCCCTCAGAATGGTTGGAAATCATTCGCAGAGTGTAAAGGCACAAGGGAGCTTGACTGCGAGACCTACAAGTCGAGCAGGGACGAAAGTCGGGCTTAGTGATCCGGTGGTTCCGCATGGAAGGGCCATCGCTCAACGGATAAAAGCTACCCCGGGGATAACAGGCTTATCTCCCCCAAGAGTCCACATCGACGGGGAGGTTTGGCACCTCGATGTCGGCTCATCGCATCCTGGGGCTGTAGTCGGTCCCAAGGGTTGGGCTGTTCGCCCATTAAAGCGGTACGCGAGCTGGGTTCAGAACGTCGTGAGACAGTTCGGTCCCTATCCGTCGCGGGCGCAGGAAATTTGAGAGGAGCTGTCCTTAGTACGAGAGGACCGGGATGGACGCACCGCTGGTGTACCAGTTGTTCTGCCAAGGGCATCGCTGGGTAGCTATGTGCGGACGGGATAAGTGCTGAAAGCATCTAAGCATGAAGCCCCCCTCAAGATGAGATTTCCCATTCCGCAAGGAAGTAAGATCCCTGAAAGATGATCAGGTTGATAGGTCTGAGGTGGAAGTGTGGCGACACATGGAGCTGACAGATACTAATCGATCGAGGACTTAACCAATTTGAATGTATGCTTACTGTTATCTAGTTTTGAGAGAACACTCTCAATGGTTTGGTGGCGATAGCGAAGAGGTCACACCCGTTCCCATGCCGAACACGGAAGTTAAGCTCTTCAGCGCCGATGGTAGTTGGGGGTTTCCCCCTGTGAGAGTAGGACGCCGCCAAGCCATTACACGTAAGTGTAATATATGGAGGATTAGCTCAGCTGGGAGAGCATCTGCCTTACAAGCAGAGGGTCGGCGGTTCGAGCCCGTCATCCTCCACCATATTTGCCGGCCTAGCTCAATTGGTAGAGCAACTGACTTGTAATCAGTAGGTTGGGGGTTCAAGTCCTCTGGCCGGCACTGTTTTTCAAAAAAATACGGAGGGGTAGCGAAGTGGCTAAACGCGGCGGACTGTAAATCCGCTCCCTCAGGGTTCGGCAGTTCGAATCTGCCCCCCTCCACCATTTTTGGGCTATAGCCAAGCGGTAAGGCAACGGACTTTGAC
>NZ_JBHVQT010000036.1:0-2540 GCF_042886315.1 Streptomyces sp. NPDC058001
CTCATAAAGAGTGCCGACTAGAGGACTTGAACCCCCAACCTACTGATTACAAGTCAGTTGCTCTACCAATTGAGCTAAGTCGGCATATGGTGGAGGATGACGGGATCGAACCGCCGACCCCCTGCTTGTAAGGCAGGTGCTCTCCCAGCTGAGCTAATCCTCCATGGATATGTAAAAAAATTTTTAAAAATGGTGACCCGTACGGGATTCGAACCCGTGTTACCGCCGTGAAAGGGCGGTGTCTTAACCGCTTGACCAACGGGCCTTATGGCGGAGAAGGAGGGATTTGAACCCTCGCGCCGCTTACACGACCTACACCCTTAGCAGGGGCGCCTCTTCAGCCACTTGAGTACTTCTCCATATGGCTCCGCAGGTAGGACTCGAACCTACGACCGATCGGTTAACAGCCGATAGCTCTACCACTGAGCTACTGCGGAATATCATGGTGGGCCTGAGTGGACTCGAACCACCGACCTCACGCTTATCAGGCGTGCGCTCTAACCAGCTGAGCTACAGGCCCATCTACCATATGAAAGAATCAAAGTTCCTTCAAAACTAAACAAGACAGGGAACGTTCTGTTTATAAGACCCAAGGTCTTATATTCCGTTAAAATCCTTAGAAAGGAGGTGATCCAGCCGCACCTTCCGATACGGCTACCTTGTTACGACTTCACCCCAATCATCTATCCCACCTTCGGCGGCTGGCTCCATAAAGGTTACCTCACCGACTTCGGGTGTTACAAACTCTCGTGGTGTGACGGGCGGTGTGTACAAGGCCCGGGAACGTATTCACCGCGGCATGCTGATCCGCGATTACTAGCGATTCCAGCTTCACGCAGTCGAGTTGCAGACTGCGATCCGAACTGAGAACAGATTTGTGGGATTGGCTTAACCTCGCGGTTTCGCTGCCCTTTGTTCTGCCCATTGTAGCACGTGTGTAGCCCAGGTCATAAGGGGCATGATGATTTGACGTCATCCCCACCTTCCTCCGGTTTGTCACCGGCAGTCACCTTAGAGTGCCCAACTGAATGCTGGCAACTAAGATCAAGGGTTGCGCTCGTTGCGGGACTTAACCCAACATCTCACGACACGAGCTGACGACAACCATGCACCACCTGTCACTCTGCCCCCGAAGGGGAAGCCCTATCTCTAGGGTTGTCAGAGGATGTCAAGACCTGGTAAGGTTCTTCGCGTTGCTTCGAATTAAACCACATGCTCCACCGCTTGTGCGGGCCCCCGTCAATTCCTTTGAGTTTCAGTCTTGCGACCGTACTCCCCAGGCGGAGTGCTTAATGCGTTAGCTGCAGCACTAAGGGGCGGAAACCCCCTAACACTTAGCACTCATCGTTTACGGCGTGGACTACCAGGGTATCTAATCCTGTTCGCTCCCCACGCTTTCGCTCCTCAGCGTCAGTTACAGACCAGAGAGTCGCCTTCGCCACTGGTGTTCCTCCACATCTCTACGCATTTCACCGCTACACGTGGAATTCCACTCTCCTCTTCTGCACTCAAGTTCCCCAGTTTCCAATGACCCTCCCCGGTTGAGCCGGGGGCTTTCACATCAGACTTAAGAAACCGCCTGCGCGCGCTTTACGCCCAATAATTCCGGACAACGCTTGCCACCTACGTATTACCGCGGCTGCTGGCACGTAGTTAGCCGTGGCTTTCTGGTTAGGTACCGTCAAGGTGCCGCCCTATTTGAACGGCACTTGTTCTTCCCTAACAACAGAGCTTTACGATCCGAAAACCTTCATCACTCACGCGGCGTTGCTCCGTCAGACTTTCGTCCATTGCGGAAGATTCCCTACTGCTGCCTCCCGTAGGAGTCTGGGCCGTGTCTCAGTCCCAGTGTGGCCGATCACCCTCTCAGGTCGGCTACGCATCGTTGCCTTGGTGAGCCGTTACCTCACCAACTAGCTAATGCGCCGCGGGTCCATCTGTAAGTGGTAGCCGAAGCCACCTTTTATGTCTGAACCATGCGGTTCAAACAACCATCCGGTATTAGCCCCGGTTTCCCGGAGTTATCCCAGTCTTACAGGCAGGTTACCCACGTGTTACTCACCCGTCCGCCGCTAACATCAGGGAGCAAGCTCCCATCTGTCCGCTCGACTTGCATGTATTAGGCACGCCGCCAGCGTTCGTCCTGAGCCAGGATCAAACTCTCCGATAAAGTAGTTTGACTGACTACGCACATCGCTGTGCGATTTATTTAAAACTTTGAATTAACAGGTACGTTTTGTCTTGTTTAGTTTTCAAAGATCATTATAATGGAGCGGGTGATGAGAATCGAACTCACGACATCAGCTTGGAAGGCTGAGGTTTTACCACTAAACTACACCCGCAAAAATATGTATGGGGCGATTGATGGGAATCGAACCCACGAGTGCCAGAGCCACAATCTGGTGCGTTAACCACTTCGCCACAACCGCCATAATCTGAAGATGAATAAATAATATAGTGGCAGGGGCAGTAGGAATCGAACCCACACCGGAGGTTTTGGAGACCTCTGTTCTACCGTTAAACTATGCCCCTATTTATAA
>NZ_JBHVQT010000037.1:0-1674 GCF_042886315.1 Streptomyces sp. NPDC058001
CCTCGCGCTTTCGTGAGTGGGCCTGTCCGGGTCTTGATCAAATAAGCGGAGAGTGCTGCTGACCTGCAACGATGGGACTTATCGAGGGTCCTGTCAGCTGCGAGGAAAGAAGCACTCTCCAGGTGAAGAAGAGTAGCGGGTCGTATCCGCGTGTTCGTGTCGAGGGCGGCGGCCGTGGGGCGGTCTCCCAGGCCGGGGCGGTGCTGCTGGTCGAGACGGTGCGCAAGTCGGGCCTGGACACCGCGATATCGGCGGCTCTGGCGCCGTGGCGCAAGCCGCGGACGGTGCACGGTCCGGGCAAGATCCTGCTGGACGTGGCCCTGGCCGTCGCCCTCGGCGGCGACTGCCTGGCCGACGTGGGCATGCTGCGGGCCGAGCCGGACGTGTTCGGCCCGGTGGCCTCCGATCCGACGGTCTCCCGTTTCGTCGATGTCCTCGCCGCAGCAGGTCCGAAGGCTCTCACCGCGATCCGGTCGGCACGAGCCGAAGTACGCACGCGGGTCTGGGAACTGGCCGGGGCGAACAGTCCGGCCGCCGACGGCGGCGTGATCGTGGACATCGACGGAGTGCTGGTCCTCGCGCACTCCGAGAAGCAGGACGCCACCGCGACCTGGAAGAAGACCTACGGCCATCACCCGCTCGTCGCGTTCGTCGACCACGGCCAGACCGGGTCCGGGGAGCCGGTGGCCGCGCTGCTGCGGCCCGGCAACGCGGGCTCCAACACCGCCGCCGACCACATCGAAATCACCCAACTCGCTCTGGCTCAGCTGCCCGGACACCTGCGGCGGGGACGGCAGACGCTGATCCGCACCGACTCGGCCGGCGGCACCCACGCCTTCCTCAACTGGCTCTCCCGCCGCGGCCGGTGGCTGTCGTATTCCGTCGGAATGACCATCACCGACGCCATTCACCAGGCCGTGCTGAAGATCCCGAAGAAAGCGTGGACACCGGCCTACGACGCGGGCGGCACCGAGCGGCCCGGCGCCTGGGTCGCGGAGATCACCGACATGCCCGACCTGAGCACCTGGCCGAAAGGCATGAGGCTGGTCGTCCGCAAGGAAAGGCCGCACCCCGGCGCCCAGTTGCGCTTCACCGACCTCGACGGACTGCGGCTGACCTGTTTCGCCACCAACACCAAGGGCGACCAGCTCGCCGCCCTCGAACTGCGTCACCGCAGGCGGGCCCGCTGCGAGGACCGCATCCGCAATGCCCGCGACACCGGCCTGCGCAACCTGCCCCTGCACGACACCGCCCAGAACCGCATCTGGCTGGAGATCGCCTCCCTCGCACTCGACCTCCTCGCCTGGATGCCGATGCTCGCCCTGACCGGCACCACCCGCCGCTGGGAACCCAAGAAGCTCCGCCTGAGACTGTTCTCCGCCGCCGCCCAACTCATCACCACCGGCCGCCGCCGCTGGCTGCGTCTGCCCGCCCGATGGCCCTGGACCGATGTCATCACCCGGGCAATCGACCGGCTGCAGAGCCTGCCACACCCCGACTGACCAGCCACTTCGACCGTCCCAACAACCCGCCCCACCACACCGGCGAAGTGGAACCCGGCGCCGACCCGGCGCGACAGCCGGGCCCTCAGCCTGCCCCAGCCCCGAAAAGTCCCCACCACACAGACGCAGAGTCCCCGTCAGCAAGCTGACGAGGACTCATGAATGATCGAGG
>NZ_JBHVQT010000038.1:0-1483 GCF_042886315.1 Streptomyces sp. NPDC058001
CTTGGGTTCTAGTGATCGTCGCAACACCGATCCAGATTCAGGCGGTCAGTAGATCACGTAGGCGCTCGGCTGGGTTATCCCAGTCGAGCGTCTTGCGTGGGCGGCCGTTGAGTTCCTGGGCGACGTGTTCGAGGTCTTCGGGACTGTGCAGGCTCAGGTCGGTGCCTTTCGGGAAGTACTGCCGCAGCAGCCCGTTCGTGTTCTCGTTCGAGCCGCGTTGCCAGGGCGAGGCCGGGTCGCAGAAGTAGACGGGCATGCCGGTGGCCATGCTGAACTGCTGGTGACGTGCCATCTCGCTGCCCTGGTCCCAGGTGAGGGAGCCGCGCAGGTGGGCGGGCAGGGTCTGGATGGTGCGGACGAGGCCGTCGCGGACGGTCTCGGCGTCGTGGGCTCCGCCGGGCAGGTGAACCAGCAGGGTGTAGCGGGTGCTGCGCTCGACCAGGGTGGCGATCGCGGAACGCCCGCCTGCGCCGATGATCAGGTCGCCTTCCCAGTGACCGGGCACGGCCCGGTCCTCGGCGGCGGCGGGGCGGTCGCTGATCATCACCATTGGGTCGATGAACCGTGGGGTGCGCCGGTGGGGGTCCCGGCGTGGTTTGCGGCGGGTCCGGCCGGAGCGGACGGCTGCCTGCACTTCCCGCTTCAGGCCGCCGCGGGCCTGGAAATACAGCGCCTGGTAGACCGTCTCCACGCTCACCCGCATGCTCTCGTCGCCGGGACACTCCTTGCGCAAAGCGTGGCAGATCTGCTCCGGTGACCACCGCCTGCGCAGTCCGTCCTGGACGAAGCGGCGCAGCCGTCCCTCGCGCAGCAGTTTGCGGTCCTTGGGCCGGGGTCTGCGCGCTGCCGCCGCCCGGTGGGCCGCGTAGGGCTGGTAGCCCCCGGTGCCGGAATTCGCGTCGATCTCCCGCTTGACCGTGCTTGCCGGCCGTCCCAGGGCACGTCCAATCGCCCGCAGCGACCGGCCCAGCGCATGGAGATCACGGATCTGTTCACGCTCGGCCAGTGTCAGAAACCGCGGATGCAGTTGCTTTTCCAGGGCTTTCAGGCCCACCGGTGCTGTGGTCACGCCGCCCATCGTGACGGTCCCGGTGGTGTAGTCGACACGGCGCCCGTCGGCGTAAGTGCGCGTGGTGCCGCTCTTCTTGACGCCCCAGTCCCAGTCCTTGGCCGTGCGCTCGTTCACACCGACCTGCTGGGCCGCCACCCGGCGTGCGACACCGGCGGCCCGAAGCCGCTCGTACTCGTCGCGCCCGGGGTGCCGCCGCGGCAGGCGCACCGAACTCCGTCCGGCCTTCCGAGCCCAGCCGAAGGCAGTGTTCCGGTTCACCCCCAGCTCACCCGCCACCACGGTCACGTTCCCCACGGCATCCAGCCGCGCGAGGAAACGCTCCCTCAACCCCGAAAGATCATCGTGTCCAACGGCCACGGTCCTCGCAACTCCCACAGATCGCGGGTGTTGCGAGGACCATTAGAACCCAAG
>NZ_JBHVQT010000040.1:0-1393 GCF_042886315.1 Streptomyces sp. NPDC058001
TCGTGACTGCGTGCCTTTTGAAGAATGAGCCTGCGAGTTTGCGGTGTGTTGCGAGGTTAACCCGTGTGGGGAAGCCGTAGCGAAAGCGAGTCCTAATAGGGCGGTTTAGTAGCGCGCTCAAGACCCGAAGCGGAGTGATCTAGCCATGGGCAGGTTGAAGCGGCTGTAAGAGGTCGTGGAGGACCGAACCCACCAGGGTTGAAAACCTGGGGGATGACCTGTGGTTAGGGGTGAAAGGCCAATCAAACTCCGTGATAGCTGGTTCTCCCCGAAATGCATTTAGGTGCAGCGTCGTGTGTTTCTTGCCGGAGGTAGAGCACTGGATAGGCGATGGGCCCTACCGGGTTACTGACCTTAGCCAAACTCCGAATGCCGGTAAGTGAGAGCGCGGCAGTGAGACTGTGGGGGATAAGCTCCATGGTCGAGAGGGAAACAGCCCAGAGCATCGACTAAGGCCCCTAAGCGTACGCTAAGTGGGAAAGGATGTGGAGTCGCACAGACAACCAGGAGGTTGGCTTAGAAGCAGCCATCCTTGAAAGAGTGCGTAATAGCTCACTGGTCTAGTGATTCCGCGCCGACAATGTAGCGGGGCTCAAGCGTACCGCCGAAGTCGTGTCATTGCAGCATGAGGGCCAACGCCCGCTGTGATGGGTAGGGGAGCGTCGTGTGCCGGGTGAAGCCGCCGCGTAAGCGAGTGGTGGACGGTTCACGAGTGAGAATGCAGGCATGAGTAGCGATACACACGTGGGAAACGTGTGCGCCGATTGACTAAGGGTTCCTGGGTCAAGCTGATCTGCCCAGGGTAAGTCGGGACCTAAGGCGAGGCCGACAGGCGTAGTCGATGGATAACCGGTTGATATTCCGGTACCCGCTGTAGAGCGTCAAACATTGAACCAGGCGATGCTAAGTCCGTGAAGCCGCCCTGGAGCCTTCGGGCAAAGGGGAGTGGTGGAGCCGACGGTCCGGACCTGTAGTAGGTGAGTGATGGGGTGACGCAGGAAGGTAGTCCATCCCGGGCGGTGGTTGTCCCGGGGTAAGGGTGTAGGACGTCAGGTAGGTAAATCCGCCTGGCAATAGTCTGAGACCTGATGCCGAGCCGATTGTGGTGAAGTGGATGATCCTATGCTGTCGAGAAAAGCCTCTAGCGAGTTTTATGGCGGCCCGTACCCTAAACCGACTCAGGTGGTCAGGTAGAGAATACCGAGGCGTTCGGGTGAACTATGGTTAAGGAACTCGGCAAAATGCCCCCGTAACTTCGGGAGAAGGGGGGCCATCACCGGTGATCCGTTTTACACGGTGAGCTGGGGGTGGCCGCAGAGACCAGCGAGAAGCGACTGTTTACTAAAAACACAGGTCCGTGCGAAGCCGTAAGGCGATGTATACGGACTGACGC
>NZ_JBHVQT010000041.1:0-1310 GCF_042886315.1 Streptomyces sp. NPDC058001
CCTTGGGTTCTAGTAGTCGTCGCAACACCCCAGCTCAGGGGATGCGATGGACTTCGAGATCCGGAAGGTCCGTAAGGCTCACGGGCCGATGAAGTTGCGACGGGAGCGGGAGGAATACTTCCGGCTCGTGCGACAGGGCTACAGCAACAAAGAGGCGTCCGGGCTGGTGGGCGTCAACGAACGGACCGGCCGCGAGTGGCGTAACGGCCGGAGCGATCCGGACAGGTTTCGGGCGCCTGCCCAGCAAGGGCAGGCGCCCGTCGCCATGTCGTCGGGCCGGTATTTGCGCGATGCCGAGCGCCTTCACATCGCCGACCGGCTGCGGGAGAAGGCCACGATCCGTGCCATTGCCGCCGAGCTGGGACGCAGTCCGTCCACCGTCAGCCGGGAGATCCACCGCAACAGCACCACCGATCCCCGTGGTCAGCGGCACTACCGTCCCCACGCGGCCCAGGCCCGTGCCGACGCCCGCCGGCGCCGTCCCAAGGCGGGCAAGATCGCGCAGAACGGCGAGCTGCGGGACTTCATCCAGCATCACCTGACCCTGCGGTGGAGCCCGGAGCAGATCTGCAACGCTCTGCATGCGCAGTTCCCCGACCGGCCGGAGATGCACGTGGTTCACGAGACGCTCTACCAGGCCCTCTACGTCCAGGGCCGCGGCGAACTGCGCCGTGAAGTGGCCCGGGCCCTGCGCTCGGGACGAGCACGCCGCAGGCCCCAGCGACAGACGGCCAGTCGGCAGCCGCGCTTCGCCCACCCGATGGTCATGATCAGCGAACGGCCGGCCGAGGCGGAGGACCGGGCGGTGCCCGGCCACTGGGAAGGCGACCTCATCATCGGGAAGGACAGCGGGTCAGCGATCGGTACTCTCGTCGAACGCGCCACCCGCTACGTGATGCTCGTCCACCTGCCCGACGGCCGCAGCGCAGAGCACATGCGCGACGCGCTGGTGCAAACGGTGAAGACCTTGCCGACGCACCTGACGCGCTCGCTGACCTGGGACCAAGGCTCGGAAATGGCAGCCCACCACGCCTTCACCCTCGCCACCAACATCCCGGTCTACTTCTGCGACCCCGCCAGTCCCTGGCAGCGCGGCTCGAACGAGAACACCAACGGCCTGCTGAGGCAGTACTTCCCCAAAGGCACCGACCTCGCCGTCCACACCCGCGAACACCTCGACACCGTCGCCGCCGAACTCAACAGCCGCCCACGCAAAACGCTCGGCTGGGAAACCCCAGCCGAGCGCCTGCATAAACTGCTCGCCACCACACGTCAGTGATCACGTGTTGCGACGACCCCTGGAATCCGCC
>NZ_JBHVQT010000042.1:0-1194 GCF_042886315.1 Streptomyces sp. NPDC058001
GAGCTGGGGGTGGCCGCAGAGACCAGCGAGAAGCGACTGTTTACTAAAAACACAGGTCCGTGCGAAGCCGTAAGGCGATGTATACGGACTGACGCCTGCCCGGTGCTGGAACGTTAAGGGGACCGGTTAGTCACATTTCGGTGTGGCGAAGCTGAGAACTTAAGCGCCAGTAAACGGCGGTGGTAACTATAACCATCCTAAGGTAGCGAAATTCCTTGTCGGGTAAGTTCCGACCTGCACGAATGGCGTAACGACTTCTCGACTGTCTCAACCATAGGCCCGGTGAAATTGCACTACGAGTAAAGATGCTCGTTTCGCGCAGCAGGACGGAAAGACCCCGGGACCTTTACTACAGTTTGATATTGGTGTTCGGTTCGGCTTGTGTAGGATAGGTGGGAGACTTTGAAACGTGCACGCCAGTGCATGGTGAGTCGTCGTTGAAATACCACTCTGGTCGTGCTGGATGTCTAACCTGGGTCCGTGATCCGGATCAGGGACAGTGTCTGATGGGTAGTTTAACTGGGGCGGTTGCCTCCTAAAGAGTAACGGAGGCGCCCAAAGGTTCCCTCAGCCTGGTTGGTAATCAGGTGTTGAGTGTAAGTGCACAAGGGAGCTTGACTGTGAGACCGACGGGTCGAGCAGGGACGAAAGTCGGGACTAGTGATCCGGCGGTGGCTTGTGGAAGCGCCGTCGCTCAACGGATAAAAGGTACCCCGGGGATAACAGGCTGATCTTCCCCAAGAGTCCATATCGACGGGATGGTTTGGCACCTCGATGTCGGCTCGTCGCATCCTGGGGCTGGAGTCGGTCCCAAGGGTTGGGCTGTTCGCCCATTAAAGCGGTACGCGAGCTGGGTTTAGAACGTCGTGAGACAGTTCGGTCCCTATCCGCTGTGCGCGTAGGAGTCTTGAGAAGGGCTGTCCCTAGTACGAGAGGACCGGGACGGACGAACCTCTGGTGTGCCAGTTGTCCTGCCAAGGGCATGGCTGGTTGGCTACGTTCGGGAGGGATAACCGCTGAAAGCATCTAAGCGGGAAGCCTGCTTCGAGATGAGGACTCCCACCCCCTTGAGGGGTTAAGGCTCCCAGTAGACGACTGGGTTGATAGGCCAGATCTGGAAGCCCAGTAATGGGTGGAGGTGACTGGTACTAATAGGCCGAGGGCTTGTCCTCAGTTGCTCGCGTCCACTGTGTT